>NZ_JCAXDU010000005.1:0-276826 GCF_059759155.1 Rhodococcus sp. GQ147
TGTGCCGACTTTACCCATCGACTGGGTGACGCCGAGGTCGGCGCAGAGGGAAGCGAAATCCTTCGAGGTGTATTGCGCGCCGTGATCGGAGTGAAAGATAGACCCGGACAATCCATTACGATCTCCATGAGCAGCAAGGAGAGCGTCGGCGACGAGGTCGGTGCGCATATGGTCGGCGATCGCCCAGCCGGGCGAGTTTGCGGGAGTAGCAGTCGATCACCGTCGCCAGATACAGGTTGGCACCGCCCTCGATCGGTAAATATGTAATGTCGCCGACGTAGATACAGTTCGGTGCAGGGGCGGTGAAGTCCCGCTCGAGCAGGTCGGGCACCTTCTGGTCCGCAGGTTCGGGGACGGTGGTCGTGACCCGTCGTCGACGGCGGTAGCCGACAATGCTGTTCTGACGCATCACCCGGGCCACCCGCTTGTGGTTGACCCTCTCGTTCACGGTGACGCCATCGTTGAGTTCTGCGGTGATCCTGGGTGCTCCGTAGGTGTTGTCCTCGGTATGGATCGCCCGGATTCGTTCGGCCAGCTGCGCGTCGGCCGCGGCGCGAGCGGTCCTGTCCGGCTCGGCGGATTTCCAGGCGTAGTAGGACGAACGCTCGAGCTCGACGAGCTCGCACAACCGCTTCACCTGATAGGTGTCGGAATGGTCGGCGACGAACTGGAAGCGGGTCACCAGTTCGTCTCCCCGGCGAAATACTTGGCCGCCTTACGAAGGATTTGGCGTTCGGTGGTGAGCTTGGTTGCTTCCGCTCGTAGGGCGGCGTTCTCGGCTTCGAGACGGGCGAGTTTCTGCTCGACGGTCTCCGATTCGCTACCCGTGCCGGAGCTCAGGCTATGAGGCCGTGCCGGAGTATGCACCCGGGTGCCGTCGACGTGGGTTTTGGTGCCGGTCCCGTACTGGTCGATCCAGCCTGTCAAGGTACCGCGCACGACCCCGAGGTCAGCGGCGATACCTCGGATCGTCGCGCCCGGCGTGGACTCGTACAACTCGACCGCCTGGCGCCGGAACTCCTCCGAGTAGTTCTTTCGTGACATGACTGAAGATCATCTCGCTTCCCCAGCAGATGCTGGATTCAGCGTGTCCAAGAACCGGGGTCAAGGCCCTGTCTTGCCTATGAACTGTCCGGCTGCGGTGGGTGACCGGCGCCTTCCCGGCCCACCTCAGTAGCTTGATCAGAAGCATGCCCGACCTCGCGGTCGTGGCTCATCACAGGTATGCCCCGAAGTGATCCTCTCCGGGCCGGCGCCGGTCGTCAGCGACCGAGTCATCACCCATCTCAGGAAAGGACCGGGTCCCTGTGAGCACCATTGTCGCGCACACTCATCTGTTCGTCATCGGCGTGGACACTCACGCTCGAACCCACACCTACGCCGTCCTCACCGCAGCCGGCGAGCACCTCGGGACGAAAGACGTTCCCCAACACCGCGGCGGGCCGTTCCCGGGCGATCTCCTGGGCCGGGCGCCGTGCCTGCGGCGCCGCCGACGCCCTTTGGGTGATCGAAGGAGCCAACACCGGCTACCGCGTCGTGGAAGCTGCCCGGATGAGCGGTGGCCGGTACGGGATCGGCAAGTCCGACCCCATCGACGCGCACCGCATCGCCGACGCGGTGCTGTCCTTACCCGCCGACCAATTGCGCAACCCGCGTCAGGACGAGGGTGTGCGCGCTGCGACGCAGATTCTGCTGACCGTGCGCGACGAGCTCGCTGGGGAGCGGACGCGAGCAGTCAACGCGCTTACCGCCCTGTTGCGCATCACCGACCTCGGCATCGACGTTCGTCGCCCCCTCGGTGCTCGCCGGATCGCGGAGGTCTCACGTTGGCGAACGCGCGAGGAGCACATCGCCACCGCGATCGCGCGGACCGAGGCGATCCGGATGGCCAGACGCATCCTCAATCTCGACGCCGAGCTCGACCAGAACGTAGCGCGCCTCCACGAGCTTGTCTAGGACAGCCCGGCCGCCGACCTGCTGCACAAGACGGGCATTGGGCCTGTCACAGCGGCGAGGACTCTCGTCGTGTGGTCCCATCCGAGCCGGATCACCAGCGAATCGGCCTTCGCTGCGGTCGCGGGAGTGAACCCCATTCCGGCGTTCTCGGGCAACACCACCCGGCACCGTTTGAACCGCGGCGGAGACAGGCAAATCAATCGAGCTCTGAACGTCATTGCGATGGTGAGAATGGTCCACGACCCCAATACCCGCGCCTACGTCAACCGACGCCGTGCCGAGGGCAAGACCGACCGTGAGATCCGTCGTATCCTCAAGCGTTACCTCGCCCGGAGCATCTACCGACACCTCAACGCGGCCTCGAACACACAATTGCGGGGTTGACGAGATATAGAAGCTTCATAAAAGCGTCCTTTTGGGTGAGGCTTATCCTCGCCCAGGAACATCGACGCCTGCCGGATGATCGACAGCTCCATTTCGAGCTCCCGGATTCGCTTGCGCGCCGCGCTCAGCTCTGCAGATTCGGCCGTGGTGTTGCCGGGGATCTCCCCGCGATCGATACGGTCCTGCTTGAGCCATGTGTGCAGACATCCCGCACTGATGCCCAGTTCGTAAGCGGTCTGTTTGACCTGTTTACCGGATCGAACCAACGCGACAGCACGGGCGCGGAACTCGGGAGGATAGGGACGAGGCATGGTCGGAGCCTTCCAGGAAGGCCTTCGACTCATCACCAGATTTGGTGACCTAACCGTAGGGCAGGTCAAAACTGTCACCAAATCGTGCAGTAGTCCCAACCTCCTGGCTTGGAACATCTAAGCGCGTAAGAGAATAGTTGATGTTAGTCGGCTGTCTCTACCTCTACTCCACGGTAGGTAGAAGCAGCGCGATGCGCAGTTTTGAATCGATAGTCTGCCCCAGTTGCAACGAGGTATCAAGGAGAGGAGCCAGAGCCTGAACCTTCGCGTTGGCATCGGACAGGGTGGAAACGATCTCTCCTGCTGGTACGGCGGCGGCATTCGCCTGATCGGTTGCTGCCGCACCGGCTGCGATGATTCCGACGAGTGGCGCATCGGCCGCCATCAGGGCATTGCCGAGAGCGCCTAATTGCGTGCCGAGTTCTCCGAGAGTCTGATCCGCGCGACTAAGCGAATCAAGGACGCCCATGACGTGCGGCAGACCTTCGTTTACCGCAGCATTCGCAAAGGGCAATTCGGCAGCACCCTCAAGGGCCTGATCCGTAGTTCTGTCAACCAACTCAGCCTGACGCACACCATCTTTGAAAATGTCATTGGTCACGGCAAGATCGCGCGTGACAATCAGAATCCCACTCAACAACGCAATCGTGAAACCGGCAGCGATTGCCCAAGAGATCCGAAGCATTATGTGCACTTTGCCTTTCGCAGTGAGTGGAAGCCATCGGTGTCACCGAGTCTCAGTGACACCGATGGCGGGGAGATCGAGGGAGTTGACCGCAGGACCGAGAACGGCCAGAAGTGGACCAAATACCTGGACGTGCCGCGCTTCCTCCCGCACGTTTGCCAACGTCGCCGAGATCGCTGCAGCGCGGGGACCGAGTGAAGTCAGACTCGATCCAACTGTCGCTAGTCCATCATTGATGGCTTCGAGTTGCGCTGTGACAGAACCCACAGCGGTTGAGAGACCGGAAACTGTCGGCCTTGCTTGATTTGCACGGCCCGTAATGTTGGCGATCAGATCCGGAAGAGGCGCAGCGATCGAACTGACGTTAGCGGTTGATGAGTTGAGCGTTCTTGCCTGTGTCGTTAACCCAGATGCGTTGTCGGTGAGAACAGCTAGGTCGTCGGCTAGAGGCCCCAGGGCCTGGATGTCACCGGAAAGATCGGCATGTTTAGGCACCAGAATTTCCGTCAATAAGTCGAACTGATGAGCAGAGTCGATAACTTCTAGACTGAGTTGCGAAGGCCTTCCTAGAGGATCAATCAGATCCTCGGCCCCCGGAAGGAACCGATTGACTGCGCACAGAACGATTGCCGGCAGGGCTCCGAGTGCAAGCACAGTCGCGAACCATACCTTTTTGGTGATCATTCAGTTACCTCCCGGTGCGGGAATAAGCGAATCTTGCGGAGGAATGAGTGCCAGTTTGTTGGTGGTGCGCATCAGTTCGGCATTTAGTTCGTTTACGAGATCTGTAACTGTTGTGAGCTCGTTGTCCACTTCGGTGACAGTCTGGTTGGCTGCAGCAGAAATCTGATGCAGCGAGGACGCGGACTGTTGCAGAGACCCGGCGATGATCTCAAGCTGATCAGCGACGGCTACGTCGCCTTGGCCGGCAGCGAGCAAGGCCTGCGCGTCTGGAATAAGGCTTGCAAGTAATTCGACATCGGTGGCTGTTACCGTATTGAGCTGAGCCAGTACGCCTGATAGTTCATCGAGCTGAGCTCGGGCGGTGGCTGGTGCCGAGAGGTCTGCCCGTTGCGCAAAGTAATCGTTGGTCAAGCGAAAGTTGTCCACAATGGTTCGTGCGCTTTCCTGCACAAGTCGGCCCTTGTGGACGGTCATGAGTACCATCGCGAACAGCACGATGGCCAAGACAGCGGCCGTACGGCCCATCCAATTGGTGACTGCGGAATAGCTGGTAATGTGATCTACCGGTTCGGGGGGGTCCGGTATCTGAACATCGAACCGTTGCGGGATGACGCCCTTGCGATACGGCAATGCAGACGCTGGGATGTCGAACCGTCGAAGTTCGTTTAGGTCACGCTGCGAGTTGATTTCTTGCAGCGCATTCGTGCCCAATTCCATGTCGGTCCAGTCGTGATGGTGTTTCGGAAGGATGGTGAATGAGTCGTGGCTTATATCAACCGGGGAGCGGCAGCATCTGATTAATAGTCCGCGCCGCCTCCACAGAGTTCTTGAGATCGCCGGAAATTCCTTGCACAATAGCCAGCAGCTGTCGTCCCTGGCCTCCGAAGGCACTCGCCGACTCGACCAGCGGTCTGACGGTGCCTTGTACTTCGGTAAGGATTTCTTGAACGGTTGTCAATTGCTCATACGTCAACTGGGCGCCATCAGTATTGGATGCCAACATTTGCGCCGCTGGAGAAATGGCGCTGCCCAAACGCTCCAGGAGAGGTCCTAACGCAGAAGTTGCGTCCAAGGCGTCCTGGGCTGTATGAGTCAACTCGGTCAACTGTTGGAGTTGGTTGGTCAACCGGTCGTTGACGTTGACGATTGCGCTTGAGGCCTCGATGCTGGCTTCATTGGCGCGCTGTTGGTTGTCTAACCGCGCATTAAGATTGAATATGACGAACATGAGTAGGACGAGTACACCTACTGCGGTGATAGATAGCACCATTCGGGATGGGCCGCCGCGGCGACCGAAGAAAATCACGGTACGTCTCCTATTTTCCGGACAGATCGTTCGCGGATTCTTCCGCGGCTACGCGTGCATTGTGGATCTTCGCGGCGGTTGATCGAGCGTCGGCGAGAATCGCTTCCAAGGTGGCCCGGTCAGCGACAACAGCTGCGGTAGCGGCGTCCGCTGCAGGTTGCAGTGCGCTGATATGGGAAGTGAGTGTGTCGAGTGAATCTACGAGGCTGGTTACGTTAACGCCGGCATGGTCCAAAGTGGATTGGACATCGTCACTGATCTGGCCGATGAGCAGGTTCAACTCCGCCTCAACCACTGCATCCGTGTTCAGTACGCTGGCCAAGGATGCTTTCATTTTCTCAAGAGCGTCGAATGCAGCGAGCGTGTCTTCTTCGTGCCGAACTATCTGGTGGAGCGCCGGATTATAGTTGTCTGCAGAGACTACAGCGTGGTCGAGGCGATAAGGTGTAGCTGCCAGATCATATATTCTGGGATACAGGTAAAATACACCCACAGGTATCAGCGCAAGTATCAGTAGTCCCCGCGCAATTTTTATCCCAGTCGTTGGCTGTGGACTTCGCAGTACTTCTTTGCAGTTCCCCTCCGAGAGATCGCCTCTCGCTCTGGATCTTTTTCCAATCGCGTGACTCACAACGCGGTATCGCCCAAATCCAGTGTTCATCCGTCGACTACCGAGACCAATGCGATAACCCGTAACGCGGTCACAGTGTGGGTCATCAGTCCGTTAACGACGAGATCGCGTTTAAGGATGCTTTTGAGTACAAAAATTCCTCGACGCGTAAAAAATCCTACCGGCAATAGGCCGCCGGCTTTCATACGAAGTTGAGAAACGTCGAGAATCTGGTCGACAGTAGCTTGCACTGTCACAACGGGTTTGCCAACGATGTCGTTGTACACAATCGCTTCGGTGTCTCCGAAAATGATTGTGCAGGCGGTTTCTGTGTCACTGCTGTAGATTGCCACGGGCCGAGAGATGCGGCGCGCGAGTTTTATCCGGGAGGGGAATGACTCAAGGTTTTGCCCAAGTAACATGCCCACGATGCTGGCGACACCATTGGCGTCTTGTCCGTCATATAGGGATACAACGTAGCCTTGTTCGACTGACGTCATTAATCCGTACCTTCCATCCGATTTGTTGAAACCGTGCGGGGACCCGTTCTCGGAGCGATTCGAGTCCCCGCACGGTTTATTGGAGCTGTCGATCATGCAGGCGATCTGGCTGATCAAACCTGCCAATCGGTAGGAATCTGACCCCAGGTACGCAGAAACGCGTTGAGCGCTCCAGCGTTCTCGATGGCCGCCGACATCGGACCCTTGGCAAATTTGATCTTGCCCTTCATGAGAAGCTTTCCTGCCTCCTCTTCCCCTGCCGCTGCGGTCTGCCAGGTCTCAAGATCACCGTTGATGACCAGCCACAGTTCCGAATCATCAAAGGTTCTCGGCGACCAGGACACGACCTTGCCCTCCTTGAACTCAAGGTGGGTGGCGACAGTTTCGTGGCCGATCACTCCGAACTCCATTTTGTTGGTGAAGGAGGAAGCATCCTTGAATCCAGCAAGGACTTCGGGATTCGCGTTGACCGCGTCGATCGCCGCGTCGCACCACTCCTGCGAAAAGAACTTAAAATTGTTGCTCATGTGATTCATCTCCTTTGGTCGCCGACTCCCCGCTGAGTCGGTGGGATCAGGGTCGTTGATTCGAACCCTGAACGTGGACCGAGCGATTGCTCGGAAGATGCGTAGTTGCACTATTGGCCATGTCCTGCACGCGTCCGCGCCGACGCGAAACTGCCGAGTCTTCATGCTGAGGGGGATTTCACTCGGATCGCAGAGCGCTGTTTTACGACGGCGCTGGATTGCCGGCGCCGTCGGATATACGGTGACAAGAACGCTTGGGACTCCGGGTCGGATCCAGCACCGTATTAGATTCGACGTACAGCTGAGCTGGATGCATGCAAAGTCGTTGTCGACCACAGGGAGAGCTGTAGCCGACAACGACTCGCAATCGCGACACCCTGCGGCCGAGGGGACGTCGAAGGGTGTCACCGAACGGATCGGGAGCCGAGTTAACCCGAACCGTCCAAATCGAAATCAGAGGATGATCGTTACGACCTTCTCCTCGGTGTTAGAGAGAATGCCCGCATAACCGAGTTCACGCCCGATCCCAGAGGTCTTCATACCACCCCAGGGAAGGGCCGGATCGATAGCTGCCCACCCGTTTACCCACACAGCTCCGGCACGTACGCGGCGAGATAGAGTGTGCGCCTGCGCAACGTCTTGCGTCCAGATGCTGGCGGCGAGCCCGTACCTAGTGCCGTTGGCCAGCTTTACGGCTTCTTCTGCGTCATCGAACGCAATGACGGTCCCGACAGGACCGAAGATCTCGTCCTGTGCGATTGTCATATCGTTGTGCGCGTCAGCAAAGACAGTCGGTCGTACGAAGTATCCTGAGCGGTCAAGGGCGGTACCACCGGCTGCGACACGTGCTCCATCCCGCTTCCCCCGCTCGATATAGCTCATTACCGTGTCTTGCTGTTCTGCGCTGATCAGGGCGCCCATTGTCGTGGAGGGGTCGAAGGGATCGCCGAGTATCTGTGCGTCGGCGGCGGTACTGAGCGCGTCTACCACATCTTGGTAGAGTGACCGATGGACCAGCACTCGTGTCCCCGCTGCACAAACCTCGCCTTGGTTGAAGAAGAGTCCCATGGCTGTCCCTCGCACGGCCGCTTCGACATCGGCATCGGCAAGGATGATCTGGGGAGACTTGCCCCCAAGTTCGAGAGTCGTTCGCTTGAAACTGTCAGCGGCCTTCCGTTGAATTAATCGGCCTACCGAGGGGGAACCGGTAAAGCTGATCTTGTCTACGCCGGGGTGTTCGACCAATGCGTTTCCGGCGACGATTCCGATTCCCGGGATGATGCTGACGACACCAGCGGGAAGACCGGCTTCTTGAAGTATCTTTCCCAGGTGGAGAATCGACAGCGGTGCTTGCTCCGGCGGTTTGAGAACGACGGCATTGCCGCAGGCGAGGGCCGGAGCGAGCTTCCAGGCCGCGATCATCAAAGGAGTGTTCCAGGGAACAATCGCTCCGATGACACCGATCGGTTCGCGGACGGTAAACGAATGGGTGGGACGCCCGAAGTAGCCCGCTGTGGGGATGGTACTTCCCGAAACTTTATCGGCCCATCCGGCGAAGTACCGAAAGGTGGCAACAGCGTTAGGAACATCGAGGCTCGCAGGTTGTCCGACTGGTTTTCCTACATCGAGCGCCTCAAGTCGGGCTAACACCTCAGCGTCGCGTTCTATCAGGTCGGCAATTTTGTTCAGGATTTGCCCACGTGTGCTTCCCGATGTGGCACCCCATACACTTTCGAGCTGAGCCCGAGCGCCACGTACTGCTGTGTCCACGTCTGTAGCGGTGCCGGCGGCCACATGAGTCAAGACCTGCTCTGTAGCCGGGTTGACAACGGTGATGGTGCCGCCATCGGAGGCGGGCGACCACTTACCGTTGAGGAAGAGCTCCGTAGGTGTTCCGGACGGAAGTCCCACGTCCACGTCGGCAAAGGTATCTGTAGTCATCATGTCCTTGCAGAGATTGTTACGGCATTGTGGGATAAGCCGTAGTGACAGCGTGGAGACGGCTATAGCCGCTGATCTCGACGCATCGTCTGGAGGTTCACACCAGCAGCATGCGTCCATCTACCTCGATCGGACCACACATCAGTGGTCGAGTGAAGGCTGGTGGTATGTGCTTGCGAAGAACATCAGCGGTGAGCCGTCTTCGGAGTCGCATCGCATGACCCGAGCGAGAAACAGTGTGTGGTCTCCCACGGTGACGGTTTCGAAAACCTTGCATTCGAAGCGTGCAAGACTGCCGAACAAGGTCGGCACCTGGTCACCTGATACGAACTGTGGTTGCCAATCCACATCGCGGCTACCGCAGAAGTAACGAGAGTGCTCCTGCTGACTCTCGGACAGCACACTGACCCCATACCATCCGCTTCGACTGATCAAGTCGTGCGCATAGCCTGGCTTGAGTGAGATCATTACCGTCGGCGGATCGAGGCTAATCGAGGTAAAGCTGTTGATGGTAGCACCATGTACTCCACCGTCGCCGTCCTGCATCGTAACTACAGCGATTCCCGTGGCAAACAGAGCAACGGACTCACGGAATTGAGTGCGGTCGGCAATCCCTTCTTCCATCGCACCCTCGGCCTCGATGACGCGGGTCATGCCGACACTCCTGTCTCTGCGAAAGGGTGGTCGGAGCTCGGCTCCGCTCCGGTTTCATTAGCTTCGATCCAGGCACGCATGTTCGCCGGATCGGAGAAGATGTCCCACTGCTTCTCGGGATAGTTGAAGTTGTTGGTGAACCTATCCGCGAGCTGACGATCGGTGAGCACTCGGCCGAGAAACTCAACGAGCTCGTTCGGCAATTCACGCAGGTTCTTCAGCATGTAGTTCGTCCACCGCGTTGCTCCCAGGACGCGATTGGCGCGCCGCGCATCGACACGTTCGCAGAACAGTTCGTCGAAGACGTCCCGTTCGATGATCTCCTCACCAAGGACGTGAGCGGCGTAGGAAGCCATGTTGCCGCCTTGACCCAGGACTGGATCCACGGTTGCATGGGCATCGCCGAGAAGAACTGCGTACTTGCCGTTTTCGAGCTTTATATGTCCTTGCCGTACGGTGGGAGTCACGCCCCCCTGCAGAATGTCGAGGTGGCTGTTGGCGACATCGAACTCGTCCTCGTCAATCCGTTCCGCCGTGATCGGATAGTACTTGCGCAGCTTCTCGATCATCAGCTCGCGAAAAGCCTGAGGGTCGTCCTCGTATCGAGTGTGTGCCAAGATCTCCAAATCACCACCGATGTGGTTCTCCATCACTAGAGCACTCGCGTTTCCGCTGAAGGTGACTGTTGGGATCTCGATCATTTCGCCAGCGCCGGGGGCGATGCAGAACGTCACCGCTCGGGTCTCTGCCGGCGCGATACCTTTGAACAGTCCCACGCACAACTGACGCTGAGGTTCCTTGAATGGCGAGCTCTGCTCGTCGCGAGCGAATAGTGCCCCCAGCCCGCCCTTTCCAGTACAGATCACGGTGAGGTCGTATGCGTCGGACAGATCGGTCAGCTCCTCAGCCCCGACAGCGCGGTACTCGATCTTTCCGCCCCTGGACTCGAAATCGCGCATCAGCTCAGGCTGCAGAATTCGGTAATCGACAGCGCGGCTCGGCTTAGCGAGGTCTCCGTAGGATCGAATCGGCATATTCGGGATCCCCACATAATAGTAGTGGCCGAAGTAGCCGTCGTTAGGCCAATGGTTGACACCGAGCGCGTCCTCGCGGTCGATCGTCACCGAATGGTGTGCCACCGTATTGAGCAACCGAATGTTCCGGTATTCTTCAGGCCGGCGGTCGGTGAAAATGGTGGCTTCTACGCCCTTCTCAATCAAGTAGAGGCCCAGATGCAGGCCCGCCGTACCGGCTCCGACAATTGCGATGCGCTTGCTCATGGATAACTCCTCATACTGACGCTCCGAGGCGTCGAGTGTGTGACTCGGGAATTTCGGACCCGACTACCGTTTCGCGACTTCAACGCTTGGGTTGGACCAGAGATTCCATTTTTGTGATCCGCATCACGAGTATGCACCGACTTGATGATCGGGTCATGTACATGGACGCACTGATACTTGGAGATATCCGCACACCGCCTCAACTTGCCAGCGCACATGCAGGAAGTAGAAAACGCAGGCGCTCCCTCACCTGTTGATTCCCGGACGGAAAGGCGCACATCCGAAAATAACAAGGTTCCGCCTCCTGCACTGTCGACATAATCCGAACCGGTTCGCCGTCCGGATCGACTGCAAACGAATCGCTAGTCTGCCCATGACATTTTCCCAACGCAACACGCCCGCATACGAAAGGCCGGGAAGAACTAAAACCTTCTGCGGCAATATCGTTTTCGGCGATTTTGGTATTGCATGTTACGCCGTGCACACCACGCGGCAGTAAGATCATGCGTCGAATTCATCAGAAATTTCAACGGCAACCTATGAATAGCCTGCCCTTGCTTCACTACCGCCCAGCGATTTCAACGCTTACGTAAGTACATTGAGACGTCAGGAAACGTGCTAATGCTCAAGAAGCCTCGAACGCGACACCTTGGTTGCAATTTACTTTTTGTTGCTTTTTGTTGAAAGTCGGCACCAGTCTAGACTGCCACAGCAATGACTTCAGTACCCGTACCGCCGAATCGGAATGGTTCCGCGCCGGGCATATGAAGCCTTGCCGGTACGGCCGGCCCTATACTTTTCGAGTGCACGATACGACGAAGTACGACCGACATCCACAGCCGAAAGAGATAAATCTGAGAACGCTCGATTGTTTAGGCGGTCTTTATTGCGCGACTATCTCCACGAAATTCGGCAATGACGATGCCAAAGGAGTCCTTCACAGTGACGTCATATATTCCGTTACGGCCGAACCTAGATCGCTCAATGGCCGTCGCGGTGAGTACCGTGCCGAGACGTGTAGAACGCAGATATCGAATGTCCGCCCGCGCTGCAACAGCCGGCTGATCGTAACTGTTGCACGCTAGTGCAAAGGTGGTATCTGCGAGCAGGAATACGTATCCCCCATGGGTGATTCCGTGCCCATTGACCATTTGCTCCGTCACAGTCATCGATGCGGTGGCTCGTCCCTCGGCCAGTTCGATTACCTCGATGCCGAGGGTTTGCGACGCGTTGTCGGCGGTAAACATGTCGTGGGCGACACGGAAGCGATGTGGGTCCAGTATTGCCATCAGACCTCCTCGGTACATGGCGTGGAACGGATCCAGGAGCCGCCGGAGATTTGGGTAATGACGAAATCCCGGCAGCCCCTGGAAGCAGTCATCGAATGATCGAGTCGAGTTGCTGGGTATACATCGCTACCCCACCGGTCGCGAAGTTGCGCACATCCCTCCCAGCTGATTTCATCTCGTCCGATGTCAACGCCTTCTGCAGATCCTCGGCGTTGTTGAATTTCAGGTGAGCAACTGCGTAGTAAACCGGTTCACTGCCATCAAGGGCGGCGCACTTTCCCCATGTGAAGCCAGAGAGCCCCGGGATCGTAGCAGCTAAGGGGATGTGAGTGCCTCGGTAGTACTCGTCGAATGCGTCCTGGTCGGCAGGCTCTCCGTAGCAGATGGTGATCTGGTGAGTCACTGGTCTTCTCCTATCTGCTTGGCCACGAGCGTAAGGACGTCGTATGTGGCGACTGTGTCGCTACTCTGGTTGACCACTTGCGCGTCCCAGCGCACCTCGCCGTAGTCGGCGCTGTGACGTGGGGTGATCTGTTTGGCTGTCAGGGTTACGGTCAGATCGTCCTCGGCCTTGACAGGGGTGAGGAAGCGAAGGTTGTCGACTCCGAAGTTTGCCAGTACCGGGCCCGGACGAGGATCGACGAACAAGCCTGCCGCCAGGGACACCACGAGATAGCCGTGGGCCACGATGCCGCCAAAGAGAGGATTTGCGGCAGCAGCCTCGGGATCAGTATGAGCGTAGAATGTGTCTCCGGTGAACTCGGCGAAATGGTCGATGTCCGCCCGGGTGACTTTTCGGGGACCTCCGACGATGGTGTCGCCGAGGGCGAGTTCGGCAAGGTTCTTTCGGAACGGATGCACGGTGCCTTCGGTGCGTGCCGCACCTGCAACCCAGCGGCGGCCTACAGTTGTAAGCACATCTGGTGTGCCCTGTACCGCCGTCCGCTGCATGTGATGAAGCACCCCGCGGATCCCACCGAGTTCCTCACCGCCACCAGCGCGGCCGGGACCGCCATGGACAAGGACGGGAAGTGGCGAACCGTGTCCGGTGGATTCCCGAGCATCGTCCCGATTAAGGACCAGCACCCGACCATGATGGGACGCGACGCCAAGCACGATTTCGCGCGCGATGTCGGTGTCTGTAGTGACCAATGAAGCGACGAGGCTGCCGTTTCCTCGGGCGACCAACTCGATTACTTCGGCATTGTTCCGGTAGCCGAGGATGGTGCTCACCGGCCCGAAAGCCTCGACCTCGTGCGGCTCCGTAGCGTCGCGGTCATCGCATCGCAACAGAATTGGTGACAAGAACGCTCCGGCAGCGGGGTCTGCTCCAACCGAATCAACCGAGGCCGGGTCACCGTACACAATTCGTGCGCTTTTCTGGAGCGCACGAATGGATTTGAGCACCTCATCGCGCTGCTCAATGCTTGCGAGCGCGCCCATGGTGACACCTTCGGCATCCGCCGCGCCCAGAACAACTTTCTCCAGGCGAGCACTGGCAGCTGCGACGATGTCGTCGATCAGATGTTCCGGTACGAACGCGCGGCGGATAGCGGTGCACTTCTGGCCGGCTTTGACGGTCATCTCCGTGACCAGTTGCTTGACGTAGAGGTCGAACTCCTCACTCTCCCGGCTGACATCGATTCCGAGTATCGAAGCGTTGAGCGAGTCGGCTTCGGCATTGAAACGAACACCGGCCGAGACCACGTTCGGGTGTGCCCTTAGGGTTGCGGCGGTATCAGCAGAACCGGTGAAGGCGACCGAGTCTTGACCTCCGAGATGATCAAGTACGCCTCTGGCACTACCACACAGCAACTGAACCGAGCCCTCCGGCAGCAGACCTGTTTCGATGATGCGCCGGAAGACTAGCTCTGTTAGATAAGCTGACTGGCTGGCTGGTTTGACGATCGAGGGAACACCTGCGATGAAAGCGGGGGCAAGCTTCTCAAGAAAGCCCCACACCGGAAAATTGAAGGCATTGATCTGCACGGCGACGCCTCGGCGTGAGGTGTAGATGTGCTGCCCAAAGAAGGTGCCCTTCTTTCCGAGTTGCTCAGCTGGTCCGTCGAGATAGACGGTGTCGTTGGGCAGCTCCCGACGAGCCTTGCTGGCATAGCTGAGCAGAGTGCCGAATCCACCGTCGATGTCGATGGCCGAGTCACGCTGTGTAGCACCGGTTTCGGCAGAGAGGGAATAGAACTCCTCCTTGCCCGACATCAGAGTCAGCGCGAGCGCTTTGAGTGCTGCGGCCCGCTCGTGGAACGTCAGCGCCGCCAAAGCGGATGCGCCTACAGTGCGTGCGTAATCGATCATGCCGGGAACGTCTACACCGGTCGACGAAATGCGGGCGACTTCGTGCCCGTCCACAGCGCTGAGCAGCGGGACGCCCTCGTCAGGCGCGGTGTGCCAGCGCCCCTGTACATAGCTCTGAAGCAAGGTGCTCACGAGATCTCCATATCACCGTACGTTCGGTCAGTAATTACGATCCGTGAGGAGCAGTACATCTGTCAAGGACGAGTGTCGAGCCAGCGTGGTTGAATGGGCCCTCAGGGGCGCCTAAGACCCGTGAAGAGTATGGCTACCACGGTGTCGGCGAGCTCGTCGACACCGCCGTCGGCACGTGGGCGATACCACTCGACGATGGAGTTGACCATACCGAATGTAAGCCTGCTGACCAGTGCGGGATCGACGCCGGAGGGTAGGTCCCCCTCGTCCTCTGCCGCCTGGACCAGTTCACTGACGAACGCATCGAACTCCCGGCGACGTGCCAGCGCCCGCCGCTCCACCGGAGTGTTCCCCCGGACTCTCAACAGCAAGGTTACGTAGGGCAACTCTGCGACGAGGACTTCAACACTGCGCCGGACCAGGTACTCAAGTCGATTGATATAGGGACCGGTTGTAGCACCGTCCTCGGTTGTGGCAGCGAATAGGGCATTAAGTGCGCGAGAGAGAGCAAGCTCGAGCAGTTCCGACTTCCCGGCGACGTGGTGGTAGATAGCTGATTTGGAGATACCAAGACGTCTGGCCAGGACCTCCATGCTGGTCCCGTCGTAGCCCTTGTCGTTGAAGACTTTGACAGCTACGGCCAGCAACGAGTCAAGGTCATATCCGGGCCTGCCGGGGCGTCCCGTTCGATGGACTACGCGCGCCGATGTCATGAATTCATCTTCGCATGCGTCCCTGCTCCATCTAATCTCCACACGATGAAGCTTGTTACCGACCGAACATTCAGTTCATAATCGATCGAGACGCGAACAAGGAGTAGCAGAATGAGTGAGGTCTTTCTCATTGACGGCGCCCGGACCCCGCAGGGCCGTTACGGTGGCGCTCTGGCCGCAGTGCGTCCGGACGATCTAGCCGGACTGGTCGTAGCGGAGGCAGTGCAACGCGCCAAAATTCCCGGTGACGCAGTCGACGAAGTGATCTTGGGCGCAGCGAATCAAGCCGGTGAGGACAACCGTGATGTCGCGCGGATGGCGGTTCTTCTTGCCGGACTGCCTGATACGGTCCCGGGTTTCACCGTCAATCGACTCTGCGCGAGCGGATTGACGGCGGTAGCACAGGCCGCTGCGATGATCCGCAGCGGCGAGGCGGACCTGATAGTGGCAGGCGGCGTCGAGTCGATGACCCGGGCACCGTGGGTGATGGCCAAGCCCGGCGTTCCGTGGGCGCGACCGGGCGAGGTCGCTGACACCTCATTGGGTTGGCGTTTCAGCAATCCACGCTTCCTCGCTTCCGACCACGATATTCCCTCAGGGTCGGGTCCGGAGACACGCAAGATCACCTTGTCTATGGGTGAGACCGCCGAAGAAGTCGCAGTACTTGAAGGCATCACCCGTGAGGAAAGCGATGAGTTTGCACTACGTAGTCAGCACCGCGCCATCGCGGCCGTGGACGCGGGGCACTTCCAGCACGAGATCGTCCCAGTCTCGGTCAACGGCAAGTTGGTGAAAGAGGACGAAACCCCCCGTCGAGGTGCAACGCTCGAAAAGCTTGCAGCGTTGAAACCTGTTTTTCGCAAAGATGGCATCGTTACTGCCGGCTCGTCGTCCTCATTGTCGGACGGTGCAGCAGCGCTCGTCGTCGCTGGAGAGAAGGCGGTCGCAAAGTACGGTTTGACGGTGCGGGGACGCATTGTCACCTCCGCCAGTGCCGGTATTGCGCCCCACCTCATGGGACTTGGACCTGTCCCGGCCACTCATAAGGCGTTGACCCGGGCCAATTGGTCGATCGACAGTCTCGGCGCCGTCGAACTCAACGAAGCGTTCGCCGCGCAGTCGCTTGGCGTGATCCGTCAACTCAAACTCGACGAGCAGATCGTCAATGCTGATGGAGGAGCCATCGCGCTCGGTCATCCCCTCGGCTGCTCGGGGGCCCGGATCCTGCTTACGCTGCTGGGTCGGATGGAGCGAGAAAAGGCCCGCCGGGGCCTGGCCACTCTGTGCGTCGGGGTCGGCCAAGGTGTCGCGATGCTGATTGAGGCACCATGACCGACTTCACAACTCTTGAGGTTGAAGAGCGTGAGGACCGCGTCATCGTCACACTTGATCGACCCGCACAGCGCAACGCCATCACAGCAGAAATGATTGCAGAACTCCACGCGGTGTGCGCCCATATCGAAGCACACCCAAAACCGATGCTCCTCACCGGCCGTGGGGAACATTTTGCCGGCGGCGCCGATATCGGACAGTTGCGAGACCGCACTCGTGATGACGCTTTGGCCGGCATCAACCGCAACCTATTCGACCGGATTGGACGGCTATCCCTACCCACAGTTGCATCGGTCAGCGGATTTGCCCTCGGAGGTGGGGCTGAGCTGGCCTATGCCTGCGACATCCGAATTGCTACCTCTACCGCCAAGTTCGGTAATCCCGAACCCTCACTCGGCATCATTGCCGCAGCAGGCGCAAGCTACCGCTTACCCCAGCTCGTCGGCGTGTCAGTTGCAAAGCAGGTTCTGTTGGGTGGGCACCTCCTCGACGCCGAGACTGCCCTTCGTACTGGTTTGGTTCTTGAGGTGACCGAACCTGGCGCCCATGTCGAAGCAGCACACCGACTACTCGACCGCGTCGCGCGTTCCGCCCCTCTTGCACTGCTCCTGACTAAGACTCTCGTCGATGCTCCGGGCACGCATCCTTTTGCTGACGACATCGCCCAGGCCGTGTTGTTCGAGACCGCTGACAAACACGCTCGGATGAGCGCATTCCTAGAGAGGAAGAAATGACCGATATTCGAACTCCGGCGCGCGTTGCAGTAATCGGTGGCGGCCGCATGGGCGCCGGTATTGCTCAGGTGTTCGCCACCCTTGGTAGTGAAGTGGTGATCGTCGAATCCGGTGATCGAAGCGCTGCTCTGGATCGGGTCGCCACCGGGCTGCAACGCGCGGATGAGCGTGGCAAACTCCTGCAAGCAACTCCCCGGAACATACTTGCCCGCGTCAGCACAGTTCCCGATCTATCAGAGATCGCACAAGGGACAGACCTGGTCATCGAAGCCGTTCCCGAGGATGCCATCCTCAAACGTCGTGTCCTGATCGCGGCTGAAGAGGTAGTTAGCTCTGAGGCGGTATTGGCTAGCAATACCAGTTCCTTGTCGATCACCGATCTCGGAAAGCACTTGGCGTACCCGGCTCGGTTCATCGGCATGCACTTCTTCAATCCTGTTCCGGCTTCTGATCTCATCGAGATTGTCGTCTCCTCAGCAACATCCAGGGAGGTTGTCGACCAAGCCGTGGGGTGGGTAAGACTGTTGGGGAAGGTCGAGATCGTGGTCAACGACTCTCCCGGCTTCGCTACCAGCCGACTGGGCGTCTTCCTGGGCCTCGAAGCGATCCGGATGCTTGAGGAAGGTGTCGCTGACGCTGCCGCGATCGACCGTGCCATGGAACTCGGATACCGGCATCCGATGGGCCCCCTGCGCTCGACTGATCTAGTTGGGCTCGATGTCCGTCTTGCCATCGCGGAACATCTCGCCACTACGCTTGGGCCCCGATTTGAACCTCCTTCATTGCTACGCGAGAAGGTCGCGCGAGGTGAACTCGGACGTAAGAGCGGGCAGGGGTTCTTCGATTGGACGTCAACAACCAAGGGAGCATTGTCATGAGCACTACAGAGACCAGCCCAGTGCAAGTGCACGTCAGCGAGGGGCTCGCCACCATCACTCTTTCGCGGGCAGCAGCGTCAAACGCGCTTGATGTACCCACAAAGACAGCTTTGCTTTCGGCAGTACGTGGAGTGGCAGTGTCCTCGTACGTGCGGGCGGTGCTTCTGACCGCAGAAGGAAAGAACTTCTGTGTCGGGCAAGACTTAGGTGAACATGTCGAGGCGCTGCGCGCGGACGCGGGTTCCGCGATGCACACGGTTGAGGAGCACTACAACCCCCTGCTGGAGGGCTTAGCAGGCTTGGAAGTCCCTGTCGTGGTTGCAATCCGTGGTGCATGTGTTGGCGCCGGGCTGGGATTGGCACTGGCCGGCGACATTCGGGTAGCTGGGGAGAGCGCAAAGTTCGCGACCGCTTTCACCGGTATCGGTCTCGCATGTGACTCCGGCTTGAGCCATACTCTCATCCACTCCATCGGTGTTAGTCGTGCAGCAGGATTAATGCTGCTCGGGGACCGCTTTTCCGCCGCCGACGCCGCATCGTGGGGCTTGGTGCATCGCGTAGTTGCCGACGACGAGGTCGATGCCGTCGCGCGTGATCTTGCTGTTCAGCTCGCAACCGGTCCCACTGAAGCTTATCGCCAGGTGAAACGTCTTTTGAAGTCCGAAGCTCCCGGTCTATCCGAGGCACTTGAGCGTGAGCGAGTAGCGCAGCAAGCACTGGGCTCCAGCGCCGATCACAGCGCTGCGGTCGAGGCCTTCTTGGCGAAGTCCCGGCCCGTATTCACGGGTCACTAGTACTCGTCGCTGCAGGCCAGAACCTCGGAAAACCTTTGGGCCTTGTGTGACAACGGCCAGGCACGCATACTAATACTGACCGAATATTCGGTAATGAAACGAGGCCATATGACTATTCCCGCAATCCCAGAAGACCTACAGACCTTGTTCGATACCACCATCGCCCGCGACCAGCGGATCGAACCTCGCGACTGGATGCCTGAGGACTATCGCAAGACCCTCATCCGTCAGATCGCCCAGCATGCGCACTCGGAGATCATCGGGATGCAGCCTGAGGGAAACTGGATCACACGCGCCCCCTCGCTGCGTCGAAAATCGATCTTGATGGCCAAAGTTCAGGACGAGGCTGGACACGGCCTCTATCTGTATTCCGCTGCCGAGACCCTCGGCGCCGACCGGGCCGATATGACCGACAAGCTAATCACCGGTAAGCAGAAGTACTCGTCGATCTTCAACTATCCGACGTTGACGTTTGCCGATGTGGGGGTCGTCGGATGGTTGGTCGACGGAGCGGCGATCTGCAATCAGGTACCGCTGTGCCGTACTAGCTTTGGCCCGTACGGGAGGGCGATGATTCGCGTCTGCAAGGAGGAATCGTTCCACCAGCGCCAGGGTTACGAATTGCTGATGACGATGATGAACGGCACTGAGGCCCAGCGAGCAATGGTCCAGGACGCGGTAGACCGCTGGTGGTGGCCCGCGCTAATGATGTTCGGCCCCCCCGACGATCAATCGCCGAACACCGAACAGTCCATGACATGGAAAATCAAGCGGCACACCAACGATGAGTTGCGTCAACGCTTCGTTGACATGAGCGTCCCGCAGGCAGAGGCCCTCGGAGTCACATTTCCCGACCCGAACCTGGCGTGGAACGCCGAGCGAAACCACTACGACTTCGGCGAACCCGCTTGGAGCGAGTTCATGGAGGTCATCAAAGGAAACGGCGCTTGCAATGTCGAACGCGTCACCAACCGCCGCGCCGCGCACGAGAACGGCGCCTGGGTACGTGAAGCCGCCACTGCTTACGCTGCCCGCCAACGAGAAAGTTCGTAAGACAATGCCCGATACCCCATTCACTGCAGAAGGTGGCCACGGTGCCGTTCCCACCACCGACGTGCCGATCCGGCCTACACCTTCAAAGGTCAGGGCAGACTGGCCCCTGTACGAGGTGTTCGTCCGAGGCAAGCGCGGCCTGAACCATGTCCATGTCGGTTCGTTGCACGCGCCGGATGACGCGATGGCCTTGCATCACGCCCGCGACGTCTACACTCGCCGAAACGAGGGCGTGAGCATCTGGATCGTGCCGTCGGCTGCGATCGTCGCCTCCAGCCCGTCGGAAAAGGATCCCTTCTTCGCCCCCAGCGGAGACAAGGTGTATCGACATCCCACGTTCTACAACATTCCCGACAACGTCCCCCACATGTGAGGCAGACCCCATGATCGATCACGATAACGCTTACGGGGATTTGGTAGACGAGAATAACCATGGCCAGTGGGCCTTTGGGACCAGCTTTGATGATCCTCTCGCCGGTGTCGATACTACCGTTCCTGACGATGTCGACCTTGATGTCCTCGCCCGGTACTGTCTGGCACTGGGCGATGACGCATTGGTCTCTTCTCATCGACTTGCCGAGTGGTGCACTCGTGCACCGGAACTCGAAGAGGAAATGGCCCTAGCCAACATTGGCCTCGACCTGCTGGGTCAGGCACGTCTACTACTCGCTCGCGCGGCTGCCGCCGACCCCACGATCGTTCCATTTATCTCCGAGTCGTCCCCCGTTCCTTCTGAGGACGCGTTGGCGTTCTTCCGCAGTGACGCCGATTTCCGGTGCGTTCGACTCTGTGAACTTGACAACGGCGACTTCGCTCGGACGATCGTGCGTACCCTCGTGCTGTCGACGTGGCGCCTAGCCGTGTTTGCCGCACTGCGCGACAGTCGCGATCCGGTCCTGGCCGCCGTCGCTGCCAAGGGCGTTAAGGAACTGACGTATCACCGGGATTACTCTGCGCGTTGGGCCGTGGTCCTTGGTTGCGGCACCGATGAGTCTCGGCGCCGTATCCGTGAAGCAGTCGACTTCGTTTGGCCGTACACCGCGGAGCTGTTCGTACCTACACAGGATGATCTGACACTAGCCGCTGCCGGCGTAGGCATCGATCCCCGGACTGTGCGCGAAGAATTTGATTCCGTAATCGAGACTATCTTTCATACCGCGGAAATTGATGTGCCACAAAGCCATTCAATAGGTTCGGTAGGAGGACGGTCCGGACGTCACGGACTGCATACTGAATCTCTCGGCCTATTGCTCGCCGAAATGCAGTCGGTCGCACGCGCCCATCCCGAGGGGTTGTGGTGAGCGTAGTGACTGCAGTCCCCGAAGATGTCCGTGCACTTGTCGACTCGGTTCTTGATCCTGAGATGCCGATGTTGACCCTTGCCGACCTCGGAGTCGTACGACAGGTCCAGATGAACCAGGACGGCGCTATCGTGGTTACGATTACCCCGACCTATTCGGGTTGCCCCGCTTTAGCTACCATGCGTGCCGACATTATCCGGGTGCTAGCGGGTCATGGCTTCGACAACGTTCAAGTTGATACCCTCCTAACCCCTCCCTGGAGCAGCGACTGGATCAGTGAATCCGGTCGACGCAAGCTCCGTAGAGCGGGTTACTCTGCACCGGGCCGAGCACCTGCACGCACAGCCGGCCCGGTTCCGCTGACGCTGACTGCCTGGCGTCGACCAGTGTCTTGCCCCCAATGCGGCTCCGACGATACGAACGTGGTCTCAGAGTTCGGTGCGACCTTGTGCAAGGCGCACTACCGCTGCGGAGCGTGCCTGGAACCCTTCGACCATGTGAAGGAAATCTGACATGACCACCGTCGAATCACCTGGTACTCGACGCGCATCACGTACCGACTTCCATCGCCTCGACGTCGCCGACGTCGAGCGCCTGTGTGACGACGCCGTCGCAATCACTTTTGCAGTCCCCGACAAGCTCGTTGCTGAGTTCGAGTTCCATGCAGGGCAGTCCCTGACGTTGCGCCGCTTCATTGACGGGGTCGAACACCGACGTTCGTATTCGATCTGTGCTCCCGTTGGCGCCTCTCCGCGGGTGGGCGTGCGGGAGGTACCGGGTGGTTTGTTCTCCACGTGGCTCGTCAACGAAGTCCGAACTGGTGACAGCATCGACGTCCAGACTCCGACCGGAAGCTTCATTGTCGATCCTGCCGTGGCCGGACGACACCTGCTTATCGCCGCCGGCTCTGGGATCACTCCTATGCTGTCCATCGCCGCATCTGTACTTGAAAACCCCGATTCATCAGTGTTTCTGATCTTCGGCAACCGACGTACCCGCTCGGTGATGTTCGCTGAGGAGATTGCCGATCTCAAGGATCGCTACGGCACCCGGCTGGAAGTTGTCCACGTGCTCTCTCGTGAACCGCGCGACGTGGAACTGTTTACTGGCCGTCTCGATGCAGACCGACTCCGCGCCATCTTCTCCGCGCTCGTTTCTGTCAACACAGTCGACGACGTGTGGTTGTGCGGGCCCTACGGCATGGTCACTGACGCACAAACCGTTCTCGACGAGTTCGGCATCGACCGAACCCGTGTCCATCACGAGTTGTTTTACGTAGACGACGTTCCTTCCCCGTCTCAGATCCATCGTGAGCCCGGTGTCGAAGGCCCCTCGAGCGAGGTCACCATTATCCTTGATGGTCGAAGCACGACCGGTACCCTTTCCCGGGATCAAAGCATCCTCGACGCTGGTGAGACCGTCCGTTCCGATCTGCCCTTTGCCTGCAAGGGCGGAGTCTGTGGGACGTGTCGCGCCAAGGTCACCTTCGGTGAGGCGAAGATGCTGCGTAACTACGCCCTGGATGAAGCCGAAGTTTCCGAGGGCTTCGTCCTTACCTGCCAGACCCTCCCCATTAGTGACGTGGTTACCGTCGACTTCGACGTATAAACATTCTCCGTTTTTCGCTCTGTCCGCCATCGTGACTTTCGAAAGTCCTGTACATCAACAGGTACTGGCTCTACCAGCTGAACAACACTCTCGCTGTCGATGCGATGGGTACATCCATACGAATCCGTCTCAGTTCTGCATCGAGAACACAACGAGGAGCATTATCATGACGACGCTGCAAGAACAGCCGTTCAATAGTGCAATCGAGTTCGCGTCCCGCGACGAAATCGCGACACTTCAACTTGAACGACTCCGCTGGTCGCTGGGCCACGCCTACGAAAACGTCCCTCACTATCGAGCGACGTTCGACAAGCATGGTGTGCACCCCTCCGATCTCAAGGATCTGACGGATCTGGCAGAGTTTCCCTTCACCACCAAAGCGGACCTACGTCAGAATTATCCCTTCGGCATGTTCGCCGTCCCGCACGACCGAGTTTCCCGGATTCATGCGTCTTCTGGCACAACCGGGCAACCCACTGTCGTTGGTTACACCCTGCAGGATCTAAACACCTGGTCAGATCTGGTAGCCCGCAGCTTGCGCGCTGGCGGTGTTCGCCCCGGCGATAAGGTACACGTGGCCTACGGCTACGGACTGTTTACTGGTGGACTCGGTGCCCATTACGGAGCGGAGCGCCTCGGCGCGACCGTCATTCCCATGTCCGGCGGCATGACCGACCGACAAATCCAACTGATCGAAGATTTCTCTCCGGACGCGATCATGGTTACACCGTCGTACATGCTCACCATCATCGACGCCATGATCAACAAAGGCATTGACCCCAGCACGACCTCTCTCCGGACTGGCGTGTTTGGAGCCGAGCCGTGGACAGAGCAGATGCGCACAGAGATTGAAGGCCAACTAGGCATCGATGCTGTCGATATCTACGGCCTGTCCGAGGTCATGGGGCCTGGTGTCGCAATGGAATGCGTCGAAACCAAAGACGGACTGCACATCTGGGAAGACCACTTCTATCCCGAGATCATCGATCCCATCACGGGAAAGCTTGTTCCGGACGGAGAGGAAGGCGAGCTGGTATTCACGTCACTGACGAAGGAGGCGTTGCCGATAATTCGTTACCGGACACGTGATCTGACACGGCTCCTTCCTGGAACAGCGCGAACGATGCGACGTATACAAAAGGTCACTGGCCGCACCGATGACATGATCATTCTTCGCGGAGTCAACCTATTCCCCACCCAGATCGAGGAGCTTCTTCTTACTGTTCCAGTTTTGGCGCCTCAGTTCCAATGCGTGCTTGAACGTCCCGGCCGCATGGATACTCTCACGGTCCGAGTCGAAGCGCGGCCAGGAACTACAGGCGAGGCCCAAACGTCAGCTGCCAGTACACTCCAGAAACTGATTAAGAATCGCATCGGCGTCACCGTTGCCATCGACGTAGTCGAACCCTCTGCACTCGAACGGTCAATCGGCAAGGCACGTCGACTGATCGACAATCGGCCCAAGACCTAGTGTTTGTCGCATCTTGCGATCGCGTCAGATTTGAACGGGGACGTGCAGCACCACTCATGTCAAGCGCACGACCATATGCAAGTCGCAAACAGCACTTCCTGTGGTACACCGCAGGTACCGCGGTGCGAAAAAAATATCTCACACAAGGACAATAATGTCACACGAGTTGCACCATTTCACAATGGGCAAGTGGGTGTTCTTTCTAGCATATGCCACATCTTTCGGTGGAGCGTTCCTTGGATTGATTTGTGCTCGCAACGCGGCGAGGAGCAACACAGGTCGTGGCCGATGGCGTTTGATAGCCGCTATGACGATCGGAGGGGTGTGTATCTGGCTGATGCATTTCCTAGGGATGATGGGATTTGCTGTGCCAGGCTCGGCGATTCGTTACGCGCTCGGGCCTAGGAACTGCTGCACGATCCGGTGACAGATTCGGTCACGCAGCCTGTGTGGCTGGTGTGGTCATGATGGTCTCGAACTCGACAGGCGTCAATCTGCCGAGCCGGAGCTGACGTCGCCGGCGGTGATAGGTCCGCTCGATCCAAGTCACGATCGCGATGCGCAACTGCTCGCGTGTGGCCCATCTCTGCCGGTCGAGGACGTTCTTCTGGAGCAGCGCAAAGAACGATTCCATCGCGGCATTGTCGCCGGCTCGCCGCGGCTGCCCACCGAAGCGACCGCGCCGGCCTCGGCAAGGCGCTGGGTGTAGCGGATAGCTCGATATTGAGCTCCGCGGTCGGAGTGATGTATCAACTGCGACAGGCCCTGACCTGCATGCTCGCGGGTCCAGATGCCCATCTCCAATGCATCGAGTGCGAGATCGGTGCGCAGACTCGTCGACAACTGCCATCCCACGATGCGGCGTGAGAAGACGTCGATGACGAACGCGGCATACGTCCATCCGGCGAACGTGCGGACATAAGTTATATCGGCGACCCACAGCTGGTCCGGTGCTGAGGCGGTGAATCCGCGGTTGACCAGGTCAGCAGGCTTGTCGGTGTCCGCTGCGGCGATCGTGGTCCGGGGGTTCTTCGACCGGGCGATGCCGCGTAACCCTTCGGCGCGCATCAGGCGCTCGACGGTGCACCGGGCCACCCGGACACCCTGCCGCTGCAGCTCCGCATGGACCTTGCGGGCACCGTAGACGGCGTAGTTCTCGGCGTGGACCCGGTGGATTTCTTCGATCAGTTCCGCGTCGCGGACCGCCCGCGCTGAGGGTGGACGGGTCTTTGCTGCGTAGTACGTCGACGGGGCGATCTGCACACCGGTCCGAGTGAGGACTCTGCAGACATCGCATGTGGCCAATCGGTCAAGGAACGGTCGTCGTAGCGAGCTCTTGGTGGGGGTGCGCGAACGCTGCGGTGGCGTCGTAGAGCTGCCGTGTGTCCAAGCAGTGGTGGAGCATGCCGAGGAAACGATTGGCCAGGTTACGGGACGCTGCGGTATGGGTGTCGCCTTTGTTGCGGCGCCGATCGTAGTGGGCTCGGGCCTCGGTGGAGTGCAGGATCAGCGGCAATGCCCACAGGTAGGCGGCATGGTTCAGTCGCTTGTTCCGCACGAGGCGAAATCTCACCGTCGTCTTCGTTCCACTGGCCCGAGTCACCGGCGCGGTGCCGGCATAGGCTTTCAGCCCGCGTGCGGTCGTGAAACGCTCACGATCGTCGCCCATTTCGCCCAGGATTCGGGCACCAAGGATCGTGCCGAGCCCTGGAAAGCTCGTCAGGATCGGCGCGTCGGGATGCTCGGTGAACTCAGTCGTCAGCGCCACTTCGAGGGAATCGACGTTGTCGGCTGCTGTCGCGAGCGCCCTCGCGTATGCCTGTGCTTGTCGACCCATCGCGTCCTCCACCGATGGTGGTTGGCGCAGATGCGGACTGCGAAGTCCGGCGACAATCCTGCGGGCCTCGATATCGACGCCGCGTTTGCGTCCTCCGCGGCGTAAGGCGGCGGCCACCGTCGACGGACGCAGCATGGCGGCCGCTGCCGGAGTCGGCGCCAAGCGAAGTACCGTCCGAGCGCCCATCGTGGTCAGGTCGTCGAAGGTGGCCAGAAATGCGGGAAAGTACTGCCGCAGCAGGGAGCGCGCCTTGCTGGCGATCTGCTGCCGATCCCAGATGGCGTCCTGGTGTGCGCGGGCGAGAACTTTGATGGCCTGGGCTTGGTCGCTGTCACGCGGTAACCGTCGGTGATTGTCGCAGTCGGTGCGCAAGATGTTGGCAAGCACGAGTGCGTCGGCGGTGTCGCTCTTCGCTCTGCTCGGTGAATAGCGATCCCGATACCGGGACACCGACAACGGGTTGATCGCGTACACGTCGGCTCCGGCGGATCGCAGCGCCGCCACGAGCAGACCCTGTGTTGTTTCGATGGCGATCGGCAGTCCGTTCAGGCCTTCCGGCCGGTGGTCCAGGATCAGCTCGGTCAGTCGGCCGACGCCGGCGATGTCGTCGCTGATGCGTTCTGTGACCAGCACGGCGCCACGGTCGTCGATCACCGCTATATCGTGATGTTCTTCTGCCCAATCGATTCCACACCACAGTTCGTCCATTTGGAATCTTCTCCTTCCCTTTTTCGAGGCGCACAGCCAGGTCGGCTGCCCGTCCCCTTGTCGAACCGGGAAGGTTCGTCGGCGCTCTAATGAGCAGGCCTCTGGGGCCACCATCGCATCGGCCGTCTCGCTAACCTTCCACCGACCGATCGGCCTCACGCGCTGCCCGCCAGGACTGTGGTGTCCTGATCGACGAAGTGCTCACCGACCAGCGGTCCGATATCCCACCCTGCACCTCACCTCAGGCAAAGGGTGGGAGCCGCGCCGGGTCCGGCTCACGGTCTGCCGCATAAGAGCTGCGGGCTCGGATCGGCTCGAGAAGTCCGGGCAGGCACGGCTACCGATTTCATTAGATCGGCTCGACCCCGTGACCGGCCTTGTGGGCGTCGATGTAGTCGACGATCACTTGAGTTTGCGGTCGAGCTCCGCTGCCGCGAAAAACGCCGACGCCGTCTTCAGGATCTCGTTGGCACGGCGCAGTTCTCGGTTCTCGCGTTCGAGTTCGGCGATCCGTTTCGCCTCGTCCGTCGTGGTGCCGGGGCGGACACCACCGTCGATCTCGGCCTGACGAACCCAGGTGCGCAGGGCCTCGGGATGGATGCCCAACTGCTCGGCGATCCGCTTGATCGCTCCTGTTCTCGATCCTGGATCGCGGCGTGCCTCGATCGCCAGCCGCGTCGCTCGTTCCTTCAGCTCCTCCGGATACTTCCTCGGTGCTCCCATGGATCTCATCCTTCCGTGTGATGAGACCCTCCAACAGACCCGGTGCGCAACAGACAGCACGGCGTTTCGAGTACTGCCAGACCGCCCGCCACGAGGTGGGATGCCGAACCGGCTCCCCAGATCGGTTCCGCGCGTCTGTTCACGGTGTTGACCACGCTGCGGGCGTGGCGGGGTGTGACGGTGTCGATGATCTGCCCATCGACGAAAACGTCTCCATTCCAATGAAAATGGTTGGCCAGATCCGCCGGGGCCTTGGTGACCCGAGACCCGACGATGAACTTCAGACCGGCGGCGTCGAGATCTGCGAGGTTACCGGCGGAAAGCATGCCGGCGTCGGCGGCGACGACCATTTCGACCCCGGCGATGTCATGTCGGGCCTGGAACTGCCGGATCATCGGGACGATGGTGTGGGTTTGAAGCCTTGTTGCCTTCGAAGCAGCCGATCTCCAGTGGGAAACCGGTTCGGTCCACGAGCAGGCCGACGACGATCTGCGGGTCGACCCTTCGTTCCTTCGAGTACCCGACCTTGCGGAGATCGTCCTCCTTCTCCGCCTCGAAATACAGGGTGTTGGGTGGACCCGGGGCGCGGTGGCGGCATTGCTGCTGCTCCGTTTCCCCGGGCCTCCCGCCGAACCCGCCGTGCGCCTTTCAACGCAACGGGCTCTCCACGACGATGATGCCGGTCAGGCAGCCATGACCGGGTCGTAGGGACTGGGGATCTTCGTCCCGCGGTACCAGTAGCGCTCGATCCGCACTCGCGTGGGATCGAACAGGACCGCATCCGAGGTCGCGATGGGTCTCCAACTGCCGTCGGGACGGCGGAGCCATCGTCTGACCTTGGACCAGTTCCAGCGACGCTGCTCGCGCTGCCAGGCCACGAACCTTCGCCAGGTGAAATACCGGAGGAAGGAAAACCGTCGCCCGGCCAGCGCATGGCGGAAATAGTATGTCCAGCCACGCAGTGCCGCGTTGACCTCGCCGATCACCGCTGTCAGGGGCCGAGGAGACCGGCGTGGGGTCAACTGGCGGATGGTCTGCTTGATCGACCGGAACGCCTTGTCGGCGATGAAGGTCATGCAATACCACTTTCCGCCTCCCCGGCGTTGTCTCCACTGGAGGTGGAAGCCGAGGAAGTCGATCCCATGCTCGAGGTGCGTGATGCGGGTTTTGGTCTCGGACAATCGGAGTCCGATCCCGCCGAGCACCTCGGTGACTTGTTCCTTCAAGGCGAGTACGTCATCTCTGCTGCCGTTGGTCATGATGACGAAATCGTCCGCGTAGCGCACGATCCGCCAGTTGCCCATTCCGTTACGCATCCGTTTGCGACGAGCCCACTGCGTGGCCTGCTCGCCTCCTGGTTGCCACGGAGCCATGATCGCCTCGTCCAGAGCGGACAACGCGATGTTGGCCAGCAGCGGCGAAATGATCCCGCCCTGCGGCGTTCCCGCATCGGTACTGTCCTGGCGGCCGAGCTCGTCAAGCACCCCGGCCTTGAGGAACGCCCGCACCAATGCGACGGTCTTCTTGTCCGCGATCCGTGCCCGCACCCGTGCGAGCAATGCCCGGTGATCGATGTGGTCGAAACATCCTTCGATGTCCGCATCCAGCACCCACCGGTACCCGCGTTGGGCGTAGTAATGGATCTCGGCGACCGCATCGTGGGCCCGCCGCTTCGGCCGGAAACCGTATGAGACCGGCAGAAAGTCGGCCTCGAAGATCGGTTCCAGCACCATCTTCAACGACTGTTGCACGACCCGGTCGGTCACGGTCGGGATCCCCAACGGGCGGGACTCGCCGCCCGGTTTGGGGATGAGCACCCGCCGCACCGGCGCGGGCCGATACGTGCCGTCCTCGATGCTTGCGGCGATCCCGGACAAGAACGCCTGGACCTCGCCGCGCTGTTCGATCCGGTGCACTGTCACACCGTCGATCCCAGCAGTGCGAGCCCCTTTGTTGCGTGCCACCACCGACCAGGCCATCCGAAGATAGTCCGGGTGGGACACGAGGTTGAACAAGTCCCCGAACCGCGCACTGCGGTCGGTCTTGGCCCACCGGTGATACTTGATCTGCGTCCGCGCTACCCGATCCCGGGCGATATCCGCCCGAGGCCCGGCGCCGGAGTTCACCGACGCGTCTTGCGCCATCGCAGTACCTCCTATCCATTGTCGCTGCCGCCCTTCCCGATGTGTCCGGCTCTCCCGGACTCGCAGTACTACGGCGGCTCCGCCAGCTCCCGGATCGGTCGGTGGACGACGCACCCAGCCACCCCGCAGCACCGGCTGCACCACGGTCGTGGCAGATCCGAGAACCTTCCCGTGTTCACTCGCTGTTCGCTCACCGAAGGAGGCACCCGGCTATCTGCCTGCGGCACCCACCGGCGACTACTCCGTAGTCATTCGCCGCCGGCCCCGCCCGGGAAAGTAACTCGTCCCCCGGACGGTCTGTCTGCCCGTCACTCCGGCAGACAGCTCACCGCACCCGCCCCAGATCCGCAGGGTTAGAGGCGGTTATACGTCAAGACAGGTGATGACACCGGTTCCTCGCGTATACCTCTTCGGCATCGCTCGCCGCGCCCACGCCATCCAGCGGTGCTGACGCGACACGGCTTTGTCAGGGCTGCTCCCACCCTCCCGGGCGTCTCCCCGGTCAGGCTGCCCCCAGCTTCATAGACTCCTGGCTACGGCCAGGCGCAAGGCAAAGGTCTCTCACCTCCGCTCGAACAGCAAGCGCCTCACGGCGCACGGTCACGTCGTAGAGCACCAGGGACAGACCCCCGGTCGCCGCGGCATGCTCGAAACATCGCGTCGCGACCCGATCCCGGTAATCACTTGTGGCACAACGTTTCAATGCATTGGCGTAGGTGTTGCGGTGAAGCGGGGCCAGACCGATCTCGCCGACCACCCTGGCCGTGTCGCTCATCGACGTCGGCTCCACGATCCGGGCAAGTACCAGCTGGAAGAAAGCCTCGTCGTCGAGGACGTCGAACCCGAGCCGGTGCCAGGCGGTCTCGATCGCCTCGATCAGCCAGCGCGAGCGCTTCGCGGTGATCAGCGACGGTCCCTTCCCGGAGTTGCCGGGCACATCCAGTCCCAGGTCGAGTTCTTCCTGGCCGGCGTGGAGCTTGCCGCGGGCGAGCTGCATCAACGCGGCCAATTCGCTGTCGGTGTGGGCCGAGCCGACATGCTCGACAATCGTCCGGCGACCACCCTGCTTGACCGCGATCTGCACCGCCGTCGCCCCCGACGCGGTCCGAACCTTGCGAATGTACGCCGCCATCTGCCAGATCCTACCGACCGTTTAGTGCCCCAAATCGACAACCCGCGATCCCGCTACCAGCGGAAATGCTCGGAGAACCCGGAAATCCTCCTCAACTTGTGCAAGTCAGGTTGTCCAGTCGCAGCGAAACGGCGGGCATCAGTTTGACGAAACGAGAAGCGGCACCCGGCGGAACGGGTTGTATCCCGCCGGGTGCCGCTTGGATCGGGTCCCTTGCCGTTGTTCAGCGGGCGCTGGCAGCGATGAAATCGACGACCTTCGTCGGCGCTTCATGCATCGGAAGGTGAGCCGCACCAATTTCTTCGATTCGGGCGCCGGCATGATCCGCCATCGCACGCTGTAGATCCGCGGGAATGACCAGGTCGTCCAGGGTCAGTAGATAAGACACGGGTGTTTCGCCCCAGCCTGCTGTCGAGCTGGGGGTTGTAAATGCAGCAACTGCATGTGGAACCATTCGACGGACATGTTCCTCCGCGTCAGCTGTAGACGCCAAACCGCTCGCCATGAGCTCGCGGGCTCGCGAGTTCTCAACGACGCAGAATGCGCCCTCGTCCTGCACGTCGATCCAGTCGGGCAACGTTCCACCTACCAAGTCCAGAACCGCCTGACCTTTTTGAGGAAGGAACCCAGCAATATACACCGCTGCCGCGACGGAGTCGTGTCCTGCGAGTTCCGAAAGAACCATCCCGCCATATGAGTGACCGACCAAGGTCACTAACTGATCTTGCTCGGAGACAAGGTCTCTCAAAAAGTCCGCATCCGCAGTCAGGCCCAGGGAGGGATCCCCGGTCGTCGACGGCAGGGAGTCCACAACCGTGACGGTCGCTCCGCGCTGCCTCAACTGTTGAGGAAGATCTTCCCAGGACCAGCCTCCGTGCCATGCTCCATGCACCAGAACGATGTTTGCTGCGTCGATAGTCACCGTCTTCTCTTTCTGTTCGTCATGTAGAGGTGATCCTCGAATGGATCGCGCTTCCTTGTCGAATGTGCTCGCAGTCGATCGACGCCGTTGCTGTCACGCTTCTGTCAGGAGCGCAGCCAAGGCCGCCGGATCGCTGATGAAAGGCGAATGATCGGAATCCATCTCGGTGATAGGCGCGTTCGCCCGGTGAGCGAATTCTCGCTGCAATGAAAGAGGCACGGCCTGGTCGTCTGTTCCTGCAATCCACCGCTTGGGGACAGAGTGAAATCCTGCGCCTAATCTCAATGACGTGGCCAGAGGCGCGATGTGTTCCGGCACAAGACGATCGATTGCGCAAGCCACGTCCGTCGGATCGCAGCGGTTGTAGAACGCCGCCGTTGCCGCATCAGGCGGCACGGTTACTGTTTTTCCGTCCTCGGACGTAACGAGTCCCCCCGGTGCGAGCAAGCGACTCGTCGCGCCAGCCTGATGTAGAGCCTCCAGACCTGATTGTCCGTCGGAAGGCACCACTGCACCGACGAAAATTACCTGTGCGATATCGTCCGGAAAGTCTTCGGCGAATTGGGACGTAGTGAGCCCGCCCATGCTGTGAGCGACGATGACAGGTTTGCCGTGGGCGGACTCCTTTACAGAATCGACTGTGTCACCCAAAGTTCGAACCCACTCGGCGAGGGTGACATCGGCGTGGGGGTCCTCACGGCCAGGTAAATCAACTGTGAGAACATTGTGCCCCGCCGACTCCAGAATCGGCTTCAAAGCGTCCCAACACCAGCCTCCATGGCAACCTCCATGGACAAGGATGTAATTCGTCATTCGAGTTTTGCCCTCTCGTCAAATTCACTCGGAAATCAGTGCACGCCCGATGCTACTTTCGACCGAGTGATCGAACTCACGTCCGTGCCGCTGTTCGGAACGCTCGACCACGACTTGCACAGGAGTCGGGCTTCGCGGTAGCGCTGCCCTCGTGACGGTGTTGGGGCCTTCGGGCCCCGATATATACCTGTCGTCACTGCCCGACAGCGCAGCAGAATTCTCGGTTCCCGCATCCACCGCCCAATTGACGTTGACGGTGTTCCTGTTCGCGATAGGCATCGGCCAACTCGTTTTCGGCCCGGTTGTGGATGCGTACAGGCGTCGCCGCGTGTTGCTGGCAGGTACAGCGGGGTTCGCCCTGACCTCGCTATGGGCGGCGTACTTCTCGGGTGCCGTCGCTTTGTTGTCCGCACGATTCTTCCAGTGACTCTGTGCTGCAGCCATTCTTGTAGTCGTGAGCAGCACGGTTTTGCGACGTAGTGGTCGGCATACGGGCCGCTCAGTTGCTCGCTGTGTTGGCGACTCTCGCGGAAAGTTCGAGTCTCAGGATGGCTACACCGGCGTCTCACTCATGTTCCAGCTCGGCTCCGCTCTCCGTGCAGACACCGCTCCCCTGACGGCGAATTAGCTGTTCCGCCTTGACAACCACGGCGATACTGACAACATCGCGTGGTACCTCATCGATCCGATCACCGTCTCCACCCCCGCTGGCCAGCTCCACCAGGAAACGCTGATCCGCCCGGCCCGGGGCGCCAGCCACGCACGGGAAGGTTCGGACGACCTCGTCGCCAACAGTTGACATCTCGGGTCGACCTTTGTCTGTCCGGATGGGTTACGCCCGTCCGGACAGTTTGCGTTACTGAGTGCTATTCGGGCCGAATTGACGCAGTTGAGGGAGGGTTGTTACAACATGCGCAGTGACCTCGTCACTCAAGCATTCGTAGACGTAGGGGACGTCACCGGGAAAGCGCACGAAGTCTCCCACATCGAGCGTCACCGGATCGGTGACCGGCCCGATTCGCAACCGACCGGCGATGAGGTACACGTGATGGAGGGTGCCTGGCGGCTCGCCTGCATCGGGCCCTGAGAATGTCGCACCTTTGGTGAGCCGCAACAGGTTGTTGCGCACGTAACCGGATCCGTACACTTCGTCGAAAAGCCGCTCGAACCGGCCCTCCGCTGTCGTCCACACGTCCTCGTGGTGACGCTGGACGAAGACAGGGGACCCCCACTCGGTGAGTAGACGCCGCGCGGGCATGTCGAGTGCCGCTCCCAGCAGCGCGAGTGTTTCTACGGTGGGATTGCCGACACCTTGTTCCACTTTCGACAAGGTCTGCTTCGAGAGTCCGGAACGGCGGGCGAGTTCGGCGAGCGTCAGACCACGCTCCTGCCGATAACGACGCACGTTACGAGCCACCAGTTGATTGCTGTCAGACATCCCCACCGTCACTTATAAGTTGCCATCGTCCATCTTGACGGACGACATCCTTCGCCGTAATGATTGTCACGTAAAAGTTACACTTCGTCCACTGAAGTAGTCGTTGGGCGCGACCTTTGCGTGGACAATGACCTATCGAGGTGGCCGGACATGACGATGACCGCAGCAGCAGGGCGTGACGACCGGGCCGCCGTCGACAAGGCCGTCAGCCTTCTGGCGTGCTTTGGCGACGAAGGTCTCACCGGTGTCGGGGTCAGCGAACTCGCGCGTCGCGCAGACTTGAGCAAGTCCACCGCACACCGGGTACTGGCCATGCTGGAACGTAACGGCGTGATCGAACGGGTAGGCACCAATTACCGGCTCGGCACCCGGCTGCACGAGCTCGGCCGGACCGTGTATGCCCCTGGCCAGGAAGAACTGCGAGACCTGCTGATTCCGTTTCTAGCCGATCTGTACGCCGCGACGCAGGAGACCGTCCACCTCGCTGGGCTCTATGGCACGGATGTTGTGTACCTGGCCAAGCTGTACGGACATCGTCAACTGGCCTCTCCTGCACGTATCGGGCACCGTATTCCTGCGCACTGCACCGCGGTCGGCAAGGCGATGCTCGCATACGACCCAGACGCGACCGATGCAGCGCTGGCCGGCACACTGCGGCGATACACCGATGACACGATTACTGAACCGATGGTACTAGCTTCCGAACTCGCGTCGATCAGGCGACTGGGAATCGCGGTGGAGAACGGGCAGGTCCAGCGTGGACTTAGCTGTGTGGCCGTTCCCATCATCGGCTCCTCCGGACGCGCGGTCGCAGCGCTGTCAGTGTCCGGACCTACCGGGCGCCTCGACATACGGTCCCACGCTGCAACGCTGCGTCAAGTGGCCAGCGCTGCAGCGCGGGTCGTGCCAAGCGGACGCAGACAGTCGTCACCAGCACTGTACCTCCACGCCCTCGCCGGCTGATTCCCGTCGTGTGCCGTCAGGTTCCCGGCACGTGGTCGAGATCCATGTCCACCGCAGTGACCCACTCTGGCTCCGCGACAAGCAAACTCAACTCGGCGTCGGCGATGTCGACATCGACGACATAGCGGAACCCGGCCTTTTCGGCGGCTGCGAGCGCGGCAACAGTACCCAGGGGTTCATGGCCGGATCCACTGCGTTCGACCGCGAACACGACTTTGCGGCACTGGGGATCTGCTTGTTGCACTGCGGGAACCACCGCTTGGAGCACTGCGGTGAGACCCTCGGAGTTGGTTACGTCCGCTACCCGGACTTCGACGTCATGTGCAGCGACAGGATAGGCACGGCGCAGCCGTCCGGTTACGCACCGCGCCAGCTGGATCGTCGCTGCTCGTTCACCGTCGCGGCACAAGATGGCTCTACCTCCGGTGTCGGACCACGAAAGGACATCACTCGACCATGGCTGCTGGAAGCGAGGTCGCTCGAACGATGTGTTCATTGTTCTCCTGCTTTCAGAATCGAGCGGATCGTCATCTTCTCGAGCTTGCCTGAGGCATTGCGCGGCACGCGATCGATGATCTGCAGCCGCTGTGGGAGCTTGTACCTGGCAAGCTGGGTGGCGGAGAACTCGCGCACATCGTCGAGGGTGATCGCAGTGTCACTGTCGAGCGAGACGACGGCGACAACGACCTCGCCCCACTTCTCATCCGGTACACCGACAACAGCAACATCACCGATACCAGGCATATTCGACAGGACGCGTTCGACCTCGGCGGGGTAAACGTTCTCCCCACCGCTGATCACCATGTCCTTGAGTCGGTCGACGATGAACAGATAGCCGTCCTCGTCCAGGTAGCCGATATCACCAGAGTGGAACCAACCCTCCTCGTCGAACGCCGAGTCGGTTGCTTCCGGGTTCTCCCAGTAGCCGGGGGTGACATTCGGTCCACGCACCACGATCTCACCGCTGACACCCGGTTCGACGGGAGTATTCGTGGCCGCGTCGACCACCCGAACCTGGGTGTAGGGCATGGGGATGCCAGCGGAGCCGAGCTTGTCGAGCGTGCGTTCGACGGGCAGGTGTGTGGCGAACGGCGCGGTCTCGGTCAGTCCCCATGCCTGCTGCAGCCAGATACCGTGGTCGGCGTACTCGCGGATCAGTGACGGCGGCACCGGAGCACCGGCGACAACGACGGACCGCAGATGCGATAGGTCCGCGTCGAATACCCCGGGAACCCGGCTCAGTGCTGCAAGCATGGCCGGCACCACGAACATCGAGTTGACCTCGTACTGGACAAGGTCGGAAAGGAGCTCGACCGGGTCGAATGTCCGCCGAAGTACCACCGTGCCGCCCCGGACGATGGTCCGGACGACGAAGCTGTTGAGCGCCCCGACGTGGAACAGCGGCGCGGATGCATAGGTGACGTCGCCGCGGCGGGCGTCGAGTCGGGTGTCGACGTTGATCGAGTTCCACCAGATATTCCCGTAGGTCAGGATGACGCCTTTGGGGGCGCCGGTGGTGCCGGAGGTGAACATCAAGATGGCGGGGTCGTCGAACCGGCCGGGCACGATCCGGTCGGTCGGCGCCGATGCGGTGAGGAGCTCGGACCACGGCTCCCATTTACCGGTGTCGCCGGTGACCGGCACCGCGGGGTCGTCGTCGACGAGGAGAAACCGCTTGACCTCGACCGCATCCCGAACGGCGTCGACCACCGCTTGGTGTCCGGGTTCGGCGACCAGAGCGACCGAGCCGCTGCGGTCGAGCACGGTCTGCAGTTCAGGTCCGGCGAGGCGGAAGTTCACCGGTACAAACACCGCACCGATCCGCAAGGTGGCGAGCAGGGTAGTCAGGAACGCGGGGCTGTTCAGTCCCACATACGCCACACGGTCACCTGGCCCGACCCCGCCGTTGACGAGAACCTCGGCGAGTCGCCCGGTCCGGTCCTCGAGGTCGGCGTAGGTCAGGTCCGTGCCCGGGTACCGCAGGGCCACCGCGTCACCGTTCCAGCCGGCGTTGCGCTGCAGGGCAGCAGCGGGGTTCACGTCGACGGCGAAGCCCGAGTTGGCGGGATGTCCGAATATCATGACAGGCCTTTCCAGTCTCAGAGGTGGTCGCCGCCGGCATCGGAGCTGAACCCGCGCACGCCCATACCGCCGTCGATGGAGATCGCCTCTCCGGTGATCGGCCCACTCTGTTCGCGAGAGGCGAGCAGAACGTACGGTCCGGTGAAGTCCTTCGGATCGGTGCTCGAATCGTGCAGCGGAATCGGCGGGGGCGGGGCGTCCGGGCCGCGCTTGGCGAATGACGCCGAGATGGACCGCTCCTTCATCGACAGCGACTCGGGCCCGCGCAGGTCGGTGTTCATGCCACCGCAGGCGACACCGTTGACCCGCACCTTCGGTGCGAGCTCGTACGCGAGCTCACGCATCAATCCGAGGCAGGCGTGCTTGCTTGCCGTGTAGACCGGTCCGCCGCCGTTGACGTAGAACGAGGCGTTCGACAGGGTCATCACGATGCTGCCGCGGGTCTTGACCAGTTCCCGCCACGCCGCTTCCGCGGCGAGGAAGTAGCCCTTGACGTTGACGGCAAACACCTCGTCGAAGGTCGCAGCGATCTCCGGCCCGGACAAGCGGGTGAGCTGACGTTGGTAGTCCCAGACCCCGGCGTTGGCGACGAGTGTGTCGAGTTTGCCGAATCGGGCGACGCTCTCGGCGACGGCAGCGTGCAGTTGCTCGGTGTCACGGACATCCGCCGCCACAGCATGCATACGGGACGGGTCGGACGAATTGGCGACCACCTTGTCGAGCTGGTCTAGATTGCGGCCAAGGATGGTCACCGAGGCGCCCTCGGCAAGGTAACGTTCGGCGACCGCTCGACCGATTCCGGTTCCACCGCCGGTGATCAGCGCGGAGTAGCCCTCGAGCCAGCCGCTCATGCGAGCTCTCCCAGGAAGTCGGCCACCAGGCGTTCGAACTCGGCGGCTCGTTCGAGCTGCACCCAGTGACCGCACTTGCCAAACACGTGCATCTGCACGTTCGGGATCTGCTTGAGCATGATCTGGGCGCCCTCAAGGGTGATGGTGCGGTCATCGCGCCCCCACAGCAATAGGGTTGGGGCCTTGATCTTGTGCAGGTCCTTCCACAGCGGATCCATGCCGTGCCTCTTTGCGAAGGCTGCGTTGTAGTGGTGGTAGAACGCGATGTGGCTCTCGTCGAGGGACGCCTCGTACCGTGCCCGCACGACATCCTCACCGAACTGCTTGTGGTCGAAGACCATCGTCCGGATGAACGCGGCCATCTTCTTCTCGCTCGGCCCGCCGCCGTTGAAGTACTTGAACATCTCCTTCTGCCCCTCGGTGGGGGTGGGACCGAACGGCAACCAACCGCCGCCTGGCGCCATCAGCACGAGGCCGGTGACGCGGTCGCGTTGCGTCTGCGCCATGGCGATGGCTGCGGCGCCACCGAGGCTGTTGCCCAGAAGATGGAACGAATCGACCCCGAGGCCATCGAGGGCCTGAAACAGCGCGTCCACGGTAATCTGCGTGATGGACCGTTCGTCGAGGTCGGTTTCGGTAGGCCGGTAGCTGTCACCGAAGCCGGGCTGGTCGGGCAGCAGGATCCGAAAGCGCTTCGACAGCGCGGCGAGATTTTGGCGGTAGTTGCTCACCCCAGACGCGCCGGGGCCTCCGCCGTGCAGCATCACGAGGACGGGGCCGTCGCCGGGTACCTCGGCCACGGCGATCTGTCCGAGGGAGGTCTGCACTTTGTGGTGGCGAAGTTCGATCTCGGTGGTGGTCGCGGTAGTCACTGAAAATCCCCTAGGTGTGGATCGAGTCGATCCGGCTGTCGGTGGTCAGAAGAAGGTGGAGATGTTTTTCGCCTGCAGAATGCTCTGGTCGAGCAGGATGGTGCGGCGCGCGACCTGCAGTCCCGCGGCGGTGCGGCGCAGCACGTCGGTGCGACCGCCGGCGAAGATGTTCTCTTCGCGTTCGAGTCGGTTGCGGTAGACGAGAAACGCCGAACGCACGACGAGGTCGTTTGTGGTGAACCCGGCGTGCTCGGTGGGGTCAACGTGTCGGGCGACGACATTGGTGACGAGGTGACGGGTCCGTGACGGCGGGTCCTCCGCCCATGCCATTCCGGAGTCGAAGCGGCGAATCCGCCAGGCGAGACTGTCCTTGGTCTCGTCGTAGAACGCGGCCTCACCGCGCGCCGCGATCGACAACGCCTGCTGGCGGCGCAGCCGGTTGGTGCGGGTCGGCATCCAGTAGTCGAGGTCGTCGGCGAGCAGGTCGAGCCAGTCGGTGAACCGTCCGTCGTCGAGGAGCTCGGCCTCTTGGTAGTAGAACTGTTCGACTTCGAAATGGGTGTCGCGGTCCGCGCGGCGACCCGTCAGCGGCTCGGTGGGCTGTGTTGATTCGGTGGTGGTACTCACGGTGTTGGATCCCTTCCACGGGCTCTGCTGCCGGTGACCGGACAGCTCAGCCGCGCAGCAACTTTCGGAGGTCAGTGGCGGTATCGGCGAGACGATGCGGGTCGACCTTGAGACTCCGATCGATCATCCGGCGCGCTGCACGAACGGCGTTCGAGTCGTTAACGGCGACAGCACCGACAACGACGCCGTTGCGCAGTCCGAACGCAGAGAACGCGCCCGCACCGACTTCACCCCGAATCACAGTGGTGTCGGCGTCGACCATGTGCCCAACACCTTCCACGTGACGGTGGTGACGGTCGGTCCAGAACCAGGGTGCGGTCGCATCCGGCGCGGCGACGCCAAGGATTGTCGCCGCGGCCCGGCGGCCGTCGTGCTGGGCGGCATCCCAGTGCTCGGCTCGCGGCGCAAGTACGCCGTCTCGGCGGATCCGGGTGGGATCGCCGACGGCAAGCACAGCTGGGTTCGAGGTCACCTGCCACGGATCGACAACGATGCCACGGTCGACTTCGAGGCCGGCCGCCTGTGCGAGGTGAGTGTCCGGCACCATGCCGACGCCGAGGATCACGACGTCGAAGGAGCGAGGTTCGACCTCACCGGTGATGACGGCGTCGATGCGCGCACCTGTGTCGGTGAAGGATTCGACTCCGGCAGTGAGTGTGGTGATGCCCCGAGCAGCGTGCAGACCGTGGAGCCACGCCGCGACCTCATGTCCGACTGCGGCGGCGATCGGCACGGCAACCGGGTCGACGAGGGTCACATCGCATCCGAGGTCGATGGCTGTGGACGCCACCTCGGCGCCGATGAGGCCCGCCCCGACGACCAGAACTCTGGCGCCCGCGACCAGAGCAGCGCCGAGTCGGTCGGCGTCCTCGTTGGTGCGCAGCACATGCACCCGCGGGCTGTCGACGCCGGGGATGGGGGGCCGGGCGGCGTGCCCGCCGGTGGCCAGGACGACGCGGTCGGCATCAAGCAGTGCGCCGTCCGTCAGTTCGACGCCTCCCTCGCCCGGTCGTAGCGCCACAACCGCAGTGTTGGTACGCAAGTCGATCGCGTTGTCGTCGTACCACTGTGCCGGTTGCAGGGCGATCTGTTTCAGGTCCTTCGCCCCCGCCAGGTAGTCCTTGGACAGCGGCGGCCGGTCGTAGGGGAACTCACCGGCGTCCACGAGGGATAGTTCACCGGAGTAGCCACCGGCACGGAGGGCGCCAACGGTGCTCACACCTGCGATGCCGCCCCCAACGACCACGATCCGGTCGACTGCGGTCGCCATCAGGGCGCCTCGTTCGGGAACAGGAAGACCTCACCGTCGCGTACCTCGACGCGGTGCGGGCACGCATCCTTGGTCGCCGGAAGCCCGTCCACTGCACCGGTTTTGAGACAGAACTTGCTCGAGTGCAGGGGGCACTCGACGTGTCCGTCCTCGACCCATCCTTCGGCGAGGGAGGCGTCCGCGTGAGTGCAGGTGTCATCGAGCGCCCAGACGCTGCCGTCGTCGTCACGGAGCAGCGCGATGTCGTCGGTCGTGCCGGTGACGGACTTGTCGATAGCGATGCCCTCGCCCTCGGGGATGTCGTCAAGCGCCGCGACGCGGATTCCTGTGGTCATCGTGCCTCCTCGTGCCAGGCGGGGGTGTTCATCAGCTCGCGCCACCGCGCGTAGAACGCGCGCCCGGCGGCATCGCTGTAAAGTTCGCTGGTCCTGCCCGGGTGCCGGCCGTCTTCGCGCTCCGACCCCATGCCCATCTGGTAGTTCAGGGCGACACCATTGGTGATGAAGCCACGGGAGATGGCCTGGACCTCGCTCCAGTTCTCACCGTCGTCCTGCTCGAAGATCCCGCTGGGCCCGAAGGTGCGCAGATTGTACAGCCGCTGGGCTTCGCGGACCTCCTCGGGCATGGATTTGTCGACGATGGTCCACGCCCAGACCTCCATCTTGTCCGGTCCCTTCGGGTGCCAGATGCGAATGGAGCCGTTGACCGGAAGGTAGGAGAAATTCGGGAACACCGTGGCATGGCCGTTGGTGAGCGGGCCTTCCACCCGCGCCTCACCGAGCCGTTCGCGCAAGGCGTCGTAGTTCATCCAATCGTGCACGGTGCGAGCATCGAACCGGTTCTTCGGGTGCACCGGGAAACCGGCACCGTGCCCGTTCGGGTCGGCGTACTGACGACCGGTGCGGTGCACGATTTCGTCTTTGGGAGTCTTGCCCGTCGGGGACAGCACCATCAGCGCCGAGGCGTGACTCATGTTCACGTGGTACCAGTCGGTGGCGAACTGTTCCGCGGACAGTTTCCAGTTCCCCTCGAGCACCCACTTGTGCACGCCACCGACGACGACCGTGCCCTCATCGTCGTGGTCGAGCATGGCGTCCATGTACCACGCCATATCGCCGAGTGATTCCCGCAAAGACACCGGTTCCGGGTTCCACGTGCCGAAGATCAAACCGTGATAGATCTCGATGTGCGGAACCTCGACCAGTCCCCAATCCTTGACGTCGAACGACTCGGGGTAGCCCTCCTTGTTCGGGACGCTGATCAGCTTGCCCTCGAGGTCGTACGCCCAGCCGTGATAGGTGCAGGTGAAGTTTCGGGTGGCGCCGAAGTCTGCCCGGCACACCCGCGCACCGCGGTGCCGGCACGAGTTCAGGTATGCGCGGATCTTGCGGCTCTTGTCCATTGTGACGATGACCGGATCCTCACCCATGTAGGTGGTGAAGAAATCGCCGGGCTTATGGAACTGGTCGGTATGAGCGAGGAACAACCAGCTCGGCGCGAAAATGCGGCGCATTTCCTGCTGATAGAGCTGCTCGTCGGTGAAGATAGCACGGTCGAGCAAACCGCCCTCGGCGTCGACGAGACCGGAAACGTCGACGTTCCGGGTCATAGCCGCCGGACGCTGCAGTGCCCCGCGCGGAGCCCTGGTCGCGGCGCCGCGAGGCAGTTCGCATGCACCGCCGCACGCGCCGGGCTCGGCCGCGGGTCGGATGGTGGAAGTCATGTCAACCACACAAGCCGGATTAAACACAGGTTTCCAGAAGTCGTTGCCTACAATGGAACAGCAATCGGAAGCGTTCCGTGCAGCGGCACACCTACTCGATGGTCGCGCGAGCTGCGGGTCAACATCGTGGTCATGCTCGCTGCAACCGCTATCTCCCAAAGTGCCACCGACCCACTGAGTGGTCTCGTCCTCGGAGACGTCCCCAAGCCCGAATCGAAGCCCGGTTGGTCCGTCGTCCGCGTGGTCGCGTCCTCGCTGAACATGCACGATCTGTGGACCCTGCGCGGTGTCGGCCACCCGCCCGAGCGGCTGCCGATCATCCTTGGTTGCGATGCAGCCGGATACGACGAGGACGGCAATCCTGTAATCATCTACCCGGTGATCGCGGACGCCGACGCGGGAATGGGCGACGAAACCCTCGACCCGAACCGAGCGCTGCTGTCCGAACAGCACAACGGCGCCTTCGCCGAGTACATCACCGTCCCTACCCGCAACCTTGTTCCGAAGCCGGACTGGCTCTCCTTCGACGAGGCCGCGTGCCTGCCTGTCGCCTGGACCACCGCTTACCGAATGCTGTTCACGCAGGCCAAGATCACCGCCGGAGACCGAGTATTGGTCCAGGGCGCAGGAGGTGGCGTCGCCTCTGCAGCAATCAAGCTGGCCATCGCCGCGGGCGCGGTCGTCTATGCCACGAGCCGCAGCGAGGACAAGCGCGCCGAGGCCGTGTCCTGGGGTGCCCGCGCCGCAGTGGGAACCGGTGAGCGGCTGCCCGAACGGGTCGACGTCGTCATCGAAACCGTCGGCGAAGCCACTTGGGCACACTCGATGAAGTGCCTACGTCCGGGCGGCACCATCGTCATCGCCGGCGCCACCAGTGGCGCCAACCCACCCGCAGACCTCAACCGGATCTTCTACCTGCAGCAACGCATTCTCGGCTCCACCGGCTGCACCCGCAGCGAACTCGTCGCGATGCTCAAGATGATGGACGCCACCGGACTGCGCCCGGTCATCGACCGCACCTTGCCCCTGTCCGAGATTCACAAAGGCTTCCAGCTCATGATCGACGGAACCCTGACCGGCAAGCTCGTCATTCAACCAAACCCCGAGCAGCAGTGAGGAAATCACCTATGACCGCCGCCCTCGTCGGACTTTCACATTCACCTCTGATCGGTAAGAACGATCCGGCTCCCGAGATGCTCGCTCGTATCGACGCCGCAATCGAGGACGCTCGCACCTTCATCCGCGACTTCGATCCTGAACTCGTCGTGCTGTACGCACCGGACCACTACAACGGCTTTTTCTACAAGGAGATGCCCCCGTTCTGTCTGGCCACCGAGGCCCACGGCGTCGGAGACTTCGGCTCCCAAGCCGGACCGCTCTCCGTCGACACAGTAGCGGCGAAGGCTCTAGCGCAGGGCGTCCTCGATCGCGGGGTCGACCTGACTGTCTCCGCTCGGATGATCGTCGACCACGGCTTCGTGCAACCTCTCGAAGTTCTCTTCGGTGGTATCGACCGTGTTCCGGTGGTGCCGATCTTCGTCAACGGTGTTGCCACTCCCCTCGGCCCGGTCAGTCGTATTCGCGCGCTCGGCACCGCCGTTGGTGAGGCTGCCTCCACGCTGGACAAGCGAGTTCTGTTCCTTGCTTCCGGTGGCCTGTCCCATGACCCGCCGGTCCCTACCCTCGACGGGGCGCCTCCGCGGGTTGCCGACGCGCTCATCGAGGGCCACGTGCCGACGCCCGAGCAGCGGGCAAAGGGCGAGGAGCGAGTGATTCAGGCCGGACGTGACTACGCCGCCGGGTCGACCTCGATGCTTCCGATCAATCCAGCTTGGGACAATCAGGTACTCGACACCTTCGAGAGCGGGAACCTGGCCGATGTTGATGACTGGACTGTGGACTGGATGAACGCCGAGGGCGGCGGTTCGTCACACGAGGTGCGAACCTGGATCGCCGCGTATGCCTCCCTCGCGGCCACTGGTCGCTATACGATGAGGTCCCGTTTCTACGAGCCGGTCCCCGAATGGATCGCCGGCTTCTCCGTCACTACGGCTGTCGTGCACGCGCGGTAATCCTTTTACCTCGAAGTCGCTGAGGCAGGGCCCGTCCCCGACAACAGTGTCGGGGACGGGCCCTGCCTCAGCATTGATGTTCGGGTGTGAAGCGGACCTTCCGCGCTACTCAGGCGGTGATCGCGCGACGACCGGGGCCGGGGTCGCCCGCATAGGCCTGGACGATATCCAGCCAACGGTCTGCTAGCTCACCGTGCGCCACCACGCGGCAGTCACGACGATTCCGCCGCCGGGTGGCAAGGAGAGCGAAGTCCAGTGCTTCACCGATGACGACCTGACTCGCGCCCTCCGGACCGGATGTCCACAAGTGTTCACCAAGGCGAAGTTCAACGCGGAACGGTTCGGCAGGCGCTGGTAACCCGTGCGTTCGGAACGCGAAGGTCCTCGCCGCGACTGCCAGATGCGTGATGTGGCGCAGACGGAGCGACGAAATAGGTGCGATTCCGAATACGTCGCGTATGTCCTGGCCGTGCGCGAACACTTCCATCAGGCGTGCACTGGCAGCCATCATGGTTCCCATTGGCGGACCGAACCAGGGGATTCGTTCCCCCGCAGGCACTTCCGTGAGCGCTTTCCACACGTCGGCACGTCCGCGACGCCACAGCTCGAGCAACTCGTCCGGTGCGCGCCCAGCTAGCTCGTCGGCGGCTCGATCGATCGTTCCGCTGTCCTCCGTGAAGCGCTCGGCCGACACGGCGAACTCGTCCGGCCGCCGGATGGCCGCGACGAGCATGCCATCCGTCCAGGTCAGATGCCCGATCTGGTGCGCGATCGTCCACGCAGGCGCGGGCGTAGGGGACGTCCACTCCTGGCGAGAAATGCCGCGGACCACCTCGTCGAGTGCGGCGTTCTCGGTCTCGAGATCGGCAAGCACCGTCGACAGCAGGACCACCACTATGCGGCACCGTTCCTGAGCTGATTCTTGAGAATCTTCCCCGTTGCGTTGCGCGGCAGGTCTTCCCGGAACGTGAACTGTGCAGGAACTTTGAAGGGCGCCAGTCGTTCGCGGCACCACGCCCGCAGTTCATCCGGATTAAGCGAGCACCCTTCAGCGCAGACAACGTAAGCGTGGCCGACCTCGCCCCATTTCTCGTCGGCGATCCCGACCACGGACGCGAGCACGATGTCAGGATGCTGGTAGAGGGCGTTTTCGACTTCCGCGGGGTACACGTTCTCCCCGCCGGAGATGTACATGTCCTTCCAGCGGTCCACTATGTGGTAGATGCCGTTCTTGTCACGACGCGCGGCGTCTCCGGTGCGGAACCAACCGTCCGAGGTAATCGCCTTCTCCGTCTCGTCCGGCCGACCCCAGTAGCCGAGCATCGTCATCGGCCCACGGAGCCACAGTTCGCCAACCTCACCCTGCGCGACCTGCTCACCCGCAGTGGTCCTGATGCTGGCCTCGGCGTGCATCACGGGGGTTCCGATGCCCTCGGCACTGTCGGCGGAGGCCGGCATGGTCAGCAGAGTGGAGCCTGCCTCCGTCGCGCCGTACACCGGCATCATTCTGACCCCGGACCGGCTCCATTTGCGAATCATCGCCGCCGGGACAGGGGATCCACCGACGGAGACGACGACCGGGCGCATCCGGAGTTCGTCGAACGTGGGGTGCGCCGACATGAACTGGAACATCGCCGGGACACCACAGAAGTGCGTCACGCCCCGCTCATCGTCCGTGAAGAGCTGGAGTGTCTGTTCCGCATCAAAACTTCTGGTCATAAGCACCGAACCCCCGTGCATCAATGCCGCGTTCGCGTACAGGTGCAACCCGGCGACGTGGAAGGTGGGTAGCACCGACAGCACCACCGACGTCGAGTCGATGCGACCCGCGAACGCCGAGTTCTCGATGTTCGCCTTGACAGAACGGAAGCTGTGGACGGCCCCCTTCGGTAATCCGGTGGTCCCCGAGGTGTAGATGATCAGCCACGGCTCGTCCTCGTCGAGCGAGGTCAGGGCGGCGCGGGGCTGGGACGCCTCTAGCGCTGCCTCGTATCGGTCGTCCTGACCGCCCCAACGCACCGCCGTCATTGCCCGGTCCTTGAGCAAAGCACGCACCGCGTTTTCGTTCTCTTCGTCGAAGAACACCGCCGTCGGCCCGAAATCGTCTGCGATCGCTCGCAATTCGTGAACGGACAGCCGCCAGTTCATCGGCACCAGGATGGCGCCGACGTTGGCGCACGCGTAGAGCAATTCGAAGACATTGGGGTTGTTGTGACTCAGCACGGCAACGCGATCTCCGCGGTTGACGCCGAGTTCCGTGAGGTGACCTGCCAGACGGGCGACGCGATCGGCGATCTCCCCGTAGGTGCGGCTGACGCCGCTCGACAGATCGGTGATGGCAATCTTGCCCGGAACCTGGCCTGCTTGATAGTCGATCCAGGCCGCGTGCCTCCAGCACACGGGCCGGGCTGCTATACCGTCCGCCGCCAGCCTGGTCGCTTGGGCTGTCGCCATTCTGCGTTCCTCCGTGAACTTCTTTGCGATTGTGCTCTGCACGACAACGCTAGAGATCCTCGGACGGAATGGGAACGACGAAAAAACCGACGTCACAGGACGGAAAGTTGTGCTTGACCAGGTTCTGCGACCTTCGTCAACATTCTTCAAGCACTGTGATGCACACCACCTCGAGCGCCGCCGTCCGGACCCGGCACGCCACGGATGCTCGAACTTGCTTCGAAGGAGCCTGACTGTGAGCGACGAACTTCTCGCCTTCACCCACTCACCGGCGGGGTCGTCGTCCGAATCGCCGCCGGCACGAAGGCGAAAGGACATGATCGCGGTCAACATCGGCAACGCCATCGAGTGGTTCGACTGGAACGTCTATGCGATCTTCGCGCCATTCTTCGCAGTGCAGTTCTTCAGCTCCCAGGACGAACTCTCCGCAATGCTCTCCACTTTGGCGATCTTCGGAGTCGGGTTCCTGATGCGACCTTTGGGCGGTTGGATCTTCGGCATCATCGCGGACCGCAAGGGCCGTCGCTTCAGTCTGACGCTGGCGATTTTGCTCGCGGCAGTCGGCAGTCTCATCATCGCGGTCGCGCCCACCTTCGCCCAGGTCGGTGTGCTCGCATCGCTCATCCTGTTGTTCGCCCGACTGATTCAGGGGCTGTCCCATGGCGGCGAGACGGGCTCCGCGTTCACCTATCTCGCCGAGATCGCCCCGAACGACAAGCGCGGTCTCTGGGCATCGACCCCATGGGTGGGTGTCGCGCTGGGCACCATGATCGCTACCGGACTGGGCTTCCTTTTCACATCAGTGCTCACGACCGAGCAGATGAACTCCTTCGGATGGCGTATCCCGTTCGTCGTCGGCGCGGTGCTCGGCGTTTACGGACTGATCATTCGCTTCAAGATGGCCGAATCCGATGTGTACGAAGGACAGAAGGACGACGCCCCGCACAACGTGAGCATGCGTGAGACCTGGCGCATCCTCAAAGAAAACCGCACTGCGGTCAAGTACATCGCCGTGCTGTCGATGAGTGGCGTGGTGGTCTTCTACACGTGGTTCATCTTCGCTCCCTCGTACGCCACATCCGTCTACGGCGTGCCCGCGAACCATGCGCTGCTCGCGGCGCTTCTCGGTCAGGCGGTCTTCCTAGGTCTCATCCCCGTCATGGGTTCCTTGTCCGACCGAATCGGCCGCCGCCGAATGGTGTTCCTTTTCGCCTTCGGATTCGCTGCCGCAGCTTTCCCGCTGGAGTGGATCCTTGCGGACTCGGCGATCCGACTGTTCCTCGCGATGGCGCTCGGTTCGGTCTTCCTGGCAGTATGCTGCGCTCCGCTGGGTGCAATCTTCACCGAGCAGGTCCCGACCAGGGTTCGCGCCACAGTGGTCGGCATCACCTATGGCGGCTGCGCTGCGGTATTCGGCGGTAGTGCCCCATACCTGAACACGTGGTTGTCGAGTCTCGGACTGCACTACCTCTTTGTGGCCCTCCTCGTGGTCCTGGCTCTGGTCACGGCGGCAGTGTGCTGGCGCATGCCCGAAACCAAGGGCATCACAATTCGGTAGGGTGAATGCCGACCTTCGCGGAAGGACGGCTCCGATGGCTCGATTCACGTTGCGGCAACTGGCGTACTTCAAGGCAATTGCCGCAACGGGAAGCATCAGTGCCGCCGCCGCGAACGAGGCCGTCTCCCGCTCCGCACTCACCTCGGCCCTGGACTCGCTCGAGCGTAGCCTGCGGACCCAATTGTTCGTGCGACACAAGGCGCACGGTGTCATCCTCACCCCCACCGGGGAGCGGGTACTGGAGATGGCGACCGTGCTTCTGCACGACGCCGATCAGCTGGAGGCGTCCGTCGAGGAGGGTCACCTGACCGGCACGGTCGCGGTCGGCTGCTTCAGTTCCCTCGGCCCGTTCGTTGTTCCCACGCTCTTCGATGCGTTCGCCGAGCGTCATCCCGATGTGAAGATCAGGGCCTACGCCGAGCCCGAGGACAAACTTCTTCGGCTTTTGGCATCGGGCGAGATTGAGATCGCTATCGGCTACAACATGCACTTGGACCGGTCCTTGACCTCGGTACCGCTCTACGAGACCCGAATGCACGTCATACTCTCGGCCGAGCACCGATTCGCAGATCGGGCAACGGTAGCTGCGAAAGACCTCGCCGACGAACCACTCATCCTCCTTGACACTCCGCCCAGCCCGGACTATGTGACGACATACTTCCGCGACCTGGCGATCGTGCCGTACATCAAACACCGGTTCCCCAGCTTCGAGGTCATCCGGTCCCTGGTCGCGCGCGGTTACGGCTACTCTCTGTACATCCAGCAGCCGGTCTCCCCCTTGAGCTATGAAGGCCAGGAACTGGTTTCGCGGCCCCTCGATCCGCCGCCCCGCTCCGAGCCCGTCTCCGCGTCCTGGCCCAGGGGTCGTCGATTGTCGAGCAACGCCAAGGCGGTCATCGAGGCGCTGGGGGCGAACACCGACCGGATCCGCCCTCGCGATCTCTACGGCATCTGAACTCGGCGAGGCACGCGAGCCCTGACTCCACGTCACCTACCGCATCAAGCATGTCGAGACGATTCCGATAAGACTGGACAGGTGTTCGCCGAACTCGGCATCGCACGAGCAATCGTACGGAGTAATGCTCCAATTGATTCCAAGCGCAACATGACGCCCGGTCACTTCCCGGACCCACCACAGGCAACTCTACAACCCCGGACGCAGCTTCCCGGTTGACACAGACCTCCGATGAGGCGAAGGAGTCAAGCAACCCGCCGCTGCGACCTATGCGGCCACCGCAGGTTGATGCATGCCGAAGGCCTTGACGGGATCGTAGATCTGTCGGGTGCCGAGGCAGTGATATAGCTGACCGAGGAAGCGGTTGAAGAGGTTTCGCAATGCGGCCGGATGTCCATCACCGACACCGCGGTGTCGGTCGTAATGCGCTCGCGCCGGACTCGAATGTGTGATCGCCATGAACGCCCAATTGAAGCCCGCGGCGGCCAGTCGATCGTTCTTGATGCGTCGGTGTGTGACGATATGACTTCGCCCGGAGGCGCGGGTGACCGGTGCGGAACCGGCATAGGCGCGCAATGACCGGGCATCGGCGAACCGGGTTCGGTCGTCGCCGATTTCAGCAAGTACCCGGGCACCGGTGAGCTCCCCAAGTCCCGGAAAGCTGGTCACGATCCCATAGTCGGGGTGCTGACGGAACGCGACAGCAGTGGCCTGGCCGAGCTGTTCGGCGCCCTCGCACGCCGCATTCAGCATGGCCAGCAGTGCGAGCGCCTGCTGGCCCATTGCCTGCTCGACCAACGCTGGGTGACGCAGCTGGGGTTGACGCAGGACGCGATGCACGTTGTCGGTGACCGCCTCGAGGTTGCGTTGCCGCCCACCGCGGCGTAGTGCCGCGGTGATACGCGGTCGGGTCAGCCTTGCGCCGTCGGCCGGGGTCGGCGCGATGGCCAGCACGGCGCGGGCGTCGGCGCCGGCGAGGTTGGTTTGGCCCTTCTCGGTGAACGCGGCCAGGAATCCCGGGTAGTACTCGCGCAGCAGTGAACGCAATTCTTGGACGGCCCGGGTGCGCCGCCATGTGGCGTCCTGGTGGGCGCGCGCAAGCACCGCGACGGACCGAACGAGCTCGCTGTCCGCCGGCAGCGGTCGGTGCCGCTGCCGGTCGGTGCGCAGAATGTTGGCCAGCACCAGGGCATCGGCGTGGTCGCTCTTCGAGCGGGCCGGCGTCCAGCGTTCCCGATAGCGGGCCACCGCCATCGGGTTGATCGCATACACCTGCCGCTCCGTGGCACGGAGCGCGGCGACCAACAGGCCGCGAGGGGTCTCGATCGCGACCGGAACGGGATCTTGTTCGTGGTCGCCGAGCTCGGCGAGCATCGTCAACAGCTCTGCGAGTCCGTCGGCGTCGTCGCCGATACGGCGTTTGGCGACCAGGTTTCCGTCCTGGTCCACCACGGTGACATCGTGATGCCGTTCCGACCAATCGATGCCACAGAGCATCGCCAAGGGGTCCACCTTCTTCCACCTTCGAGTCGACGTCGGCTCTGCAGCCCTGGCGGGGAGCGCGCGGCACTCTAATAGCGAGGCTCGTTGGCCTACCCTCCGATTGAGCCGTTCGCGGTCCCAGCGACCAGCACGACACCCGTCTATGTCCAGAGCTCGAGGCTCGGGTCGGCGAGGCTTGATCGTGCAGGCGGGCAAGAACCATGATCGATAACAGTGTGCACATGTCAGGATCGTCGATCTGCCATTCTGCAGACTTCGCTGAACCGAAAACTCCGAGAACGGCCGATCGAACTCCCGTTCGCTCGGTCTGTGTCAAAGCCTCACCGGGCTCGAGAGGCGCCAGGCGTCAGACAAGTCCGGTCGGCCGTTCGGGTTCTATTAGAGAGGTGCCGTAGCGCCCGCGCGACCTATCTCGGAAGATTGCTTCGTCATCGAACGCTACCGAGACGGCTAACTCAAAGCGCATATCGCCAGCGCAATGGGGATTTCCCGCAAGTGTGTGTCCACCTGGGTGGCCGGCGACGAGACCGAGGGCGAGGCAGGACTGCACGACCGGTCCTCGCGCCCGCACACGATGCCGACCCGAACCGCGGGCGAGGTCGAGGCACGGATCGTGGCACTGCGCACGCGTGAACGGCGTGGACCGGACTGGCTCGCGGCCGAGCTCGGAATTCCGGCCCGCACCACCTTCCGGGTTCTCCGACGCCACCAAGTGCCCCACCTGGCTGACTGCGACCCGTTGACCGGGCACGTGGTCCGGGCGTCGAAGACGACCGCGGTGCACTACGAACGTCGGCGCCCGGGCGAGCTGGTGCACAAGCCGTGGCCTCGGTCCAGACCTTGAGCTGTGACGTCGGCGCGAACCTCCCAGATGCCCCCCACCGACTCGATCCGGTCGCGTGACCTGTAGTGCGCGCGAAGCGCGATGGGTGCACTGCGTGCACTGCGTGCATGCAGTGCACGCAGTGGGGCTGGGACATAGCGCGGGTACTTCGAATCCGGGCCTTCGCGCAGATCACGCTGTCGCCACGGCCACAATCCGAGACAGGGACTCGAAGCGAGGAATAGGCCCGCGAAAGGCCGCGTTGTACCGGTCGGATCGGGTGCGTTTCGTGTCCCCCGGGCTCAACCCTTTGCCTTCACGGATGTCTGTTCGGCTGGAGCCGTGCTGCGCCTTTCGCCGAGAGGCAACCGACCGCACCCGATCCTCTATCCTTCTGCGGTAGGCGTAGAGACGCCCTTCATGGTCGTGACCCGGTCTTTGTGCTGCTCCTACTTCCCGGGCAAGGATGAGCCGATCACCTCGACTGCCGCCTCAGATCTGTTCGAGTTCGGGCAGTGTGTGCACGAGATGCTCGGTGATGCGCCCGTAGCGGCGCCCCTGGTGCGCGCACAGTCCGGTCCGGGATGGCCGTAGGTCTCGGTGACCAGCTCCTGGACGTGCTCACGCACGCTGATCAACGTTGTGTGTGTGGATCGTCGACCGGTGATCAGCGGCGGATTCATGTTGCGACCCCCTATTTTCCTCAGTTCCTGGAACGACTTCCAGGTAGCGGCCACCATCGTCGTTTCGCTCGCATGCGGTCGTGTTCGGCAAGGAGCTCGTCGGTGCGTGTCCACGGCACTGCCCGGCGAAAGGCAGCGCACTGCGAGGAAGGGATCGCTCTCACCTCGGTGACCGCGGCGCACAGCACCTGCGGGCGAATCCTTCACCGGGACCGAGGGGCGCCCCGACCCAAGGGCAGTGAGCTCACGAACAGATCGTGCGCCCGCTCCATATCCTCTAGGCGTCTCACTTCCGCATCCGACACTGCCGCACCCTGGCTCCATGTGAGCCGACGCGCCTCACGCATCCGATTGTTCATCGATCCACGTCTGCAGACTCCGCCCCAACGAGGCCAACGATTTGTCGAGCGCGGACAGCAGGTCGCTCCCGGATGCAGGAACCTCCACACTCTCGCGCAGCAGGGCAAGCACCACGGACTGCACCGCACCCCCGACAGCGTCCGGCACCACCGCCGCCGGACGAGCATCGATACGGGACGCCACGAAGCTCGCCACGACCTCGGCCCACGCCGACCACCGTTGCGCACCCTCGGCCTGCAGCTCCGGTGAGGTGTCCAGAATCCGGAACTGGGCACGCCAGAGACCCGCCTCGTCGAGCAGGGGCGCCCCCGAATCGAGCACCGCGGCCCGAATCGCCTCCATGACTGGTACATCATCGTGCACCGTGTCTAATGCAGCTTGCAGGTCGCGGGTGCCCTCCTGGAGAAGAGACCACACCAGTGCCGCCTTGTTGGGGAAATACCGGAAGAACGTGGTCTTGCTGATCCCCGCGGCCGCCACGATATTGATGATCGACGTCTCGCTGTAACCCCGGTCGCGGAACAGCTCGAACGCGGCGGCCTCGACCTGCGCCCGAGAAGACACCTGCGGACGTCCGCGCCTGCCGGCGGCCATCATGGTCCCCCTTTTTGCTACCCACTCTTGATTTTAGGTACCGACGCCTCGGCCCCCAGGTCACGCCCACCCGCGGAGCACCCGGTTCGGAAAGTTCGTCATCTGGAAGTGTCGGGGCTGTGCCACGGTGCTGGCACCGTCGACGACCCGCTGTCCCGGGTGCGGCTCCGAGCGTCTCGAGCCGGTCGAGTCGGCCGGCGCGGGGGTGATCGTCTCGTCCCGGGTCGTCGACGACGCCCCCGATCCGCTGGGCGGTGCACCCTGCCCATCGGTCCTGGCCATCGTCGAACTCGACGAGGGACCGTGGGTGTATTCGTGGATCGACGGTGAGGTCCTGGTCCGGCCCGGCCGCCGCGTGCGGGTGTCGTATCGATCCACGCAGCCAGGCGAGCGTTTCCCGCACTTCGCACCACGCGACTGACAACGAAATCCGTTCCCGCCCGACCTGAAAGACCGCGCTGAAAGAACAGTGCGGATGCCACAGTGCGGATGCGGCACTCCCCGACCCCGCCAGTGCAGCAAGACGATTCGGCACCGCGATGACCGTCCGCACCCACGCGCTTGCACGGACCGGCGCAGACATCCCCTGCCGCAGACACTCGGGTACGGCCGACGGCCGACTCGAGGGGCTGCAACGACAACCGCCCCCACTGCCTGCAAGAGTGGGGGCGATCCGGGCCGTGACGCCGGGGCGAAATCACAGCACCCGCAGACTAACGCGCGCCGCGCTCGGAACCACCGCACAGCCCGAGTGACATCGAACACCCCACAATCCGCCGACCGAACCCCCTCGTCGCGCGTGCCGCGGTCGCGGGCATCTGCGAGCCGCGCCTGCTCGCCGACCCGGACACCGCGCTAGCCGCGCTCAACGCGTGCGCCGCCGCGACCGACGTGCTCCGACGCGTCCCCGTCCCGCGCAGACGCGAAACCGACGTCCGGGCGCTGCGCAAGGGACTCGGCTACTGCTGGAGCGTGGCCGTCGCCGGGGACCCAGTGCACGGGCTCCCCCTATTCGCGGACCTTGCCCAGGACCCCGACCCCGACGTGCAGTGGATCGTGTGGGAGAACCGCGGCAAGGCGCGGCTACAGCGGCTGCTCGGCGAGTGAGCCGCTACCGTCGGCCGGGACGTGCAGGGCTCAACCCGAAGCTATGCCCACCCGCGAAACGGAAGTGCACGCAGGGAATGCAATGCACGCAATGCGTGTGATACATGCCCTGCGTGCATATTCCCTTCCCTGCCAATAGGGCACTCTTACGTCAACCGTGCGTCCAATTGCCAGTGCAGGTCACGGAGTGCCAGCACGATAAGGACCGTCGGTGCGCAGTGCGTGAGGATAGAGATAGCCAACAGCGCGGGACTGGGAAATAGACTGTGCCGGTGACTACGAAGGTGGTGTCCCCTGCGGTGCTTGTGCCCCTGCAGGAAGCCCTGGCGTGTGCGTATTGGTACAAGGCAGATCTCCGGGCCTTCCTGCGAAGCGCCACAGGAGAACCTGAGCTGATTGCCCAACTCGACTGGAGCAGCGGCTCCTACAAAAGATCCATCGTCCGTCAGCTGGTCACCACGCTCGCCGAGAACCAGCACCGCTATCTCGATACTCTTATCGGACTGATCCTGGCGACCGTCGAAATTGACCCCTCTCCCCTCAAACGGCTCGACGATGGCATCACCAAGTACGAGACCGCAATCGCAGCCCTGAGCGCCCTACGGAAACTGGCTGAGCCGTACCGAGCCATGCGATCGGAAGCCGAGGCTGCAGCGCAGCGTCGACGTCTCGACCAAGAGCGGGCCGAGCGAGAGCAGGCTCTCGCACGCGAGACCGCTGAGCTGCACGCCGAGTTCCTCGCCATGCACTCTCAAGAAGCGCAAGCACGCGGATACGCTCTGGAAGGCTTGCTGAACCGGCTCTTCACGTTGTACGACATCGACGTGAAAGGGCCATTCCGGATCCAGGGAGAACAGATCGACGGAGCCTTCACCTTCGAGGGAACGGACTACCTCTTGGAGGCCAAATGGAGGAAGGAACTGAGCACCACAGCAGACCTGTCGATCTTCGCCGACAAGGTACGGCGCAAACTCGACAATACTCTGGGACTTTTCCTTTCCATCAGTGGATTTCAACCCAACGCCATTGAATTGAGCGGAGACGGTGGGCGACGAATGCTCCTTCTCGCCGAAGGCTACGACCTGATGATGGTGCTCGACGGGCGTATCCGACTCGATGAACTGTTGCGTCGGAAAAAACAGCACGCTGCCCGTACAGGCGAGATCCTCCTTCGTGCCGCGGACCTTCTGATGTAGCGCTTACGATTCCGTGCGGAGTTTGATGAGCGGCTGCGCACTTACCGAGACCGGATCCGCGCTCTATAGCCCTTCCAGCACTCCCATCAGATCCTGGAGTAATGCGTCGGTGCGGGCTTCGATCTCGTCGAAGACATCGGTAAGGCCTTCGAGTGCCTCGTGGGCGCGGCGGCGAGCGACGGTGCCGTGGTCGTAGTAGTTGGGATCGAGCTCGATCTCAGGCTCGACCCAGGTGTCGCTGTCGTCCTGCGGAGGAACAGGCAGCGCCCGGCGCACCGGAGCCCGGTCGGACAGGTGTGCTCGTACCAGTGCCGAGATCGACTGCGGGGTCATCGATTGCGCGTGCGGGAGGTGTCCCCAGCGGTCGATCGGACACAGCAACGGCTGGCGGGCCTCTTCCACATCGAGCGGATCCGCGACGATCTCGACGGGATCGGTGAGGTGATGGCGCAACAGATGGGTGCCGGGGTGCTGGTCGAGAAATGTCTGAATCTCGGCCCACCGCCGATAGATCGAGACCGCAAGATTGTCCCCGGTCTCGGGATCCGGTCCGAGCCGGAACCGTTCACCGGCCCGGGTCGTGATCACGAGGGTGTTGCCGTCGAGGCGGATATCGCGGCGGCGCAGCCGGGTGAGGTCGGTAAAGCTCATCCCGGTGGCAGCGAGAATCAGCAGCAGGGCGTCGCGGCGGCCGAACAGCCCGCTCGGCCATCCGGTGGTGGGCAGCTCGGTGGCGCGCTGCACCAGCACGCGGCCGAGCCGGTCGAGACGCGAAGCGCGGGTGGTGTCGAGGTGCCGGCGCACCGTCTCGCTCCGCCCCGGCGGCGGGTAGCCGTGTCCGGTGTGGACGGCGTTGATCGCTGAGAGTCGGCGCCGCTGCGTCGCGGGCGCGGCCGGGTGCTCACCCAGGAACAGCGCCAGGGTCTCCGGTGCGGCAGGGATCGGCCGACGGTCGGCAGCGGTACACCAGTCGGCGAACAGTGCCCAGTCGTGCCGGTAGCGACTCGGGATGCGTAAGCCGAGGTCGGCATGGTGAACATCGTTGCGGCGATTAGCTTCTCGTTCGGTGCTGGTCATCGCGCTCAAAGTCCCAGGTGGGTGACGGCGTTGCCGATGAGGGGTGCGTGTTCGCGGGCGTAGGTTTCGAGCATGGCGGGGGTGCTGTGCCCGGTCTGGCGCATGATCGCATGCGCGGAGGCGCCGTTGCGGAAGGCCTGGGTGACGAACCCGGCCCGCAGTGAATGCCCACCGAGCTGCTGGACGATCTCGGGGTCGTAGCCGGCCTGGGCGGCGCGGCGCCGGATCGCCTTGTGCACCGCCGCTCCCGACAAGGGCGTGTCGGAGAGGTTGCCGTTCTTGCGGATCGACCGCAACAGCGGTGATGCCGGGACCATGCGGGGCCGCACGCCGCGGCACACGTGCGCCTCGAACGGCTCGGCGGTGCGCAGCAGGCGGATGACGGCGGGGCGGCCCCCGGCGTCGAAGGCGGCGACGACCTGCGTCCACCGCATCCACGCACACGGCGGACAACTCGTGTGGGAGTGGGTGAACGGCAGGGCCCGGATATTCCCCCGCCCCTCCTGATCGGTCTTGGACTTGCGCAGACGGATGTGCAGGCCGTCGAGCCGATGCAAGGACACGTCGCTGCAGGTGAGGGCGACGAGTTCGCTGCGGCGGAACGCCCCGGCGAAGCCGAGCAGCAGGATCGCACTGTCGCGGCGTTCGAGGACCTCGTCCGCCCACCCCTCGCAACGTGCCCGTGCTGTGTCGACGATGGTGACGATGTCGGCGGTGAGCAGCGGCGCCCGCGGACTGCGAGGCCGCTCCCCTGCCGCGGCGTAGTCGCGGCGGATCCCGGACAAGGTCGCGGTGACCAACTCGTCCGCCCCGGGGGCGGGATGACCGGCGCGGCGGTGGTGGAAGCCGATCCCGGCGACCCAGCGGGCCAACGTCGAGGGTGAGTAGGCCCGCTCCCCCACTTCCGTGACCGTGGCGGCCGCGTCGTGGAGGTAGGCGGCGACGGTGAGCGGATGCGCCGGCAACGCCGCGTGCCCTTCGCGCGCGCACCAGGCGGTGAAGCGGTGCCAGTCGGCGGCGTAGTTACGCCGGGTCGACTCCGACCGCGACCGCGCCGCCGTCCCGGCCACCTGCGTGAGGGTCTCGGGCGGTAACACCGGCACGGACGGCGCAGCTGGGTCCGACGAGGTCGGGACAGGCGCGGAAACGTCGTCCGGACGGCGGCTGATCAGGTCATCGGGCACGAAATGGGAGCCTACCGTCCCGTTCGGACAGGTTCTCACCGGAAAACGCGCTCAGCAGGGGTTTCGATCGAGATGGTGCGCTAATGTCAATTAGCGCACCACCACACGTGTTTGACATAAGCAGCCAAACTCCAGCGCTCATCCCCGACCCAGTCCTTCCCTCCGGAAGTAGAGCGTCTCAACTCTTCAGCCCCATCCGAACCGATCGGGCCACATCAGATACACCAAGTCATAGCCTTATGATTAAACCGATTTTCCCACAATAGTTTTCGGCACACGTGCCCTGTCATTCCTTACCAAAACGTGCGACCGAGATCAGACTGTCGATGTACTGTGCCAGATACCAAGAACTTGTTGTGTCAACCAGTAATTTTGGTCGCCTCTCGGTTGCGGATCGAGGCGCTTCGGTGGCATGCTCGCGCGGCCTGTCGACACGAACCACGGTTACCGGGGTAATCCACGATCCATGGCGGTAATGAGCCGATGGAGTCTGCATACCGGTGGTGAGGTCGAGCACGGGCCGTGGATCGATCACATCGCTTCCGACCTGGCCTGCACAGGTCTGCGGACGTGGGCCATCACGGAGGAGACCGGAAAGCTCAGTGACCATACTTGGGTGGCCTGCATCGTGCGCCTCACTACGTAGAGGCATGCATCGTGTGCACGGCACGGTGTGCCGCGCATGATGGGGTGGTGCCGAATATCGATGTAGAGCCATACCTCGAAGCCGTCGTGGACACTGCCCGGGAGGTGCTCGGTGCGGAGTTCGTCGGGGCGTACGCGGCCGGGTCGCTCGCCCTGAACGCCTTCCATCCCGGCCGCAGCGACATCGACATCGCCCTGCTCTGTCGCGACCCCCTGAGCAAAACGGTGAAGCGGGAGTTGATCGCTCGGCTGCGGCACAGCGCCCTGCCATGTCCGGCCCGAGGCCTGGAACTGGTGGTCTACACCATGGCTACGGCGCAGTCGGGCACCGGAGAACCGGGCTTCGAGCTCGAGTTGAACGACGGGCCGGACATGGCCTTCCGGCAGACACTTCAGCCCACAGACCGCTCGGCAGCCGACGGGACGTTCTGGTACGGACTGGACCGCAGCATCCTGCACCAGAGCGGCCGGGTGTTGGCGGGACCGCCGGCCCCGGAGACATTCGCCGAGCTGGCACCGGAGGAACTACAGAGCCTATTGGTCGACTCGCTGCGCTGGTGGATGGCGCTGCCCGGCCCAGCCGATGACCGGCCCGCACCCGGAGCCGACGACGCGGTCCTCGGAGCCTGTCGCGCGCTGGTTCGACATCGCTACGGGAAGTGGCTGTCCAAAATCGATGCCGGCCGACGGTTACTCGGGACCGGCTACCAGCCGGTCGAGGCGATCGAACAGTCCATCGCAGCACGCTCCGGTGAGCTTCCGCCTTCAGGTCGGCAAGCACGGACTTTTCAGGAAGGCGTGCTGCACGAGCTCCTGACTGCGACCGAACGGCCCGCATGACCATCGTCCGGATCGGCACTCCTATTGCCGCGCTCTCAGGTGCCGATACATGACCATTCCCGCGTGGTACAGCACGTCGTCGCGGAACTCACCGTCGGCGGAAAAGCCGGCGTCGTCACGGTAGTAGATCATCGTTCCTTCGATCCGGTAGTCACCGGTGTAGGCAGCTTCCCGGCTGCCGCGGGCCTCGACGTATCGCCTCTCCGGCAGGAGACGCTGGCGGATGTTACCGTCGGCGGTCGCCCACAGTCCGACGAACGGGTGCTCGGCTTGTTTCATGTCCTTCACTTCCCTGGAGGTCGTCACAGTGTCGCCGCCACCCGCCCGATGATGGCGTTGCGGGAACGGATCACGGCGTCGCGTAGGGCGTCGATGTCCTCGTCGACCAGCGAACCCGCCCACTTGCGCGGGTTGCCGGCGACGAGGACCGTGTCGATGTTGCGTGCGTCGGAGCCGAGCACGAGGGTGCCGACGGCGTCGTTGAGCGGCATGTTGTTGATGTCGTCGGCGCGGACGATGAGCAGGTCGGCCTCCTTGCCCGGTGTCAGCGAACCGGTGACGTGCCCGAGCGCGTTGGCCTGCGCGCCTCGCAGGGTGGCGAAGTCGAGGACGTCGCGGGTGGTGATCCGGTTGCGGGTCTCCTCCGTTCCGTATGCAGCATTGGTGGCGCGCATGCGTTGGATGGCATGCAGGGTCCGCATCTGGGTGAACATGTCGCTCGCGAGCGCGACCTCCACGTCGATGCTCAGACCCGGCCGGATCCCGACGGCGAGAGCCTCGTCCACAGCGGGCACCGCCGATTCGAGGCCGATCTGGGCGTCGGAGGTCGGGGCAAGGGAAACCGTGACACCGGCATCCCCCATCGCCGTCCACGCCTCGGGGGTCAGGCCGGTCGCGTGGATCAAGGTGAGGGTCGGATCGAGGATCCCCATCCGTGCCCAGCGCAGGATCGCCTCCGACGACGGTATCCCGAAAACCGCGTCGATGCTCGTCCACACACCGAGATCACGTGCGAAAGCAGCGAGTTCGGGCCCGTAGGCGATCGCAGGTCCGGCGATCTCGTCGGTCGCCAGGGCGGCCAGCCGCACCGTGACGAGACCGTCTGCGGCGCCGTGGAAGTCGCTCACCAACCGGTTCATATCCTTGGGCCATTGACGATCCCACTCACCGAAGTGAGGACCCATCGAGGCATGCACGCCCCGAATTCCGGTGTCGATGAGCGCATTCAGTGCAGCATCGGAGTGCGCGGAAGTGCGGGAGTTGTGCGAGAAGTCGAGCATGGTGGTGATGCCCGAGTCGAGCGCGGTCAGCGCGGCGAGACGGGTACCGATGTACATGTCCTCCGGTGCGTAGTTCGGGGCGACGCCGGCCAGGGTCGACATGACATATTCGCCGAGGTCGGAAACGTCGGGAATGCTCCGGCGCAGTTGCGCTTCCCAGGCGTGACGGTGGGTGTCGACGAAACCGGGGCCGACGATCGCACCGCGGGTGTCGACCACGAGTGCCGAGGCTGCTGCGGCACCGTGCCCGGGATCGGAGCGTAGGTCGGCGCCGATCGCGATGATCTGCGGGCCGACGAGCAGGACGTCGCCGGCGTCGAGGTCCGGGATCGAGGGGTCCATGGTGACGACGGCGCCACCGGTCAGCAGGATCGGACGGTCGCTGTCGTGGGCCGCGGTGAAATCGGCGAGAGTTGTCTTCATTGTGGTGGCTTTCCGATGAGTGTCAGGCGCGGCGGAAGGTGTAACCGGCGTGCTGCAGGGTGCCGTCGACGAATTCGCCGAAGGCCCAGAATCCGAGGTCGTCGCGGTAGTCGATGCGGTCGCCGGTGATCCGATAGGAGCCCTGATATGCATGCGGGCGTCCACCGCGGGTCTCGTCGTAGCGACCGTCCGCGGTCAGGTGCTGGTGCACGAAATCCGTTTCGCCGATACAAGTTCCGAGATGACGGTCCGATGCCACGTCCGTGGCGGCCGGGGTCTCCGTCGGGTCGTCGGCGTGGACCGATCGACCGCCCCAGAGGGTTATCTCACCGTCGACGACGACCGTATGCGCGGCGTCGGCATCATCGATGAATCGTTGCAGCACATCTGTTTCCGAGTCGTCGCGAGAAACGGGCAGGATTGCGAAGGTTGCCGGACACGAGCGCCACCGAGCAGGACGTCGCCGCGGTCGAAATCGCCGATCAGGGCGTCGCCGGTGATGATCCGGGCATTGCCGAACAGGAGCGGACGATGCCCGCCGGCGTTCTCGCGGATGAGTTCGAACAATTCGGGAGTGAAGGGGATGGTCATGTGTACTCCAGATGAGGATCGGGGTGCCGGGAGATCCGGCGAGTTCCACTGTCGGGGCGGATGGGCGGCCGGAACAGGCCGGTGTGTGCCTGGGTGCACCAGGGCCTGTCTGTACCGCATCCGGGGAGCTAGCGTCGTCTCATGGTCTCCACCGAACTCGGAACCTTCCTCAAGGCGCGACGCGGACACGTGCAGCCGTCGGATGTCGGTATCACGGCGCAGTCGGGGCGGCGGGTCTCCGGTCTGCGTCGCGAGGAAGTTGCCATGCTCGCCGGTGTCAGCGTCGACTACTACACGCGACTCGAACAGGGTCGCGAACGGAACCCGTCTCCGGCGGTTCTCAACGCCCTCGCCGGCGCACTGGCTCTCGACACCGACCTGCGCGAGCACCTGTTCCGTCTCGCCGGACTGGCTCCGACACCGCCCACTCCGGTGCGGAAGACCGTGGACGATTCACTGCGGGAGCTTCTCTCATCCTGGTCGCACACACCCGCGCTCATCATCGACCGCCGGTTGGATGCTCTCGCGTACAACGAGCTCGCCGGTGCGCTCTACAGCGGCTTCGAGCGCATCGACAATCTCGTGCGCATGACCTTCCTCGATCCCTTCGGGCGCCGCTTCTTCACCGATTGGGAGCGCGCCACGACGTCGTGCGTCGCGAATCTCCGGCTCGCTCTGGGCCACACCGGCTCGGTCGACGACGTTCGTGCCCTCGTTCTCGAGGTGCACGATGCGAGCGCGGAGTTCCGCGAACTGTGGAATCGGCACGATGTGCGGGGCAAAACACACGAGGCCAAGGAGTTCCGGCATCCTGCCGTCGGCGATCTCGTCCTCGAATACAACGCATTCGACGTTCGCAGCGCACCTGGACATCAGTTGATCGTGTACCGGGCCTCTGCCGGCTCGCCCAGTGACGACAAACTTCGGCTATTGGGATCCTTGGCGGCGACCACCGACCGCTCGTGATTCCTCGTTCCGGACCCCGTGGTCCTCTGCATGATTATGGTGGTTCGTAGCCGACTGCAGTAGCCAGGAGGATTTCTCCCATGAGTTCGTCCGACGACTGGAATGCGCAGGTGATCGCCGAGTTCCGGGCCGACGGAGGCCGGGTCGGCGGCAACTTCGAGGGTGCGCCCATGGCGCTCGTGCATCATCGTGGCCGCAAGACCGGTCGAGCAGAGGTCGAGGAGAAGACGCGCGGGAAACGCACCATTGCGGTCCTCGCTCTCCGACGACGCTGACCTGCTTGCACCCCTGGAACCACCGAGATCCCGCCGACATGCGCCGGCGGGATCTCCCGTGACCGGCCACCAGGCCGGAAAGAATTCGCACTAGGGGCTACTTACGCCCCGCCTGCCACTGCATGCCCCACCCGAACGCGCGGTCGAGGTCGGACTGGCTGCCGTCGATGTACTGCACGAGACGCTCGACGGTGATGCCCTGCCCGGTGTTCTGCAGCATCGCGATCGCGCAGATGCGCGCGCCGTTGTTCGGCGAGTCCAGGCGCACCTCGATCTGCGGACCCGACGGCGGGGTCAGCGTCACGACGCCGTCCACGGCAGCCCAGTTCGGCGCTCCTTCGTAGATCATCGCGAAGATCAGCACACGCTTGAACAGTTCGGGGCGCTCGAGGTTGACGTGCATGTTCTCGCCGCCGGTGTTCGAGCCGGTGCGGTCGTCGCCGTCGAGGTGGATGTACGGCGGGGTGTTCAGCGCGCCGAAGCTGTTCCCGAGCGCCTGAATGACTCCCTTGGAACCATCGGCGAGTTCGAACAGGCAGCCGAGGTCGAGGTCCACGCCGCCGCTCGCGCCCGTGAGCTTCGCGAGGAAGCCCTTCTTCTGCTCACCACGCGACCAGTTGAGGTTCACCCGCGTGACGCCCTGCCCGGACCCGGCCTTCGACAGGCTCACGGTCGGGGATTCCTTGGTGAGGTTGATCTTGCTCAGGTTGACGCCGCCGGCGTTCTGTTCGGGCTTCTTGTTGTAGTCGATGGCCATGTCGAGCCTTTCGTCGGAGTGCTGCGCGGATGCGCACGGGGTACGGAAAAGCGATGGGAGCCCTCGATCCGAGATGTCGGATCGAGGGCTCCCATCGGCATGTGGTTCGAACTGTCGAGGATCAGGGGATGCTGGTCTTCACAGCATCTTCGCCTTCTCTCGCCGCGATCTTGCGGTTGCGGTAGATGCTCGAGGCGAATGCCGCACCGATCAGGGCGACACCGACGAGGCCGGTGATGACCTCCGGCACGTGGGTGCCGATCGAGTACAGCAGGATCAGTGCCAGCGCACCGATGGCCCAGTGAGCACCGTGCTCGAGGTACACGTAGTCGGACAGCGTGCCCTTGCGCACCAGGAAGATGGTGATCGAGCGGACGAACATCGCGCCGATGAAGCCGAGGCCCAGGGCGATGATGATCGGGTCGGACGTGATGGCGAAGGCTCCGATGACACCGTCGAACGAGAACGACGCGTCGAGCACCTCGAGGTAGAGGAACAGGAAGAAGCCGGCCTTACCGGTGGCCTTCGCGAGGCCGCTCGGTCCGCCGCTGGGCTCTTCGCCTTCCTCGGGGATGTGGAACATCTCGCCGAGTCCGTTGACCGCGATGTAGGTGATCATGCCGAGCGCGCCGGCGATCATGACGGTCGAGACCTTGTCCTCGGGTGCGATCACGGTGGCCGTGATGAGCAGCAGCGCGGTGGCGACGACGACCTCGAGCTGCTCGAGCTTGCCGGCCTTCGCGAGGGGACGCTCGAGCCATTCGAGCCACTTGATCTCGCGATCTTCGAGGATGAAGTGCAGGAAGAGCATCAGCAGGAACATGCCGCCGAACGCCGCGATCTGCGGATGCGCATCGGTGATCAGGGTCTCGTAGCTGGGGCTGCCGTCCGGGAAGTAGGCGGCTCCGTCCGGCGGCGGATTCAACGCGAGGTCGAGTGCCGCGATGGGGCCGAGTCCGGACGCCACCCACACGATCGCGAGGGGGAACACCAGACGCATACCGAAGACGGCGATGAGGATGCCGACGGTGAGGAAGATCTTCTGCCAGAACTCGCTCATCCGCCGCAGCACGGTCGCGTTGATGACCGCGTTGTCGAACGACAGCGAGACCTCGAGGATGCCGAGGATCACGCAGAGGAACAGAGCCTGCGGGCCGCCGTAGAGGAAGGCGACCACGAGGGAGACGACGGTGACCGCGAAGGATGCACCGAATATTCGCAGAACCACGAAGCGTGGCCTTTCTAATCGGAATCAGGGCGTTGCAGGGTGGTTACTGCACGTCGGCTCCGGCTTCGGTACTGCGACCGAAGCCGGAACCCGGAAGAAACGAACTAGACGTTGACGCCGTAGTCGCGGGCGATACCCGCGAGACCGGACGCGTAGCCCTGGCCGATGGCGCGGAACTTCCACTCCGCACCGTTGCGGTACAGCTCGCCGAAGACCATGGCGGTCTCGGTCGAGGCGTCCTCGGACAGGTCGTAACGAGCGAGTTCGTTGCCGTTCGCGCGGTCGACGACGCGGATGTAAGCGTTGCGGACCTGGCCGAACGACTGGCTGCGGGAATCGGCATCGTAGATCGAGACCGGGAAGAAGATGCTCTCGATGTTCGCCGGGGTGGCGGCGAGGTCGACGTTGATGACCTCGTCGTCGCCTTCGCCCTCACCCGTGCGGTTGTCACCGGCGTGCTCGATGGCACCGTCGGGCGACTTGAGGTTGTTGAAGAAGACGAAGTGCTGGTCGGAGACGACCTTCTTGTCGGCCCCGGTAGCGATGGCACTGGCATCGAGGTCGAAGTCGGTGCCGGTGGTGGTGCGAACGTCCCAGCCCAGGCCGACGGCCACTGCCGTCAGGTTCGGAGCTTCCTTGGTGAGGGAGACGTTTCCGCCCTTGGTCAAGCTGACGCCCATGCGGGGTCCTTTCGATCGTTCCAACGGTCGACGTACCGGTATAGGGCACGCCCGGTGTGCGTTTCTCCCCACACTAGTTGTTGCCGTGGGGTACGCCCATATCCACTATGCCCGGTCCCGCGCCTCACTTCGTGACCCGCACGAACCACAGTTCCGACCGGCGGAAAGGTGACGGATCGGCCCGGTGGACGTGCGCCCAGTACCATTCGGTTCTGTGGCGAGCCGATGGACGCGCCGCCTGTTCGGCGGGGGAAACACGGAAGATCCCGCGGCTCGTCGTGCACACGATGCGATGGTCGCGGCGTTCCTCGACATGGACAAGCGCCAGTCCGTCATCGAGGCCGGTGTGGCCGCGTCCTACGAGCTCGAACCCGAACGGCACCTGCTCCGTCAGTGGGATCCCATCCGTCAGGCGTGTTATCGCGCCGGTGAGACGTATCTTCAACTGGCAGTTACGGATCCGGAACAACCGCTCGAACCTGCTCCGGCCTACGAGCAGGCACTGCGGCAGATAACCGAAGCAACACGAACACTTGATGAATTCTTCGGAAACAACCGGGGACACCTCGAGCACATGACGACCGTGGCGAACACGGTGCCCGAGCTGGCACACCGGATGCGTACCGAAGCGCGCAACACCCTCGCCGCGACGCAGACCCCGGATTTTGTTTCCTTTGCGAACTATCCGTCGGTCCGATCCGCCACCGAAACGCTCGAGAAGGCCCTGAACAGCCTCGATGCAGCGCACAGCGTGGGCGCGACCCGCACAGCGGCCCTCCGAGTCCAAGAGGCGACCACTGCTCTGCTCGACGCCCTCGCCGCAGCACCGGGGCGCCGCGACGAAGCCGTTCGCACCCTCGCCTCGGTCACCACCAGGATCGGAGCGGTCCGGACCCGTGCGGAAGGTCTCGCCCCGGCCTTCTCCGCGCTGTTGCGCGAGTTCAATGCGGCCAGCTCCGCCGACCTGTCCGGGAACGAGAAACAGGCCGCCGAACTGCTCGCTCGCGCCGAGGACCAGCTCGGACGCGCACGGGCGGCGGCGAAGGACGGCCGCCCCGAGGAAGCGCTCGAGCTGGTCGCGGCGATCCGCGCCGAGCTGTCACGCGCCGAGGAACTCGTCGACGCCGTGACCGCACGACTCGCCACGCTGCGCTCCGTCCGGCAGAATCCGGGGGCCAAGGTCGACGAGGTACGGTTCCGCCTCCGTGACGCACAACACCTGGCCGTGCAACGCGGTCTCACCGCAGAATGGGGTTCCGTTCTCGACTCGCAGTTGAGCCGGATCGACAGGGCCGTCGACGCACTCACCGGTGTGCACCCCGACTACTGGGCCTACGTCAGAGATTTGGATGCGGTGTCTACCTTCATCGCAGGAGTGGTCGATCGGATGAGAGGACGGACCGAGAACGCATGAGGGGGGCCACGCTTACCGAAGTGCGCGCCATGCAGCACTTTCGGCATCTCGACGGCGCGACGATGGAGGAGTTGTTCCTGCACCGTCCCGAGCCGTTCGGGCACAGCGACGATCGCGACCGCCTGGCGACCGCTCTCGGCGCCACGCTCTACGTACCCGCGACGCGCGGAGATCTCGTCACGACCATCTCGAAACGTGCGGCCGAGGGTGTGACGTCGATGGTGCTCGACCTCGAGGACGCCGTCGCCGACGACGAGGTCGAGCAGGGCCTGCAGAACGCCGTCGCGACACTCGATGCGCTCGCCGAACGCGGACCGACGCCGATGATGTTGTTCGTCCGTGTCCGCACCGCCGACGGTGTCGGGCGGATCGCGTCTATGCTCGGCGCCGGCAAGGCCGTGCTGACCGGATTCGTGGTGCCCAAGTTCACCGCACACACCGGCCCCGTCTTCCTCGAGGCGGTGGCCGCGGCGTCGGACCTCCTCGGCCGTCACCTCTACGCGATGCCCGTCATCGAGTCGGCCGAGGTCGTCCACCGCGAGACCCGCGACGGCGAATTGCGTGCGATCTCAAGCATCCTCGCCGAACATCGCCACCGCATCCTCGCCGTCCGGATCGGCGCGACCGACATGTGCGCGACCTTCGGTATCCGGCGCGACCGCGACCTGACGATCTACGACGTCCGGGTCGTCGTCGACGTGATCGCCGACATCGTCAACCACCTCGGGCGAACCGACGGAACGGGTTTCGTCATCACCGGGCCCGTCTGGGAGTACTTTGCCGACCACGAACGCATGTTCCGACCGATGCTGCGCTCGACACCCTTCGAGGAACAGGATGCCGTGCTGTTCCGTCAGCAGCTCGTCAGCCGCGACCTCGACGGTCTGCTGCGCGAGATCGCCCTCGACCGCGCCAACGGCATCCAGGGCAAGACCGTCATCCATCCGTCGCATGTCGCTGCGGTGCATGCCCTGTCGGCCGTGACCCACGAGGAGTTCCACGATGCGACCGACATCCTCGATCGCGACACCGGTGGTGTGCAGGCCTCGGGATACGGGAACAAGATGAACGAACGACGACCCCACCGTACGTGGGCCGAGCAGACCCGGTTGCGCGCGTCGGTGTTCGGTGTCACCCGCAAGGGGATCACCTTCGTCGATCTGCTGACGGCGTTGGTGGACCGATGACCGATATTCTCGACATCCCCTGGGCCACCGCAGAGCTCGGTTTCGCTCTCGAACATGCGGAGTCGTCATGTGGCTTCACGGTTCCCGAGCTCGTCAGGCCCGGGCTGCGACGCAATCCACGGCGTGCGCACCTGCTCGTCTCCACGGTTCTCGGCAAGCACATCCCCACCGAACCGGCCGCGGTGCGCGGCGCCGGTCACCGGCTCGGCCGGCTCGTCACCGACCTCCTCGGCGATGCGGCATCCGACGCCGTCGTCATGGGATTCGCCGAGACCGCAACGGGTCTCGGTCACTGTGTGGCCGACGCCCTCGACGCCGCATGCTGTCTGCATTCGACGCGACGCCAGGTTCCCGGAGCGGAGGTGCTCACCGGATTCGAGGAGGGGCACTCGCACGCGACCTTCCACCTGCTGCAGCCGACCTCCGGCGCACTGTTCGCCAACGCCGCGCCGCTCGTGCTCGTCGACGACGAGATCTCCACGGGAGCAACGGCCCTCGACGCCATCCGCGCGCTGCACCGCGATCATCCGCGTAATCGTTACGTCCTCGCCTCCCTCGTCGACATGCGGTCGGAACAGGATCGCCGCCGGACGGCAGAGGTCGCCGCGGAACTCGGCACGAGCATCGAGCACGTGAGCCTGGCCGCCGGACGATCCGTCGTCCCCGACGATCTCGTCGCGCGGGTCGCGGCGTTACCCGACCCTCTCCTCAATCCGGTGGGGGAGCAACGCGGCGACGTCCGGTTCCTCCACGCGGCGTGGCCGTCCCATGTGCCCGACGGCGGGCGGCACGGGATGTTGCGCACCGACGCGGCGGCCTTCGACGCGGCTCTGTCGACGCTCGCCGACACGATCGCGGACGTACGCGACGCCCGGCGACCCGCCGTCGTCGTCGGACACGAGGAATTGATGTATCTGCCGCTGCGACTCGCCGAGGCACTCGTCGACCGCGGCACTCCCGCGCTGTTCCAGACCACGACCCGCTCCCCCGTCCACGTGATGGACGTCGACGGATATCCGCTGCGCCGCGGATTCCGTTTCACCGCACCCGAACACATCGACAGCGAGTTCGAGAACGAGGTGCCGCGCTTCCTCTACAACGCGCAGTGGTCTACGTCCACCGAGGTCCGCGCCGAGCTGATCCTCGTCATCGATTCGCCCGCCGACACCGACCGCCTGCGCGCACCGGGAGGTGTTCTCGACGTGCTCACTGCTGCCGGTGAGGACGTCCTCGTCGTGATCGTGCCCGCCACCGATCCGACGGTGCTGCGCACCCACAGGGAGACCGTATGACCGTGCCACTGACCGGACCCGAGTTCGGCTCCTACGCGCCCGACGAGGTGACGTGGCTGCTCAAGGATCTCTCCCACGCCGACCTCGAGGGCGACATCGCCGAACGGGAGGCGCGGATCCAGGCGGGTCTCGCGCACTACGCGGAGTCCCTGCCGATCGAGTACCAACCCGACGCCGCCTACCGCGAACTGTTCGACAAGGCACTGGCCGGCACTGCGGGCCGGTTGGCGCACGCGGTGGGCACGGTCACCGAACTGCTTCTCTCCGAACGCGGAACCGACCTGACCCTCGTGTCGCTCGCGCGGGCGGGCACCCCGATCGGCATCCTGATCCGTCGATGGGCGCTGCACCACCACGGTCTGACGCTGCCGCACTACGCCGTGTCGATCGTCCGGGGTCGCGGCATCGACTCCGCCGCTCTCGACCACATCACCGCGCGGCACGCTCCCGCGTCGGTCGTCTTCGTCGACGGCTGGACGGGCAAAGGCGCGATCGCGCGTGAACTGTCCGCTGCGCTCGCCGAATACACCGCGCGAGGCGGTCCCGTCCTGTCCGACGATCTCGCGGTACTCGCCGACCCCGGCCACTGCGTCCGCACCTACGGCACGCGCGACGACTTTCTCATCGCCTCCGCCTGCCTGAACTCCACCGTCTCCGGACTGGTCTCACGAACTGTCCTCAACGACAGCCTGATCGGCCCCGGGGAGTTCCACGGCGCCAAGTTCTACGCCGAGTTGGCCGCGGACGACGTGTCGAATCATCTGCTGGACGCCGTCGCCGCGGAGTTCGACACGTGCGGCGACGTCGCATCGGCCGCGCAGGCAGTGCTCGAATCCGACCGCACCCCCACCTGGGCCGGCTGGGAGTCCGTCGAGCGGGTGCGGGCGCAGTACGGCATCTCGAGCGTCAACTTCGTCAAACCCGGTGTCGGAGAGACCACCCGCGTGCTGTTGCGCCGCGTTCCCTGGAAGGTTCTGGTGCGCGACATCACCGCCGACGAGCACGCCCATATCCGGATGCTCGCGGCCGCTCGCGACGTTCCCGTCGAGGAGGTTCCCGACCTGGCCTACTCCTGCATGGGACTGATCAAGGACCTGCCGTGACCAGCACTGCGACCGCACTGGTCGCCACCGATCTCGACCGCACCCTCATCTATTCGCGCGCCGCGATGACCGGCGACCAGTTCGACACGCAGGATCTACTCTGTGTCGAGTACTACGAGAGCGCACCGCTGTCGTACGTCACCGACATTGCTGCGCAACAGCTTCGGACGCTCGCCGGCGAGGTCGCGATGGTGCCGACGACCACGCGCACACCCGAACAGTTCCGCCGCATCGACCTCCCCGGCGGTCCGTGGCGTTATGCAATCGCGAGCAACGGTGGGTCGATCCTCGAGGACGGGCATCTCGACCCGCACTGGCGCAGGACCGTGGAAGCAGCGGTACGCGCGGGGGGTGCGAGCCTCGACGAGATGACGACCGAACTGCGCCGCCGAATCTCCGAGGACTGGGTGTCGAAGTTCCGCATCGCCGACGAGTTGTTCTGCTACCTCGTCGTCGACGTCGCAGCGCAACCGGCGGGATTTCTCGACGACTGGCACGAGTGGTGTTCGACGCGCGGCTGGAACGCGTCGCAGCAGGGCCGGAAGATCTACACGATGCCGAACAGCGTGTGCAAGAGCCGCGCGGTGGCAGAGGTGCACCGCCGGCTCCGAGCCCGCGGGGTGCTTACCGACGACGCCCCGGTCTTCGCCGCGGGTGACGGTGCGCTCGATGCGGAGATGCTGAAGGCCGCCGACGCCGCGATCCGGCCTCGCCACGGCGAACTCGAACTGATGGACTGGCGCCACCCGACCGTCTCGGTGACCGACGCCGCGGGCGTCACCGCCGGGGAGGAGATCCTCGCCTGGTTCGCCCGATCCGCTCGTCTTCCGGTCGCTTCGTAGAGTAGAAGGTGCCCGGTCACCGACACAGTGAGGACACATCTCTTGCCGACTCCGCTCTCCAAGGGTCAGAACGGACCGCTCACCGCGTCCGACGTCGTCGTCTCGCTCGAGCTGACCACGCCCGCCGATCTGTCCGCACTGCTCGTCAAGGCCGACGGCAAGGTGCGCTCCGACGCCGACTTCGTGTTCTTCAACCAGCCCACCGGGCCGGGTGTGCGTCTCGTATCCGGCGCGCCCGGGCAGGCGGCCTCGCTCGCCGTGTCGCTCGCGCAGGTTCCCGCCGACATCGATCAGGTGCGCGCCGTGATCACCCTCGACGACGCGTCGAGTAGCTTCGGCCGGTTCGCACCGCCCACCGCGCGCGTGTCCGACAGTGCGGGAACGGTGTTGTACGAGTACCGGATCGACGGACTGAGCACCGAGTCCATCGTGATCGCGCTGGAGTTGTACCGGCGCCAGGGCGCGTGGAAGGTCCGCGCCGTGGGCCAGGGATATGCGGGCGGTTTCGCGGCGTTGGTGACCGATCACGGGGTCAGCGTCGACGACGCACCCGCCCAGCCTGCTGCCGCACCTCAGCCCGTCGCTCCCACGCCGGCTCCGGCCCCGCCCGTGCAGCAGACACCGCCTCCGGCACAGCAGACACCTCCGGCACAGCCTGCGGAGGTCAGCCTCACGAAGAACCGCCCGGTAAGCCTGGTGAAGGGCCAGAAGGTCACCCTCCGCAAGGACGGCGGCGTCGCGCTGACCTTCCTGCGCATGGGGCTCGGCTGGGATCCAGTGGAGAAGCGTGGCCTGTTCGGCAACCGTTCCGCCGACATCGACCTCGACGCCTCGGCCGTGATGTTCGCCGACAACCAGATCGCCGACGTCGTGTACTACGGCCAGCTGCAGTCGAAGGACGGCTCGATCCAGCACCAGGGCGACAACCTCACCGGTGCCGGTGAGGGCGACGACGAGGTGATGCTCGTCGACCTCACGCGGGTCCCCGCCCATGTCACGACGGTGATGTTCATCGTGACCTCCTACAAGGGCCACACCTTCGAGCAGGTGCAGAACGCGTTCTGCCGTCTCGTCGACGGCACGATCGACACCGAGCTGGCCCGCTACACGCTGCAGGGCGGCATGCCGTTCACGGGCATGGTCATGGCGAAGGTCTACCGCCAGGGCAGCGAATGGAAGCTGCAGGCCATCGGCGAGGGCATGCAGGCGAAGCATCCCGGTGAGGCCGCGCCGCAACTGGGCCGGTTCCTGGCCGTCTGACCGGTGGGCGAACTCTTCACAGCGGGGCGCAACGCCCCGCTGCCGACCCGCACGGCCCGTTTCACGGCGACCGCATCCGTCCCTCTGGACGTGTGCGCGTTCGTCGTGGACGACGGCCTGCAGGTGGCGTCCTCCGACGACGTCGTGTTCTACAACCAACCGACGACGGCGGGCGTTCGGCTCGAGGGCAAGGTGATCGTCGTCGACGTCGACGCGGTCCGTCCCGGCGCACGCGTGCTGTGTGCGGTCGGCTGCGAGCGACCCGCAGCGGTGTCGACCTCGCTGTGCGACGCGGCGGGCACCGTCCTCGCGTCGTTTCACGTGGAACCGGCGGTCGGTACCGAGACGGCGCTGCTGTGCTGGGAGATCTACCGTCGTCACGACGAATGGAAGATCCGCGCCCTCGGCCAGGGATACGCCGGTGGACTCGCCAAGATGTTCACCGCGCACGGGGTGGAGGTCGAGTCACCCTCCGACGCGGAGAAGGTGGCCGCTCCCGGGCCCGGCCCGGTCATCGGCCTCTCACCTCTCGAGGTGCTGTGGCAGATCTTCGAGGACGCCGCCCGATCGGCCGCCGCGTACACGTCGAGTGCGGAGTTCGCCCAGCACCGTTTCGACGACGAACTCTCGACAGCGGTGGCCGATCCCGCCCGGCGCATGGAGCCCGAGGCCGACCGTGCCCGGGCGCGTGCGCAGCAGCGCTACGACGAGCTCGTCGGTGTCGCCGAGGCCCGCTACCGCGACGACAGCGCGGTGCTCGCCGCCGAACTGCTCACCGTCGACGCGACGTTGCCGCCCGCACTCGCATCCTGGATCTCCCCGGCCTGGATGCACATGCACCTGCCGAGCGACGGCGTGCGGGTGGGTGAGGTGACGGCGCCCGATCTGGGTCCGCTGCGCATCCCCCTGTGCCTGCCGGCACCGCTCACGCGACCGTTGTGGATCGACGGCGACCCCGCCGACCTCGGTCCCGTCGTGTCGTCCGTGGTCGTGCGGCTGCTCACGGCCCGGCCCGACACCCTGCTGCACCTCGTCGATCCCGGGCGGACGCTGCCCGCACTCGAACCCCTCACCGCAGCCCGACTTGCCGGACCGCCCGTCCACGACCGGTCGCGGGTCCCCGCCAGACTCCGGGGGCTGGCCGACGCGGCGGACCTCGACGCGCTCGCCCGGCAGGTCGACGCGGAGACCGCCTCACCCGTGTTGCTGGTCCTCGCCGGGTTCCCCTACGGCTACGACCACGACGACCTGCTCGAGATCGTCCGGATCGCGCGTACCGGCAGTGCCGGCCGGGTCTCGGTCGTCCTCGCGGGTGATCCCCCGGACGATCGGGTCGCGGAGATCCTGTGGGACGAGGCGCAGAAGCTTCCAGTCGACGGGGAGCTGGCCGATCCGTGGACGGGAGGCCGATGGACGTTCGTTCCCGACAGCCTGCCCACCGAGACCGAGCATCTGCGCGGCGCGCTGGGTGGTAGTTCGCTTCCGGACTGATCGTCCCCTCGCACAGAGGGATCAGCGCCGATCGACGAGTGTCGTGACATCGGGCGCGTACACGGTCATCCAGTGCGGGTTCAGGCGGTAGTAGACCACCTCCTCGCTCCAGTCGAACGCGTCCCCGCCGTAGAACGACTGAAGGTAGGCGAGCAGTTCGGGCCAGTCGTCGGCCGGCTCACCGCCGCGCGGGTTGAGAATCTCCACGTGGCCGTGTGTGAACACGCCGAGGTCCTCCCCGCGCATGTGCGCCGCGCTGGCCGCGGGACGCGCGGCGAGATGCCGGGCCTTGGCTGCAGTGGGGGCGGTGCCGAAGTACCACTTGCCGTGCAGGAAATGTCCGTCCACAGCACTGATGCGCGGTTCCCCGCCGGCGGTGACCGTCGCCAGCGAGAGGACGCACATGCCCGTGAGCACCTCGACGAGCTGCTCGGCCGTGAGGGTCCGCGACGCGTCGACGATCGACCTCAGGTGGGATGTGGACCGGGACAGCGACGTGTCGAGGAGCACCTGGAGGTCGGCGAGCTCGGTGGGGGTTTCGTGCATGGCTCCATGTTCACATCACCGAGGCTCACGGGACCCGACAGTTCCTGCTCTGTTCTCCTCGCCGATGTCTGCTCTCGGGGAGATCACCGAACGCGGGTCACCCGCATGGAGGACCCGTCATCCCCCGGTCGGCCGACGCGCGCCGACCCCGCCGCATCGCATGGTGAGGATCATGACGGTCACCGGTTCGACGACGCGACAGCAACGTATCCTCGCCCTCGACGTGGCCCGGGGGATCGCCATCCTCGGCACCTTCGCCGCCAATGTCTGGATCTTCACCGACCCCGCCGGGATCGTCGGATATCTCGCCTCGATCGGCACCGATCCGTGGCCGCAACGCATCCTCGTGCAACTCGCGCAGGGAAAGTTCCTCGGGTTGCTCACCCTGATGTTCGGGATCGGCCTGGCCGTGCAGGCGGCGTCCGCTCAGCGAGCGGGGCGGCCGTGGCCCGGCGGTTACCGGGTACGCGCCGCCCTGCTCTTCGTCGACGGGGTGGTGCACTACCTGCTCGTCGCCGAGTTCGACATCCTCATGGGGTATGCGCTGACGTCCATGCTCGTGTGCGGGCTCGTGATCTCCTCCCGTCGTGTGCGGCTGTGGGTCGCGGGTACGGCCGTCGCTGTTCACGCGCTGGCCGTGACCGCGCTCGTCGTGGCGCTCGCCAGTTCACCGCCGAATGCGGAGACCCCCGAGCTGACCACCGCCACCTGGTGGGACATGATCGTCTTCCGCGTGGACAACGCCGCTGCGTTCCGCGCCGAGGTGATCTTCGTGATCCCGATGACGGTCGCGCTGTTCCTGACCGGCGCCGCACTGTATTCCTCCGGGCTGTTCGACAGCAGAGGTGCGGTGCTGCGCCGGCGGCTGATGGTGGTCGGGGCGATCGCAGCACCGCTCGACCTCGCCGTGGGTCTGTTCGGCGGTGCCGCAGGTGTATTCGCAGCGCGCTACGGCATCGCCCCGTTCGTCGCGCTCGGCCTGCTGGCGTGGATCGCCCACTTCTACATCGGCAGGTCCACCACCGGCACGGTCGGCACCGCCTGTGAACGCATCGGGCGGACCGCGCTGAGTTGCTACATCCTGCAGAACATCGTCGCGTCGGTGCTCTGTTACGACTGGGGATTCGGTCTGGCGAAGACCGTGGACCCCGCCATGCGGGTCCCGTTCACGATCGCGGTGTACATCGCGGTGGGAGCGGTGATGGTCGTCGGATCCCGTTGGTGGCTCGGCCGATTCCGCCAGGGACCGGTCGAATGGGTGTGGCGGGTGTCCTACGAGCGGCTGACGGAACGTCGCTGACGTGTCGGGTTGCCTCGTGGGGGTCTGCCGCTCGGTCACGGATTCGACGCCCTCACCGGTGAGTACGGCGATATGTTCGACGAAGGGACGATCCGTCCCTCCAACATCTACCGACCGGAGGCAAGATGATCTTCATCGTGGTCCGTTTCAAGGTGAAGCCCGAGTACCAGGACAGCTGGCTCGAGACCACCGCGGAGTTCACCGAGGCGACTCGCAGCGAACCCGGGAACCTGTGGTTCGACTGGTCCCGCAGCGTGGACGATCCGTCCGAGTTCGTTCTCGTCGAGGCGTTCCGCGACGGGGACGCCGGATCCGAGCACGTGAAGTCCGATCACTTCCGCAGGGGGCTCGACGCAATGCGGCCGGCGCTGGTCGAGACCCCGCGCATCCTCAACACGGAGATTCCGGGCACCGAGTGGGGCCGGATGGGTGAACTGCAGATCGACTGATCGATCGCCTCGAGACCGACGTCGTGTGCGAGACCCGTCGGGGATTTCGCACACGACGTCGGTCTCGATACGCGCCCATAGGTTTGCCCTAACGTTGCGTACGGCTGCGGGTCTTTGTGGCAGCAGTCACGATCGTGATCGACTGGAACGGCGTGGACGGCATGTCCGCGCGTCGGCCGTGTCGATCAGGAGCGTGATGTGAGCGAGTTGCACCTTCCCAACCGAATCCGGCAGCTGGCAGTCGAACATCCGGATCGTGCGGCGGTCAGCTCCGGCGGAACCACACTCACCTACTCCGAGTTCGACGCGCTCACCAACCGGGTCGCCTCGGCGCTCGCGACCGTTCCGGCGACGTCCGAGCGCATCGGCGCACTGCTGCGCATGGGCCTACCCGGCGCGTCCTCGTTCGTCGGCTGCGCCAAGGCCGGACTGGTCTTCACCCCGCTCAACTGGCGCCTGAACCCGGGCGAGATCGCCGACATCGCCGACGACGCGCAGCTCGACGTCCTGATCGTCGAGGACGAGTTCGCCGCATCGGCCCGCGCTGCCGCCACAGTCCTGCCCGCCGTACAGATCGTCGTGGTCGGCGACGCCTCCACCGTTCCCGGTGCACGGTCGTGGGACGACTTCGTCGCCTCCGGTGACGACATCGACCCCGGCTTCGGCGACGACCCGCGGACCGAGGTGCTGCAGCTCTACACCTCGGGCACCACGGGTCGACCCAAAGGTGTTGTGGCGACGCATCACAACCTGTTCAACGAACCGCAGAACTTCGCGCTGTACGAGTTCACCGAGGACTCGGTGTCCCTCGACGCGCTGCCCCTGTTCCACATCGCCGGCGCCGGCTGGATGAGCACGACCCTGTCGGCGGGATTGCACCTGGTGTTGCTCGGTGAGATGCGCCCGAACCTGGTGGCGGCCGCCATCTCCGAGCACGGCATCACCCACGCATTCCTCGTGCCGTCGGTGATCAACATGCTCGTGGAGATGACCGACCTGTCGGACTACGACCTGTCGGCGCTGCGTCTGGTCGCCTACGGCGCCTCTCCCATCACGCCCACGCAACTCGCCCGCGCCATGGACACCCTCGGCTGCCGCTTCGTGCAGCGTTACGGGATGACCGAGACGATGGGCGCCCTCACAGCGCTACGTGCCGAGGACCACGACCCGCACGGTCCGCGCTCCTACCTCCTACGTTCGGCCGGCACCGGGCTGCCGGGGATCGAGGTCCAGATCCGTGACCTCGCCACCGGCGAACCGCTCCCCCGCGGCGAAACCGGTGAGATCGTGAGCCGGTCGCGCAACAACACACAGGGTTACTGGCGACGCGAGGCCGAGAACGCCGCCCTGTTCACCGAGGACGGTTTTCTGCGCACCGGCGATGCCGGGCACATCGACGAGGACGGCTACCTGTTCGTCACCGACCGCGTGAAGGACATGATCATCTCCGGGGGTGAGAACGTCTACCCGATCGAGGTCGAATCGGTCATCTCCGAACATCCTTCCGTCGCCGAGGTCGCAGTGGTGGGAGTTCCGGACGACCGGTGGGGCGAGGCCGTGACCGCCGTCGTGCGGGTCGCGCCCGGAGCCGAGACACCGACCGAGGCCGAACTCCTCGAGTTCACCGTCGAACGTCTGGCTTCCTACAAGAAGCCCCGGCACATCCACTTCGTCGACGAGTTGCCTCGCAACGCCAGCGGCAAGATCCTGAAGCGCACACTGCGCGACGAGTTCGCTCCTGCACGGGAAGGAACGACGTCATGATCGTCACCGAGGATCTCGGTACCGTCCAGCGTGAAGCGTGGGCGGCCGGCGTACTGCCACCGGTCGAAGAGGTGCGGCCAGGACTGTGGTCGATTCCGGTTCCGATGCCGAAGAACCCGCTGCGGTACGTGCTGTCCTATGCGCTCGCCTTCGACGACGGCCTCGCCCTGATCGACCTCGGTATGGACACCGAGGAGTCGTGGGACACTCTCGTGGCCGGTGTCGCCGCGACCGGCCATCACATCACCGAGGTGCGCTACGCGGCGATCACTCACCTGCATCCCGACCATTTCGGTCTGGCACCCCGGTTGAAGGAAACGACCGGCGCTGTGATCGCGATGCACGCCGCCGACGCCGCCGCCCTCGGGCACTTCACCCCGGAGGACGCCGCCGCCGACAAGGAAGCATGGCGCGTAGACCTCACCGGACTCGGCGCACCGCCCGAGGTCGTCGAGGCCGCCCGCTTCGAACTCGTCCGCTTCCCCCGGGGCGAGAGCGCGGATGTCGTTCTCGCTCATGGTGATCGACTCGATCTGCCCGGGTGGAACATCGAAGCGGTGTGGACGCCCGGCCACACGCCCGGTCACCTCGCCTTCGTCGACCGCGACCGCGACTTGCTGTTCAGCGGCGACCACATGCTTCCGCGCATCAGCCCCAACATCTCCTCCGGCCCCGGCGAACTGGGCGACCCGTTGCACCGCTATCTGCTGTCGCTGCATGCGACGACGGCTCTGCCGGACTGCGAGGTGCTGCCCGCCCACGAGTACCGGTTCCGCGGAGTCACCGAACGCGCACGCCAACTCATGGACCACCACGAGGTCCGTCTCGACGAGATCCGCGATGCCGTCGCGTCCAGGCCCGAGTCGACGGCGTGGGAGATCACGACCCGCGTCACGTGGTCGCGTCCTATCGATGTGATGGATCCCCGGCTGCAGCGACTCGCCGTCCGCGAAACCCAGGCCCATCTGCTCGTTCTCGCCGATAGAGGCGACATCCGTTCCGACGGTGGAACTCCCGCCCACTGGACTCTCTCCACTCCGACCCATACGAAGGAAAACTGACATGAGCGTTGTCCTCACCGAATTCGCCGACGGCGTCGCGGTGTTCACCCTCAACCGCCCCGAGGCCAAGAACGCCGTGAACCTGGAGGTCTCGGAGGCGTTGGCCGCGGCCATCGACGAGTTCGAGGCACGCCCCGACCTGACCATCGGCATCCTCACCGGTGCCGGCGGAACGTTCTGCGCCGGAATGGATCTGAAGGCGTTCGCACGCGGGGAGCGCCCGTCGATCCCCGGCCGCGGTTTCGGTGGCCTCACCGAGGCACCGCCGAGCAAGCCGCTCATCGCCGCCGTCGAGGGCTGGGCCCTGGCCGGTGGATGCGAGCTCGCCCTGTCCGCCGACCTGATCGTCGCGTCGCGCGAAGCGAAGTTCGGTATCCCCGAGGTCAAGCGCGGACTCGCGGCGGCGGCCGGCGGCCTGCTGCGCCTGCCGAAGATCCTCCCCTACCCGCTCGCGATGGAACTGGCCATCACCGGTGACCCACTCACCGCCGAGGTCGCCCACCAGCACGGCCTGGTCAACCGCGTCACCGAGCCCGGTGAAGCACTCACCGTGGCAAAGGAACTCGCCGCCCGCGTCGCGGCGAACGGCCCCCTCGCCGTCAAGGCCACCAAGCAGGTCGTCGCGATGGCCGCCAACTACACCGACCCCGACGCCTTCGTCGCGCAGCGCAAGTTCATCGACCCGGTCTTCGCGTCGGCCGACGCCAAGGAAGGCGCCCGGGCGTTCGCCGAGAAGCGCGCACCGGTCTGGAAGGGCGAGTAGGAATGTCGGACGTTCTGGTCGCGCAGGACGGCTCGGTCGCCACGATCACGCTGAGTCGACCGGAGCGCAAGAACGCGATGACGGTCGAGGCGTGGCGGTCGTTGCGTGAGACGTTCGGTGCGCTCCAGCACGACGATTCCGTCCGCGCCGTGATCCTCACCGGCGCCGGTGGTGACTTCTGCACCGGTGCCGACATGGAACGGCGCGACTCCACCCATCCCCTCGACCGTATGCGGGAGATCAACGAGACGGCGCTCGCCGTCGCGGAGTTCTCGAAGCCGTTGATCGCGCAGGTCGAGGGGTATGCGGTGGGCGCGGGATGGAACATGGCGTTGCTGTGCGACGTGGTCGTCGCCTCCCGCACCGCGAAGTTCGGTCAGATCTTCGCGCGGCGCGGACTGTCGATCGACTTCGGCGGGTCGTGGATCCTGCCGCGCCTCGTGGGACTGCACCAGGCGAAGCGTCTGGTCATGCTCGCCGACATCGTGTGCGCCGAGGAAGCATACGACCTGGGCCTGGTGACCGAGCTCGTCGAGCCCGACGCCCTCGCCGGTCGCGCCGCCGAACTGGCCGCGCGGCTGGCCGCCGCCCCGCCGGTCGCGGTGAGCATGTCGGCGCGGATGCTCGAGCAGGGTTCGTCGCTCACGCTCCGCGAAGCACTCGAGAACGAGGCCCGCTCGCAGGCGATCAACCACGCCACCGACGCCCCCGATGCGATGCGTGCATTCGTCGACAAACGCGAGCCGTCGTTCACCGGCGGATGGCGGGTACCGCGCCCGGTAGACACCCCTTCCTGACGGTTGCGTCCGGGACGGTTCCGAGCGTCACCTACGATAATCGGGTGGACTTGCACCTCGTGACCTATTTCGTGGCGGTCGTCGACCACGGCGGGATCACGAAAGCTGCTCAGGCACTTTACATTTCGCAGCCGTCGTTGTCGCAGGCCATCCGCACCCTCGAACGCCGCCTCGACACGACCCTGTTCGACCGCACCGGCCGACGGCTCACCCTCACCGAGGACGGTCGTGTCCTCGAGGGCGCCGCACGCCGCATCCTGGCCGACGTCGAGCGGGCGAAACAGAAGGTCGCGGCGGTGCGCGATCTCCAGGCCGGTCGTGTCGAGATCGTCACCTTCGCGACGTTCTCGATCCACCCCGTCATCGAGTTCGTCCAGCGCTTCCGTCGGCGCTACCCCAACCTGACCGTGCGGGTGAACGACGCCGAAGGCCCTCCCGGAGTCCACGCGGCGCTGCGCCGCGGCGAGGCGGAGATCGGCATCACCGACCTGTCCGTCGATCACGCCGGCATGATCACCGTTCCGGTCCTCGAGCAGGAGATGGTGCTCGCCGTGCACCCCGACCTCGCCGCCGACGTGCCCGACCCCGTCACCCGGGCCCAGGTCCGCGACTTCCCGCTGGTCCTCGACCTCGGCTCCCGCGCGAGCGCCGCACGCACCGGTGAACTGCTCGGCGATCAGAACGTCGTCGTCGACTGCGCCAACCAGGCAGCCCTGTGGCAGTTCGTCGAGCGTGGCACCGCCGGGACGATCGTGCCGCGTCGCGTCGCCGAGAAGCAGATCCCCGGTGCGGTCGTCCGGCCCCTGGACCCACCGTTCCGGCGTCCCGTCGGGTTGGTGATGCGACCCGGCGATCTGTCCCCCGCTGCCGCCGCATTCGTGGCGACCACCACCGGCACCCCCTGGGAAGCGTGACGACATGGAGTTCCGTCAGGTCGAATACTTCCTCGCCGTCGTGGAGAACGACGGCATCAACGGCGCGGCCGCCGAGCTCGGCGTCGCCCAGCCCACCGTCTCCCAGGCACTGCGCAGCCTCGAACGCGAGCTGGGGGTGCAGTTGTTCCACCGCATCGGGCGCGGCATGGTGCTCACCGCGGCGGGCAAGGCACTGATCGGCCCGAGCCGGCAGATCCTCCGCGATGTGAACGCGGTCGAGGAGCTGCTCACCGTGTCGACGACCGAGGTGACGGGCCGACTGGATCTGATGGTCTTCCCCGCTCTCGCAACCGGCCCGATCGTCGACCTGGTCTCCGAGTTCCGCCGTCTCCATCCCAAAGTCACCGCGCGCCTCGGTGATCTGCGTGCGGAGGAGTTCACCGCGTCGGTCATCCACGACGGCTACTGCGAGTTCGTCGTCACCCATCTGCCCGTCGAGGACGAGGTGGGTCTCGAGATCATCGAGCTCGGACAGACCGAGTACTGGCTCGCCTATCCCCCCGGCACCGACCTGCCACCCGGGCCGCTGTCCTTGGCCGAGCTCCCTGACATCCCGATGGTGTTCGTGCCGCGCGGTGGTGGCTCCGTGAGCGACGCGATCGACTACGCAATGCGGCAGGCCGAGGTGCGCCGTCCCATCTCCGTGCTCACCGATCATCGCGAGGCCCGCCTGCCGATGGTGCTCGCCGGTCTGGGTGGGTCGTTCGTCGAACGGTCGCTCGCCGAGTCGGCGCAGGACGTCGCGGTGGTCCGTCCGTGCGAGCCGACCTTCGCGCAGTCGTACGGACTGGTGTTCGACCCGGCCTCGCTGTCGAAGGCCGGTCGCGCCTTCGTCGACTTCGTGCGGTCGTCCGAGGAGTCCGGCGCGGAGGAGCAACTCCCGACGGAACGGTGACATCCGGGGATCCGGGGGCGACGATGGTGGGGACGACATCCACTTCTCCTCGGGAGATGATCCGTATGTCCACCTCGACGACTTCCTCCGTCCACCTCGATTCCGTCGACGCGTACGCGCAGCGCGTCCTCGATTCCGTCCTCGGCACCATGGACACCCTCACGATCCTGATCGGCGACCGTCTCGGCTGGTACCGAAGCCTCGCCGACGACGGACCTGCGACGGCCGGCGAACTGGCCGAACGCACCGGAACCCACCCGCGGTACACCCGCGAGTGGCTCGAGCAGCAGGCTCTGACCGGTCTGCTCGACGTCGACGACGGCGATCCCCCACGCTTCACGCTGTCTGCGGTCGGTCGCGAGGTACTCACCGATCCGCACAGCCTGGCGTACATGGCGCCGCTCGCCCGGATGATCGTCGGCGCGACGATGCAGCTTCCCGGTCTGCTCGAGGCGTACCGCAACGGTGGCGGCGTGAGTTGGAGCCAGTTCGGCCGCGACGTGTGCGAGTCGCAGGCCGACGCGAACAGGCCGCTGTTCGAGAAGGCGCTGCCCGATGCTCTGCGGTCGGTACCGGAGGTCGACCGGGTGCTCGGGCAGCCGGGCGCGCAGATCGCCGACATCGGCTGCGGCGGGGGATGGTCGACGATCACGATCGCGCGCACCTATCCGGATGCGAAGGTTCACGGCTTCGACATCGACGCCCCGTCGGTGGAGATGGCCCGGTCGAACCTCGCGGAGAATGCCGATGTGGCGCAACGCGTCACGTTCACGCAGTGCGACGCGTCCGAACTGCCCGATGGAAACTTCCAGGCGGCCTTCGCATTCGAGTGCGTCCACGACATGCCCCGACCGGTCGAAGTGTTGGCTGCCGTACGGCGGTCGCTCGCACCCGGCGGGTTCATGATCGTCATGGACGAAGCGGTCGCCGACACCTTCACCGCGCCCGGCGACGACGTCGAACGGCTCATGTACGGCTACAGCCTCACCATCTGCCTCCCTGACGGTATGAGCCACACCCCGAGCGCCGCGACGGGCACCGTCATGCGTCCCGCGACCCTGCGCCGCTATGCCCTCGATGCCGGTTTCACCGAGGTCGACGTGCTCCCCATCGAGGACTTCGGCTTCTTCCGCTTCTACCTCCTCCGCACCGAATAGCGTTGCCCGTCGAAAGTTCGGGGAGGTTGTGTTCGCGTTTCTCGAAAAACACGCACACAACCTCCCCGAAGTTCTGCTCAGACGGGCGCACCGGCCGCTCCCAGAGCACGCCGCACCCGTTCGACGAAGACTTCGGGCCGCCGGTAGAGGAGGTCGGCGCCGACCCGGATGACCGTCCACCCCAGTTCGGGCAGCACCGCGTACCGATCGATGTCGCGGGTGCGCTGAGTGGGGTCGGTCCAGTGCTGCACGCCGTCGTACTCCACGAGCACCCGCCACTGCTTCCATCCCATGTCGGCTCGCGCCACGAACACGTCGCCGTCGAAGATCTCGATCTGGGTCTCCGGCGGTGGGAGACCGGCACGGACGAGGAGCAGACGCGTGTGGGTCTCGGGCGGTGACGCAGCCCCACCGTCGACGAGGGCGAGCACCCGCGGCACGGCACCGATACCGTGTGCGCCTTTGCTCCTCGTCGCGAGTTCCTCGATCTCAGGCACCTTCAGGCCGGTCGCGTTGCAGAGCGCGTCGATCGTTTCGACGGCCCGATCGAACGGCATTCGTCGGGCGAGATCGAAGGCCGTCTGCGCCGGTGTGGTCGCGAACATCCCGTCGACCACGCAGGTGTCGAGCTTCGGGGCGCGTCGGACCGAGATGCCCGGCGCCGACCGGACGTGATCGGAGCGGACGAGTTCGGCCGCCGCATCCGGGTCGAGCCATCGAGTGCCGTGCACGGCAGCGGCGGACACTCCCGCGAGGACGCCGCGGCCCTGCGACCACAACCATGCCGCCTTCGCACGCAGCAGCGGGGTGGCCGGGATCCCTCGTCGGATGTAGACGTCGCGGTGGAGGTGGACGAAGTCGCGTGCGAGCCGATGCCGCGTGACGACGCCGGCAGCGAGTGCCGCGCGTCCCGAGAACGGTTCGTCGAAGTCGATCACGCGCCGAGCATGCCGGGCGCGACGCGCCTCCTGACGCCGCGTCGAGGCCCGGTTGTGGACAATCCGGCGTCATCCCCAGCCCGGTCACCTGCGACGAAAGAAGTTCGGGGAGGTTGTGTCCGGGCTTTTCGAGAAAAACCGAACACAACCTCCCCGAACCGGGAGCTGTCTGCTTACGCGACGCGCTCGAAGATCGCTGCCAAGCCCTGGCCGCCGCCGATGCACATGGTCTCGAGGCCGTAGCGGGCCTCGCGACGGTACAGCTCGCGGGCGAGGGTGGCGAGCATGCGTCCGCCGGTCGCGCCGACCGGGTGGCCGAGCGAGATGCCGGAGCCGTGAACGTTGGTGCGCTCGAAGTCGGCCTTGCCGAACTTCCATTCGCGGGTCACCGCGAGGGCCTGCGCGGCGAACGCCTCGTTGAGCTCGATGATGTCGACGTCGGCGAGGGTGATGCCCGCCTTGGCGAGGGCGACCTCGGTGGCCGGCACGGGGCCGATACCCATGACCTTGGGTTGGACACCGGCGACGCCCCACGAGACGAACCGCACCAGCGGGGTCAGGCCCAGCTCGGCGGCCTTCTCCGGGGTGGTGACGATGGCCATGGACGCGGCGTCGTTCTGGCCGCTGGCGTTGCCGGCGGTGACGGTGGCCTCGGGGTCCTGCTTGCCCATGATCGGCTTCAGCTTGGCGAGGGTCTCCAGGCTGATGTCGGGACGCGGGTGCTCGTCGGTGTCGATGACCTCGTCGCCCTTACGGCTGCTCACCGTGACTGGGATGATCTCCTCGGCGAGGATCCCGTTCTTCTGGGCGTGGACTGCACGCAGGTGCGAGTTCAGGGCCAACTCGTCCTGCTCGTCGCGGGAGATCGAGTACTCGCGACGCAGGTTCTCCGCGGTCTCGATCATGCCGCCGGGCACCGGGTAGAAACGGCCACCGGCGGTCGAGCGGGCTCGGACCAGCCCGTCGTGCATCTGCACACCGGTGCGGGCGCCGCCCCAGCGGATATCGGTGGAGTAGAACGCCGCGTTGCTCATCGACTCGGTGCCACCGGCGACAACGAGATCGTGGTCGCCGTTACCGACCTGGAAGGCGGCCTGGATGACGGCCTGCAGGCCCGAACCGCAGCGACGGTCGATGTGCATGCCGGGCACCGTGATCGGCAGACCGGCGTCGAGAGCGACGACGCGGCCGATGGCCGGGGCCTCACTGTTGCCGTTGCAGTGGCCGAGGATGACGTCCTGAACCTGTTCGGGCGCAACACCGGTGCGCTCGAGTAGACCCTTCAGGGCCGCGACACCGAGATCGACTGCGGTGAGGGACTTGAACATTCCGCCGTAGCGGCCGATCGGGGTACGGACCGGCTCGCAGATGACAACTTCACGCATGATGACCTTTCGGGAAGAGAGGGAGGTGACGGATGGACCGTCACATGAAGCGGCCGCCGGTGACCTCGAGGACGGTGCCGGTCATGTAGGAGGACATGTCGGACGCGAGGAACAGTGCGACGGAGGCGATCTCGTCGACCTCGCCGGGGCGGCCCATGGGGATCTCGGCCATCTTCCGGTCCCATGCCTTCTGCGGCATGGCCTCGGTCATCGCCGAACGGATCAGGCCGGGCTGGATCGCGTTGACGCGGACGCCGTGGTGCGCCATCTCCTTGGCGGCGGCCTTGGTGAGGCCGACGATGCCCGCCTTGGCGGCGGAGTAGTTGGTCTGGCCGACCATGCCGACCTTGCCGGACAGCGAGGAGATGTTGACGATCGCGCCGCGCTTGGCCTCACGCATGATCGCGGCGGCCTTGCGGGTGCCGTGCCAGGTGCCCTTGAGGTGCACCGAGATGACGAGGTCGAAGTCCTCTTCGGTCATCGTGCGCATCGTCGCGTCGCGGGTGATACCTGCGTTGTTGACCACCACGTCGAGCGAACCGAAACCGTCGACGGCCTCGGCGAGGAGGGTGTCCCAGTCGGCAGACTCGACGACGTTGGCGCGCACGGCCCGGGCCACGTCGCGCCCTCCGAGCTTCTCGGAGGCGGCGGTGGCGGCATCGAGATCGAGGTCGCCGATCACGACGCGGGCGCCGGCGTCGACGAACTCCTGCGCGATGGCGAAGCCGATTCCCTGAGCGCCACCGGTGATCACGGCAGTGCGGTTCTCCAACAGAGACATCTATGATTCCTTTCGGCGGGGCTCGGACGGCCCCCAGACAAGTCGATGCTCCGAATATAACGGCGAACCGGCCGGTAGAACGGCTCTCATCCATCGACAATGCCTATACGGGAATGGCGCCATTCGTATTGGACACCTCCCCGCGGCCGCACGAAGGTTGTAGACATGACACTCTCCATCCCGGCCCCCGAGGTCGACGAGGACGACTTCCGCGAGATCCTCGCGCAGACCCGCGCGTTCGTGCGCAACGTGGTCGTGCCGCGCGAGCAGGAGATCGCCGAGACCAATGCGATTCCCGAGGACATCCGCCAGGCCGCGAAGGACATGGGCCTGTTCGGATACGCCATCCCGCAGGAGTGGGGCGGCCTCGGCCTGAATCTGCAGCAGGACGCGGAACTCGCGATGGAGCTGGGTTACACGACCCTGTCGCTGCGCTCGATGTTCGGCACCAACAACGGCATCGCCGGCCAGGTGCTCGTCAACTTCGGCACCGACGAGCAGAAGCAGCAGTGGCTCGAGGGCATCGCCTCCGGCGAGGTCGTCGCATCCTTCGCCCTCACCGAGCCGGGCGCCGGCTCGAACCCGTCGGGTCTGCGTACCAAGGCCATGCGCGCCGGTGACGACTGGGTGATCACCGGCGAGAAGCGCTTCATCACCAACGCGCCGCTGGCGAACCTGTTCGTCGTGTTCGCCCGCACCCGTCCGGCAGACGGGAACGGCACCGGAATCGCGGTCTTCCTCGTCCCCGCCGACACCCCCGGCCTGACGGTGGGCAACAAGGACGCCAAGATGGGCCAGGAGGGCGCCTGGACCGCCGACGTGCACTTCGACGACGTGCGTGTGCCGAACTCCGCGCTCGTCGGCGGCAGCGAGGACGTCGGCTACAAGGCCGCCATGGTCTCGCTCGCCCGCGGTCGCGTGCACATCGCCGCACTGTCGGTCGGCCAGGCCCAGCGCGCACTCGACGAGTCTGTCGCCTACGCCGCGACCGCCACGCAGGGCGGCAACCCCATCGGAAACTTCCAGCTCGTACAGGCGATGATCGCCGACCAGCAGACCGGTGTGATGGCCGGCCGCGCCCTCGTCCGCGACGCCGCGAAGGCGTGGGTCGAGGAGACCGACCGCCGCATCGCACCGTCGGTCGCGAAGCTGTTCTGCACCGAGATGGTCGGCAAGGTCGCCGATCTCGCCGTCCAGATCCACGGTGGCACCGGCTATATGCGCGAGGTGCCGGTCGAGCGGATCTACCGCGACGTGCGTCTGCTGCGCCTGTACGAGGGCACCAGCGAGATCCAGCGTCTGATCATCGGCGGCGGACTCGTCAAGCAGGAGCAACAGAAGAACTCCTGACCTTCGGGGCGCGGTTCCGGAACAGGTACGTCCGGAACCGCGCCCGAACCGATTCTTGCGAATCACCTTCCACCGCATACGAAGAAAACCCCGGCATCGGATGCCGGGGGTTTCTCGTGTGCGGGGTCAGGAGACCGTCAGTCGCGATCGCAGATCGGTCTTGAGGATCTTGCCCGCGGCGGAGGTCGGCAATGCGTCGACCACCACCACTTCACGGATCTTCTTGTACGGCAGGACCTGTTCGGCGACGTACGCCTTCAGCTCCTCCGCGGCGGGCTCCTCGCCGTCGACGGGGACGACGAAGGCTACCGGCTCCTGACCGATCGCGCCTGCCTCCCGCCCGACGACCGCCGCAGTGGACACCTTCGGGTGGGTCACCAGGATCTCTTCGAGCTCACGCGGATACACGTTGTAGCCCTTGTAGATCAACATGTCCTTCGCCCGGTCGGCGATGTACACGAATCCGTCGGCATCGCGGTAGGCGATGTCGCCGGTGGCGAGCCAGCCGTCGACGTACTGTTCCGCGGTGATCTCGGGGTGTCCGAGATATCCGTCGGTGACCTGCGGTCCGCGGATCCACAGTTCGCCGAGCTCTCCGTCGGGGAGGACGACGGTCGGATCGATCTGCGAGCGGATCTCGAGTTCGGTGTCGAAGACCGGGAGGCCGACGCTTCCGAGGCGGTACTCCGAGTCGACGACGAGCGGCATCGCCGTGACGACGCAGGTGCCCTCGGTGAGCCCGTAACCCTCCGCGATACGTGCGTTGGGGAACGCACGCTCGAGGTTCCCGAGGGTCACGTGGTCGATCGGAGCGGCACCGGACGACACGACCCGCACGGTGGACAGGTCGCGGGTCTCGACGTCGGGATGCGTAGCGAGGGCGTGCCACATCGCCGGGCTGCCGGTGATGTAGCCGGCCTCGTACCGTTCGATCAGCTCGAGCATCCGGGCCGGATCGAAGCGACCCGCGAGGACCTGGGTCAGGCCGCACGCGAGAAGGAACGACGTGTTGATCAGCGCGTGCGCGTGGAACAGCGGCGACACCACGATCGTCGAACCCTGACCCGGGACCGCACCGGCGATTTTCAGGTCGCCGATCGGTTCGAGCGAGATGCGTCCGTCGACATCGGCGACCAGCTGGTGCCCGGCGCGCCACGCACACATCTGCGTGACGTTGCCGACAACGTTGCGGTGCAGGACGCGCACGCCCTTCGAAATGCCGGTCGTGCCACCGGTGTACGCGATGTGCGCGATATCGTCCGGACTGGTGACGACCGGTTCGAAGGTCTGCGGGCGTCCTTCGAGCGCATCGCCGAAGCGCACGGCACCCGGCGCGGTGACCGCTTCGTCGGAGACGACCGCGATCAACCGGATACTCGTTCCGGACGCAGCCCGGAACAGGGTGTCGGCCTGTGCGGAACCGGTGACCGCCGCGGCTGCGGAAGTCTCCTCGATCTGCCGGCGCAGACCCGGTTCGGGCTGCAGCGGATTCACGAGCGTGACCGCCGCTCCGACGCGGAGCGCACCGTAGTAGGCGATGTGGAACTCGACGCAGTTACCGAGGTGCAGGAGCACCACGTCGCGGGCCCGCACCCCGGCCTCGTGCAGCACGCCGGCGAACTGCGCCGAGCGTGCGTCGAGGTCGTTGTAGGTGAGCACCCGGTCGCCGTCGATCACCGCGGGACGGTCGCCGTAGACGGCGGCGAGGCTCGGTGCCCACACCGCCATCGTCGTCGCCGGGTACGACAGCCTGCGCTGTGCGAGGTCGGAAGCCGAGGTCATGGTCGACGCCCGGTTCACCGCGGTGCCATACGGATGGCGCCGTCGAGGCGAATGGTCTCGCCGTTGATGTAGCCGTTCTCGAGGATGTTCGTGGCCAGCTGCCCGAACTCGTCGGGCCGGCCCAGACGCGACGGGTTGGGCACGGTCGCTTCGAGCGACTTGCGGACGTCCTCGCGCAGGCGGGCGAGCAGCGGGGTGTCCATGATGCCGGGGGCGATGGTGTTGACGCGGATGCCCTTGCTGGCGAGGTCGCGTGCGGCGACGATCGTCATGCCGACGATGCCGGCCTTGGACGCCGAGTAGTTGATCTGGCCGATCTGGCCCTCGAAGGCCGCGACGGAGGCCGTCATGACGACGGCGCCACGCTCGTCCTCGATGAGGTCGAGTTCGGCCATGCGCTCGGCGCCGAGGCGCAGCGCGTTGAACGAGCCGATGAGGTTGAGGCGGATCACGAACTCGAAGTCCTCGAGCGAACCGGCCTTGCCCTCCTTGTCGAGGATGCGCATCTTGCGTCCGGCGCCGGCGCAGTGCACGACACCGCGCAGGCCGCCGCGCTCGTGCGCGACGTCGAGAGCCGCAGCGAACTGCTCCGAATCGGTCACGTCGCCGGGGGCGAAGACGGCGCCGTCGCCGAGCTCCTTGGCGATCTCCTCACCGTTCGAGCCGGGGAGGTCGATGAGGGTGACGTTGCCGCCGGCGGCCAGGACGCGACGTGCCGTGGCGAGACCGAGACCGGACGCTCCGCCGGTGACGGCAACGGACAGACCCTTGAGTTCCATAGTGTTTCCTTCGGATTCGTAGCAGCTGGGTGACGTGAGATCAGAGCAGTTCGAGGATGGTGGCGTTGGCCATGCCGCCGGCCTCGCACATCGACTGCAGGCCGTAGCGGATGCCGTTGTCGCGCATGTGGTGCACGAGGCGGGTCATGAGAATCGCGCCGGAGCCGCCGAGGGGGTGGCCGACACCGATCGCGCCGCCGAGCGGGTTGAGGCGGTCGGGCTTCGCGCCGGTCTCGACCTGCCATGCCAGCGGCACCGGTGCGAAGGCCTCGTTGATCTCGAAGGCGCCGATGTCGTCGATGGACAGACCGGAACGCTCGATGGCCTTCTCGGTGGCGGGGATGGGGCCGGTGAGCATGACGACCGGGTCGTCGGCGGCGACGACGGCGGTGTGGATGCGTGCGAGCGGGGTCCAGCCCTGCGCCGCGGCGTATTCGCTGGTGGTGATGAGCAGGGCGCCGGCACCGTCGGAGATCTGCGAGGAGTTGCCGGCGTGGATCACGCCGTCCTCCTTGAAGACGGTCTCGAGCTTGGCAAGCGACTCGACGGTGCCGCCGCGGCGGATGCCCTCGTCGGTGGCGAACTCGCCGACCACGGCGATCTGGCCGGTGAAGGCGCCCGCGTCGGTGGCGGCTGCGGACAGTTCGTGCGAGCGCAGCGAGAATTCGTCGAGCTGCGTGCGGGAGAAACCCCACTTCTCGGCGATCATCTCGGCGCCGATGCCCTGGCTGAAGCCGCCGACCTCGAAGCGGTCGAGCACGTTCTGCGGGAAGTGCTGACCGTCCTTGCTGGCGCTGCCCATCGGCACACGGCTCATGGACTCGACACCACCGGCGATCACGACGTCGTTCTGGCCGGAGATGACGGTCGCGGCGGCGAAGGACACGGCCTGCTGGCTCGATCCGCACGCCCGGTTGATGGTGGTGGCGGGTACGGTGACCGGCCATCCGGCCGCGAACACGGCGCTGCGCGAGACGATTCCGGCCTGGTCGCCGACCTGGCTCACACAACCCCACTGGACGTCGTCGATCGTGGCGGGATCGAGGCCGGTCCGCTCCGCCAGTGCGGTCAGCACGTGGGCGGACAGGTTGACGGGGTGGATCTCGGACAGTGCACCACCTCGACGTCCGATGGGGGAACGGACGGCGTCGACGATCACGGCATCGCGCATGCGAATCGGTCCTTTGCTGTTGCGGGACACGGTTGCCGGGCAACCGTGGTGGGAAAAGACGACCGGCCGGGTGGTGGTCCTCACATTCGAGGAGACCATGCACCCGGCCGGTAGGGGTAAGTCTTTCGGCGGAAGCTTCCGTTAGGCGGAAGCTATGCCGAACAGGTCAGGCGGCTGCCCGGATGATCTTGCGGTCGCGCTCCGGGTCGGCCAGGAAGAGCACCAGGATCGCGGCGAGCGCACCGAGTGCACCGATGACCTGGAAGGCCGTTGCATAGCCCTCCGCCGCGGTGGCGGCGTTGTCGACGAGGACACCCGTGCCGTAGGGGGCAACGAGACCGCCGACCGCCATCAGCGCGAGGAAGACACCCATCGTGCCGGCGGTCTGCTGCGGCGGGCACAACTCGGAGATCGCGGCGTTGATCAGCGGGAACGCGATGGCGCCGAAGCCGTAGCCGATGGAGACGACCGCGACGGCCAGAGCCGGCGTACCGATGGACGGGAGGAAGACCAGGATGGCACCGCAGATGAGCACACCGACGGCGGGCACGATGATGCGGACGACCCGCGAGCGGTAACCCTTGGCGCTGAGGCGGTCGGTGACCGTGCCCGAGCTGATCATGAGGAACAGACCGATGATGGACGGCAGGGCGAACATCGAGCCGGCCTGCAGAGCGCTGTAGCCGAGACCGACCTCGAAGTAGGACGGCAGCCAGGTCAGGACGACGGTGGTGAGCGCGTAGACGACCATGATCAGGATCGCGCAGCTGATGAAGGTGCGAGTGAGGAAGATCTTGCGCCACGGCACGGACGGTTCGGTCTGCGCGGGGGAAGCGGCGGTCTCGGCGCCCTTGACGGCCCGGGTCGTGTAGGGGCCTTCCTTCCAGCCGAGGAGCCAGCAGCCCATCCAGATCGCACCGAGGATCGACAGCGAGATCAGCGCGGCACGCCATCCCCATTCGACGGTGATGAAGGTCAGGACGGGAGCGAGGGCGATCTTGGCGACCGAGGCGGAACCGGCCAGGAAGGCGCCGGGCAGGCCACGCTTGGCCGGCGGGTGCCACGAGTACGCGGCGGTGTGCATGAGCGCCGAGCTCGGTCCTTCGGCGAGACCGAGCAGCATGCGGGTGACGACCAGCATCGCGAAACTCGCACTGACGACCAGCGGCAGCATGACGAGCGACCAGGTCAGGCCGAGGGCCAGCAGGGCCCAGCGGAGGGTCATGTACTTGTTCAACGGCCCGGCGAAGAAACCGCCGACGGTGAATGTGACGAAGAACAGCGACCCGACCAGGCCGATCTGGGAGGAGCTCATGCCGAGCTCACGCGCCAGAGGCTGGGCGATGATGCCGAGGACGGCCTTGTCGGCGTAGTTGACGACGTAGAGGAAGATGACCAGGCCGGTCATGCTCCACGCGCGGCCGGGGGTCACGAGAGGTGTCGAGCCGGTCGTCGGCCGACCGGGCCCGCCGGCGGCTGCCGACTTGTCGTGCACGATTTCGCCTGTGGTCACTGGGAGTCCCTTCAGAACTCGAGCGGGATGGCCGACTTACGAACGATCGGTATGTCGCTGTCGGAAGAACGTCACGCCTGGCGTCTGCATGCATTGAACGTGAGCCATGTCACCTGAAGCAAAGAGCGGGAGGCGAACGAATCGATCACTGAAACCTATGACTCATCACACGGCGGATTCAGGCCGCATCGAGTATTGGTCTGCGCTAACCGAGCGATAGCCGATCGGTGCTGTTCCGGGCGGCAAAACCTGGGCATGCTGACTGTGCCCGAAACAATCTGCGACGAGGACGAGCGAGCCCAGCATGAACTCCACCGCTTCCACCGACGAACTGCCCTCGTCCACTGCACCCCTCGCGGGAGTGCGCGTGGTCGAGGTGTCCAGCTTCGTGGCCGCACCCCTGTGCGGCATGACCCTGGCCGCGCTCGGCGCCGACGTGATCCGGGTCGACCCGATCGGCGGCGCTGCCGACTACCGCCGCTGGCCGGTCACCGACGGCAACGAGTCGATCTACTGGGCCGGCCTGAACAAGGGCAAGCGATCGCTCGCAGCGGATTTCCGTAGCCCGGAGGCACAGAACCTGATCCGCGACCTGATCATCGATGCCGGCGTGCTGGTCACCAACGCCGCCGGTCGCTCGTGGCTCGACTACGACGAACTCGCCGCGATCCGCCCCGACCTGATCCACGTGCAGGTCCTCGGTCGCGCCGACGGCACCGGCGCCGTCGACTACACCGTCAACGCCGCCGCCGGTTTCCCGCAGGTCACCGGTGCCGAGAACGTCTCGACTCCGGTCAACCACGTGCTGCCCGCCTGGGACGTCTCGTGCGGCCTGTACGCGGCCCTGTCGGTTGCCTCGGCCGTCTACCGTCGCGAGATCACCGGCGCCGGAACGAGAGTCGTTCTCCCGCTCGAGGACGTCGCGTTCGCGACCGTCGGCAATCTCGGCTACATCGCCGAGGCCCAGCTCGGCCGCCCCGTCCGGGAGAAGGTCGGCAACTCCGTCTACGGCACCTACGGCGCCGACTTCGCCACCAGCGACGGCGCACGCTTCATGCTCGTCGCGCTCACGCCGCGCCACTTCCGCGATCTCACCGAGCTCACCGGCACCGCCGAGGCCGTGGCCGCACTCGAATCCGCCCTGGGCGTCGACTTCCGCGACGAGGGCACCCGGTTCGAGCACCGCCACGTGCTCAACAGCCTGTTCGGCGCCTGGTTCTCGCGCCACACCGCCGACGAGGTCGAGACGGCGCTGGGCGGCACCTCGGTCCTGCACGAGCGCTACCGCACGTTCGCCGAACTCGCCGCCGACCCGCGCGTGACCGACAACCCGATGTTCCACAAGCTCGACCAGCCGCGCATCGGCAGCTACCACGCCCCGAGCACCCCGATGTCCTTCGACGGCCGGTATCCCGAGGTCCGCCCCGCGCCGGCCAACGGCGACGACACCGCCGAGGTGCTCACCGAACATCTCGGGCTGACCGACGACGAGATCGACGCCCTCGCAGCATCCGGCACCATCCGCATCTCCCAGAAAGAGCACGCATGACCCGCCTCGCCCAGACCCTCGGTCTGACGGAATTCCAGTCCGAGATCCTCGACACGGTCCGCGCCTTCGTCGATCGCGAGATCATCCCGAACGCTCAGGAACTCGAGCACTCGGACACCTACCCGCAGGCCATCGTCGACCAGATGCGCGAGATGGGCCTGTTCGGGCTGATGATCCCCGAGGAGTACGGCGGGCTCGGCGAGTCGCTGCTGACCTACGCGCTGTGCGTCGAGGAACTCGCCCGCGGCTGGATGAGCGTCTCCGGCGTCATCAACACGCACTTCATCGTCGCGTACATGATCCGCCAGCACGGCACCGAAGAGCAGAAGCAGTACTACCTGCCCCGCATGGCCACCGGTGAGGTCCGCGGCGCGTTCTCGATGTCCGAGCCCGAACTCGGCTCCGACGTCGCCGCCATCCGCACCAAGGCCAAGCGCGACGCCGACGGCAACTACGTCATCAACGGCCAGAAGATGTGGCTGACCAACGGTGGTAGCTCCACTCTCGTCGCCGCGCTGGTCAAGACCGAGGAAGGCTCCGACAAACCCCACAAGAACCTGACCACCTTCCTGGTCGAGAAGCCTGCCGGCTTCGGTGAGGTCGTCCCGGGCCTCACCATCCCCGGCAAGATCGACAAGATGGGGTACAAGGGCATCGACACCACCGAGCTCGTCTTCGACAACTACAAGGCCTCGGCCGATTCGATCCTCGGTGGGGAGCCCGGCAAGGGCTTCTTCCAGATGATGGACGGTGTCGAGGTCGGCCGTGTCAACGTCTCGGCCCGCGCGTGCGGTGTCGCGATCCGCGCCTTCGAGCTCGCCGCCCGCTACGCCCAGCAGCGCACCACCTTCGGCAAGCCCATCGCCCAGCACCAGGCGATCTCGTTCTCCCTCGCGGAGATGGCCACCAAGGTCGAGGCCGCCCACCTGATGATGGTCAACGCCGCGCGTCTGAAGGACTCGGGTGAGCGCAACGACGTCGCCGCCGGCATGGCCAAGTACCTCACCAGCGAATACTGCTCCGAGGTCACCCAGGCCGGCTTTCGCATCCACGGCGGCTACGGCTACTCGAAGGAGTACGAGATCGAGCGCCTCATGCGCGAGGCTCCCTTCCTGCTCATCGGCGAGGGCACCAGTGAGATCCAGAAGACGATCATCAGCAAGGGTGTGCTGCGCAGCTACGCGCTGTAAGGTGCTCCCCCACAATCACATCCATCCCTGGAAGGACAACGCGTGAAGCGCACGCTGTACAACGAGGATCACGAGGCGTTCCGGCAGACCGTCCGCGACTTCATCGCGAAGGAGGTCGTGCCCGTCTACCCCGAGTGGGAAGAGACCGGCCATCCTCCGCGCGAGTTCTACAGCCGCATGGGCGAACTCGGGCTCCTCGGCATCCAGGTTCCCGAGGAGTACGGCGGAGGCGGCGAGACGTCGCTGAAGTTCAACGTGATCCTCGCCGAGGAGGCGTCGGCGGCCGGTGTGTCGTTCGGTTCGTCGTCGGTGCACTCGAACCTGATCCTGCCGTACATCATGCAGAACGCCACCGAGGAGCAGAAGCAGCGCTGGCTCCCCGGGTTCGCCTCGGGTGAGCTGATGTTCGCCATCGCGATGACCGAGCCGGGCACCGGTTCCGACCTCGCCAACATCGCGACCACCGCGAAGCTCTCGGAGGACGGCAGCCACTACGTCCTCAACGGCGCGAAGACGTTCATCACCGGCGGTGCTCTCGCCGACCGCATTCTCGTCGTGGGCCGCACCTCGCCGTACAACCCCGAGGACCGTCGCGGTGGCCTGTCGATCCTGGTGGTGGACACCAAGAGTGAGGGCTTCGCGGTCGGACGCAAGCTCCACAAGATCGGTCTCAAGACCTCGGACACCGCCGAGCTGTCGTTCGACGACGTGAAGGTGCCGGTCGCCGATCTGCTCGGCAAGGAGGGCGAGGCGTTCTCGTACCTGACGCAGAACCTCGCGCAGGAGCGTCTCACCATCGCGTTCGGTGCTGCCGCCACCGCGGCCGCGGCGATCCAGCACGCCATCGCATACACCAAGGACCGCAAGGTCTTCGGCAAGCCGGTCGCGTCCTTCCAGAACACCAAGTTCGTGCTCGCCGAGTGCTCGACCGAACTGCAGGCCATGCAGATCATGGTCGACAACGCGATCGAGCTCAACGACCGCGACGAACTGACGGTGCCCGACGCCGCCCGCGCGAAGCTGTTCGCGACGGAGGCCGCCGGCCGCATCATCGACAAGTGCCTGCAGCTGCACGGCGGCTACGGCTACATCACCGAGTATCCCATCGCCCGCCTCTACGCCGACACCCGCGTGACCCGCATCTACGGCGGCACCAACGAGGTCATGAAGACGATCATCGCCAAGGATCTGGGACTGTAGGTCTTCTGTAGTTCTTCGGTGGAGTGGGCCCCGCTACCGGGGGTTCACTCCACCGAAGTCGTTTCCGACTATCGTTTCCCGCCATGCGGCTAGTCGTGAAGACCAAGAGGGTGATCGAAGCCCACCTGAACAATTCGTCCGTCCGAGCCCTGTCGGGGTCGATGGTGGCGTACGAGGGCCAGGTCGGTTTCAAGTCCGCCGGTTTCGGTGGTGGCGAGGGTGTTCTCTCCGGGCTGCGGCAGCGCGCGACGGGTGAGGGGCTCTCGCTCATGGAGTGCAGCGGCACGGGCATCGTCTACTTCGCGCACCAGGCGCAGGACGTCACGGTGCTGGAGCTGAACAACGAGACGCTGCAGGTCGAGTCCGAGCAGTTGCTGGCGCTGAGCGGGAATCTGAACACGAACGTGACGTTCGCGGGTCTGCGCGGCGGCATGAGCGGCCAGGGTCTGTTCACCACGACGGTGACGGGGACCGGGCAGGTCGCGCTGCTCTCCGCCGGGGGCCCCCTCATCCATCTCGAGGTGTCGCCGCAGCATCCCCTCGTCGTCGATCCCGACGCCTTCGTGTGCGCGAAGGGGCAGCTCACGCAGTCGTTCGTCACCGACGTGTCGTGGCGCTCGGCCATCGGTCAGGGCAGCGGCGAGGCGTTCTCCCTCGAGTGGGTCGGCGTGGGCGTGGTCTCCATCCAGCCGGCGGAACGGTAGGAACAGATGAGCTTCACGAAGATCAACGGCAAGGTCGTGCGCGTCGACCTGCGGCAGTCCGGTCCCGTCGTGGCCCGCCGCGGCGCGATGCTGTTCTACACCGGCAACGTCCGGTTCTCCCCCCACGGTGTTCCCGGTGGCGTCGGGGGCGCTCCGGGTCTTGGTGGTCTCGCCGGTATGGCGGGACGCATGCTGCAGGGTGAGCACGAGGCCACGATGCTCGCGCAGGGCGACGGTGTCGTGCACTACGGCTTCCGTGGTCTCGAGACGCACATCGTCGACATGTCCGCGGGCGGTGAGCTGCGGGCGGAAGCGTCGCGCCTGCTCGCCCACACCACCGGTCTGCAGTCCACGGTCGTCTGGGTGGCCGCCGCCTCCGGTGGGGGCGGTGGCGGCGGGGGTCTGCTCGGGGCGCTGCGCGGCGCCGCCACCGGAGCGATGACCGGCACCGGCATGTTCACCACCCAGCTGATCGGCCAGGGCGCGGCGGTGCTGCTCGCCCACGGCGGCGTGTTCGAGCTTCAGGTGGGTGGTCCGACGCCCGTGGTCGTCGACCCGCAGGCGTTCGTGGCGTCCTACGGCCCGGTCCGCACCGAACTGAAGTCGTCGATGAGCTGGCGGAACGTCGGTCGCACCGGTGGGGAGGCCATGCAACTCGAATGCAGCGGACAGGGCATCGTCTACGTGCAGGCATCGGAGGAGAAGCTGTGAGTACCGTTCTGAACCCGTCGAGCTTCGGCGGCAGCGACAACGTGCCGGGCAACCCCTACGCCTACTGCATCGACCTGCAGACGCCCTGGTTCCTGTCGAAGGGCGCGATGATCGCGTACTACGGTCAGGTGCAGTTCTCGGCACTCACCCACGGGCTGCAAGGACACCTGCTGCACATGGTGGCCCAGCAATTCTCCGCTCCGCTCTATCTCGGCGACTACGTCGTGGCCGAAGGCTTCGGGAAGCTGATCATCGGCGACCGCGGATACGACATCAACTCGTACGACCTCGACGACGGCAACCTCACGATCCGGCAGGCCAATCTGCTGGCCTTCGAACCGGGCCTGTCGCTCAACCAGTCGATCGTCCCGGGTTTCCTCACCCTCATCGGTACGGGCCGTTTCCTCGCGTCGTCGAACGGGCCGGTGATGTTCGCCGAGCCGCCGCTGCGGGTCGACCCGGAGGCGCTCGTCGGGTGGGCCGACTGTCCGTCCCCCAGCCATCACTACGACGAATCGTGGATCACCGGATTCGTCTCGGCCGGGGCGCGGCGTTTCGGTGTGCAGTCCGGTGAGGAACGGCAGTTCGATTTCACCGGTGCCGGCACCGTCCTGATCCAGTCGAGCGAGAAGGTCCTCGACGATTCGTCGCTGGTGCGCACGATCGAGAACCAGATCCCAGGCCTCACCTCGCCCGGTCTGCACCGGATCAACCAGGTGGTCTCGCAACACCTGCAACAGCAGTAGCTGCAGTATCACACCCTGGGATGGACCTGGGCATAACACGGATCCGACCCCCCCTTCTTGTGACTACGATCACAAGCTAGGCTAGCCTAAGCCGATGTAAGGTTTGGACAACCTAAGTGAGTGTTCCCTCAGTCGCAGAAAGGTGGCTCTGATGATCGTCTGCAGTTGCCACGCTCTTACCCACCACCACATCGAGGCAGAGGTGGCTGCGGGAGCACGCTGTACCCGCGAGGTGAGCGCCAAGTGCCGCGCCGGCACCGATTGTGGCAGCTGCGTCCGGAACATCTCCGCGATCATCCGGCAGGCCCGCCGGCGGAATGAGACCATCGAACTCGAGACCGCCGTGTAGCCAGCCCCTACCCGGCGGTAAACCTGATGGTTCACCCCGGGAGGTGCCATGAAGGGCGACAAGAAGGTCATCGAGTTGCTCAACGAACAACTCACCGCCGAGCTCACCGCGATCAATCAGTACTTCCTGCATTCGAAGATGCAGGACAACCGCGGATGGGCGAAACTCGCGAAGCACACTCGCGACGAGTCGTTCGACGAGATGCGTCACGCCGAGAGACTCACCGATCGGATCCTCTATCTCGACGGACTCCCCAACTACCAGCGCCTCGGGGCGTTGCGTCTGGGTCAGACCGTCAAGGAAATGCTCGAGGCCGACCTGCAGGTGGAGATCGAGGCCCGCGACCGGCTCCGGAAGGGAGCCGAGTACATGCGCTCGGTCAGCGACATCACCTCGGCCAACATCTTCGAGGAGATCCTCGCCGACGAGGAAGAACACATCGACTATCTCGAAACCCAGCTCGATCTGATCGAGCAGCTCGGCGAACCGCTGTACCTCGCCCAGCACATCTCTCCGCCGGAATAACCCGGCACAGCAGAACGGGCCGCGGCATTGCGCCGCGGCCCGTTCTCTATGCTGTGGACACACCAGCTTGGCTGTGGGACACACCAGCTTGTCGACGGTGAGAGGAAGACCATGAGCGATTCGTCCGTGACCGTGGTGCACAACGCCGAGAAACAGAGGTACGAAGTCCGGGACGACGACGCCGTCGTCGGATACACCCAGTACCACCCCGACGACGACGGCCGCCTCGTCTTCGACCACACCGAGATCGACAAGGGTTACTCCGGTCAGGGACTCGGAGGCAAGCTCGTCGGTTTCGCCCTCGACGACGTCCGCGAACGCGGCAAGCGCATCGTCGCGATCTGCTCGTACGTCGACAAGTTCATCGAGAAGCACCCGGACTACCGGGATCTGACCGACTAGACATGCACGCGGGCGCTGGTCAGTTCCCCGCGCGGTTGCGCAGGTCGAGTGCGACGTCGGTGATCATGTCCTCCTGCCCACCGACGAGGCCGCGACGGCCGATCTCGACGAGGATGTCGCGGGTGTCGAGACCGTAGATGCTCGCGGCGGTCTCGGCGTGACGCAGGAAGCTCGAGTACACGCCGGCGTAGCCGAGGGTGAGGGTCTCGCGGTCGACCTGCACCGGACGGTCCTGCAGCGGGCGCACGAGATCGTCGGCGGCGTCCTGCAGCCCGAACAGATCGCACGAGTGCTTCCAGCCGAGCAGGTCGGCGACGGCGACGAAGGGCTCGATCGGGCAGTTGCCGGCACCGGCACCGTGTCCGGCCAGCGACGCGTCGACGCGGATGACGCCTTCCTCGACGGCACACACGGAGTTGGCGACCGACAGCGACAGGTTCTGGTGCGCGTGGATGCCGATCTGCGTGGTCTCGTTCAGGACCTCACGGTAGGCACGCACACGCTCGCGAACACCGTCCATCGTGAGGCGTCCGCCGGAGTCGGTGACGTAGACACAGTCGGCGCCGTAGGACTCCATGAGCTTCGCCTGGCGGGCGAGCTCCTCGGACGGGGCCATGTGCGACATCATCAGGAAGCCGGACACGTCCATGCCCAGTTCCTTCGCCGCGGCGATGTGCTGCGCGGAGACGTCGGCCTCGGTGCAGTGCGTCGCGATGCGCACCGACCGCACGCCGATCTCGTAGGCACGCTTCAGCTCGTGGACGGTTCCGATACCGGGCAGGAGCAGCGTGGTGAGCGTGGCCGAATTGATCGCTCCGGCAGCGGCTTCGAGCCACTCCCAGTCGGTGTTGCTGCCGGGACCGTAGGTCAGCGAGTGACCGGCGAGACCGTCGCCGTGGGAGACCTCGATGGCATCCACACCAGCACGGTCGAGCGCACCGGCGATCTTCGCGACGTCCTGTGGCGTGATGCGGTGGCGGATGGCGTGCATGCCGTCGCGCAGGGTCACGTCCTGGATGTACAGAGCCGTTCCGTCGCTTGCGAATTCGCGAGTCGCCGTCGTTGCCGCGGTCATGCCGTCACCTGATCCTTCGTGCGTGCCGCCACGGCGCGTGCGACCTGCAGCGCCGCGGAGGTCATGATGTCGAGATTGCCCGCGTACTCGGGCAGGTAGTGCGCTGCGCCCTTGACCTCGAGGAACACCGCGACCTTCCACAGAGGGCCGGTGTGGTCGGTGAGCGTCTCCATGGGCTCGGTGACCTCGGTGAACTGCACCTCCTGCTTGAGGGTGTAACCGGGCACGTATTCCTGGACCTTCGCGACCATCGCCTCGACGGACGCGACGATCTCGTCCTTGCGGTCCTCACCGACGAGAGCAAGCACGGTGTCGCGCATGATCATCGGCGGCTCGGCCGGATTGAGGATGATGATCGCCTTGCCGCGCGTGGCGCCACCGATCTTCTCGATGGCCTGCGAGGTGGTCTCGGTGAACTCGTCGATGTTGGCGCGGGTACCGGGGCCGGCCGACTTCGAGGAGATCGAGGCGACGATCTCGGCCCAGTGCACCTTGGTGACCTGCGAGATGGCCGCGACGATCGGGATGGTGGCCTGACCACCGCAGGTGACCATATTGACGTTCGGGGCGTCGAGGTGTTCGGTGAGGTTCACCGGCGGCACCGTGTACGGGCCGATCGCGGCCGGCGTCAGGTCGATGAGCATCTTCCCGTGCGGGCGCAGGACCTTCTCGTTGTACTCGTGGGCCTTCGCCGAGGTTGCGTCGAAGACGATCTCGATCTCGTCGAAGCGCGGGTGCTCGACGAGTCCTTCGACACCGGTCGAGATGGCGTCGATGCCGAGGCGCTTCGCCCGTGCGAGGCCGTCGGATTCGGGGTCGATGCCGACGAGGGCGACGGTTTCGAGTTCGGCGTCGGCCAGTCGCTTGATCTTGATGAGCAGGTCGGTGCCGATGTTGCCCGACCCGATGATGGCAACCTTGGTGGTCATGAGTTCTCCTGTGCGGTGGAGCTTTCGGAAGAGAAACGCGCGGTGACGGTGCCGAGCGAGGAGATCTCGGCGCGGACCGTGACGCCGGGCGGCGCCGGAACCATCGGGCCGAGTGCCCCCGACAGCACGACCTGCCCTGCGCGCAGGGGCTGCCCGAACTCGCGTGCCGTGCGCGCGAGCCACAGCAGGGCGTTCAGCGGATCGCCGAGGCAGGCTGCGCCGTTGCCCTCGGAGACGAGCTCGTCGTCGACGTACATCCGCATGGTGGCGTCGATCGGCTCGAACTCGTCGAGGGTGAGCGTCTGCGAACCGAGCACGTACAGGCCGCTGGATGCGTTGTCCGCGACCGTATCCGTGATCTTGATGTCCCAGCCGGCGACGCGGCTGTCGACGATCTCGAGAGCGGCAACCGCGTGGCCGACGGCGGCGCGGACGGTCGCGAGATCGAGATCGTCCGAGTCGAGGTCGGCGGAGAGGACGAAGGCGATCTCGGCCTCGGCCTTCGGCTGCAGCAGGCGCTCACTGGGCACCTCGTCGAGAGCGGTGACGTCCATGTCCTCGAAGAGGACACCGAAGTCGGGGCGGTCGACACCGAGCTGCTGCTGCACCGCCGGGGAGGTCAGGCCGATCTTGCGTCCGACGATGCGGGCACCTTCGGCGAGCCGGCGGTCGGTGAGCTGCTGCTGCACCGCATACGCCAGGTCGATGTCGGTCTCCCCGAGCAGGTCGCGGACCGGACCGCACGGTGCGGAGCTGCGTGTGGCCTCGATGAGACGGTCGGCCGCCGCACCGGCGATGCGGGTGCGATCCGCCGCTGATGTGGTGTTGGAGCTGGTAGTCATCACGTCCTCGTCGTTCGATGGATTACGACCATCGTGGCGGCGAGGTCCGCCCCCGTACAGGGGGTCGTTCCGGTGAGTGGAACGTGCGCGCTCAGAGGTTGCGAATGGCCTCGCGGCGGGCGTGGGTGGCGGCGATACCCGCGGCGGCGGCCTTTACCGCTCCCTCGTGCTTCTCCGGACGGAACCGGGTGACGGGACCGGTGACGCTCACCGCCGCGATGGGACGCTCGTCCGCGTCGAGGATCGGAGCGGCGACACAGGCCAGGCCGACCGCGGACTCCTCGAACTCGAAGGCCACCCCGCGCTCGAGCACGGTCGCGAGATTCGCCCCGAGCCGCCCGGGGGTCGTGATGGTGCGGGGAGTCTTGCGCGCCAATCCGACCTCGACCACCTCGGCCAGCAGCTCCGGTGGGGAGAACGCGAGAAGAGCCTTGCCGATCCCGGTGCAGTACATGGGCATTCGCCCACCGATCCGGGACGGCGTGGACGCGGGGCGATGTCCGCCGATCTTCGAGACATAGACGACCTCGACACCCTCGGGGACGCCGAGGTGCACGGTCTCGTGGGTGCGCTCGTAGAGGTCCTCCATGAACGGGATGGCGACCTCGACCAGGCCCCGCTCGAGGGAGGCGCGCAGGCCCAGTTCGAAGAGCTGCCCGCTCAGGCGGTAACCGGCCGGGTCCTTGTCGAGCAACCGGACGGCGACGAGGTCGCCGACGACGCGGTGCAGCGTCCCCTTCGGCAGACCGGTGCGTCGACCCAGTTCGGCGAGGGTGAGGACGTGGTCGTCGGCGGTGAACGCCCACAGCACGGTGACGACCTTGCCGAGCACCGTGTTGGTGTCCACCCCGTCGCCCGGCGGGCGGGCATGCACCGGCGACTCGCGCTGTCCTTCCACGTGGCTCAGGTTAGGACACCAGCACCGTGTGGCGGTCGGGACCCACAGCCGCCCGGACCCGGTGCCCGCCCCTGGCATCCTGGATGTGTGACCGAGCGCAAGCGGTGGGATCTGACGTTCGAGACGTGGATCGAACGGCAGATCCGCGTGGCGCAGGACCGGGGCGATTTCGACGATCTGCCCGGTTACGGCAAACCCATCCCCGACCACGGCGACGACGAGCTGTGGTGGGTGAAGAGTTATCTGGCGCGCGAAGGTCTTTCAACGGAGGCTCTGCTGCCGCCCGAATTGCAGTTGCGGCGCGAGATCGAGCGGCTGCCCGGCACGGTCGGGTCGGCTCCCAGCGAGAAGGTGGTGCGCGAGATCGTCTCCGATCTCAACCGGCGGATCGCCGACTGCCTGCGGTTCCCGAGCGGACTGCCCGTGCCGATCCACAAGGTCGACGCCGAGGAGATGGTGGAGGTGTGGACCGTCGAGCGGGCGCGTCGTCGTGAGGAGGCCCGCACGGCTCTGAACTCGACGCGACCCCGGCTCGAAACGGAGTCCGAGGCCGGGGCCGTGCGCAGGGGGTGGATCTTCCGGTGGTTCCGCAGGCGGAACCGGCACGTCGTCAGGGAAGGGTGAGCGGTGCTCCGGTCGCGGCGCGCACCTGATCCTCGGTGACGCCGGGGGCACACTCGGTCAGGACGAGGCCGTCGGCGGCCACGTCGATCACCGCGAGATTGGTGATGATGCGCTGGACCACGCCCTCACCGGTGAGCGGCAGCGAGCACTCCGAGACGATCTTCGGGTTGCCCTGCTTGTCCGTGTGCTCCATGAGCACGATGACCGTGCGGGCGCCGTGGACGAGGTCCATCGCCCCGCCCATGCCCTTGACCATCTTTCCGGGCACCATCCAGTTGGCCAGATCGCCGGTGGCCGAGACCTCCATGCCGCCGAGCACGGCGGTGTCGATGTGGCCGCCGCGGATCATGCCGAAGCTCAGCGCCGAGTCGAAGAAGGCAGCGCCGGGGTTGACCGTCACGGTCTCCTTGCCGGCGTTGATCAGGTCGGGATCGACCGAGTCCTCGGTGGGGTACGGCCCGGTGCCGAGGATGCCGTTCTCACTGTGCAAGGTGACGTGCACACCCTCGGGCAGGTAGTTGGGGATCAGGGTCGGCAGGCCGATACCGAGGTTGATGTACTCCCCCGGCGCGAGTTCCTGCGCGGCGCGCGCGGCCATCTGTGTGCGCGTCCAACCGAGTGTCTCGACAGCTGTGGTCATGTTCTACGCTCCCTTCGCGGCGCTGACGGTGCGCTTTTCGATCTGCTTGTCCTGGACACCGGTGTGCACGACCCGGTTCACGAAGATTCCCGGCAGGTGCACCTCGCCCGGATCGATCTCGCCCGGCTCGACGAGTTCCTCGACCTGGGCGATGCACACGCGGCCGGCCATCGCGGCGAGCGGGTTGAAGTTCATCGCGGCCTTGTTGAACACCAGGTTGCCCTCGGTGTCGCCCTTGAGGGCGTGCACGAGCGAGAAGTCGGCGGTGATGGACTCCTCGAGCACGTACCGCTTGCCGCGGAACTCGCGGATCTCCTTCGCCGGCGACGCCACGGCGACCGAACCGTCGGCGTGGTACTTCCACGGCAGTCCGCCCTGCGAGATGGGCGTGCCGACGCCGGCGGGGGTGAAGAAGGCGGGGATGCCTGCGCCACCGGCGCGGAGCTTCTCGGCGAGGGTGCCCTGCGGGGTCAGCTCGACCTCGAGCTCACCCGAGAGGTACTGCCGGGCGAATTCCTTGTTCTCCCCGACATACGACGCGGTGACCCGGCGGATGCGCTTGCTGCCCAGCAGGATTCCGAGACCGTGGCCGTCGACACCGCAGTTGTTGGAGAACACCTCGAGGTCGGTGGCCCCGGCGTCGGCGATGGCCCGGATCAGGATGTCGGGGATACCGCACAGTCCGAATCCGCCCACCGCGAGCGTCGCACCGTCACGGATGTCGGCGACGGCCTCCGCCGCCGTCTCGAACACTTTCGTTGCCAACTCTCACCTCTCGGGTTTCCGGGGGAGCCGCCGGGCTCCGCTGGACGAATCACGTCCACTGGATGAACGCAGTCGCATGCTTGGTTTCTACTAAAGAGTCTGCAGGTGGAGAACACAAGTACCTGCCGGAATCTCTCTGAAATTGATCGTTCATCGAACAGAGACGCTATATGCGTTCACTGAGTGGACGTATAATCGAGGCATGTCGTCCGATGCACGGGGTCAACTGGTCGCGCGGATCGCCGCCCTGCTGCGCACCGTCTCGTCGCACGAACCGGAAGGGGTGACGACCTCGGAGGTCGCCCGCACCACCGATCTCGCCCGGCCCACGGTGCACCGGCTGCTCAGCTCGCTCGCCGACGAGGGGCTCGTCGACCGGGATCCGGCGTCGGGACGCTGGGCCCTCGGACCCGAGCTCTACCTGCTGGGATCGCTCGCCTCCGTGCGCTACGACATCACCGATCTCGCGGGCGACGTGCTGCGCGATCTGGCGCGCGCGACCGGCGAGAGCGCCTTCCTCTCCGCGCGGCGGGGCGACGAGACGGTCTGTCTGGCGATGGAGGAGGGCAGCTTCCCGCTGCGTTCGCACGTGCTCCACATCGGGATCCGGTTCCCGCTCGGGGTGGCGTCGGCGGGGCTGGCGATCCTCGCGCACATGCCCGATCAGGAGATCGAGGCGCATCTGTCGCGGGTGGATCTCACGCAGGATTGGGGACCGGACCACGCGCGACCCGCACTGGAGAAACGGATCGAGACGACACGGCTGACCGGCTACGCCGTCAATCCGGCACTGATCGTCGAGGGCAGTTGGGGAATGGGCGCCGCGGTGTTCGATCACCGCGGCGCCCCGACCTGGGCGTTGAGTCTGACCGGCGTGGAGAGCCGGTTCCGGCCCGATCGTGTGCCCGAACTCGGTGAGGCGCTGCTCGACAGCGCCCACCGTCTCACTCAGTTGTTGCGTCACCGTCCCCGGTGACACGCGGTCATGCCGAGGCGGCGGCCGACGCGCGCTGCAGCACGCGCTCGGCGTGACGCAGCACCGGGGCGTCGACCATCTTCCCTTCGAAATCGAAGACGCCGCGCTCCGATTCGGCGGCCTCGAGAACGCGCCGCGCCCACGCCTCCTCCTCGGGGGTGGGCGCGTATGCCCGGCGGACGACGTCGACCTGGCTGGGATGGATCGACACCTTGATGTCGAATCCGACCGCCACGGCGTCGAGCGCCTCCTCGTACAGGCCGTCGGTGTCCTTGATGTTCAGGTACACCGAGTCGAGCGCCCAGCGGGCGTGACCCTTCGCGGCGAGCAGGGTCACCGACCGGGCGTGTTGCGCGACCGCGCGGTACGTCCCGTCGGCGTGACGGCTCGCGTTGCCACCGAGTCCGGCGACGAGATCCTCGGCACCCCACATAATTCCGAGGGTGTTCTCGGCGACGGCGATGTCCTCCACCGCGAGCACCCCGAGGGGCGACTCGATGAGCGCGACCACCTCGAGCGGTGCGAGCGAGCGCACCTCGTCGCCGCTCTCGCACTTGGGCAGCATGACCCGCGTGTACGACGTGCGGCGCAGTGCCTCGAGATCGGCCTCGTGGTCGGCCGTGCCCACCGGGTTGACCCGCACCACGGTGCGTTCGGGGTCGAGCGGAGTGGCGATCAGCGCCTCACGGGCCGCCGGCTTGTCGGCCGGCGCGACGGCATCCTCGAGGTCGATGATCACCACGTCGGAACGTTCGGCGGCCTTGGCGTAGCGCTCCGGACGATCGGCGGGACAGAAAAGCCATGCGGGGCCGGGGAGTTCCCAGGTCATGTCGTGGGCCTCTTCTGGACCAGGGTCTTGCGCACGGCGACGGCGACGACATCGCCGTGCTGGTTGCGACCGGTGTGTTCGAGGGTGACGATGCCCTCCCCCGGCCGGCTCTTCGACTCGCGCTTGTCGACGATCTTCGTCTCGGCGTAGAGCGTGTCGCCGTGGAACAACGGCTTGGGGAAGGAGATCTCGGAGAACCCGAGATTCGCGACGATCGTGCCCTGCGTGAGCTGGGCGACCGACAGTCCCACGAGCGTCGAGAGCGTGAACATCGAATTGACCAGACGCTCACCGAAACTCGTCTCGGCAGCGTATGCGGCGTCGAGGTGTAGCGCCTGCGTGTTCATCGTCTGCGTCGTGAACAGCGTGTTGTCGGCCTCGGTGATCGTCCGGCCGGGGCGGTGCTCGTAGATCGCGCCGAGTTCGAACTCCTCGAACCACAGGCCACGCTGGACGATCCGCTTCTCCACGGTGGTGTCGGTCTCGCTCACAGTCCCAGCTCCCGTCCGATGAGCATGAGCTGCACCTCGGTGGTGCCCTCACCGATCTCGAGGATCTTGCTGTCGCGGTAGTGGCGCGCCACGGCGTACTCGTTCATGAAGCCGTAGCCACCGTGGATCTGCGTCGCGTCGCGCGCGTTGTCCATCGCGGCCTCGGACGCGACGAGCTTGGCGACCGCGGCCTGCTTCTTGAACGGCTTGCCGGCGAGCATCGCGGCGGCGGCGTCGTAGTAGGCGGTGCGTGCGGCGTGCGCACGTGCCTCCATGCGGGCGATCTTGAAGGCGATGGCCTGGTTGTTGCCGATCGGGCTGCCGAACGCCTCGCGCTCCTTGGCGTACTTCACCGATTCGTCGACGCAGCCCTGCGCGGCGCCGGTCGACAGCGCGGCGATGGCGATGCGGCCCTCGTCGAGGATGCGCAGGAAGTTGGCGTAGCCGCGGCCCCGCTCGCCGAGGAGGTTCTCCTCGGGCACCCGCACGTCGGCGAAGGTGAGCGGATGCGTGTCGGAGGCGTTCCAGCCGACCTTGTTGTAGGCGGGTTCGGCGGTGAAGCCCGGCGTGGAGGTCGGCACGAGGATCGTGGAGATCTCCTTCTTGCCGTTCTCCCGCACATCGGTGACGGCGGTGACGGTCACGAGCGAGGTGATGTCGGTGCCGGAGTTGGTGATGAACTGCTTGTTGCCGTTGATGATCCACTCGCCGTTCTCGAGCTTGGCGGTGGTCTTGGTGCCTCCGGCGTCGCTGCCCGCACCCGGTTCGGTGAGCCCGAAGGCCGCGAGGTTACGGCCGCTCGCGAGCTGCGGCAGCCACTCCTGCTTCTGCTTCTCGTTGCCGAAGCGGTAGATCGGCATCGCGCCGAGCGAGACACCGGCCTCGAGGGTGATGGCGACGGACTGGTCGACCTTGCCGAGTTCCTCGAGCGCGAGGCACAGCGCGAAGTAGTCGCCGCCCATGCCGCCGTACTCCTCGGGGAACGGCAGGCCGAACAGGCCCATCTCGGCCATGCCGTGCACGACCTCGTAGGGGAACGAGTGCTCGGCGTCGTGCTTGGCGGCGACCGGCGCGACCACCGTGCGGGCGAAGTCGGCGACCGTCTTGCGCAGCTGCTCGTACTCGTCGGGAAGTTGGCCCGTGGCCAGGTATTCCGTCATCACTTTGTCTCTTCCGTGTCGGCGTGCGGGGTGATTCGCACGAGAAGTTGATCGACCTTGACCTGCTCACCGGCTGCCGCGAACAGTTCGACGGTGCCGTCGATGGGGGCGGTGAGCGAATGTTCCATCTTCATGGCCTCGACGACGACGAGCGTCTGCCCGGCCGTGACGGTGTCGCCGGGGGCGACGGACACCGCGATGACGGCGCCGGGCATCGGGCTCGTGATGTCGGCGTCGCCGGCGTGGGCGTCGTCGCCGCGCACCGACGCCTCGCGCACCTCGCGGACGGCGACGCTGCCGTGGCCGTCGGAAAGCCAGACCGCACCGTCGGATTCGCCGACGCGGTAGCTGTGACGCCGGCCGTCGAGCACGACCGCCAGAGCGGAGCCGTGCAGCACGGCGCTGAACCGGTAGGTCTCGCCGTCCTCGACCTCAGCGACACCGGCCGCCGGAGTTCCGGTCAGGCGCACATGTGCGGTGCGGTCGCCGGAGGTGAGCCGCGACGTGACGGGCCGGTGGGCACCGACGCGCCATCCGTCGGGCACCGCCCACGGATCGGTGATCTCGCCCGCCCAGCGGTCGAGCCACCGCAGGATGGCCGCGGCGACGAGCGTGGAATCGGATGTCGTGGGGGCGGTGTAGTCGCCGAGTCGACGGTCGAGCAGGCCGGTGTCGAGCGCGCCGGCGATCACGTCGTCGTCGGCGAGCAGGAACCGCACGAAGTCGACGTTGGTGACGACGCCGAGCACGGCGGTCTGTGCGAGCGCCCGGTCGAGGCGGCGCAGCGCTCCGGCGCGGTCGTCGGCGTGGGCGATGACCTTGGCGAGCATCGGGTCGTAGTCGCTGCCGACCACGGTGCCGGCGCGGATGCCGGAGTCGACGCGCACGCGGGGACCGGTGACGTTCCCCGTCGCTGCGCTCGCCCCGAAAGGCTCGACGACATCGACGATCTCACCGCCGGTCGGAAGGAAGCCACGAGCCGGATCCTCGGCGTAGACGCGGGCCTCGATCGCGTGGCCGGTGAGGGTGATGTCGTCCTGGGTGAAGCCGAGCGGCTCACCCGCGGCGATGCGCACCTGCCACTCGACGAGGTCGAGGCCGGTGACCATCTCGGTGACCGGATGCTCGACCTGCAGCCGGGTGTTCATCTCCATGAAGAAGAACTCGTCGGGCTTGTCGGCGGAGACGATGAACTCGACGGTGCCGGCGCCGGTGTAGTCGACGCTGCGCGCGGTGTTGCACGCGGCCTCACCGATGCGGGCGCGGGTGGCCTCGTCGAGCAGCGGCGAGGGCGCTTCCTCGATGACCTTCTGGTGCCGTCGCTGCAGGCTGCACTCGCGCTCCCCGAGGTGCACGACGTTGCCGTGCGCGTCGGCGAGGACCTGGACCTCGATGTGCCGGGGGCGCTGCACGAACCGCTCGAGGAAGAGGGTGTCGTCACCGAACGCCGACGCCGCTTCGCGACGGGCGGATTCGAGCGCGGCGGGCAGATCCTTCGGGTCCTCGACGAGGCGCATGCCCTTGCCGCCACCGCCGGCGGACGGCTTGACGAGCACGGGATAGCCGACTTCCTCGGCGCCCGCGATCAGTTCGTCGTCGCTCAGTCCGGGCCGGGAGATGCCGGGCACGACGGGAACGCCGAACTCCGACACCGCGGCCTTGGCGGTGATCTTGTCGCCCATGGTCTCGATGGCGTGGGCGGACGGGCCGAGGAAGGCGATACCGGCAGTGGCGCACGCGGCGGCAAAAGCCGAATTCTCCGAAAGGAATCCGTAGCCGGGATGGATGCCCTGTGCACCGGTGGCGAGCGCCGCGTCGATGACCTTGTCGATCACCAGATAGCTCTCGCGCGCCGCGGCGGGTCCGAGCAGCACCGCGGTGTCGGCCTCCTGCACGTGCCGGGCGTCGCGGTCGGCCTCGCTGAACACGGCGACCGAGCGGATGCCCATCGCCTTCAGGGTGCGGATGACGCGCACCGCGATCTCACCGCGGTTGGCGACCAACACCGTGTCGATCCGAGTCGTATCAGTCATGGGTGCACTCACATCCGGAAGACGCCGTAGGAGACCGGCTCGAGCGGGGCGTTGGCGCACACCGACAGTGCCAGTCCGAGAACTTTTCTGGTGTCTGCGGGATCGATGATGCCGTCGTCCCACAGGCGCGCGGTCGAGTAGTAGGGATTGCCCTGTTCCTCGTACTGGGCGCGGATCGGAGCCTTGAACTCCTCCTCCTGCTCGGCCGTCCAGGGATTGCCCGAGGCATCGAGCTGGTCGGAGCGCACCGTGGCCAGCACCGAGGCGGCCTGCTCGCCACCCATGACGGAGATGCGGGCATTGGGCCACATCCACAGGAAGCGAGGCGAATACGCGCGACCGCACATCGAGTAGTTGCCGGCGCCGTACGAGCCGCCGATGACGACGGTCAGCTTCGGCACCCGCGCGCACGCGACCGCGGTGACCATCTTCGCGCCGTGCTTGGCGATGCCGCCGGCCTCGTAGTCGCGGCCGACCATGAAGCCGGAGATGTTCTGCAGGAACACCAGCGGAATCGAGCGCTTGTCGCACAGTTCGATGAAATGCGCTCCCTTGACGGCGGATTCGCCGAAGAGAACGCCGTTGTTCGCGATGATGCCGACCGGGTGGCCGTGGATGCGTGCGAAGCCGGTGACGAGAGTCTTGCCGTATTCGGCCTTGAACTCGTGGAAGCTGCTGGATCCATGGCCGTCACCGCCGGCGCCGTCGACCACACGGTCGATGACCTCGTGCACGTCGTAGGGGATGCGCGAGTCGGTGGGCACCACGTCGTACAGCTCGGTGGGGTCGGCCTCGGGTTCGACGGTGGGTTCGACGTCCCACGGACGCGGGTTGCGCGGACCGAAGGTGGAGACGATGTCTCGCACGATGCGCAGCGCGTCGCGGTCGTCCTCGGCCAGGTGGTCGGTGACGCCGGAGACCTTCGAGTGCAGGTCGCCGCCGCCGAGCTCTTCGGCGGTGACGACCTCGCCGGTCGCGGCCTTCACCAGCGGCGGGCCACCGAGGAAGATGGTGCCCTGGTTGCGGACGATGACGGCCTCGTCGCTCATGGCGGGGACGTAGGCGCCGCCGGCGGTGCACGAGCCCATGACCGCGGCGATCTGCGGAATCCCCTTGGCGCTCATGGTGGCCTGGTTGTAGAAGATGCGGCCGAAGTGCTCGCGGTCGGGGAAGACCTCGTCCTGCCGCGGCAGGAAGGCGCCACCGGAGTCGACGAGGTACAGGCACGGCAGGTTGTTCTGCAGCGCGACTTCCTGCGCCCGCAGGTGCTTCTTGACCGTGATCGGATAGTAGGTGCCCCCCTTGACGGTGGCGTCGTTCGCGACGATCACGCACTCGCGGCCGGCGACGCGGCCGATGCCGGCGATCATGCCGGCGCCGGGGCACTCGTCGTCGTACATGCCGTCGGCGGCGAGGGGCGACAGTTCGAGGAACGGGCTGCCCGTGTCGAGCAGTTCGTCCACGCGGTCGCGGGGAAGCAGCTTGCCGCGGGCGACATGCCGCTCCCGGGCTTTCTCGCTGCCACCCAGGGCTGCGGCAGCGAGCTTGTCTCGGAGCTCTCCGACCAGCTGTTCGTGCTGGTCGCGGCTGGTTGTCGAGGCCGTCTCAGCGGTTGTCACGGACACCATCCTCGGTAGATCGACTAATCGCCATTAACTGAAATCTAGGTTAGTTATGATTAACCGAGTTGTCCAGACCACACCGAGCGGAGATTTTCATGACCGAGTCCGCGATCGACGTCTCGACCGCATCGGGACGCCCGACGCGGCGTAGCCTCGCCAAGGCGGAACGCCGACGGGACCTCCTGCGTGCCGCGGCGCACCTGATCGCCGAACGCGGATTCCCCGGGGTCCGCCTCGAGGATCTCGGTGCGGCCGTGGGGATCAGCGGTCCCGCCGTGTACCGACACTTCCCCAACAAGGACGCCCTGCTCGTCGAGATCCTCGTCGAGATCAGCCGCCGCCTCCTCGCAGGTGGCACGCAGGTCGCCGAGACGACGCCCGACCCGCGCGACGCCCTCGAGGGCCTGGTCGACTTCCATCTCGACTTCGCGCTGGGCGAGCCCGATCTCATCCGCGTGCAGGACCGCGAGTTCACGTCCCTCCCCGACGAGGGGCAGCGGGAGGTGAGGGTGACCCAGCGTCGCTACGTCGAGATCTGGGTCGAAGCCCTGCGCCGCATCGACCCCGCACTGCCCGAATCCGATGCGCGCACGATGGCGCACGCGACCTTCGGACTCATCAACTCGACACCGCACAGCGCCGACCCGCGTTCCCCCGAAGGCACCCGCGCGGTGCTGCGACGCATGGCACTGGCAGCTCTCGCCGCGACCCCCTCGGCTCTCGCGGCAGAGCCGTCACGAACGGAGACCGCATGAGCTACTTCGAACGACTCGGCCCGACCTCCTTCCGCGCCACCGAACATGTCGGTGGGGCGTGGAACGAGGCGGAGCAGCACATCGCTCCCGCTCTCGGGCTGATCGCCCACGTCGTCGAATGCGACCGCGACGCGCGGCGCGACGACGACCTCACGATCGGACGCCTGTCGTACGACATCCTCGGCACCGTGCCCGTCGGTCCCGTCGTCACGACGGTCGAGGTCCTGCGGCCCGGACGCACCATCGAACTCGTGGAAGCGACCCTCGCCTACGACGGGCGCGCGATCGTGCGTGCGCGCGCGTGGCTGATGCAGACCCGTCCCACCGCGGAGATCGCCGGCACCACGCTGCAGCCGATTCCGACGCCCGAGGACTGCGAACCCTGGGACCCGACGACGCTGTGGCCGGGAGGATTCATCGACTCGGTGGAGGTGCGCCGCGTCTCGACCGCACCCGGACGGGCCTCGTTCTGGGTGCGCACCGGTCTCCCGCTCGTGGAGGGCGAGAAGGTCAGCGATCTCGCCGCCACGGCCGGCCTGTTCGACATCGCCAACGGCATGGCGGTGCGTGCCGATCCGAGAACGGTCGCCTTCCCCAACGTCGACCTGACCGCGCACCTGTTCGCCGAACCCCGCGGTGAATGGGTCGGCTTCGATACGTCGGTCTCGTTCGGCGCCGACGGCGTCGGCCTGACGAGCACGGTGCTGCACGATGCGACCGGACCGATCGGCACGATGTCCCAGATCCTCACGGTGCGGCCGATCTGAGCGGCCACACCGATCCGGTGACCTCGGGGTTCGGTGACCTCGGGGTTCGGTGGCCTCAGCTCAGCAGCGCAGACGCGATCTGCCTGTATTCCTCGCTCGGGAAGGTGAACGGATCCGCGGTGAGCACCTGGATGGCGACCTCGTCGGCACCGGCGGCGTAGTGCTTCTCGATGCCGGCGACGACGCTGTCGAGATCACCCCACGGGATGAGCACGTCCATCAGGCCGTCGCTGCCACCGTCGGCGAGGTCCTCGTCGGTATACCCGAGACGACGCAGGTTGTTCGAGTAGTTCGGCAGCGCGAGATAACCGCGCATGTACTCGCGGGCGATGTAACGCGCAACGGTCTCGTCGGTTTCGAGGACGACGGCCACCTCGGGCGCGAGCAACGGCTCCGAGCCGAGGGCCTCACGCGCAACCGCCGTGTGCGCGGGCGGAACGAAGTACGGATGGGCTCCTGCCGCGCGCTCGGCGGACAGCTTCAGCATGCGCGGGCCGAGCGCCGCGAGGACCCTGCGATCGGTGGGCACCGGCGTCGACGCCACATCGAGGCCGTCGAGGTACTCGACCATCCGGCTGTAGGGCTTGGTGTAGCTGGTGTTCTCCCGCGCGTCGACGACGGGAGCGTGACTCGTTCCGACGCCCAGCAGGAAACGACCGGGATACCGCGACTCCAGATCGGCGACCGCAGCCGCCGTGGTCTCCGGGTCGGCGTGCCAGATGCTGATGATGCCGCTCGCCAGCTCGAGCGTCGTCGTCGCCGCGAGCAGTTCACCGTAGACGGAGGGGAAGCCGTCCTTGAATCCGCCGGACGTCCACAACCGGGAGTACCCGAGCTCCTCCAGTTCGCGGGCTGCATCGAGCGCCTGCTCGCGAACCTTCCGACTGAGCCAGAACGCGCCACCCCACACACTCACTCGTCGTGTCATGCGACCGACCCTAGTCGCGTTCCGGCACTCGGTGCAGCCGGTTCGGCCCGTGGCCGGATCGGAACGGCTCCACCGGTCGGCTACAGTTCGCATTCGGGTTCAACAGACAGCCCGTCCATACGTGTGTTCGCAGACCGACAGGTTCGGGACCGCACCGCCGTCGGGATTCGTCGCCCGTAGGCGCGAATCGGGCACGGGCCGGGAAGCTGGGGTGGATGTGATCGGTATCGTGCGTTCCGCCGAGGTCGGAGCGACGGTGCGGCGATGAGGGATCCTTCGGTTCCCGAGCCGCGCATCGAGCGGTTCTCGTCGCGGCTGGTCGTGCAGAGCTGGTTCCAGGTCGCGTTCGCGGTCCTCGCGGTCTTCGCCGTCCTCGGCTCGATCGTGGGCGGAATCTTCATCCAGCGCACCGTGCAGATCACCGACGAGGTGACCGGGCGGATCCAGCCCGCGATGACGGAGTCCTACCGGCTGCAGAGCTCATTGCTCGATCAGCAGACCGCGGTCCGCGGGTATGCGCTCACGACCGACCCGATCTTCCTCGGGCCGTATCGCGCCGGCCGAGCCGATCAGCAGGTCGCCCTCGATCGCCTCCGTGAACTCCTCGCCGACCATCCCGAGCTCCTCGCCGACATCGACTCCATCGACGCCACCGCCCGGCAGTGGCAGACGCAATATGCAGAGCCGATCATCGCCACAGTCGTGCCCGGGCAGCCGCGCCCCGTCGATGCGAACCTGGCAGAGGAGGACCGGCTGACCTTCGGTGAGATCCGGTCGATGTTCGTCCAGGAGAACAGCGCGCTCTCCCGTGTGCTCGAAGAGAACCTCGACGATCTCGTGCAGTCCCGGACGATCCGCAACTCGGTCCTGATCGCCATGGTGATCACGTTCATCCTCACCGGCCTCGCGATGGTGGCCCTCGTCCACAATCTCGTCGCCGTGCCGCTCAGCAAACTCCGCAACGCCAGTCGCCGGGTCGCGCTGGAGGAGAACTTCTACCAGCACATATACCCCCAGGGACCGAAGGACATCCGGGCACTCGCCCTCGACGTCGAGACGATGCGCGGTCGTATCGCGGACGCGTTGGCGGACTCCCGGAAGCAGCAGACCCTGCTCGCGAAACAGACCGAGGATCTCGATTCCCAGGCCGAGGAACTCCGCCGCTCGAACACCGAACTCGAGCAGTTCGCCTACGTCGCATCGCACGACCTGCAGGAACCGCTGCGGAAGGTCGCGTCCTTCTGCCAGCTGCTCGAGAAGCGGTACGGCGACGTCCTCGACGATCGTGGACGACAGTACGTCGAATACGCCGTGGACGGCGCGAAACGGATGCAGGTGCTGATCAGCGATCTGCTCGCCTTCTCCCGGGTCGGACGCGTCCACGACGCCTACGTCCGGGTCGACCTCGGCCGACCGCTCGAGAAGGCGTTGTTCAACCTCTCCGCCTCCATCGAGGAGTCACAGGCGCAGATCGAACGCCCCGACGACCTCCCCGAGCTCACCGGTGACCCCACTCTGCTGACGATGCTGTGGCAGAACCTGGTCGGCAACGCCATCAAGTTCCGCCATCCCGATCGCACCCCGGTGATCAGGATCGAGTGCGAAAAGGCCGAGGACGAGTCGGACGGTCCGCGGTGGCACTTCTGCGTCACCGACAACGGCATCGGGATCGACAGCGAGTACGCCGAGAAGGTGTTCGTCATCTTCCAGCGGCTGCATCCTCGCGACGATTACCAGGGCACCGGTATCGGACTGGCGCTGAGCAAGAAAATCGTCGAGTATCACGCGGGAAGAATCTGGATCGACACCGAGTACGGCGATACTCATACCGAGGGCACTCGAATCTGCTTCACCCTCGGAACCGCATCACGCCCCGTCGAGCAGAAGCAGGGGACAACGTCATGAGGAGCACGATCGTGACCTATCCCGCTGCCCGACCGGTGGACGTCCTGTTGGTCGAGGACGATCCCGGCGACGAGCTGATGACCCGTGAAGCATTCGAGGACAACAAGATCGGCAACGCCCTACACGTCGTCCGCGACGGGGCGGAAGCACTCGACTTCCTGTACCGCCGGGGCGACCACGAGGGTGCGCCGCGCCCGGATCTGATCCTGCTCGACCTGAACCTGCCGAAGTACGATGGCCGGCAGGTGCTGACGAAGATCAAGTCCGATCCGGAACTGTCCGACATCCCGATCGTGGTGCTCACGACCTCGTCGGCCGAGGAGGACATTCTCCGCAGCTACAAGCTGCACGCCAATGCGTACGTCACCAAGCCGGTCGATCTCGACCAGTTCATCGGTGCCGTGAAGCAGATCGACGAATTCTTCGTGCAGGTCGTGCGGCTACCGCGTCGCGGACGCTGACGAGAAGCTCCGCGGGGCGGCTCGGGCCGAACCGTCAGGACAGGATGCCGAAGATCGCGACCACGAAGATGATCACGATCACCGCGACGGCGAGCAGCGCGAGCCACCCGCTGATGGGGAATCCTCGAGATCCGGGGTGCGCGAAGGTTCGGGATCCTGGCTTCCGTGGTGTTCGGGGTCCGAAGTGGTCACCTGACCTCCTTCTGTGCGGCTGCGCTCCCGCAAGAGCGGCCACAGACATGTGTCGCGGTGATTCGATTCTGTGGCGACATACCTCTCCTCCGGCACGCGCAAACATGTGCGGCGCGGCAGGGACCCGCTCGCGGGCAGCGTTTGCCCGCGCCGAGCGGGGGTAGGCATCGAGGGACACGTGCCGGGCACGGCCCGACATTCCTGCACCCGAGGAACCGAGGAGCGACATGAAGGCAGTGACATGGCAAGGGCGCCGCAACGTGAGCGTCGATACGGTGCCCGATCCGACGATCCAGGAGGCCGGTGACGCCGTCATCCGCGTCACCACCACCAACATCTGCGGCTCCGACCTGCACCTGTACGAGGTGTTGGGAGCCTTCATGACTCCCGGCGACATTCTCGGTCACGAACCGATGGGCATCGTCGAGGAGGTCGGCTCCGGCGTCACGAAGCTGAAGCCCGGCGACCGGGTGGTGATCCCCTTCCAGGTGTGTTGCGGCCAGTGCTTCATGTGTTCCCACGGCCTGCATTCGCAGTGCGAGACCACGCAGGTCCGTGAGGAGGGCACCGGCGCCGCACTGTTCGGCTACTCGAAGCTCTACGGCAGCGTGCCCGGCGGGCAGGCCGAATATCTGCGCGTCCCCCATGCCGACGCCACCCACATCAAGGTCCCGGAAGGGCCGGCCGACGACCGTTTCGTCTACCTTTCCGACGTGCTGCCCACCGCGTGGCAGGCCGTCGAGTACGCGGAGATCCCCGACGGCGGAAGTGTCACGGTGCTCGGCCTCGGCCCCATCGGAGAGATGGCCGCCCGCATCGCGGTGCACAAGGGTGCCCGCGTGATCGGCGTGGACATGGTCCCCGAGCGACTGGCCCGCGCGGCCTCCCGCGGCATCGAGGTCGTCGATCTGCGCGAGGTCGACAATAATCCCGGCGACATGATCCGTGACATGACGAACGGGCGCGGCACCGATTCGGTGATCGACGCCGTGGGTATGGAGGCGCACGGCTCGCCCGTCGCGAAGCTCGCCCAGAGTGCCGCCGGCTTCCTGCCGTCGGCGATCGCCGAGCCGTTCATGGAGAAGGCCGGAGTGGACCGTCTCCACGCGCTGTACACCGCGATCGACGTCGTGCGGCGTGGTGGCGCGATCTCGTTGAGCGGTGTGTACGGCGGGGCGGCGGATCCGATGCCGATGCTCACCCTGTTCGACAAGCAGATCCGTCTCCACATGGGTCAGGCCAACGTGTTGAACTGGGTCCCGGAGATCCTGCCGCTGCTGACCGACGAGGATCCGCTGGGGGTCGACGACTTCGCGACCCACCGCCTCCCGCTCGACGACGCACCGCACGCGTACGAGATCTTCCAGAAGAAGCAGGACGGCGCCATCAAGATCTGCCTGAAACCGTAGTGGACGCAGCCGAACCGGGCCCGGGAATCATCCCGGGCCCGGTTCGCCGTAGCGGTTCACTTCTCGATCGCGGCCTGGCCGTTCGTCTCCGCGTCGATCACCGAGATCTTGCGGGGCTTCGCCTTCTCTGCGACCGGAATCGTCACGCGTAGAACACCACCGCGGTACTGCGCTTCGATCCGATCGGTGTCGAGGGTGTCACCGAGGAACAGCCTACGAGTGAAGATGCCTCGCGGCCTCTCGGTCGAGACGAATTCCTTGTCCCGGTCGACTTCCGGACGTTCCGCGCGCACGGTGAGCACGTTGCGTTCGACATCGAGGTCGATCGAGTCGGCGTCGACGCCCGGGAGATCGAACTCGGCGACGAAACGGTCGCCTTCTCGCCATGCATCGAGCGGCATCACCGCGGGCCGTGCCATGGTGCCGAGCACCTGCTGCGTGAAGCGATCGATATCGCGGAAGGGGTCGGTGCGCATCAACATCGGTCTGTCACCTCCGACTGTCCGGCCGTTCGTGACGGCCACACTTTGTTGATTATCTGTGTCTGTAGACACAGATTTATTATGGACCTGTGATAAGGTTCGGTCAAGTCGCGGGTGACCGCAGCGCGACCCGAGAAGACCGACTCCGGAGGAAACGATGACGCCAGATCCGTTACGCGCCCGGCGCGGGGTCTACGGCATCTCGGTGGCCGCCGAACTGTCGGGACTCGACCCGCAGACCTTGCGCCTGTACGAACGCCGAGGGCTGCTGAACCCCGCACGCACAGCGGGTGGGACGCGCCGCTACAGCGACAACGATCTCGAGATCGTCCAACGGATCGTCGAACTGGTGGGCTCCGGAATCAATATCGCCGGAATCGCCCGGATCCTCGAACTCGAGGCGAACAACGCGGCCCTCAAGGAGGACAACGACCGTCTGCGCTCCACCCTGGACAGCAGACCCCCTCCCCCGCCGCATACTTCCTAGACCTCCTCTACCTGTGCAAACAGCAGAAAGACCGGGCCGGTTCAGTAGAACCGGGCTAAGATTCAAGAACGCCTCAGAGGTGCGTAGGAGTGCGTCCGCCAATGACGCACCGATAGCAATAAGGGGTGACCTCAGTGCGCAACGCACAGCACGATTCACCGAATACCGGACAGGGACAGCAGGACATGGCATCCCGGCCCAATCACATCGCAGACGACACGATCCGCTGGCCCGATCCGAGCCCGCTGGACGGATGGTGGGCCCGCGTCATGGGTAAGTCGGTTCCCTGAGAGGAACCGGCACGATCCGACCATTCCACGACATCGATTCGCGGATACCGAGTTGTTGATATCGAGGTGGACATGACGCCGCACCGCGACCCGATCTCCGGTGGCCGGTGGGTCTTCCGTTGCGACCATTGCGATCACTGCTACCGCACTGCCGCACAGAGCAAGCTGCAGGCAGAGCTCTATGCCCAGATGAACGGCTGGGCCATCCATCCCACGACGTTGTGCCCCGGATGCGCAACACTGTTCACCGGCGAGTTCGCGCCGCTCGCGCACGCCGACGGTTGATCCGATAGTTGTCGCAGTCGCCGGTCGGGAGGCGGGTGAGCATCTAGGCTCGCTTCATGACCGGCGACGCAACACGTATCGATTCACCCGAGAAACTCTCGGCTGCTCTCGAGACCACGGGATATCTCGCCGACGACGGACTGGCGACCGTCGTCTTCCTTGCGATGCGTATGGGCCGGCCGCTCTTCTGCGAAGGCGAACCCGGAACCGGGAAGACTTCGCTCGCAGCGGCTCTCGCTCAGGCCCTGGATCTGCCGATGGTCCGGTTGCAGTGCCACGAGGGCATCGACGCCTCGCAGGCCCTCTACGACTGGGATTTTCCCCGGCAGTTGCTCCATCTGCGCTCGCTCGAAGCGGCGAGCGACGGTGTGCTCGATGCGGACACCGCCGAGCGTTCCCTCTACACGGAGCGCTATCTTCTCGTCCGCCCGTTGCTGCAGGCGCTCACCGACTCACCGTGCGTGCTGCTCGTCGACGAAATCGACCGCGCCGACGACGAGTTCGAGGCCTTCCTACTCCAGTTGCTCGACGAGAACGCGGTGACGATCCCCGAATTGGGCGAGATCCGCGCGGAGGTCCCACCGCTGGTGGTGCTCACCTCCAATCGGACCCGCGAGGTGCACGACGCACTCAAGCGCCGCTGTCTGTACCACTGGGTGGAGCATCCCGATCTCGAACGCGAGGTCGCGATCCTGCAGCGGCGGCTGCCCGGTCTGGGGCACCCGCTCGCCGAGCAGATCGCCCGCGCGGTGCGCTCGTTCCGCGAACAGGACCTCCTGAAGCCACCGGGGATCGCCGAATCCCTCGACTGGGCGCGCGCACTGGTCGCCCTCGACCGCGACGTCCTCGACGCAGCGACCGCTGCGGCGACACTCGGTGCCGTACTGAAGTACCGCGAGGACATCGACCGGGTCACCCGCGCCGGACTCGACCTCTCGAGGGCCGGATGACGACCGCCCCCGGACCGGTCGCCGGGTTGGCCGGCTTCTGCCGCGCCCTCGCCGCCGCCGGTCTGCCCGTCGCCCTCGACGCCACCGCCACCTATCTCGACGCCCTCGCACACGTCGACGTCGGGGATCCCGTGCGGGTCTATTGGGCAGGCCGCGCCACGCTGTGCCGCACACCGGACGACACGGCCCGCTACGACGTGGTCTTCGTCCACTGGTTCGGCGACACCGTCCCCACCGGCTCGCGTACCCACGGGCAACGCACCCGCACCGCACGGATCGCCGCGCTGTCCCGCAGCGAGGGCGCCGAGGGCGATTCCGGTGACGACGCGCCACGCCTGCAGGTCGCGGCGGACGACACCGACGTCCTCCGGCACCGCGACGTGGCCGAATTGACGACCGCCGAACGCGCTCACCTCGCCGAACTGCTCGCGCGGTTGCAGCCCCGCCCCCCGACGCGTCGGGGATTGCGGTCGAAGCCCTCCCGCCGCGGGCCGGTGGACCCGCGGCACACCCTGCGCGACATGCTGGCGGGCGGAGGCGAACCCGTCCGGCCGCGGCACCGGGCACGAGCGACGAGACCGCGCCGGGTGGTGTTGCTGATCGACGTGTCCGGCTCGATGAGTCCCTACGCCGACGCGCTCCTGCGGTTCGCGCACGTCGTCACGCGTGCCGCGCCGTCGTCCACCGAGGTGTTCTCCCTCGGCACGCGGCTGACCCGCCTGTCGCGTGCGCTGCGTGCCCGCGACCCGCAGATCGCGCTCGCCGGGGCCTCGCGTGCGGTACCGGACTGGGCGGGCGGGACACGTCTCGGCGACACGCTCGGCGCGTTCCTGGACCGCTGGGGGCGCAGAGGTTTCGCGCGCGGCGCGGTGGTGGTGATCTTCTCCGACGGCTGGGAGCGCGGCGACACCTCGCAGCTCGGGGAACGCATGGCGCAGCTGCATCGCCTCGCGCACCGCGTGCTGTGGGTGAACCCGCACGCCGGCGGCGCCGGATACGAACCGATCCAGTCGGGTATCTCCGCGGCCCTGCCGCACATCGATCGTCTGCTCGCGGGACACAGCCTTGCGACACTGGAAGAACTTCTCGAGGAGGTTCGGCGTGCGTGAAATTCTGGACGAGCTCGACCGGCGGTACCGGGACGGGGAGGCCGTCGCGGTAGGCACCGTGGTCTCGACTTTCCGTTCGGCGCCCCGGGGGCCGGGTGCATCGATGCTGGTCGCGCAGGACGGCACCGTCACCGGCAGCGTCTCTGGCGGGTGCGTCGAAGGCGACGTCTACGAACTCGGCCGGTCGGTCATCGACAGCGGGCAGCCGGTGCTGCAACGCTACGGGGTCTCCGACGACGACGCGTTCTCCGTCGGCCTGACCTGTGGCGGCATCATCGACGTCTTCGTCGAACGGATCGACGCCGCGTCCTTCCCCGCCTTCACCGACCTGCTCGACTCCGTCCGCGCGGGCGAACCCGTCGCGCTCGCGACCGTCACCGCCCATCCCGACCCGGCGTTACGGGGACGACGGATGGTCGTGTGGCGCGACCGCGCCGACGGACAGCTCGCCTCGTCCCGCATGTACGACGCCGTCGTCGACGACGCGCGCGGCCTGCTCGAGGTGGGACGCTCGGGCACCCTTCACTACGGCACCGACGGTGAGCGTCGCGGCGAGGGGATGTCGGTGTTCGTCAACGTCTTCCAGCCCCCGCCGCGGCTGATCGTGTTCGGGGCGATCGACTTCGCGTCGGCGATGGCCCGGCTCGGCTCGTTCCTGGGCTACACGGTGACGGTGTGCGACGCGCGCGGGGTGTTCGCCACCGAGGCCCGCTTCCCCGGCGCCCACGAGGTGATCGTCGACTGGCCGCACCGCTATCTCGCGGCCGAGGCCGAGGCCGGACGTGTGGACGCCCGCACCGTCATCACGGTACTCACCCACGACCCGAAGTTCGACGTGCCACTCCTCGAAGTCGCCCTACGGCTCGACGTGGCCTACGTCGGGGCGATGGGGTCGCGCCGCACACACGACGACCGGATGGAGCGTCTGCGGGAGACGGGACTGACCGAGGAGGAACTGGCGCGCCTGTCGTCGCCGATCGGTCTGGATCTCGGGGCCCGCACCCCGGAGGAGACCGCGGTGTCGATCGCCGCGGAGATCATCGCGCTGCGCTGGGGCGGGGGCGGCGGCCGCCTCGCGGAGACACGCGGACCGATCCACGCCCACGAGGAGCACATCGGCGCTCAGAAGTACTGAGCACCACCGTCGATCGCGAAGCTCTGGGCGGTGACGAAGACGGACTCGTCGGACGCGAGGCGACCATGTTCGCGATCTCGTCCGCCTCGGCCATGTACTTGTTCAGGAAGGGCATGGTCATGCCGCCGAGCCGGGGGTTGCTCTCGGCGGTCTGGGCGATGCGGTCGCGCATCGAACCGGATCCCATCGGGGTGTTCACCGCGCCCGGGTGGATGCTGTCGACCCGGATGTCGTGCTGTCCGAGTTCGGCGGCGAAGGCCCGCGCCATCCCGACGAGGGCGTGCTTGCTGGTCGTGTAGTGCACCAGATGTTCCTTGGCGCCCTCCGCCTCGACCAGCCGGCGTGTCTCGTGACGATCCCGCCTCCGATCGACGCGAGCCCAAAGGCGATTTCGGCGATTCGGGTCCTTTCGACGCGCGATATGCAGCAGAGTGTCAGTGATCTGTATCACTGCGCTACGCGAGGCACTTGGAGGATCGATGCGCATCACTGTCACCGTAGACGGAACGCAGTACACGGACGACGTGGAACCGCGACTGCTTCTCGTCCACTACCTCAGAGATCGACTCGGGAAGGTGGGCACGGTGGTCGGCTGCGACACGAGCAACTGCGGCGCCTGCACCGTGTTGCTCGACGACCGCAGCGTCAAGTCGTGCTCGATGCTCGCGGTACAGGCCGACGGACACTCGGTCACCACCGTCGAAGGGCTCACCACGAACGGCAGCCTGCATCCGGTCCAGGAGGCGTTCCGCGAGAAGCACGCCCTGCAGTGCGGCTTCTGTACGCCTGGGATGATCATGGCGACCATCGACCTGCTCTCCGAGAACTCCGATCCGAGCGACGAGGACGTACGGCACGGTCTCGAAGGAAATCTGTGCCGCTGCACCGGATACCAGAACATCGTGGCCGCTGCGCGTGACGCCGCTCAGCGACTGCGCGAGAACCCGGCCGCCACGCAGGAGGTATGACGATGACGAGCACCGTGGATCCCACCACCGACGAGGGCACCGGCGAATCCGAACTCGGCCGGGCACGCCGCCGCAAGGAGGACGAGCACCTCATCACCGGGCGCACGCGCTGGACCGACAACATCGTGCTCCCTGGGATGCTGCACGCCGCGATCCTGCGCAGCCCGATCGCGCACGCCCGCATCACCGGACTCGACGTCTCCGAGGCCCGGGGCAAGCCGGGGGTCGTCGCCGTCTACACGGGCGCCGACCTCGCCGAGGAGCAGGGCAGCCTGCCGTGCGCGTGGCCGATCACCGAGGACATGAAGACCCCGAACGCCCCGGCCCTGGCCGTCGACACCGTGCGGTTCGCGGGTGAGGCCGTCGCAGTCGTGGTGGCCCGCAGCGCATACGAGGCCCACGATGCCCTCGACGCGATCGACGTCGACTACGAGGACCTGCCGGTCGTGCTCGATCTCGAGAGCGCGGCGCAGGACGGCGACCTCGTCCACCCCGATCTCGGCACCAACGTCAGCGCGACATGGGTGTTCGACTCCGCCGAGGCCGGCAGCGGCGGCAACGTCGAGGACGCGATCCGCGACGCGGAGGTGGTCGTCGAACGGACCTTCCGGCAGCAGCGGCTCATCCCGGCCTTCATGGAACCGCGATCGGTCGTCGTCGACCCCACCGCCTCGCAGATCACCATGTGGTCGGCGACCCAGGTCCCGCACGTGCTGAAGCTGATGCTCGCGATGACCCTCGGTCTCCCCGAGCACAAACTGCGCGTCATCGCCCCCGATGTGGGCGGTGGTTTCGGCGGCAAGCTGCAGGTCACGCCGGAGGAGGTGCTCACGCTCCTCATCGCGCGTCGCCTACACAAGCCCGTCAAGTACACCGAGACGCGCAGCGAGTCGATGCTCGCCGCGCACCACGGCCGCGACCAGGTCCAGAAGCTGACCCTCGCCGCGCGCCGCGACGGCACCGTCACGGGCCTGAAGGTGGAACTGCTCGCCGATATGGGCGCCTACCTGCGTCTCGTCACCCCGGGTGTGCCGATCCTCGGCGCGTTCATGTTCAACGGCATCTACAAGTTCGACTCGTACCGGTTCGCCTGCACCAACGTGTTCACCAACAAGGTGCCCACCGACGCCTACCGCGGCGCCGGACGCCCCGAGGCCACCTTCGCGATCGAACGCATCATGGACGAGCTCGCCGTCGAACTGTCCATGGATCCCCTCGAGCTCCGCGAGAAGAACTGGATCAAGCACGAGGAGTTCCCGTTCGACACCGTCGCGGGCCTGACCTACGACTCGGGCAACTACGAGGCCGCGACCGCCAAGGCCCGAGAGTTGTTCGACTACGACGCATTACGGCGCGAGCAGACCGAACGACGCGAGCGCAACGACCCGGTGCAGCTCGGTCTCGGTGTCTCCACGTTCACGGAGATGTGCGGCCTGGCCCCGTCGCGGGTGCTCGGTTCACTCTCCTACGGCGCCGGCGGCTGGGAGCACGCCGCGATCCGCATGCTCCCCACCGGCAAGGTGGAGGTCGTCACCGGTTCGTCCGCCCACGGTCAGGGCCACGAGACGGCGTGGAGCCAGATCGTCGCCGACCGGCTCGGAATCCCGTTCGAGGACATCGAGATCCTGCACGGCGATACGCAGAGTTCACCGCGCGGTCTCGACACCTACGGCTCCCGCTCGCTCGCCGTCGGCGGCATCGCGGTCGTGAAGGCCGCCGAGAAGGTGGTCGCCAAGGCCCGGCCGATCGCCGCACACCTGCTCGAATGTTCCGAGGACGATCTGGATTTCGAGGCAGGACAGTTCCGCGTCAAGGGCACCTCGAAGTCCGTCGGGCTCACCGACGTCGCGCTCGCGGTGTTCGCCGCGCACGACCTGCCCGACGGTGTCGAACCGAACCTCGACTCCGAGGCGACCTACGATCCCGACAACTTCTCGTTCCCGCACGGCACCCACCTGTGCGCCATCGAGGTCGACACCGAGACGGGGCACGCGCGGATCCGCAAGTACGTGTGCGTCGACGACGTCGGGCACGTCGTGAATCCGCTCATCGTCGAGGGCCAGGTGCACGGCGGACTCGCCCAGGGTATCGCCCAGGCCCTCTACGAGGAAGCGGTGCACGACGAGTCGGGCACGTTGCTGAGTTCGTCGTTCGCCGAGTATCTGCTACCCACCGCGGTGGATCTGCCGCCCTTCGTCACCGATCGCACCGACACTCCGGCACCCGGTAATCCGCTGGGTGTCAAGGGTGTCGGCGAGGCAGGAACCATCGCCTCCACCCCGGCCGTCGTCAACGCCGTACTCGACGCGGTCCGGCCGTTCGGCGTCACCGACGTCGAGATGCCCTGTACACCGATGCGGATCTGGCACGCGCTCCGCGACGCCCGAGGAGGCACGAAATGATACCGGCCCCGTTCGACTACGTCGCCCCGTCGAGCGTCGACGAAGCGGTCGCCGCGCTGACCGAGGCCGGTGAGGACGCGAAGGTCATCGCCGGTGGGCAGAGCCTCATGCCCGTCCTGCGCCTGCGGATGGCGGCACCGACCGTGCTCGTCGACCTCGGCAGGATCCCCGAACTGCGGGGCATCCGCGACGACGGCGACGCCCTGGTGATCGGCGCGACCACCACCCACCACGATGTGCTGCACGACCCGCTCGTCGCGGAGCACGCACGGTTGCTGGCCGAGGCGACGGCGACCGTCGCCGATCCCCAGATCCGGCACCGCGGCACGTTCGGCGGGTCGCTCGTGCACGCCGACCCGGCCGGGGATCTCGCGGCGCCTGCCGTGGCGCTCGAGGCGACCTTCACCGTGGCCGGTCCGTCCGGGCGTCGCACCATCGCGACGGACGACTTCTTCCAGGACTTCTTCACGACCGCGGTCGAGCCCGGAGAGATCCTCGTCGAGGTCCGGATTCCCAAGCACACGGGCTGGTCTGCGCGCTACGAGAAGTTCCATCGCGCGGCCCAGCAGTGGTCCATCGTCGGGGTCGCTGCGACCCTACAGGCGTCCGGCGACACCATCGAACGGGCGAGGATCGCGCTTACTAACATGGCGGCCGTCCCGGTCCGGGCACGCGGCGTCGAGGAATCGCTGATCGGTAAGCCCGCGACGGCCGAGACGATCCGGGAGGCCGCCGAGCTCGCCACCGACGACACGGCTCCCATGACCGACGGGAATGCCGACGCCGAGTATCGGAGCCACCTCGCCCGGGTACTCACCCGACGAGCGGTCACCACTGCCTCCGGGGTCTAGGCGTTTTCCACGCCGAACACCGAGATCCCGGACCACCTACGAACTTGAGGACCTCATGCAACTCGAACACACACTGTCCGTTCCCGCCCCGGTCGACGAGGTGTGGACCGCCCTGCTGAATCCGGAGAAGGTCGCGCCGTGCATGCCGGGTGCGACGCTCACCGGGGTCGACGGCGACACGTTCACCGGGACCGTCAAGGTGAAGCTCGGACCGGTGGCGCTCACGTTCAAGGGCACCGGCGTGTACGTCGAAAAGGACGAGACCGCCCGCCGGGCGGTCATCGAGGCCAATGCGAAGGACACCCGAGGCAACGGCACGGTGGCCGCGACCATCACCGTCACCCTCACCGGCGACGGCGACCGCACCGACGGCATCGTGAGCACCGACATGAAGATCACCGGCAAGCCCGCCCAGTTCGGGCGGGGGATGATCTCGGATGTCGGTGGGAAGATCCTCGAGCAGTTCGCGGACTGCCTGTCGAAGAAGCTCGGACCCGAAGCGACGGCCTCTTCTGTGTCCTCCTCTGTGTCCTCCTCCGCGGCGGCCACTGAGGCAGCCGAGTCGCAGCCCAACGAGTCCGTGCCGGCGAGCCCACCGCTCACCGCCTCGGGTTCGGGCGACGAGCCTGCCGGTGGAGCATTCGTCGGGTCCGGTGCCGGGGATGACGACTCCGCGCAGACGCGGCCGAACGAGTCGGTTCCACCCAGCCCGGTGAGCGCCTCACCGGCACCGGCGATGACCTCGACGCCTCCCTCCCCGGCCGCGCCCCCGCAGCCCGAGGCCGAACCGCTCGACCTCATGCAGTACGCGAAGGGATCGGTCGCGACGCGGGTCGCGCCGGTCGGAGTGGTCGCGATTCTCGTCGTGGTCATCGCGGTGATCCTCCAGCGTCGATCGGGACGCTGACCTCGTCGGATCCACTCGAACGCTGCGGATCGGACCCCGTCGAACGGGCCGGTCCGCAGCGTTCGTCGTCGTCAGCCTGCCTGTGCTGCGACGCGGCGACGCCCGATCGGGTCGAGCTGCGCACGGAGCCAGGCGTGCGCGGGATCCGCATCGCGCTCGGCGTGCCAGACCGCGAATTCGCGCAGGGGCGGCAACTGGAAGGTCGGTTCCAGGATGCGCAGGAACGCCATCTCGGCGAGGTGCCGGGCCAAGCGCTCGGGCAGGAACGTGACCATGCGGGTGTTCTCCAGGGCGTACGGAAGCACCGCGAGGTTGCCGCTGGTCGCGCCGACCTGGGCCACCGCCCCCGCACGCAGCAGAGCGCGGCCGAGGTTGGTGTCGTCGGAATACTGCGCGTAGGACAGCAACGGGTAGCGGCCGAGCACTTCGCGGGTGAGCTTGGTGCCGGTGTACGGGTGCCCGGACCAGACCGCCCCGACGAGTCTGTCGGTCAGCACGACCTGCCTCCGGCAGCTCTCGAACTCCGGGGATTCGAGCACGTGTTCCGGTAGCACCGCGAGATCGATCTCGAACCGGCGGAAGGCATCGAGACCGGCACCGTTGAACGGCAGCAGATCGAAACGGATGCCGGCCGGGGTGCTCCCCCGGACCAGCAGACGCAGGAGGGTGATCGCGGCGTAGTCGCCGGTCATGATGGTGAAGGTGCGTGAATCCGTCGCGGGATCGAAGCCGGGCGCAGCCAGTACCGAGCGCTCGAGGGTCCGCAGCACCTCGCGGAGCGGTTCGACGATCGCCTGGGCGCGCACGGTGGGACGCAGTGTGCGGCCGCTCTTCACGAGAAGCGGATCGTCGAATTGCTTGCGCAACCGGGCGAGAGCCGTACTCGTCGCCGGTTGCGACATGTTCAGTCGCCGCGCCGCGCGCGTGACATTGCGTTCGGAGAGCAGGACTTCGAGGACGACGAGCAGGTTGAGATCGACCCGTCGCAGATCCATGCGCCCCCCTGACATCGAAACCCGGCGGAACGGGAAATTCCGGCGGCATCGTAGCGCACGACCGTGATGTATACACAAGATCGAATACCAGCTATCGGACTTGGACGGCGATCTTGTGAGCGCAGCGAAGTACTACCTACTCTGACCCACGTCCTGACGGCAGCGAACCGTGATTCGCCCTGGCCCGAATTTCCAAGGCGAAGTTCTTTACTTGCCGAAGTCCAGTTTCGGCCGGCCGCCGACTCAGGCAGGTAGAGAGTCTCGGGGGGCGAAACGTTGTGAGTGTCATGAGGAAATTCCGGCAGTACACGCCGGACAACTGGCGTCTGTGGCGCAGGATGACCGCGGTCGTCGCCGTCCCCATCGTCGCAGCGACGCTGTACGGCTCGCTCCGCGTCTACGACCTCTACCAGGAGAACGACGCCTACAGCGCCGCCGCCGAGAACGTCTCCATCCTGCCGACCCTCGCCGACTACGCCACCAGTGTCACCGGCGCCGCGGCAGCGACGATCCTGTCACTGCCCGTCGACAACGGCGCCCAGGTCGCCCGCGAATCCGCCGCGACGCTGCGCGACCACATCGACGCGAAGGATCTCGATCCGCAGATCGCGGCGATGATCAACCGCATGCTCGCCGAGGGCGAGAGCCTGCTCGACAGCGCGTCGTCGGGAACCCTGGCGCCGATCGTGGCCAGCGAGCGCGCCGAAGGATTCGTCAGCCGCGCCCAGGCTGCCTACCGCGCCACCACCACCACCACGGACGACCCCACCGTCCAGCGCGAGAGCGCGACACTTCTCGACCTGTGGGACACCCAGTGGTCCCTGCTCGACCAGGTCCTCGCATACTCCGCGCTGAGCGCCGGAACCGACGGTGCCCTGCTCATGTGGAACAACGCCCTCGGTGTCGAGTCCGCGCGACTGGCCGTCCTCCGTGACACCTTCGTCGAGAACGAGACCGCCGACTCCTCCCGGGTCGACGGTCTGATGACTCAGCTCGAGAATCGCCGCAGCCTCACGGCCAACCTCGACAACGAAGCGGGCAACGTCGCCGCTCTGCGCGGGTCGCTCTTCGAGAGCCTCATGATCTACCAGGAAGAGGTCGCCGGTTCCGCGACCCGAGCCGTGGCCGCCCTCGACGACCTCGCGGCCGAAGCACGCACCGAAGCCCTCAAGAACGCCATCGGTGTCGCGATCATCCTCGCCCTCGCCCTCGCCCTGGCGATCGTGATCGCGATGTCGCTCGTCCGGCCGTTGCGCCGACTGCGCGACGACACCCTGCGCACCGCCGAACAGGATCTGCCCGCCGCACTCGCTGCGATCAAGGACGGCGCCGAGATCGAATCCGTCACACTGGATCCGATCCGCGTCTACACCCGCGAGGAGATCGGCGAGGTGGCACGCGCCGTCGACAGCATGAACGAAGGTGCCCTACGTCTGGCCGGCGAGCAGGCCCAGCTGCGCCGGCAGGTCAACGAGATGCTCGAAACGCTCGCCCGCCGCAACAAGACGCTCGTGGAACAGCAACTGGCGCTGATCGATTCGCTCGAACACGAAGAGCGCGACCCGACACGTCTGCAGAACCTGTTCGCGCTCGACCACCTCGCCGCCCGCATGCGGCGCACGGGCGACTCGCTGCTCGTCCTCGCCGGTACCCGCCAGCGCCTCGGCCGCGTCCCCGACACACCGCTCGTCGACGTCCTGCGCGCATCCCTCTCGCAGGTCGAGAACTACCAGCGCGTGAACATCGGAAATGCGCCGGACGGCAATCTGGTCGGCAGCGCCGTCACCGACGTCGTCCACATGATCGCCGAGCTCCTCGACAACGCACTGCGCGCCTCACCGCCCGAGAGCACCGTGGCGTTCGCGTTCTCCCGCGCCGTCGACGGCGGCCTCCTCCTCGAGATCGCCGACCGCGGAATCAGTATTCCCGCAGATGAACTCGCCGACATCAACATGCGGCTGGGTTCGGACGGCGAAGCCGGATCCGGCGCCGCACGGCGAATGGGTCTATTCGTGGTCGCGCGCCTCGCCGATCGTCACGACATCACGGTGCGTCTGCGTCCGACCTTCGACTCGTCCACCAATGCCGGCATCACTGCGAGCATCTACCTGCCGACCAGCCTGCTCAAGGGAACCGGCAGGAACCACGACGATCCGTACCGGATCGATCGGCCGCGCCGCCTGCCCGATCCCCCATCGGAGTACGGCGAGCAGTTCCACGCCGACCCGGCATCCGGATCGCAGCCGGTGGTCGGAAGCCGTCACTCGGCACCCACCCCCGCTCTCGCGACGCCCGGGACGAGTCCGGGTATCCGGCGCGGACAGCTGCACGAACGATGGGTTCCCCGCGGCGCGGGACAGTAGGCGACGCGGACAACGCGGACAGCGGACAGCGGACAGCGGGCGGGCGGTCTGCCATCCTGACGGCATGACCGTTCCCCGCGTCGACGTCCACCAGCACGTCTGGCCGGCACCACTCGTCGCTGCGCTACGGGCACGCACCCGTGCACCGCGGCTCGTCGGATGGACGCTGTACCTCGGCGGTGAACCCCCGTACGAGGTGCGACCGGAGGATCACTCGATCGCCCGGCGGGCCGAGCTCGCGGCGCAGGACGGCATCGACTTGGCGCTGGTGTCGTTGTCGAGCCCGCTGGGGATCGAAACGCTTCCCGCAGCCGACGGGGCCGGCCTGCTCGACGCCTACCACGAGGGAGTGCTCGCGCTGCCGCACCCGTTCGGGGCGTGGGCGGCAGCGTCGGTCGACGATCCCGATCCCGCGGCGCTGCGCGAGGTGCTCGGGGCGGGATGCGTCGGTCTCCAGCTTCCCGCCACCGCGTTGGCGGATGCCGACGGCTACGCGCGGTGCGCCCCGCTCCTCGACGAACTCGACCGCGTCGGTGCTCCCCTGTTCGTGCATCCCGGGCCCGCCGCGGCCGATCCGTCGGCTCCGCCGTGGTGGCCGGCGATGGTGTCGTACGTGGCGCAGATGCACACCGCGTGGTTCGCCTGGCACGAGTACGGGGCCCCTCGCCTCCCCGGACTGCGCGTGGGGTTCGCGATGCTCGCCGGGCTCGCGCCGCTGCACGCCGACCGGATGGCCGCGCGCGGCGGACCGGCGACGGTCCCGTCGGCCGGAGTGTTCGTCGACACCTCGTCGTATGGTCCCGAGATCGTCGAGGCCGTGGCGTCCGGACTCGGCCCCGACCGCGTCGTGCTCGGTTCGGACCGCCCGTACGCAGCACCGTTGCTGTTCGGCGACGCGCGCGACGAGCCCGTACGGCGACGCAATCCGGCCCGGTTGTTCCGAACGTCACACGAGTGAAAATCTTGACAGTGCCGCATCCGGCCGCTGAAGTGAGCGACATGCGTCTTCCGGCGACCCTGCGGCATCGCAGGCTTCATATGGACTACGTCCGCATCGCCGGTGGTTTCTGTGGTTGTCGCGCCTGTCGTTGATCCCGGCCCGACCCACTTCCCCTGCCCGGACGACCCTACGATCCCGTCCGGCTCCCGTTTCGAGGAACCACGATGGCTGCTGCTCTTCTGTCCCCCTCCGTGCGCGTCGATCTCGCCGAGATCGTCCGTGACATCGCCGCGGACGTCTCCCGCTGGCGGCCGCTCGTCCGCTTCGACGAGACCGAACGCTGGTACACCCGGCTCGCCGTCGCCGACGACTACGAGGTGTGGTTGCTGGGCTGGCTTCCCGGGCAGCGCACCGGGATCCACGATCACGGTGGGAGTGCCGGTGCATTCGCCGTCGCGCAGGGACAGGTCCGGGAGGACACCGTCGACCAGCCGTGGTCGGAAGATCTTCCCGGGCAACGCGTGACGCTCTCCCGCACCCGTTTGTCGGCGGGTGCCGTGCGTCGATTCGACGGTCGGCACGTGCACGAGGTCGTCAACGACGGTCCCGTCCCGGCGGTGACCGTGCACTCCTATGCCCCCGCACTGGACTCGATGAGCCGATACCGTCTCGAGAGCGGCATCCTCGCCCTCACGACCTCGGAGCGTGCCGGCGACGACTGGTGATCCACTCGTGACAAATCCGGCACAGTGGGTATCCGCCGGGATAGAGTCGAAAACCGACCGTGCCGCATCCGAGGGAGCAACCCGTGAAACGCTTCGCACGCACCACCGCGCTTCTCGCCGTGTCCGTATTCGCCCTGGCCGCCTGTTCCGGCGGCGGAGACGAGGATCCCCTCGCCGGAGACACAGCGGACGGAGGCGCGATCGTCGTCGGTTCGGCGAACTTCCCGGAGAACGTCCTGCTCGCGGAGATCTACTCGCAGGCGCTCGAGAGCACGGGGGCCGAGGTCACCCGCCAGTTCAACATCGGCAGCCGCGAGATCTACTACGACCAGGTCGCCTCGGGTGCCATCACGCTCGTCCCGGAGTACAACGGCGCACTGCTCGCGCGGGTCGACCCCGACAGCACCGCCTCGACGACGGAGGACGTCAATGCGGCCCTGTCCGAAGCCCTTCCGGACGGGCTCGAGATCCTGGCCTCCGCCCCCGGTGAGAACAAGGACGCCCTCGTCGTCACCGAGGAGACCGCGCAGCGCTACAACCTGGTGAGCATCGCCGATCTCGCGCCGGTCGCCGGCGAACTCGTCCTCGGCGGACCGCCCGAGTTCGAGACGCGTCAGCAAGGTGTCGTGGGTCTGCGCGAGGTGTACGGGGTCGAGTTCCGCGAATTCGTCCCCACCGACACCGGTGGCCCCATCACCATCCGCGCGCTCTCGGACGGCACCGTGCAGGCCGCGAACATCTTCACCACCGATCCGTCACTGAGCACCGAACCGTTTGTTGCGCTGGAGGACCCGGAATCGGTCTTCGGAGCCCAGAACGTCACCCCGCTGGTGCATCGCGCCGATCTCGACGACGACCACGTCGCGAAGATCGACGCCGTGTCCGACAAGCTCACCACCGACACCCTCGTCGTCCTGGTCGGACAGGTGGTCACCGACGGTCGCGACATCGACGTCGTCGCCGAGGAGTGGCTGCAGCAGAACGATCTGAACTGACGGAAGTCGGTGCCACGTGATCACATTCGACAACGTCGGGAAGCGTTATCCCGACGGGACCGTCGCCGTCGACGGACTCTCGCTGGAAGTCCCGACGGGCACCCTGACGGTGTTCGTCGGGCCGTCGGGGTGTGGGAAGACCACCTCGTTGCGCATGATCAACCGGATGGTCGAGCCCTCGAGCGGGCGTGTGCTCGTCGGGGGCCGCGACGTCCGGGACGAGGATCCCCGGATCCTGCGCCGCGGCATCGGATACGTCATCCAGCACGCCGGGCTGTTCCCCCATCGCACAGTGATCGACAACGTCGCCACCGTGCCCCGGTTGCTCGGCGCGAGCCGTAAGGAGGCCCGCGCGACCGCGATGGACGTGCTCACCCGAGTCGGCCTCGGAAAAGAACTGGCGCAACGCTATCCTGCTCAGCTGTCCGGCGGGCAGCAACAGCGTGTCGGTGTGGCACGCGCGCTGGCGGCCGATCCTCCGATCCTGTTGATGGACGAGCCGTTCTCCGCGGTCGATCCCGTGGTCCGCAAGGATCTGCAGGACGAACTCCTGCGCCTGCAATCGGTGCTGGCCAAGACGATCGTGCTCGTCACCCACGACATCGACGAGGCGATCAAGCTCGGCGACCGCGTGGCCGTCCTGCGGCCGGGCGGGGTGCTCGCCCAGTACGCGACTCCGGAGGAGCTTCTCACCTCCCCCGCCGACGATTTCGTCGCCGGATTCCTCGGCGTCGACCGCGGTGTGCGACTCATGTCGTTCTTCTCGTCCGCCGACCTGCCGTTGCGCACCGATCCGATCGTCACCCGCGATGCCGCCGAACTCGCCGTCGGCGACGGCTGGCTTCTCGTCGTCGACGACGACGGACGCCCGACGGGGTGGCGAGACGGCAGTGCCGATGCGGAATTCCTGCCGGCCGGAAAGCCGTTCGTTCCCGGGCGGGATCCGCTGCGCGTCGTGCTCGACGCGGCCGTGCTCTCACCGTCGGGCCATGCCGTGGCGGTGGACGACGACGGACGTGCGCTCGGGGTGATCAGTGGCGAAGAGGTGACCGCGGCGGTCCGCGCGGCGCACAACCACAGGGAGGCCGGCACCCCGTCTCCGCTCGCGATGCGGAAGTTGCGGTGAGCCTGCGGATTCCCGGCTATCTCGGGACGTTCTGGGAACTGCTCGGCGATCATCTCGTCATGGCCCTCGGCGCGTCGCTGCTCGGCCTCGTCCTCGCTCTGCCGCTGGGCCTCGCGTGCGTGCGGTGGCCGCGGGTGTACGCCCCGGTGCTCGCGGTCTGCAGTGTCCTGTATTCGATTCCGTCGCTTGCCTTCTTCGTCCTGCTCATCGCGTTCACCGGGATCAGCCGGACCACCGTGATCCTTCCGCTGGCCGTCTACGCGCTGGCGGGCCTCGTCCCGAACGTCGTCGACGGATTGCGTGCTGTGCCCGACAGTGTCCGCCAGTCGGCGGTGGCGATGGGATTCTCGACGCCGCGCCGGTTGCTCACCGTCGACCTGCCGCTGGCGATCCCCGCGGTCATCGCGGGGCTGCGGGTCGCGACGGTCGCGAACATCAGCATGGTGAGCGTCGGAGCGCTGATCGGCATGGGTGCCTTCGGCGCGTTGTTCACCGCCTCGGTGCAGCTCGACCGACTCGATCTGGCGATCATCGGCATCATCGCGACCGTCGTGATGGCACTGGTCGTCGACGCGGTGCTCGTGCTCGTCCAGCGTCTCGCCACGCCGTGGATGCACCGCACCTCGAAGGTGCGCCGATGACGACGCTGCTGAACTATCTGGCCGAATACTTCGGCGACTCCGCGAACTGGTCGGGCGCGTCCGGGATCCCGACGCGACTGGCCCAGCACTTCGGCTATACCCTGCTCGCGTTCGTGATCTCCGTGCTCCTCGCGTTGCCGCTCGGCCTGTGGACCGGGCACACGGGCCGCGGCGGTGTGCTCGTGTCGCTCACAGCGAACGCCGCACGCGCCCTCCCCACCTACGGCCTGCTCGTGTTGCTGGTCGTGCTGTACGGGATCGGGCTCGTTCCGGTGATGGTGCCGCTGGTGGCACTCGCGATCCCACCCATCCTGTTGAACTCCTACGAAGGGATCCGCGGGATCGACCCGGCGCTGACCGACGCCGCCCGCGGGATGGGGATGACCTCGTCCCAGATCCTGCTGCGGGCCGAGCTGCCGGTGGCCTTGCCGCTGATCCTCGTCGGCCTGCGCACCGCCGCCGTGCAGATCGTCGCGACCGCCACGATCGCCGCGGCAGTGAGCTTCGGCGGGGTGGGAAGGCCCATCGTGGACGGTCTCGCGCGCAGCGACTACGCCCTGGTCGTGGGCGGTGCCGCCCTCGCCGGGATCTGCTCGCTGGTGATCCTCGCGCTCTTCGCGGTCCTCGGCCGACTGCTCGTCTCACCCGGCGTCCGGGCCTCGCGCGACTAGCTCCTACGACCCCTCCTTCGGAACCGACAAACGTGTCGGTGGCCCGGAGCACACTGGAGGTAGAGACGAAGTCCTATCGAGGAGGCGCAGGTGCGATGTATGCGCAACGCGAAACCTACTTCGGCTGGACGTCTCGGCGCGTGCCCCTGTACGCAGCCGCGCAGCCCACGGCATCCCCGGCCACACCGGCCGCAGCCGGCCCGAGCATCCGTCCCGAGGACGAGCGCGTTCCCTCGGGCGTAACGCTCGACCGCATCCTGCCCGAGTCCGTGCTGCATGGCCGCCTGGTCGCGTATCACGACGCGGACGAGGACAGGGACTACGTGGCCGTGGCGGTCGGCGCGGTGGCGGGCGAGAACGATGTACCGGTCCGGGTGGCCGAGGAAGAGACGCTCGTCGTGTCCGCGGCCCGCAGCGTGATCGATGGGATCCTCGTCGGCACGGAGAACGACGACCTCGACGAACTGGAGGTCGCCCGTCAACTCCGCTTCGGCGGACCGGTCCGCGACCTGCTGGAATACATCGGAGCACGGTCGGTGGTGGTCGACTGGAGCCCCGCTGTGGCGTGATCCGACAGAGCCGTGGCGTGATGTGATCGCGTCCCTGTAATCGCGGATGTGTGACGCGCCGATACATACATCTGCAACGACACAGCATTCAGATGGTACGGTCGTAGGCGTCCCCGTGACCAAAACGTAATAATTCGGGGATTATCGCAGCCCTTGTGTGGGTACTCGAGCCTTCGGGTTCCACTGGGAGGGTGACCGGAAGTGGCGACGCCGGACTGATAGCTACGCCCGTCGGGGGCAGCCCGGCATCGCCACTTTCGACCCACACTCTCCGGGACCGGATTCTTCCGAGTCCCGGTTCTCAGTTCTCCGTTACCGCTGCGGCTGCGGCCGTCGCCGCCAGAGCGGCCGGCGCCTCGACCGCGAGGAGATGACCCACCTCGGGAAGCGCCACGAAATGAGCACCCATGTCGTCGGCCAGCTTGTTCAGCGCGTCCACCTGTACGAGGGGGTCCTTGCTTCCCACGACGACCTCGACCGGACGCCCGCGCCAGCGGCGCAGCACGGCCCGATCGATGCGGGGCATGTTCGTCAGCGACGTGCAATACGCACCGACGCGGCAGGACCACCGCAGGGTCTGTTCGTCGGGCCGGTAGTCGCATCCCGCGAGTGCTCGAAGGTACCGCTCGGTGTTCTCGAAGTTGGGCTCGTTGCGCCACTGCAGGCCGGGGATGAGGGCGCGGTTCCACCGGACGCGCGGGACGAGACCCAGCGGCGCCGCGATCACCAGCTTCTCGATCCGGTCAAGATCCTCCACCGCAGCGGCCACGGAGGCCGACCAGCCGAGACCGATCACGGGAATCCGCTCGACGCCGAGTGCATCGAGCACCTCGACGAGCCAGTGGCCGTAGACGCTGTGGATCCGGCTGTCGGGCCGGCTGCCCGCGCTCGCACCGGGAAGGCCCGGGACATCCACGAGCACCACCCGGTGGCGCTCGCCGAACTGCTCGGCGAGCAGACGCAGCCCCGCCGCCGGGAGATCGCCACCCGCGAGCACCACGATCGGCGGTGCGGTCGCAGGACCCGTGGTGAGCACGTAGGTGTCACCCAGCGAGGTGCGGGCGACGTGCTCCTCGACGGGACGCTCCCAGTAGGTCAGCAGTCCTGCGCACGCGTGGTGGATCACGCTGCCGTCTCCGGGGCAGCGGTAGGGCGAACGTGTCAGCAACGCCATCATCCTCCTACCCGGACGATTCCGGGGACGACGAGGGATTCACGGAACGGCATGAATGGATCTTCTTTCGTGGGGTACGAGCGTCTTTCGCCGACCAACCTCGGGCACACCGCACGACACCGTAGCCCAGTGCTCGGTGTGGACGCCACCCGTGGTTCCGGAAAACTTCACAGCCGTCCCTCACGTCACTTTCGTGCCGAATGCCCTTTCACCCCTGCGCCTCCAGGTCCTCCCACGAGGTGTGAACCTGCGGTCGGAAGCCGTAGCCGGTGTCGGGTTCGGGCAGATGCCCTTCGGGGTCGATCACGACGACCTCCACGCCGTCCCGGTGGAGCCGACCGATCATCTCCAGCAACATCCTTCGGCCGACCGGCAGGATGGTACGGACGAGGGACAGGTCGAAGACCAGGCGTTTCGTCTCCACAGGCTCGTCGACCACGGCCGTCACGAGACCCTCGGAACTGGTGAACTGGAGGTCGCCCTGCAACTCGAGGAGGGTGAGAGACTCGTCACCCTCGCCGATGACATGTCTTCTGCGTAACACCGAGTGCGCGACCATCGGCGCGTCCATCAGATGCAAGTTCATGTCGCGGGAGAGACGACCGAAGGCGGCGACCCCCTGGACGCTGGTGCCGTGGTCGTCGAGGCGCGGCGAGTATGCGGCAATACCCAACTGTCCCGGTAGGATTCCTATGATTCCTCCGGACACGCCGCTCTTGGCGGGGATACCGACGGTGGAGAGCCAGTCCCCCGCCGCGTCGTACATCCCACAGGTCGCCATCACCGACAGCACCTGACGCACCACGTCCCGCGAGAAGATCTCCTCGCACGTCACGGGTTGCACACCGCCCGCCGCGAGCGTCGCGGCCATCATCGCGAGATCCTTGGTCGTCACAGTCACCGAACACTGCCGGATGTACCCCTCGACGATCTCGTCCGGATCGTCCTCGAAAACCTCGTACCCCCGAAGGAGATTGGCGATGGCGACATTGCGATAGGAGTTCTCGAGCTCCGACGACGCGACCTTCTCGTCGATCGTCAGCTCGCGACCGGCCAGGGACGACAGCAGAGAACGGATGTCCTCCACCGAGGCCTCGGGTTGCCGTCCGTCGAGCACCAGGGCGTGTGCGGCGAGCGCACCGGCATTGATCATCGGGTTGAGCGGACGGCCCGTGTTGCGTTCGAGCGAGACCTCGTTGAACGCCTCCCCGGAGGGTTCGACATCGATCACGTCGAGCACGGCGTCGAAGCCTCTCTGTTGCAGCGCAAGACCGTAGACGAAGGGCTTCGAGATCGACTGGATCGTGAACTCGGTGTGGTCGTCGCCCACGGAGTACACCGCACCTTCGGCGGTCACGAGGGTGAGGGCGAACCGGTCCGGGTCGGCCCTCGCCAGTTCCGGGATGTAGTCGGCGAGGGCGCCCGAACTGTCGGCGCATCCTCGGAGCACTTCGGTCAGATAATCCGGCAACGGTGAACGCATGTATTCATCGTGACCGAATCGGACGCTGCCGGGGTGAGGAGTGACGAAGGCGATTGAACCGGCGGATCGCGGGTATGCCATCCCCATGACTGCTCTGTCGTCGGCGCTGTCCGTGCCGTTCCGAGTGGGATCCGCGCTGCGCGGAGCACGCGTGTTCCACCCGCGCGGTGCGACCTTCGAAGGGGTTGCCGAACTCGAGTCGTCCTGGTGGCCGCGGCAGATTCCCCGCCCTACTCCTGTCGTCGCCCGGGTGTCGCGGGCCATCGGCACACCGGACGGCATGCCGGACGTGCTCGGTCTCGCGGTGCGCTTCGCCACGAAGACCGGCCCGTGGGACGTCCTGCTCGCATCGGCTCATCTGCCGGCCCGGGTGGCGCTGCTGCCGGCCCGTTCGTGGTCGAGTGCCCGCTACAGCACGCTCATGGCCTATCGGACCGACAGCGACCCCGCGCCGCGGTGGATCACCGCCGTTCCGCGCGGACGACAACCGTCCTCGACGACCTCCGTGCAGGCACTCGAGATACCGCTCGAGTTCTCTCTCCTGGTGGGTTCCGCCCGCGGGCCTCTGGAAGCGGCGGGACGTCTGACGCTGACTCGCCACCTGCCCGAGAAGGATTCGGAGCAGCCGTCATTCGATCCGACCGTCCACTGCCCCGGATTCGTCGATCCATGGCCGGGATGGCTCGTCGAGACGCGGCGCGACGCCTACCGGGCGAGCCGGGCCGGACGAGGCGCCTTCCTCGCCCGGCCGCAGCACACCGTCAGCTGATCACCGCGTCGATCGTCTTCTTCAGCGCGGACGGCTGCGCCGGTGACCGCGGGGCGCCCTCCTTCATCTCGAGCATGCGGGCACCGATGTCCTGCAACTGCTTACGGCCGAGCGCCTCGCGCACCTTGGGGAACCACTCGTCCTCCTCCTCGTCGATGTGATGCTCGACGTTCTCGATGAGGACCGTCGTCTTCGCGTCGAAACGCTCTGCGTCGGGCTTCATCCCGGCCAGTTCGATGACGAGCACGTCGGCGACGTGGTGCTCCTCGTACGATTCGAGAATGTCGTCCTCGAGATCGGGGAGCAGGGAACGCACCTCGGGGTACATGCACTCGTTCTCGAGATAGGTGTGCACGGTGAGGGCTTCGATGATCTTGTCGACGATCTTGCCCTTCTCCTTCTCCCCCTCGGCCTTCCGGAAGTCGCGGAAGAGTTTCTTGATCTCCTTGTGGTCTTCCTTCAGCAACACGATCGCGTCTGTGGACACGGTTCCTCCTGCGGCGTGAACATTGCCGCCCCCAGCGGGCGTGGCACAGGAATACCCGTCCGCGACACCGTCACACGCGCACACGATCCGCATTCGCGAGGATGGCCGCCCGCAGTGCCGCCTCCGGGCCGCTGAGTACGGAACGACGCGCCATGAGCACGAACTCGATCTCACCCGCACCGGGAAGCAATCGTTGGGGATCGCGCACCGGGACGAGACCCGGTGGTGGAAGCCGCTCGGCGTGCAGCACCACGCCCAGTCCCGCGAGCGCTGCAGCACGCAGACCGTTGAGACTGTCGGTCGTGCACGCAACGCGGACACCGCGCCCACTGCGCTGGAGGACCTCGAGCGCGATGTCGCGGGTCAGGGCCGGCGACGGATAGGACACCAGCGGTGTCGGCTCGTCCGGATCGAGGACGTAATCGGGGGCGGACAGGAAGACGAGACGCTCGCTGAAGATCATTTCACCGTGGCGGCTGCCCGGTCGACGCTTGCCGAAGACCAGATCGAGCTCGTTGTCGTCGAGACGGCGCTGCAGATCCTCGCTCAGATCCACCGTGAGTTCGAGATCGATGCGGGGATGACTACGCCGGAACTCGGCGAGGATCGACGGCAGCTCGTAGAGCACCAGGTCCTCGGAGACCCCGAAACGCAGCCGGCCGCTGAGCGGCGACTCCGAGAAGTGCCTGCGGGCGGCATCGTGGCGATCGAGGATCTCGCGGGCGAAGGCGACCATGTCGGCGCCGTCCGCCGTGAGCTCGACGTTGTGCGTGTCGCGTACGAACAGGCGGCGCCCGATCTCCTTCTCGAGTCGCGCGACGTGCTGACTGACCGTCGACTGCCGCAGGCCGAGCCGCTGGGCGGCCGCGGTGAAGCCGCGCTCCCGCTCGACGGCCAGGAAGCTCCGTAGGTGCACCGGATCGAACACCACCCCATTTCATCACGAATCGCGATTACAGAAAACGTGGCGACCGTCTTCTGTAATGACATCCGGCTGCCGTACCGTCGATTCGTGCTCTCCAAGATCCCCGTGCTCGGACGGCTCGACCCGTTCCTGCTCGCCATCCTCGCCACCGTCGCCGTCGCTGCTCTGCTGCCCGCCGACGGGGTCGTACTCGACGGCGTGAACTGGGCCGCCAAGATCGCCATCGGGCTGCTGTTCTTCCTGTACGGCGCGCGCTTGTCCACGCAGGAGACCATCGAGGGTCTCGAGCACTGGCGTCTGCACCTGACGATCCTCGCCACGACCTTCGCCGTCTTCCCGCTGCTCGGCCTGGCCGCCAAGGCGCTCGTACCGTCGATCCTGAGCGACCCGCTCTATCTCGGCGTCCTGTACCTGTGCCTGCTGCCGTCCACGGTGCAGTCCGCCATCGCGCTCGTCTCGGTGGCGCGCGGCAACATCCCCGGCTCGATCGTCTCGGCCAGCGCCTCGAGTCTCATCGGAATCTTCGCGACTCCACTGCTGGTCGCGCTGACGATGTCCACCCAGGGCGTCACCTTCAGCGGGTCGGCCGTGCTCGACATCGTGCTGATGTTGCTCGTGCCGTTCGTCGCAGGTCAGCTCCTGCGGCGCTGGATCGGCGGCTGGGTGAAGGCCCACGGCAAGCCGCTCAAACTCGTCGACCGCGGATCGATCATGCTGGTCGTGTACGTGGCGTTCAGCCGCGGCATGAACGAGGGTATCTGGTCGATGATCTCGGTCGGCCGCCTGCTCGCCCTCGTCGGTGTGTGCGCGGTGCTGCTCGCGATCGTGCTCGCGCTCACCTGGTACTCGTCGCGCGGACTCGGTTTCGAATATCAGGACCGTGTCGCGATCCTCTTCTGCGGCTCCACGAAGTCCCTCGCCACCGGTCTGCCCATGGCGATCGTGCTGTTCCCCGGCCAGCCCATCGGCCTGATCGTGCTGCCGCTCATGCTGTTCCACCAGATGCAGCTCCTGGTGTGTGCGGCTCTCGCCGGACGCCTGGCGAAGAAGGCACCGGATGGGCTCGTAGCCGTATAGGAGAGCGAAGCCGAAGCTCCTGTTAGACGAAACCGAGGGTGAAATCCGCTGATTCCGGTAGCGGTGACGTCATCGTGCCGTCACCGTGCAGGGAGAACCCCGATTCGCGAACCTCGGCTCGAAGGAGCACCGACATGGGTCTGCTGTTCCACGATCATCTGCACGACGAGTTCGGAACCTGGCCGCTGGCCTACATCCCCTACGGCGGCGCCGACTTCGGCGAGATCGCCGCAGTGGCCCGGCAGGTGGGCGACGGTGACGACGGGGACTTCTATCGGGCGTGGGTCGAGACCGGGGACCGTCTCGTCGCGGAAGTGGAGTCCTGCGCGACCGCCGGGCACGACGACTCGGCACGCGAGCTGTTCCTGCGGGCGAGCGCCTACTACGCGACCGCCTACCACCCGCTGTACGGATCTCCCGTCGACCCACGTCTGATCGCCGCCTTCGACAAGCAGGTCGCGGCCTTCGATGCCGGGCTGGCGATCGGGGACACACCCGTCAAGGCTGCCAGGATTCCGTTCGAGGACACCACGCTTCCGGGCTACCTGATTCCCGCACCCGGCCACGAGAACAGCGTGCGGCCGCTCATCGTCTTCACCAACGGATACGACGCCACGATCACCGACATGTACTTCGCATCGGCCGTGGCAGCGCTGCGACGCGGCTACCACTGTCTCCTGTTCGACGGACCGGGCCAGGGCGAGATGCTCTACAAGCAGAAGATGCCGATGCGTCCGGACTGGGAAGTGGTCGTGCGCGCGGTGATCGATCATGCGACGGCCTCCCCCATCGTCGACCCCGAACGCATCGTCCTGAGCGGATGGAGTCTCGGTGGGTATCTCGCGCCGCGCGCAGCATCCGGTGAGCATCGTCTGGCCGCGGTGGTCGCCGATCCCGGTCAGTGGAGCGTCGCGGCCGGCACCCGGGCCCTCGGGGCAGCATTCGGCCTCTCCCCCGAGGTCCTCGACGATCCTCTCTCGATGAGCGCACAGGACGCCGACACGATCATGGCTGCGGTGCAGTCGGATCCGTCACTACGCTGGAAGATCATCGCCCGTGGATTCTGGGTCAACGGAGTCTCGGACATCCGGGAACTGTTCGCGGAGATGAACGAGTACACACTCGACGAGGTCGGGGAGCGTATCTCGTGCCCTGTCGTGGTGACCGTCGCCGAGAGCGATGCCCTCGCACGCGGTGCGGGAACATTCGGAGATCGGCTCGGCGACAAGGTGACTCTCATCCCGTTCACCGAGGCCGAGGGTGCGGGTGGGCATTGCGAGATGGGCAACCGCACCCTCCTCAACAGGCGGGTTCTCGATCGGCTCGACGAGCTCCTGGCTCGCACGCCCTGACGATCAGCGGTCGGGCCGGCCCGTGTACGCCTCCGCGAGATACTGCTGTCCGTACCGGGAGCCGACGACCGCGGCGAGTTCGCCCAGTGCCCGCTTGTTCTCGAACGACGTTGCGTCCTCACGGGTGTGAAGCATCGAGGTCATCCAGTACGAGAAGTTCTGCGCCTTCCACACGCGCTGCAGCGCCGTGTCGCTGTAGGCGTCGAGCAGGTCGGACGAGCCGGTGGAGAAGAACGAGTCGAGCGCGCGGAAGAGCACCCGGACGTCGGCCAGGGCGAGGTTGAGTCCCTTGGCACCGGTCGGCGGAACGGTGTGGCCGGCATCGCCTGCCAGGAAGAGGTTTCCGTGCCGCATCGGTTCGCACACGTACGAGCGGAACGGCAGGACCATCTGTTCGAAGATGGGGCCGCGCTTCAGTTCGAAACCGTCGGGGCCGTCGACACGCCTCTGAAGCTCGTCCCAGATCCGGTCCTCGCTCCACGTCGACGCGTCCTCGGACGGATCGCACTGGAAGTACATCCGCTGCACCGACTCGTTGCGTTGACTGATGAGGGCGAATCCGTGATCAGAACGCGCATAGATCAATTCGGGTGCACTCGGTGGAGCCTCGGTAAGGATCCCGAACCATGCGAAGGGGTACTCGATGAAGTGGTCGGTGCGGACGTCGCCGGGAATCGCCTTGCGGCAGATGCTCTGTGATCCGTCGGCTCCGACGAGGATGCGGCACCGGATCTCGACCGGCGTGCCGTCGGATTCGGTGAACCGGATCTTCGGTGTGTCGGTGGTGATGTCGAGAACCTCTGTGTCGCAGACGCTGTAGCGCACCTCGCCACCGTCGCGTACGCGCGAGGCGGCCAGGTCGACGAAGACCTCGTTCTGCGGATACAACCACACCGACTCACCCACGAGGTCCCGGAAATCGATGCGGTGGCTCTCACCTCCGAAGCGCAGATCGATGCCGTCGTGGCGGTGCCCTTCGTTCAGGACACGGGTGTCGACTCCGCTCTCGGTGAGCAGCGACACCGAGCCGTGCTCGAGGATCCCCGCACGGTGGGTGGTCCGGATGGTCTCGTGATCACGCTTCTCGACGACGATGTTGTCGATCCCCGCCTTCGCGAGGAGATGGGAGAGCATGAGACCTGCCGGGCCGCCGCCGACGATGCCGACTTCAGTGGTGACGACCGTGCGGGTTGCGTTCATGTGTTCGTCCTTCGCTGCGCGTATCCGATTCGCGTCCCGTCGAGTGTCGTGCGCCTCTCCCACCGCACACGTCGACTTCTCGTTCAATGAGAAAACGACCTGGTCAGTCCGGGGGGACGCTCGCCGACTCCGCGCGCGATGCCGCGGGCAGCGGCCATGAGGACGGGCACGACGGCCTGTTGCCGGGACGCACCGGTGGGCACCACCACGCCGAGCGCCGCCAGGGCATGACCCGACCGCGCGAGGACGGGCACCGCGATGCCCGTGGTGCCCTCGTCGAGCACACCGTCGAAGCGCGCATAACCCCGCCGGCGGACCTCCGCGAGCGCGCGACGGAAATCTCTCGTCGTCGCAGCGAAACGCTTCTCCACCTCGGGATGTCGTCGCCGATAGGTTTCCTGCACCTCCGCAGGTGAGAACGCGAGCATCGACATGCCCAGCGACGTGTCGTGGACGGGGAGCCGACGCGCGACCGAGGCCTGGTTGACCACCGAATCGGACGCCGACAGCCGTTCGAGGACAAGGACCTCGTCGTCCTGCAGGACCGCGAGCTGGGTGTGCTGGTGCACCACCGACTGCACGTCCTGCAGAAAGGGCAGCGCCGACTCCCGCAGATCGCGCGCGGGTGCACTGCGCGCGACGAGTTCCCACAGGCGCAGACCGAGCCGTACCCGGCCGTCGTCGTCCCGGGTGAGCAGACCGTGTTGCACCAGCTCGCCGACGAGCCGGTAGGTCGTGGCCTGCGGGATGCCGGACCTGCGGGCGAGACTCCCGACCGTCAGGCGGGGTTGGGTGTCGTCGAACGACTCGAGGATGCGGACGACGCGGTCGAGCATCGAGTCACCGGACGGCGAGTTGGCCATGCCGCCATTGTTCCGTGTCCGATCCGGGCAGCTTCACCATCCGGATCCGTCCGTAGATTCGACATCTGTCAATATAGACGTGTGTCGAATCAAGATCTCGCGGGCGACGACGCCTGCTGCTCTCCGCTCGTGCGCCAACCCCTGACGGGCGATCGCGCCGTCGACCTCGCCCGGATGTTCAAGGCCCTCGGCGATCCGGTGCGTCTGCGGTTGCTGTCGCTCGTCGCGAGCCATGCCGGCGGTGAGGCGTGCGTATGCGACATCTCGGGATCGTTCGATCTGTCCCAACCGACGATCTCGCACCACCTCAGAGTTCTGCGCGAGGCAGCCCTGCTCGAGTGCGAGCGTCGCGGCACCTGGGTGTACTACTGGGTGGTTCCGGCTGCACTACGGCAACTCTCCGATGTACTCGGGATCGAGCCGACCGAGGTACCCGCATGAGTGAGCGAACTGCGGTGGACACTCCCGTGATGGGCAGGATGTCGACACTCGACCGCTTCCTTCCCGTGTGGATCGGCACCGCCATCGTCGTCGGCCTGCTGCTCGGCCGCATGATTCCCGGACTCGGAGAAGCCCTGGGTTTCATCGAGATCGACGGGATCTCGCTGCCGATCGCCCTCGGCTTGCTGATCATGATGTACCCGGTGCTGGCGAAGGTGCGCTACGACCGTCTCGACACGGTCACCGGCGACCGCACCCTGTTGATCTCGTCGCTGATCCTCAACTGGATCGTCGGTCCCGCACTGATGTTCGCGCTCGCGTGGCTGATGTTGCCGGATCTGCCCGAATACCGCACCGGTCTGATCATCGTCGGCCTCGCGCGCTGCATCGCGATGGTGATCATCTGGAACGACCTCGCGTGCGGCGACCGGGAAGCCGCAGCCGTGCTGGTCGCGATCAACTCGGTCTTCCAGGTGATCATGTTCGCCGCTCTCGGCTGGTTCTACCTGTCGGTGCTGCCCGGATGGCTCGGCCTCGAGCAGACCGGTCTCGACGTCTCCCCGTGGGAGATCGCGAAGTCCGTGCTGATCTTCCTCGGGATCCCGCTCGTCGCCGGTTTCCTCACTCGTCGATTCGGCGAGAAGGCGAAGGGCCGCAGCTGGTACGAGCAGACCTTCCTGCCGCGCATCGGACCGTGGGCGCTGTACGGACTGCTGTTCACCATCGTGGTCCTGTTCGCGCTGCAGGGTGAACAGATCACCTCGCGACCACTCGACGTCGTACGCATCGCGCTGCCCCTGCTGGCGTACTTCGCGATCATGTGGGGGAGCGGGTATCTCTTCGGCGCTGCAGTAGGACTCGGCTACGAACGCACCACCACACTCGCCTTCACCGCCGCGGGCAACAACTTCGAACTCGCCATCGCCGTCGCGATCGGCACGTTCGGGGTCGCGTCCGGGCAGGCACTGGCGGGAGTCGTCGGCCCCCTCATCGAAGTGCCCGTCCTCGTCGCACTCGTGTACGTCGCTCTGGCCCTGCGCACACGTTTCGTCGCCCGTGCCGGAGGTGCGTCGTGACCGCCGTTCCGTCCGTGTTGTTCGTGTGCGTGCACAATGCCGGCCGGTCCCAGATGGCCGCCGGGTTCCTGAGTCGCCTCGCAGGGGATCGCATCACAGTCCGTTCCGCCGGGTCCGCACCCGCCGAGGAGGTGAACCCTGCTGCGGTCGCGGCGATGGCCGAGGTCGGAATCGACATCTCCGGCGAGAACCCGAAGATCCTCACCGCCGACGCCGTGCAGACCTCCGACGTCGTGATCACGATGGGGTGCGGCGACACCTGCCCGGTATTCCCCGGTACGTCCTACCGGGACTGGGTGCTCGACGACCCGGCCGGACGAGGGCTCGACGCCGTGCGTCCGATCCGTGACGAGATCCGGGCGAAGGTCGAGGCGTTGATCGCCGAACTGACATCGCCGACATGATCGAGTTCGGTAACCGCATCCACCAGGTACCCACAGGTCTGTCACGCTGGGCGCCCATGTAGGGCACTCGGTGTGGACGCACGTCGTCCCCGACATGCTCCGGACACCGCGTTGCACGTCATCGCAGGTCCGGTAGCGTTCTGAGACGACTCGTAATCGCGTGTCGGTCGATCGGCTCGGTGCAGCCGAACTGTGGGAGGTTCCCGTGGCTGGTGGTCTCGTCGCCCTTCTGGACGACGTCGCGGTACTTGCGAAGGCAGCCGCGGCATCCATAGACGACATCGGCGCCGCAGCCGGCAGGGCGAGCGTCAAGGCAGCGGGAGTGGTCGTCGACGACACGGCCGTCACCCCCCGCTACGTGCACGGGTTCACCCCCGATCGCGAACTGCCGATCATCCGCAAGATCGCGATCGGGTCGATCCGCAACAAGCTCCTGATCATCCTGCCGGTCGCGATGATCCTGAGTCAGTTCCTCCCGCAGGCCCTGCCGTATCTGCTCATCGCCGGTGGTCTGTTCCTCTGCTACGAGGGCGCCGAGAAGGTCTACGAAGCGCTCACCGGCGGCCACCACGAAGAAGAAGCCACCGCAGCGGAGAAAGGTCCCGAGTTCGAGAAGGCCATGATCGGCGGCGCGATCCGCACCGACCTGATCCTGTCCGCCGAGATCATGGTGATCTCGCTGGCATCGGTCGAGGACGAACCCTTCCTGACTCGCCTGCTCGTCCTCATCGTCGTCGCCGTCCTCATCACCGTCCTGGTGTACGGCGTGGTCGCCCTGATCGTGAAGATGGACGACGTCGGCCTGGCGCTCGCGAAACGGAAGTCCACTTTCGCTCAGCGCGTCGGTCGCGGTCTCGTGAAGGCGATGCCGAAGCTGATGACCGTTCTCACCGTGGTCGGGATCGCCGCCATGCTGTGGGTCGGTGGGCACATCCTGCTCGTCAATGTCGGCGAGGCCGGATTCCATTGGCCTGCCGATCGTCTGCACGACCTCGAGCACTGGTTCGGCGAGCTCGTGCACGGCGGATTCGGCGGCGTGCTGTCGTGGACCGCGGGGACCGTGACATCCGCTCTGGTGGGCCTGATCGTGGGTGCGATCGTCGTGCTGATCATGCACCTGATCCCGCGGCGGAAGAAGGCCGACGCCGCGCACTGACGCCGCCGGATCCCCCGGACGGGTCACTCGGGGGCGTTTCTCCGGACCGCCTGCGCAAACGCCCGCATGAGACCCGGATCCTTGACGCCGCGTTCGGCCTCGATGCCGCTGGAGACGTCGACACCCCACGCCCCGGACGTGGAAAGTGCCCTCTCCACGTTGTCGGGGTTCAGCCCGCCCGCAAGGACCCACCGGCCGGACGGCAAGGCACTGCGGTCCTGCCAGTCCCATGTCTTCCCTGCACCGGCGACTGCGCCGTCGACGAGCAACAGGTCGGCGCCGAAGTCCTCCGACAGCGCCTCGGCTCCTCCGGTGTTGATCGCGCGGATCACCGTGAATCCCGCGTCGTGCAGCACGCGCACGTCGTCGGGCGACCGCAGGTCGTGCACCTGGACGTGATCGAGATTCGCGGCCCGGGCCGTCGCGATGATCTCGTCGAGGGACGCATTCACATAGACGCCGACGGCGAGTGTTCCCGCCGGCACACGGGTGCGGAGCGTCGCGGCCCGCTCGGGGGAGATGCGACGAGGGCTCTTCACGAGAACGAAACCGACCGCGTCGACGCCCAGTTCGACGGCGAGATCGACCGTCGCCTCGTCCTGCAGTCCGCACATCTTGATGAACGTCATCACTACCTTCCTCGCCGCTTCTCCACCTCGAGGATATGTGTGCGACCGTCAGCGGCAGCAGTTCGGATCCAGGACGACCCTGAGCGCCTCGAGGGACTCGGCGCGGGCACGGTGATAGACGTTCATCCCGCGTCGCTCGGATTCGACCATGCCCGCCTTGCGTAGTTGTCCGAGGTGATGACTCACCGTGGATTCCGCCAGATCCACACCGGCGGCAAGATCGCACGTGCACACCGCACCTTCGTCGGCGGTGAGCAGGATCGACACGAGTTTGATGCGCACCGGATCGGCCAGGGCCTTCAACCGCAACGCGACCTCGAGGGCGGCGTCGTCGCGCATCGGCGCAGCCGATACCGGCGCGCAGCAGATCGGGGCGCGGACATCGATCACGGGCAGCGCTTTCGGCATGATTCGAGCCTAACCACCTTCTTGACATATGTCGAAGTACAGGAGCATCCTGTGGGCGGTAATTCGATATATGTCACACAGGTGGAGGCAGTCATGTCACGCATCCAGTTCGCCCTCGACGTCGACGACCTGCCCGAAGCGGTCGCCTTCTACTCGACACTGTTCGGCACCGAACCGGCCAAGCTCGAACCGGGCTACGCCAACTTCGCGATCGCCGATCCGCCGTTGAAGCTGGTGCTGTTCGAGAACCCGGGCAAGGGCGGCACGATCAACCATCTCGGGGTCGAGGTCGACTCGTCCGAGAAGGTGCACACCGAGATCGCCCGATTGACCGAGGCGGGCCTGTTCGCCGACGAGGAGATGGGCACGACCTGTTGCTACGCCACGCAAGACAAGGCGTGGGTGACGGGTCCGGCAGGGGAGAAGTGGGAGGTGTACACCGTCCTGGCGGATTCGGCCACCTTCGGGTCGAGCCCGCAGCATCTCGACGGCACGCAGGAAGCCAGCGGCGGAACATGCTGCACGACCGGTGCCCCGGACGAGCAGCAGGACGACAACTCCACGCCGAAAACCGGCGTAACCTCCTGCTGCTGACCGCCTTTCGCTACGAATATCACGGAACCGGGACGAGATCTGTCGCCTCGCCGCCGGGCGGGGCGACGACTCGTATCAGCCTCGCGCCATGTCCACGAACCGCGACAGGTGCAGCTGGTGGGCAACGGTGATGGTCGCGGTCGGGCCGTTACGGTGCTTGCCGACGATGAGGTCGGCCTCGCCACCACGCGGGTCGTCGCGCTCGAAGGCGTCGGGGCGGTGCAGCAGGATGACCATGTCGGCGTCCTGCTCGAGGCTGTTGTGCACCGCGATGCCGTCGGCGACGAAATTGTGTGTGCCGGGCACCGTTCCGTCGTAGACGTCCTGCTCGCCGAGACTCGTGACGGAGACGATCTCGTCCCAGAACACGTTGTTGGTGGCGACCATGTCGATGTCGGCCGTGTCGAGGACATCGGCGACCCGGGCGAGCCGCGAGCGTGCACCCTCGGTGGTGCGCGGGGTGGCGGACGCGACCGGTCCGATCGGAGCGAGCTGTTCGACGGCGAGCAATTCGCCGAGCTCGGCTTCGATCTCGGGGGTGACGGTGTCGGGGCTGTGCTTGACGAGCTTCGGTCCGAGCTGCGCCAGGACCCACTGCGCCGCGGTTCCGTGCTTGCCCACGTCGTGGAGGAAGACCGCCTGGTTCTCCGCCCCGGTGACAGTGAGGTCCCAGCCCTCGACGGCATCGGTGATCCGCGCGAACACGCCGATGCGCAGGAGCAGGCGCGCGAGGTCGTCGGCCAGACGACGCTCCGCCGACCGGTAGCGGACGACGGCGCGGGCAGCGCCTGCGTCCCATGCGACCTCACCGCTGTCTTCCCAGATGTGGCAGACGAGCTCGGCGACCTGCTCCTTGGGGAGCGAGAACGCGCGGGTGGGGATCAGTCGGCCGGCCACGGCAGTGTCCGCGAGAACGGCCACCTCGTCGTCGGATGCGGGTATCACGTCGAGGGGTGCGGGCACCGCACGCGGCACTGCGACACGCTCACCGGCGACCAACTCGCCCAACGGCATCCAGCCGTCGATGGTGAGGAAGGGATGGTTCGCGGTGGCTTCGACACGACGCCCCGAGGCCAGCTCCAACCGGAAGACTTCCTTACGGCCGCTGGGGAAGACCTTCACCATCGGCCGGACGACCATCCGCATGCGTTCGTCGAGCGACCACACGAGGGGCTGTTCACCCGACTCGAGCAGCTCGCCGAGCGTGACTTCGGCGCCGGTGTCGGCGCGCATGATGCGCGTGGACGCCGGCAGGCAGCCCGACTCACGGAGGTCGGAGACCTGCGGCCGCTTGTCGGTGCGCTGCTCGGGACCACGGTTGAGCTGACACACCGCGACGACCGGAACCTCGAGTTCCTTCGCGAGAAGCTTGAGGCTACGCGAGAATTCGGAGACCTCCTGCTGACGCGACTCGACCTTCTTGCCGGACGACATGAGCTGCAGGTAGTCGATGACGATGAGACGGATGTCGTGTTTCTGCTTGAGCCGCCGCGCTTTTGCGCGGATCTCCATCATCGTGAGGTTCGGTGAGTCGTCGATGAACAACGGCGCTTCGCTGATCTCGCTCATGCGGCGGGCGAGACGCGTCCAGTCGTCGTCGGTCATGCGTCCGGATCGCATGTCGCCGAGCTTGATCTTCGCCTCCGCGGACAGCAGACGCATGACGATCTCGGTCTTGCCCATCTCGAGCGAGAAGATGACCGACGCCATGCCGTGCTTGATGGAGCACGACCGCATGAAGTCCATGCTCAGCGTGGAGTTGTGTGTGGGCACCATCGCGCGACCCGCGAGGTACATGTGGTCGCCGTCGACCTCGACGCACCGCACCGGGACCGAGGGAACCGGGCGGACGGCGACGATGCGGCGCTCGCGCGGCATGGTGGCGCGGCATTCCTTGTGCCGCACGGCCTTGCTGGGCAGGACGAAGACGTCGTCGTCGGTGGTGAAGGAGATCTCGGTGCCGTCGAGCACCGGCGCGTAACCGAGGCCCGACAGGAGTTCGGCGACGCCCTGCGCCAGACGCTCGGACGAGCCGACGAACCGGATGGTGCCGTCGTCGTCGATCTCTCCACCGGCGTCGAGCAGACCCGCGAGGAGTTCGCGACGCTGCGGTTCGGATGCCCGCTGGTATTCGGCGGGGATGTGGGCGCCGAGCGCGACGAGGGCGCTCGTGAAACCACCTTCGCCGTCGATACGCATATGCAGTTCGGGATCGGACGACGGGCCGCCGAGCCACGCACCGAGCGTGAAGGGGGAGACGGGCAGCTCGGTTGCCGGGAACGACAGTGCCTCGGTGTTCGCGACGGTGTGCCCGGCGTCGGCGGTGGCGGCGAGTTCGCCCGTGGTGCGGATCGCGCCGTCGCCGGTGCGCCACTGGTGCTGCTCGTCGGCGACGATCACGGTGCCGTCGGAGAACACGACGTCGAAGCACGGCCGGCCGTGCATGACCTCGGTGGCGGCGAGGACGCGGACGGGGCGGCCGTCGGCGCCGAGGAGTTCGTCGCCCACACCGACCTCGCCCATCGTGGTCCAGCCGGTGGGGGTGGGCAGGGGAGTGTCGAGCGCGAGGGCCTTACCCACACCGGGACGGGCGGCGACGATGATCATCTGGCCGGCATGCAGCCCGTTGGTGAGCTCGTCGAGTTCGGCGAAGCCGGTGGGCACGCCGAGGGAGATACCGCCGCGGCTGGCGATGGAGTCGATCTCGTCCATCGTGGGCTGCAGGAGTTCTTCGAGCGGCACGAAGTCTTCGGTGGTGCGTCGTTCGGCGACCTCGAAGACCTCCGCCTGCGCGCGGTCGACGATCTCGGCGACGTCCTGGCCGTCGGCGCCGGCGTAGCCGTACTGGACGATGCGCGTGCCCGCCTCGACGAGACGACGCAGGACGGCCTTCTCGGCGACGATCTCGGCGTAGTAGCCGGCATTGGCCGCGGTGGGGACGGTCTGGGTGAGCGTGACGAGATAGGCGGCTCCGCCGAGACGCTTGAGTTCGCCGCGCCGGTCGAGCTCGGCCGACACGGTGACCGGGTCGGCGGGTTCGCCACGGCTGTAGAGATCGAGGATCGCGTCGTACACGGCTTGGTGGGCCGGACGGTAGAAGTCGCCGGGCCTCAGCACTTCGAGGACGTCGGCGATGGCGTCCTTGCTCAGCAGCATGCCACCGAGCACGGACTGCTCGGCCACGAGATCCTGAGGGGGCTGTCGACCGAAGTCTCCACTCGGTTCCTCGGGAGGTCCCGAATATTCGGGATTTCCACGATCGTCAACGACGGCCACTGCAGTGCCTGCCTTCCTCCACATGTCCCCGTCCGGCGCGCTGTGCTCCGGCGGATACCTGCACGCACTCCCGGTGTCGGTACCCGGGGTTTCGTGTCCGGTTCTACTCGCCCCTACCGACATCCTGTGTGTGGAGTCGTGCGCCCGACGTTAGGGATCCGGATGACCCTCCACAACTCGGGTTGTGCACACAGTTGGGGATGAATTGTGGAAAGAGGAGGACAGCCTTGTGTACCGGATGTGCACAACCTGGGGACAACACATCTCACATCTCTCATAACTGCAGGTAGGAGCAGAAAAATGTCTGTTCACACGTGTGGAGAAGAAGAATTTCGGCGTGTCGGAGGGCCGGGCGTGTTCACCCATTCGTTCCCCGAACGACATTCCGAGGAGTCACAACGGTGTGGTTTACCCCCCGGTTTATCCACAGGCTGTGCACAGACGACGAGGAGCCCCACGCCGACCAGGCGCGGGGCTCCTCGAGGAGCCGGAATCAGGCAGCCACGACGTTCAGCGTGAACTTCGCGGTGACATCCGGGTGCAGCTTCACGACGATCTGGTGCTTGCCGGTCGCCTTGATGTGGGCCTTGGGCAGCTCGATGATGCGCTTGTCGACAACCGGGCCACCGGCAGCCTTGAGAGCACCGGCGACATCGGCAGCGGTGACCGAGCCGAACAGCTTGCCCGAGTCGCTCGAGGTCTTGACGCTCAGCGAAACGTCCTCGAGGCCCTCGATGGCGGCCTTGAGCTCCTGAGCGTGCTCGAGGCCACGCACGGCGCGAGCCTCCTGGGCACGGCGGATGCCCTCGACCTGCTTCTGGGCACCACGGGTGGCGACGATCGCCAGGCCGCGGGGCAGCAGGTAGTTGCGGCCGTAGCCGTCCTTGACCTCAACGGTGTCGCCAGGCGCACCGAGGTTGTCCACGTCAGCAGTAAGGATGAGCTTCATCGTGTCCCTCCCTTTCCTCAGCGAGTCGTCGAGACGTAAGGGAGCAGAGCCACCTCACGAGAGTTCTTGACAGCAACAGCGACGTCGCGCTGGTGCTGCACGCAGTTGCCGGTGACGCGGCGAGCGCGGATCTTGCCGCGATCGCTGACGTACTTGCGCAGCAGCGTCGTGTCCTTGTAATCGATCTGCACGTTCTTTTCCTTGCAGAAGGTGCAGACCTTCTTCTTCAAAACCTTCTCGCGCGCGGGCGACTTAGGCATGGTCGTTCTCCGTAATTTTGGATGTTCCGATCGAGGTCGGATCAGAACGGAGGCTCGTCGTCCCCGGAACCACCGAAGGAACCCGACTGCGGGGCGTCGCCCCACGGGTCGTCTCCGCCGACGTTCGTGTTCTGAGCGGGACGGCCACCGCCCGATCCACCGGAGGAACCACCGAAGCCTCCGCCACCGCCACCGCGACCGGCCTTGGTGACCTTGGCCGTGGCGTAACGGAGCGAGGGGCCGATCTCGTCGACCTCGAGCTCCACGACAGTGCGCTTCTCGCCTTCACGCGTCTCGTAGCTGCGCTGCTTGAGCCGGCCCTGCACGATCACACGCGAGCCGCGAGTCAAGCTCTCGGCCACGTTCTCCGCTGCCTCACGCCAGATGTTGCAGCGCAGGAACAGAGCCTCGCCGTCCTTCCATTCGTTGGACTGACGGTCGAACACGCGGGGCGTGGATGCAACGGTGAAGTTCGCAACCGCAGCACCCGCGGGGGTGAAACGCAGTTCGGGGTCGGCGGTCAGATTGCCGACCACGGTGATGACGGTGTCGCCTGCCATGTGGTTCCTCCTGCAGTGTGGGGAGTCCTGATGCGCCAGAGCCTACGGCCCGGCGCCGACAGGCTCACTTGCCGTGGCGCAGAACCTTGGTGCGGAGCACCGACTCGTTCAGGCCGAGCTGGCGATCCAGCTCTGCAACGGCAGCAGGCGTCGCGCTGATGTCGATCACCGCGTAGATGCCTTCGCTGTTCTTGGCGATCTCGTAGGCGAGACGGCGCTTACCCCACACGTCGACCTTGTCGACCTTGCCGCCTTCCTGGCGAATGACGTTGAGGAACGTCTCCAGCGAGGGAGCGACAGTGCGCTCGTCCAGGCTGGGGTCCAGGATGATCATCAATTCGTAATGACGCATAAGACCTCATCACCTCCTATGGACTGTGAACGGTCACGGACGTTCCGTGACAGGAGGGTCGTTGCGTCAGCAACCCATGAAGGGTACACGACGGCCCGGCGACCAGCGAAATCGCCGACCGTCGCGGGCAGGGGATTTGTCCTAGGGTGAGAACATGCGCACGAGCTCCGGGACCGTCTCGCTCGTCGCCGTCCTGACGTGCGCGGTGATGATGTGGTTCGGCTACCTGAACAAGGCCCGGTGCGCCGGCCCCACCTTCGACGCCGAGGGCCGCACGCTGCGGTTCGAGGACATCAAGGACGCCGACGTCTGCTATTCCGACATCCAGCAGTTGTGGATCGGCCGCGGCATCAACCTCCACGTCTTCCCCTTCGTCGACGGGGGCATCACCTCGTCGGGAGCGCTGACCGGGGGCACCGTCGAGTACCCCGTGCTCAGCGGGGTGCTCATGTGGATCGGGGCCATCGGTGCCCACACCGATGCGGAGTTCCTCCTGCAGTCGGCGTTGTTGCTCGCCCCCTTCGGGCTGGTCACCGCGTGGTTGCTCGCCCGGATGGCCGGATGGGCCGCGCTGTTGTGGTCGCTCACGCCGCCGCTCGTGCTCTACGCCTTCCTCAACTGGGACCTGCCGGTCGTGGCGGTCACCGTCACCGCCGTCGCGGTGCTGACGATCGAACGCTGGCCGCTGCGGACTCGCGGAGTGGTCGCGGCAGTGCTGCTGGGCGTGGGCTTCTGCCTCAAGCTCTATCCGGGCATCTTCGTTCTGCCGCTCATGGCCTATGTTCTCACCGGCGGAAGCTCACCCGATCGGAAGCGGGACGTCCCCGGCGCCCTCGCCGTCGCGGGCACGGCGGCAGCGACGGTCGCCGCGATCAACCTGCCCTTCGCGATCCTCGGCTACGAGGGCTGGCGGGCGTCGTTCGCCTTCCAGCAGAACCGGGAAGCGGACGGGACCAGCAACTCCATCTGGTACTGGGGTCTGCGGCCGCTGATGGGCGGCTACCAGGAATACGAGAACACCCCCCAGTACAACGAGCTGGTGGCCCAGTTGTCGCCGACGCTGATCGCGCTGTCGTTCGCGCTCGCCCTGTGGCTCGGATGGCGCCGATACCTCCGCGACGGCGTCTATCCGTGGCTCGGTACCGGGGCCGCGATGCTGTGCGGGTTCATGCTCTTCCACAAGGTGCACTCACCGCAGTACACGTTGTGGCTGCTGCCGATGTTGATTCTGCTGCGCGTGCCATGGGGTCTCGTCGCCGCCTATCTGCTCGCCGATCTCGCCATCGGCATCGGCATCTTCCGGTGGTTCGCCGCGACCGCCGGCGAAACGGACATGGCCCTGCCGCTCACGCTCGTCCACATCGGAGTGTGGGGACGCGCGGTCCTGCTGGTCGTGCTGTTCTTCGTCTTCCTGCGCGTCCCGCCCAGAACTCCGTGGCAGCAGACGGAACGGACGGGCTACGCTCGCCGTCCGACGACGACCGGGAGAGCGCAATGAACGACAACTGGATGGAACATCCCGTCCTCGAGGGCCCTCGTATCCGACTCGAGCCCCTCGCCGACGCGCACGTCGAAGGTCTGTTGAAGGCCGCCGACGATCCCGACACGATCTTCGCCTGGGCACACCTTGTGATCCGCGACCTCGACGACGCGCGCACGTTCGTGCGCGAGGCCGTGGCCGATCCGTCCCGGCTGCCCTACGCAATCGTCGACAGGGCGACCGGCGAGGTGCTGGGGTCGACGTCCTACTACCTCCTCGAACCGGCCCACCGCACACTGGTGATCGGCTACACCTGGCTGTCGACCCGAGTGCAGCGGACCCACGTGAACAGCGAGTCGAAACTGCTTCTGCTGCAGCGCGCCTTCGACGACCTCGGGGCCGTGCGCGTGACCTGGCACGCCGACGAACGCAACACCCGTTCGCGCGACGCCCTGCGCCGGCTCGGCGCCACCGAGGAGGGCCTGCTCCGCAAGCACCGCAGGCGCCGCGACGGCAGCTGGCGGACCACCGCGCTGTTCTCCCTCACCGACGACGAGTGGCCCGGGGTACGCGCCCGGCTCGAGGAGCGCACGGTGCGATGAGGACGAGGCGCGCGCTCGCAGCCCCCATGGCGATCGCCGTGGGTGCGGTCGCGGTGTGCGCCGCGGTGGCGTGGGCCGACCCGACCACGCCGGGCGGGGTCATTCCGCCGTGCCCCACCTACTCACTGTTCGGAATCCTGTGTCCCGGCTGCGGTTCGTCGCGGATGTTGTATTCGCTCGTCCATCTCGACGTGCCGGCAGCATTGCACTACAACGCCCTCGGTCTCGTCGCGCTGGCCGTGCTCACCGTGTCCTTCGGTCTGTGGACGTGGAGCAGGGCGCGGGGCACACCGATGCCGCGGTGGACGCGATACCGGTGGCCCCCGCACCTCGTGCTGATCCTGACGGCGATGTGGTTCGTCGTGCGCAACATCCCGGTCGCGCCGTTCACCGCCCTACGGATCTGACCGTCAGAGGATCGGGCAGTTGACCAGGTAGTCCCAGTCCGTCCCGGGATCCCCGGTCACTCGGACGAGAATCGAGGATGCGCTACCTGCCGGCACATTCACCACTGCCGATCCGGTGCCTTCGTTGATGCTGTCACCGATACGGCCGGTGTCGTAGATCTGGGAACCCCCGTAGAACACCTGGATCCGGTCAGGAACGTCGTAGGTCTCCCATTCGAGCAGGAACGACGTGGGACCACTGCGACCCAACTCGTGGTAGGTGCCGGTGACACCTTCCCCTCCCGACTGCCGCGACTGGTTGCACTGCTGGGTCGTCGGCAGCGATGATCCGTTGCCCAGGATCGCACTGCCCAGATCGATCGCCCGTCCACCCAGATCCACCACGCTGCCGGGCAGTTCGGACACGCTGCCGGGCAGATCGTTGCTGCCGGCGCTGCCGGTGGGAGCGGCCGAAGCGGCAACGGGCGCACCGAATGCGACCGCCGCCACCGTGACCGCCGTCAGAACTGCGCGCAGACCCGACCTGCGAATACGAGACATGCTTCCTCCGATGATCGATGCGTTGAATCCCCCACCAGGACGTTCCCACACCGCGAGGCCTGTGCGTATCCTGCAATCGGATGAATCTGTCTCGGTCGGAACATCTTCCGGCCATTCCGATTCACGCCGTGTCGCCGCACGGCGGCCGGAAGGGAACACCCGGCAGGTGCCGTTCCCATTCGTCCTCGGTCACCGGAGTGCCGACGGTGGAACACAGTGTCGCCACGACGGGCTCGGGGTCGAGTTGCCACAGTCGCACGGAACGGTCGGGACCACCTCCGACGAGCACCGCTCCGTCGTGCGCGAAGGTGGCGTCGTAGACCCGGCTTCCGTAGGCGGTGAGCACCGCGTGGGTGGTGTGGGAGTCCGGTCGGGTGACGTCCCAGATCCACGCCGCCCCGTCGCCGACGCCGGCCGTGAGACGATCCCCGCCGGGGGAGAAGTGCAGCGAGTACACCGCGTCCGCCCGCCCGGTGATCCGCGCCAGTTCGCGTGGGACGGCAGGGTCCGCGACATCTCACAGGTGCACGGACCCGACGGATGTTCCTGCTGCAGCGAGCGATCCGGTCTTCGACAGTGCCGCGGCACCGCTGAACCGATCCTCGACGGGTGGGCTCAGGGACGGCAGTTCCACCGCCGCACCGGGATCGACGATGTCCCACAGCGGCAAAGCATTCGACCGTCCTCCACGACGCGCGGGGAGCGAGATCGGATTCGAGTTCGGCCGCCGACATGGGACCGACGAGGACGGGCCCGGACTCCAGGATCGGTACGAATTGCGGTTCCCGTGCGGCGTGCCCGCAAAGTCGGCCCGGAGTCCGAGGACGACGACGAGGATCACCCCCCTCGGCCACTGCCCGGCGACCGCACGGTACGGAAGGCCGGCTCGCTGGCGCGGGTCGGTAGGTGCTGTCCGGAGAACCATCCGGCGACCGTACCGTGTAATGCGCCGGACGCGTCGACGACATCGCGGATCGACAGTCCTGCTCGGGTTCGCAGGGCGGTCAGGGCCCGGCCGAACTCGGTCCGGGAGGTGATGGAGGTCGGATCGGCCGCCTCCACGGTTGTTTCCGTCATCTACGGTTCCCTCGGGAAGAATCTGCGTTTCCGCAGTTCAGCGATGTATGACTGCACGGATTTCGTACGGGATCACGCGCGGGCGTAGGTCTTGGCGCCGACGGCGACGAGGATTCGGGATGGCGCATTCGCACCGGTTCTCCAGACTCTTCGTCAGCCGAGAGGCGGTTCGCCGTGAGCGCTCAGCACCGTTCGTCCTCGTTCCACGAAATGCGTGTCGGCGGCCTCGTGCGTCCTCTGCTCAGCGCCCGTGAGAGGAAGTTCTGCTCACCTGGCTGACAGCGGACTCGAAGACCGAAGCGGCGAGGCGGCTGTTCATCTCGCACCCGTGGATGTGGACTCTGTCCGCCCGGTTCAGGCCGCGCGCAGGGAACTCAGCGCCGCGTGCTGCTCGACACCGACCCGTCCCGGCGCCACGGCGAGCGCCACCGCGGTCTGCCACGAGTCGAGACCCACGATGGTGCGCAGGATGAGGATCTCCTGCTGGAGTCGGGTCAGAGGGAAGGCCCGCGGGCTCGCGAACTCGGCATCGGCCGCGTCGGCGACCAGCGTGTAGGCCAACCGCAGGAAAGGCCGGTCGGCTCCGGACGGCGCGGTGAGCCCGGCGAGAATCGCACGGCAGGCGGCCAGGGCGAGACGATCGGCGTCGGCGAAGGTACCTCCGGCAGCTTTCGCACGGGCCCGGAAGTAGGCGATCACGAGCGGATGCAGGTCGCGCAGAAGTCGTGGGATCGCGGTGGCGTCGCCGCTCGCGACCGTCCACGCCAACTCACACGTCGTGAACTGTGAGGCGGTGACATCCGTCCCCGCTCCGAATCCCCGTCCGCCGCTCACCATTGTCCCCCCTCGTGCTCGCTCCCGAGCCTAGGGGACCGACGAAGTCTCCGACATCCCTCGTTCGGATGATTCTTCTCTTGTGACCCGATGGTGAGCAGGTCGCAACCTGGCGGGCAGCCATCGTGGCGGACGGTCGGGAGCCTGGTCGAGCACACCACCGACGGGATCGTCGACGAAGCCGTACCGCACGGGATCCCGCACCGGACGCCGGATCTGCCACAGCACAACCGCGCACAGAGCCACGACGGCGACGTCGCGCAGGAAGACCGTGGCGGTGAACCACTGCTCCGGCAGCCCCTTCCGATCGGGACCGAGATAGTAGTACATGCGCGGAACCCACACCAGCGCATCGATCGTCATCCAGGCGACCAGTGCGCGCCGGTGGGGTACGGCCAGCACGGCGAGCGGCACGAGCCACAGCGAATACTGCGGACTCCACACCTTGTTCGTGAGCAGGAAGGCCGCGACGAGAAGGAAACACAGCTGCGCGAGGCGGGGACGGCGCGGCGCGGTGAGCCCGATCCACCCGATCGCGGCGCAGGCCGTGGCGAACAACACGAGCGAGACCCCATTGAAGGTCGAGGCCGACCAGGCCGGCCAGCCCACGAACGAGTGCAGCACGTTGTAGATCGAATCCGGATCCGCTCCGCGATCGGAGTTGAGTCGGAAGAACTCCGCCCACCCGCTCGGGTACAGCACCATGATCGGCAGGTTCACCACTAGCCACGCCGCGGCGGCCGCTCCCGCGGTGCGGGCAAACGACCGCAGGTGGCCGGTCCGCAGGCACAGCACCAGCAGCGGACCGAGCAACAGCAAGGGATACAACTTCGTCGCCGCACCGAGGCCGAGCAGGACGCCGGCGAGAACCGGTCGACGGCGGGCCCACGCCAGCAGACCACCCGCGGCGAAGGCCGTGGCCAGGGCATCGAAGTTCGTGAAGGCGTGCACCACGACCAGTGGTGACGCCGCGACGAGCGCGGCGTCCCAGATCCTGCGGCCCGCCGACATCGCGGTGGCCCACACCGTGACGAGCCAGGCGAGCGCGAGACCGACCGCGACGACGGCGAAGTAGATCGCGACCTGCAGTGCATCGGGGAGCCACGGTGTGGCGTCCCACGCCTTCGCGATGCGCATCGAGCCGTACTGGTAGAGCCCCGCGAGCACCGGATACTCCATGTACCGGGTCTGCATCTGCCCGTCCGGGCCGGGTTCCTCCCACGACGTCCGGTACGGGAAGGCGCCCTCGGCGAGCCGTTCGGCACCGTAGAGCGGAACGATGTCGGAATAACACATCGCCACGTACTGCCGGTTGCCGCTCCAGTCCAGGCCGAGCGCGCCGTCGGGACCGACGGGTCCCTGCTGGACGCAGGCCGCCTTCGTGAACCAGCCGAAGGCGAGGAAGACGACCGCGAGCAGCAACATCGCCCGCAGGGGAGTGAAGAAGCGGGTGCGCCCGAGCATGGCGTGCCGGCCCACCGGACCGCCGATGACGGCGGTCAGACGCGACACCGTCGGGTCGGTACGCCCGGGGGTGTCGCGCCAGTCCAGGGAACGACGATCCTCGGCCGGTGGTGCAGCGGACACCACCGGCCGGGCGTCGGATCCCCGGTCGTCGCTCACGCGGCGAGGCTACCCGGCCGGAGCGTATTCGAACGCGCCCTGGGGGCTACCGCCCTGCGCGCCCTGGAATCCGCCTCCCTGCGCGCCCGGGATCGCGGGGCTCTCGAGTCCCGGGATGCGGTTCTGCGGAGGCGATCCACCCTCGTCGGAGTCGTCGCCGGTACCACCGCCGGTTCCGCCGCCGGTATCCTCGCTCTCCTCCTCCTGACCGCCGTTACCGGGACGGGAGGGCGCGTTCTGGGTGGTCGTCTGTGGGGCGACACCCGGAACGGGGATGGTGACGCCGGGGAAGATCTCCACGTTCTGCGTGGTGATCTCCGGAACCTCGGGAAGACTCGGCACGACACGCGAGGTGGTGGTCTGCTCACGGGTGGCCGGAGCTGTCGTCGACGCGGTCCACGCCGGCACGCCGGAGACACCGGCGATCGGTTCCGGCTTCGGGAACGACTCGACCTCGGTGCCTTCGAGAGCGCCGTCCATCGTGTCCTTCCAGATGTCCGACGGGATACCCGAGCCGTAGATCATGCCGCCCCAGCTGTTCTCGAGGGGCAGGCCCTCCTCGGTGCCGACCCACACCGCGGTCGACAGCGACGGGGTGTAACCGACCATCCACGCGTCCTTGTTGGAGCCGGTGTCGCCGAGCTGAGCGGTACCGGTCTTCGACGCGGACGGACGGCCGCCGGCCAGGGCGTGGCCGTTCGAGTACGCGGCGATCGGGGTCATCGCGGAAGTGGTGTTGTCGGCCACCGCCGCGTCGACGACCTGCTCACCGGCAGGGGTGCCACGGTCGAGGAGCACCTCGCCGTCGGACGTCACGACCTTCTGCACGAAGTACGGCTCGTGATGACGGCCGGACGCCGCGAGCGTGGCGTACGCCGAGGCCATGTCGAGCACGCGCGACTGGTACTGGCCCAGCACGATGCCGTAGTTGGGGCCGACGCCCTCCGGCTCGGTGAGCGTCTCACCGATGCCCGGCAGTTCCTTCGCGACACCCAGCTTGTGCGCCATGTCGGCGATGGCCTGCGGGCCGTTGTCCATCTCGAGCATCATCCGGTAGAAGCTCGTGTTCAGCGACCGCTTGAGCGCTTCGGCGATGGTGCACTGCCCGCACGACTCGCCCTCGACGTTGCCGATCTTGATGCCGTTGACCGTCAGCGGACCGCTGTCGTAGGTCTGCGACAACGGCACGCCCTGGTCGAGGTTGGCGGCCAGGCCGAACACCTTGAACGACGACCCCGTCTGCAGACCGGACTGGGCGAAGTCGTAACCGACACCGCTCTCCCCGCCGTAGTAGGCGCGGATCGCCCCGGACCGGGGATCGACCGACACCACCGCGGTACGCAACTCCTCGGGTTCGCCCTCGAGATTGCTCTGCGCCGCCTCGACCGCCGACTGCTGGGCCTGGGGGTCGATCGTCGTGGTGATCTGGAGACCGGCCGTATTGAGGAGGTTCTCGTCGATGCCCTCGCGGGACAACTCGGCGAGCACCTGGTTCTTGATCAGACCTTCGGGGCCGGACGACTGGTCGCCGTTGTCGAGCTCAGCGATCGGCACGTAGGCCGGGTACTTCATACCCGACCGTTCGGCGGCATCGAGCGTGCCGGCGGCGACCATGCCGTCGAGCACGTAGTTCCAGCGCGCCTCCGCACCCTCGGGGTTCTGCTCGGGATCGAGCAGCGACGGCAACTGGATCGACGACGCGAGCACGGCGCCCTCCTCGACGGTGAGCTCACCGACGGGCTTGCCGAAGTACGCGTTCGACGCCGCTGCGATGCCGTAGGCACCGCGACCGAAGTAGATGGTGTTGAGGTAGGCCGCGAGGATGTCGTCCTTGGCCCACTGGTTCGCCATCTTCGTCGACAGCACCAGCTCCTTGAGCTTTCGCGTCAACGTCCGCTCGGAACCGACGACGGCGACCTTCACGTACTGCTGGGTGATGGTCGAACCACCACCGGCGCTGTCGCGGCCGAGCACGTTGTCGCGGGCGGCACGCGCGAAGCCGGTGACCGAGAAGCCGGGATTGCTGTAGAAATCGCGGTCCTCGGCGGCGAGCACGGCGTTGCGGACGTGCACGGGGATCGCGTCGAGTTCGACCTCGGTGCGGTTGCCCTCCGGTGGGATCACCTTCGTGATGACACCCTGACCGTCGGAGTTGAAGATGGTCGCGGCCTGGTTCGTCTGCAGCTCACCGGGGCGCGGCACGTCCTGGACGATGTACGCCAGCATGAACATGAGGATCGGGACGAGGATGCCGGCGGCGACCACGCCGTAACCGATCCGGCGGATCGTGCGCCAGCGGTTGCTCTTGCCGTCGCCCTTTCCACCCCCGGCGCCCCCACCCGAACCGCCGCCGGGCGGAACCGTGGGAGGTCCGCCTGCGGGCGGGCCACCGGCAACGCGCGTCGTGGGTGCATCGTCCGCAGCACTCGCACTCTTTGCAGCACTCGCACCGACTGCAGCGCTCGCCGCGGAGACCCGCTGCGTCGGGGCATCCGCTCCGGGACGCTGTACACCTGCCGCGTCCGCTCCGGGACGCTGCGCACCTGCCGCGTCCGCTCCGGGACGCTGCGCACCTGCCGCGTCCGCTCCGGGACGCATGGCGACGGTCGGATCGGCCTGCGGCGTGCGCTGGACGGGAGGCACCGCGCCGGGCGGCAACGTGCCGGGACGCGGCGGCATCGACTGGTTGGGGTTACGCGGCTGGTTGGCGCCCGGGGCGGGCACCGGTCCGCGCGGTGGGTACGGCTGTCCCGGTCGGCCCTGCTGGGGGCCCGGTCCCTGCCCCTGACCGGGAGCCGGAGGACGCTGTCCCTGGCCGGGGGACAGAGGGCGCTGTCCCTGGCCGGGGGCTTGAGGACGCTGCCCCGGACCGGGAGCCTGGGGCGGGTACGGCGGCCGGCCGCCGGGGCGCGGCGGTTGCTGACCTGCGGGACCACCGGGCTGTCCGCCCGGTCGGCCCGGCTGGCCCTGTGCTCCCGGCTGACCCTGCGGGCGCGGTTGCGGCGGCAACGGACGACCCTGCACCGGGCCCTGGGCAGGGCGCTGCTGTCCCGGAGCGGGCTGTCCCGGACCCGGCTGTCCCTGACCGGCACCGGCAGGAGGACCGGGACGTTGCTGCCCGGGTTGCGGTCCGGCGGAACCGCTGCGCTGGGGCGGGACGGCCTTGTTGTCCTCGGGTTCGTTGTCGGGGGAACTCACGTACTCATCTCCAACTGTTCTCGCGACGCATCACGCCGCGGCCTCGACACTGCTCCACGAAGAGCCGATCGGCGATGCCGACGGACGGCAGTCGATCGACGATGTGCGCAGCGGACGACGCGACGATCAGGTCGTGCGGGTCGGACCCAGGAGCGAACTCCACGAGAAAGCGTACGGGCACGTTGCCGGTACCCCTTCACTCGCTGGCGGTACGACGGCTCGATCCCGTCGACCGGCGACGCGGGCTCTTGGGTGCTGGTTGCGATCCCAGGACGTACGACTGCACCAGGTGATTCCAGCTGCAGGTGCGGCACACCTCGACCACGTGAACCGAGAATTCCTCCTGGCTGGCGGCCAGACGCACCAACTCTTCGGGGGTGCGCGCCGACCCGGACACCGGACCGAGTTTGTCGCCGAAGACCCACGAGACAAGAGTCAACTGCTCCTTACGGCAGATGGGGCACATCACATCGCTGCCCCGGCCGTGAAATTTCGCCGCCCGCAGCAGATAGGGGCTCGCGTCGCAGACCTCGCTGACTCCGCGTCGCCCCGAGTAGACCTCTGCGAGCAGCGAGCGCCGCTGCAACGCGTAGTCCACCACCTGCCGCTGAATTCGCACGGCTTCCAGAGTACGTGCGGGCGATGCGGCAAGGGGCGGGGAGTGGCCCACCGGACATCGAAGACGGGTGGTCGAGTTGGCACCGACGCATGTCCGATCGGGTCCGGAGAAGGGTGCCCGCCCGCAACCGGACGTGACACGAACCGTATGGGGCGTATCGTCGTATATATCGGCGCGATATAGTTCCGTGTCGTATCAATCGGTTGGTTCGAACGGAAACAGGAGGTGACCCGTGCTGGAACTGGCGATACTCGGGCTCCTCCTCGAATCGCCCATGCACGGCTACGAGCTGCGCAAGCGTCTGACCGGGCTCCTCGGAGCCTTCCGCGCCTTCTCCTACGGGTCGCTCTATCCGACTCTGCGGAGAATGCAGGCGGACGGCCTCATCGAAGAGGATCCGGGAATTCCCGGTCCCGTGAAACGACGTGCCCGCCGCGTCTATCAGCTCACCCCGAAGGGTCGAGAACGCTTCACCGAGCTGGTCGCCGACACGGGACCGCAGAACTACACCGATGACGGATTCGGCGTGCACCTCGCCTTCTTCGGTCGCACTCCCGCCGAAGCGCGGATGCGAATTCTCGAAGGCAGGCGCCGCCAGGTCGAGGAGCGCAGAGAAGCGCTCCGCGATGCGATCGGACGGGCCAGCGGCACACTCGATCGTTACACCCGTCAGCTCCATCAGCTCGGCCTCGAGTCCAGCGAGCGCGAAGTGCGCTGGCTCAACGAACTCATCGCCGCCGAGCAGTCGTCAGCAGCACGCAACAAAGAAGGAGAACCCGACCATGGGTGAGAACAGCACCGCGGTGCGCGTGGCCATTGTGGGCGTGGGGAACTGTGCCTCTTCCCTGGTCCAGGGCGTCGAGTACTACAAGGATGCGGACGCCGAGACCACCGTCCCCGGCCTGATGCACGTCGAATTCGGTCCCTACCACGTGCGCGACGTCCAGTTCGTCGCCGCGTTCGACGTGGATGCCAAGAAGGTCGGCTTCGACCTGTCCGAGGCGATCCTCGCGAGCGAGAACAACACCATCAAGATCGCCGATGTGCCGCCGCTCGGCGTGCCCGTGCAGCGCGGCCACACGCTCGACGGCATCGGCAAGTACTACGCCGAGACCATCGAGCTGTCCGACACCGAGCCCGTCGACGTGGTTCAGGCGCTCAAGGACGCCCAGGTCGACGTTCTCGTCTCCTACCTCCCCGTGGGTTCCGAAGAGGCCGACAAGTTCTACGCGCAGTGCGCCATCGACGCGGGCGTCGCCTTCGTCAACGCTCTCCCCGTGTTCATCGCCTCCGACCCCGAGTGGGCGCAGAAGTTCACCGACGCCGGTGTCCCGATCGTCGGCGACGACATCAAATCGCAGGTCGGCGCCACCATCACCCACCGCGTGATGGCAAAGCTGTTCGAGGACCGCGGTGTCGTGCTCGACCGCACGTACCAGCTCAACGTCGGCGGCAACATGGACTTCAAGAACATGCTCGAGCGCGAGCGTCTGGAGTCGAAGAAGGTCTCCAAGACCCAGGCCGTCACGTCGAACCTCAACGGCCCCCTCGCCGGCAAGGTCCACGACCGCGACGTGCACATCGGCCCCTCCGACTACGTGCAGTGGCTCGACGACCGCAAGTGGGCATACGTCCGCCTCGAGGGTCGCGCCTTCGGTGACGCCCCGCTGAACCTCGAGTACAAGCTCGAGGTCTGGGACTCTCCGAACTCGGCCGGCATCATCATCGACGCCATCCGCGCGGCGAAGATCGCCAAGGACCGCGGCATCGGCGGCCCGATCCTCCCGGCTTCGGCATACCTGATGAAGTCCCCGCCGGTCCAGATGGCCGACGATTCCGCTCGTGCCCAGCTCGAGGCGTTCATCATCGGAGCCGACGCGTAAGTCGTTCTCCGGCAGTATTTCCGGCGAAGGCCGCATCCCTCACGTGGGATGCGGCCTTCGCCGTTGCCGCTGTGGGTTCCGGACCCGCCTACGCCATCTTCCGGATCACCGACAGCGGCAGCACCTTCATCGCGTAGCCGAGCGGAATCCACGGCCAGCCCGGCACGTACGCCTTGGCCGGTTCCTTCTCGATCGCAGCCGCCAGTGCGCGACAACCTGTTTCGGTGTCGACGATGAACGGGACCTTCTTCACCTTCTCGTTGATCTCCGACCGGATGTATCCCGGGAAGATCGTGCTCACCGAGATGTCGGTGTCGGCGAGGTCGGCCCGCATCCCCTCACCGAGCGAGGCGACGGCGGCCTTCGACGCGGCGTAGGTCGTCAGGTTGCGCGGCATGCCCCGCACCGCGCTCATGGACGAGATGAGGACGACGTGCCCGCGCCCACGGGGCCGCATGAGCTCGAGGGCCGCTTCGCTCTGCGCCAGTGCACCGAGGAAGTTGGTGTTCGCCGTCTGGGCGTTCGCGCGGAAGTAGCCGGTACCGAGCGGTTGTCCCTTGCCGAGGCCGGCGTTGACGATCACCCGATCGAGACCACCGAGCTCCTCGTCGAACTCGCGGAAGACGGTGAACACGTCGTCGTGCTTGTTCACATCGAGAGCGCGCACGCTCACGGTGATGCCCGGGTACGCGGCGAGCAGTTCGTCCCGCAGCTCCTCGAGCCGTTCGACGCGCCGAGCGGCGAGCGCGAGATTCCTTCCTCGCGCGGCGAATTCACGCGCCATTCCGGCACCGAGGCCGGAACTCGCACCGGTGATGAGGATGTTCCGTCGCTGCGGGCGGCTCATCGGCTCTCCTTCTCGTATCGATCGATCAATGCACTGCAACGGGATTCGAGATAGCCGACCACGATCCAGAAGTCCTTGAAGGCAGGATTGGAGGTGTGGCCGTGGTGATAGCGGTAGTAGATCTGCTGGGCGATCACGGCGAGGCGGAACAGTCCGAACACCTCGTAGAATCCCCAACCGTACACCGGCAGTCCGGTTCGCTCGGAATAGTATTCGACGATCTCCTGACGAGTGAGCATGCCGGGGAGATCGGACGGCTGTCGCTTCGTCAGCAGCAGCATGTCGTCGTCGTCCGCCTGGACCCAGTAGGCGAGCGACGAGCCGAGGTCCATCAGGGGGTCGCCGATGGTGGCCAGCTCCCAGTCGAGGACCGCGACCGGATTCAGCGGATCGTTCTCGTCGAGGACGATGTTGTCGAGCCGGAAGTCGCCGTGGATCACGGTCTGCGCGACGTCCTGCGGCTGCCGAGCCGCCAACCACTCGGTGACACGGGCGAAGTCGGGGACGTTGTCGGTGCGGGCCTTGGCGTAGCGCGACGTCCAGCCCGCGACCTGCCGTGCGACGTAACCGGATCCGCGACCCAGTTCGGACAGTCCTGCGGACTCCGGATCGATGCCGTGCAGTTCGACGAGCAGATCGACGATGCGCAGGCACAGGGTGCGGGTATCCGCTTCGGAGAGGTCGAGTTGCGTGGGCGGATTCGTCCGCAGGATGGTTCCGGGAACGCGGTCCATGACGTAGAAGTCGCTGCCGAGCACGTTGTGATCGGTGCACAGGCCGATCATGGTGGGCACGTAGGGGTAGACCGGTGCGAGCATCGACTGGATGCGGTACTCGCGTGCCATGTCGTGACCGGACGACGGCTTCGCCCCGGCCGGCGGCCGGCGCAGCACGAGATCGCGATCCGGATAGCGCAGCAGGTAGGTCAGGTTGGATGCGCCGCCGGAGAACTGGCGGACCTCCGGCACTCCGGTGATGCCGGCGTGCTCGGCGAGCCAGGCCGCGACCGCGTCGACGTCGAAGGCGTCTTCCTCGCGAACGGTGCGGGCGTTGTCGGGAAGTGTGGTCATCGTCGAGATCTCCCTCTCACGCGTACTTGCCGAGTTCGAACCGGGCGACGAGCCCCTGGTGCACCTCGTCGGGTCCGTCGGCGAGACGCAGTGCTCGCGCCGCCGTCCACGCACCGGCGAGGGGGAAGTCGTCGGAAAGGCCGCCACCACCGTGGATCTGGATGGCGAAGTCGACGATCTGCTGGGTGACGCGCGGTGCGACGACCTTGATCTCCGAGACCGCCGAGCGCGCTCCGGCGAGTCCCTGCGTGTCGAGCAGCCAGGCCGCGTGCAGGACGAGCAGCCGCAGTTGGTTGATCGCGATACGGGCGTCGGCGATGCGTTCGCGGTTGCCACCGAGGTTGATGATCGGCTTGCCGAAGGCGGTGCGCTCGAGGCCGCGGCGACACGCGAGTTCGAGGGTGTGCTCGGCCAGCCCGACGAGGCGCATGCAGTGGTGGATGCGGCCGGGACCGAGCCGGCCCTGGGCGATCTCGAATCCTCTTCCGGGACCGGCGATGACGGCATCGAGCGGCAGTCGCACGTCGGTGAACGACACCTCGCCGTGGCCGCCGGGCTCGTCGAAGAAGCCCATCGTCGGGAGCATGCGTTCGACCTTCACGCCGGGGGTGTCGAAGGGCACGAGGACCATCGAATGTCGCTGGTACTTGTGGGCTTCCGGATCGGTCAGGCCCATGAAGATGAGCACCTTGCAGTCGGGATGGCCGACGCCGGTGCTCCACCACTTACGGCCGTTGAGCACGATCTCGTCGCCCTCGACCACGGCGGTCGCGGCCATGTTCGTCGCGTCCGACGACGCGACCTCGGGTTCGGTCATACAGAAGGCCGAACGGATCTCACCGTCGAGGAGCGGGCGCAGCCACTGTTCCTTCTGCGCCTCGCTGCCGTAGTGGTAGAGGACCTCCATGTTGCCGGTGTCGGGGGCGTCGCAGTTGAACACCGCGGAGGCGAACTGTGAGCGGCCCATCTCCTCGGCGAGCGGGGCGTATTCGATGTTCGACAGTCCGGCACCGAGTTCGGCGTCGGGCAGGAAGAGGTTCCACAGGCCCTCGGCGCGGGCCTTGCGCTGCAGCTCGCGGAATTCGGGGGAGACGGCCCACCTCTCGGCGGCGTCGATGTCGCGTCGTCCCTCGCCCGGGGTGCGTCGCTCGGCCCGCAGTCGCTGTTCGACGGGCGTGACCTCGGCGACGATGAACGCTCGGAGGCGTTCGAGATAGTCGCGACTGCGCTCGGACTGTGCGAAATCCATCGGGTGCCTTCCGTCGAGTTCGACCGGGAATCTGCCCGGTCGGGCGGTCGTAACTGAGCGATGCTCAGTTAGGCTATCGGTGTGAGCACCCCGCGACAAGAGGCGTCCAAAGGACGGCGTCGCCTGCCACCCGAGGAACGTCGCCGGCAACTCGTGGCGATCGGGCTGCAGGAGCTGTCGACGCGCCCGATCCACGCCCTGTCGATCGATCGCGTCGCCGAGATCGCCGGCATCTCCCGCGGCCTGCTGTTCCGCTACTTCCCCACGAAGCAGGACTTCTACGTCGCCGTCGTCGGCGCCGCATCACGCCGGTTGCTCCGCGCGGCGGATCCCGATCCGGACGAGCAGGATCCCCTCCGGGCGGTGCTGCACCCGTTCGTGTCGTTCATCGACCGCCACGGCGACAACTACCAGACGTTCTTCCACAGCGGCGTCGGCTCCGACCCTCAGATCCGCGACATCCACGACTCGATGCGCGACACCATGGTCGAGCGGGTCGTCGCGGCGCTGGGCTGCGATGACACCCCCGTCACCCGCATGCGGCTGCGGGCGTGGTGGGCGTTCGTGGAGTCGCTGGCCATCGACCGGTTCCGCGAAGGCACACCGAGCGTCGACGAGGTCGTCGACTGTTCGGCCGCGCTGCTGCCGACGGTGCTGGCCGGGCCGTAGACCCGAACCGCCTCGACGACGAAGGGGAGGTTGTGTGCGTTCCCGGACGGGAACACGCACACGACCTCCCCTCGATGGGTGGAGTGCGGATCTACAAGCCGGGGATCTGGATCGTCACGCCGGGGAACACCTCGATCTGCGAAGGCACGGGGACAGGCAGATCGACCGGGGGCGCGGGAATCGTGATCGGCGGCAGGTTCGACAGGTCGGGCAGCTGGAAGGTCGGCGCCGGGGGAGCGGTGGTGGCCTCGATGCCGGCGTCCTTCGGGACACCCGCCTGACCACCGATCGACGCCGGCCACGGGAAGCTCTCGACTGGCGTGCCTTCGAGGGCGCCGTCCATCGTTCTCTTCCAGATGTCCGACGGCAGTCCGGAACCGTAGATCGACCCGCCCCAGCTGTTGGTGATCGCCCCGGCGTCGGGGGTGCCCATCCACACGGCCGTCGACAGCGACGGCGTGTACCCGACCATCCAGGCGTCCTTGTTCAACCCGGTGTCGCCGAGCTGCGTGGTGCCGGTCTTCGACGCCGACGGCCGGCCACCGGCGAGCGCGTGCCCGCGCGAGTATGCGGCGATCGGCATCATGGCCTGGGTTGCGTTGTCGGCGACCGCGGCGTCGAAGCGCTGCTCGCCGGGTGACGGCGGACGATCGAGGAGCACGACACCGTCGGCCGTGACGACCTTCTGCACGAAGTACGGCTCGTGGAAGACACCGGACGCGGCGATCGTCGCGTAGGCGGAAGCCATGTCGATGACCCGTGCCTGGTACTGGCCGAGGACGATGCCGCCCTCCGGCGGACCGCCGTTCTCGCTCAGCGTCTGCCCCTCGACCCCGGGGATCGTCAGCGGGATCCCCGCCGCATGCGCGGCGTCGGCGATCTTCTGCGGGCCGTTCGACATGGACATCATGAGCCGGTAGAAGCTCGTGTTCAGCGACCGCTTGAGCGCCTCGGCGATCGTGCAACGTCCGCACGACTCACCCTCGACGTTGCCGATGCGGATATTGCCCACCGTGAGCGGGGAGCTGTCGAAACGCGCGTTGAGGCCGATCCCGTCGTCGAGGGCGGCGAGCAGGCCGAACACCTTGAACGCCGAACCCGTCTGGACGGGGGCCTGTGCGAAGTCGAAACCGGCACCGTCCTCACCGCCGTAGTAGGCGCGCACGGCACCGGAGCGGGGATCGATCGAGACCACGGCGGTGCGCAGTTCCCCGGGTTCGCCGGACAGCGTGGACCGAGCGGCGTCGATCGCCGCCTGCTGGGTCTTCAGGTCGATGGTGGTAGTGATGCGCAGACCTTCGGTGTTGAGGGCCTGTTCGCTGATCCCCGCCGCGGACAGCTCACGCAGCACCTGGGTACGGATGTGACCTTCCGGTCCGGTCGCCTCGGTGGCCAGCACGAGGGTGTCCGACGGCACCGTCGGGGGGAACACCTGGTCCGGCCGCTCGGCCGGGTCGAGGACCTTCATCTCGACCATGCCGTCGAGCACGTAGTTCCAGCGCTCCTCGATGGCAGGCAGGTTGTACTCGGGGTCGAGCGACGACGGTGTCTGGATCACCCCGGCCAGGACGGCGCCCTCGGAGACCGACAGTTCCTCGACGGGCTTGCCGAAGTACGCCTGGGACGCCGCGCCGATGCCGTAGGCGCCGCGACCGAAGTAGATGGTGTTGAGGTACGCCTCGAGGATCTCGTCCTTCGACCACTGCCGCGCCATCTTGGTGGAGATGACGAGTTCGCGCATCTTGCGTTCGAGCGTGCGATCGGAGCCGACGAGCACGTTCTTGACGTACTGCTGCGTGATCGTGGAACCGCCGCCGGCGGTGTCCTTGCCCATGACGTTGTCGCGGGCTGCGCGTGCGAAACCGGTGATCGAGAAGCCCGGGTTGCTGTAGAAGTTGCGGTCCTCCGCCGACAGCACGGCGTTGCGGACGTGCTCGGGGATCTGCGCGATCCCGACCTCGACACGGTTGCCCTCCGGCGGGACCACCCGGGTGATCTCGGTGGCGTCGTCGGATGCGTAGACCCGCGCGAGCTGGTTCGTCTTCATGTCCGCCGGGGTCGGCACCTCCGCCGAGTAGTAGGCGGTGGCGAAGATCCCGAGCGGGACGAGCACGGCGAGAACGAACGCGACGAGTACGGCGTAGCGAACGATGCGTCCCCTGCGCTTCTTCGCTGCGGCCGCGGCGGCGCGCGAGGATGTCGACCTTGTCGGGCTCGTCACTCGTTCCACTTTCTCGGTACCGAAAATCCGGACGGGAGGGTCTCCCGCCCACCGTATGGTACGGAAACGACCACGAGACGCCTCCGGAACACCGGTACGGTGCTCCTTCTCACGTCACGGCGGGGCCATCGTCACGACAGGGTCAGCCCGATCGGCGCCACGCGCGGAACGCGAACCCCCACATCACGACGAATGCGAGCAGCACGAGGGACGGCACGATGCCGGGTGGCGGCGACGTCAGCTCGGCGACCGCGGAGATCACGGCCATCACCGTGAACACCGTGAGCAGGCCGAGCAGCATCTCGAGTCGGTTCCGGCGCGGAACCTTCCTCACGACTTGACGCCACCCGCGGTCAGACCCGAGATGATGCGTCGCTGGAAGAGCAGCACCATCACCACGAGCGGCACCATGACGAGCGTGCCGCCGGCCATGATCGACGCGTACGGGGTGACGTACGGGTCGGTGCCGGTGAACCGTGCCATCGCCACCGTCACCGGGGCCGTGCTCTCGCTCGACAGCTGCGACATCAGCAGGTACTCGTTGACGGTCGCGATGAAGGCGAGGATCGCCGTGGTGAACAGCGCAGGTGCCGCGAGCGGCAGCATGACCAGGCGGAACGCCTGCCCGCGCGTCGCGCCGTCCATGCGGGCGGCCTCCTCGAGCTCCCACGGCAGTTCGGAGAAGAACGAGGTGAGCGTGTAGACGGTCAGCGGCAGCACGAACGAGATGTTCGGGATGATCAGCGCCTGGTACTTGCCGATCCAGCCGATGTCGGTGAACAGCTGGAACAGCGGCGTCACGAGCGCGACGACCGGAAACATCGACGCGCCGAGGATGATGCCGGTGACGAAGTACTTACCGCGGAACTCGAAGCGCGACAGGGCGTAGGCGGTGAACACGCCGAGCAGCAGCGCGACCGCCGTGGTGGCGCCGGCGATGATGACGCTGTTGAGCAGCGCCCGCGAGAAGTTGACCTTGGCGTCGGGGTCGAGCGCGTCGGCGAAGTTCTGCAGTGTCGGGTTCGACGGCCACAGGGTCGTGCTGAACGTCTCCGACGGGTCGCGCAGGGCCGTGACGATCATCCAATAGCAGGGGGCCAGGCCCCACATGACGATCAGCGCGACACCCAGATAGGTGCCGACCGTGCTCATCCTGCGCTTGAACGGCACCTTGCGGGTCTGCACCGGCGTGGGCTCCGGCTCCGGCCGGCTCCGAGGAATCTCGGTGGTGACGGTCATACGACCTCCCCCTTACGCTGCTTCTCCTGCGTACTCACCGCGTTGGCGCCGAGGAACCGCACCAGCACGAAGGCGACGGCGAAGATGAGCAGGAAGGTGATCGTCGACAGGGCGGACGCGGAGTTCGAACCCTGACGCATCTGGTCGACGACGAGCACCGAGATCGTGGACGTCGCCGGATTGGACCCCATCATGATCGCGGGCAGGTCGTACATGCGCAGCGCGTCCATGGTGCGGAAGAGGATCGCCACCATGAGGGCGGGCTTGACCAGCGGCAGCGTGATCATCTTGAACCGCTGCCAGGCGTTCGCACCGTCGACCTTCGCGGCCTCGTAGACGTCCTGCGGGATCATCTGCAGGCCGGCGAGGATGAGCAGCGCCATGAACGGTGCCGTCTTCCACACGTCGGCGACGATGATCGCGAAGCGCGCGGGCCACGGATCGGCGGTCCACAGGTAGTCGGTGCCGAGCAGTTTGTTGGCGGCACCGTCGTTGGCGAAGATGAAGAACCACAGCTTGGCGGTGACGGCGGTGGGGATCGCCCACGGCACCAGCACCGAGGCGCGCAGCAGGCCGCGACCCCGGAACGACTTGGCCATCACGATCGCCATCGCGAAACCGATCACCGTCTCGAGCGAGACCGTGACGACGGTGAAGAAGAAGGTGTTGAAGATCGACTGCCAGAACTGGGAGCCGAGGGTGCCCGGAGGGCACGGAATCGAACCGGTGGCGGTGTTGCAGGTCTGGGTGATCCAGCGCGTATAGTTCTCGATCCCCACGAAACCCCCGGTGACGAATCGGCCCGTCTCGGGGTCGAGTCGCTTCGAGTCACCGTGCAGCGACATCCACACCGCTCGTCCGAGCGGGTACAGGATGATCACGGCCAGGACGAGCATCGACGGGGCGACGAACATCCACACCGGGATCTTGCGCCGCTTCTTCACCGCCGTGACGGGAGGTGCGGGCACGCGGTGACGTCCGCCGACACGTCCGCGGTCGGGACCGGGGACGGTCCCGACCGCGGGGGCGTGTGGCGGATCCGCGGGAGTGTCGACCTGCGGGTCAGCCATGTACTGCTCCTAGAGCATCAGTTGCCGGCGGTCTCGATGCCGGCCCGGGTGTCGTCCAGCGCCTGCTGGACGGTCTTCTCGCCACGGATCGCAGCGTAGGCGTTGTCGGCGATCGCCTTCGACACGGCCGAGTAGTACGGCGACGCCGGACGCGGCTTGGCGGCCTCGAGGGCCTCCTTCAGCGTCGAGAAGTAGGGGTACTGCTCGAGGATCGAGGCGTCGTCGTAGACCTCGGCGAGAACCGGGGCGCCGCCCGCTTCCGCGTAGTACATCTGCGCCTGGCGGGTCTGCATGAACTCGAGGAAGTCGCGCGCGGTGGCGGGAGCATCCGAGAACGCGCTGATGCCGACGTTGTAACCGCCGAGCGTCGAGACGCCGGGGCCGTCGACGCCGGGCAGGACGGCGATGCCGTAGTTGCCGGCGACCGATGAGGTCTCACCGTCGGTGTAGAAGCCGGGCCACGTGCGCAGGAACAGTGCCTCGCCGTTGCCGAAGGCGGTCTGCGACTCGCCCTCGGTGTAGGTCTGCGCGGCGGCCGGGATGATGCCGTCCTCGAAGTTGTCGACGATGAACTGCAGGCCCTCGGCCGTCTTGTCGTCGACGGCCGGGGTCAGGCCGTCCTCGGCGACGAAGGAGCCACCGAAGGCGTTGACGATCTCGGTGACGTTGACCGTCAGGCCCTCGTAGTTCTTGAACTGACCGATGTAGCAGGCGATACCCGCCTCCTCGGCCTTCGGGCACTCGGCCTTCAGGTCGTCCCAGGTCGCGGGGGCCTCGTCGACGAGGTCGGTGCGGTAGTAGAGGAACGCGCCGTTGGTGTTCTTCGGGGCGGCGTACAGGGTGCCGTTGTAGGTACCCGACTCGACGGTCGCGGGCAACAGGCCCTCGGTGTCGATCGCCAGGTCGTCCTCGAGGGGGAGCAGCCAGCCGTTCGCGGCGAACTCCGCCGTGTTGGTGACGTCCACGGCGATGAGGTCGTATTCGTCGCTGCGGGCCTGCATCCGCTGGGCGATGTCGTCGTACTGGTCGTTGGCCTCCTTGGCCAGCGGCTTGAACGTCACCTGCTCGTCGGGATGCTCGGCGTTCCAGTCGGCGATGATGCTCTCGAGCGCCGCGTTCAGGGGATCCTGCCCCTCGACGATCGTGATCGGGCCGCGGCCCTCACCGGAAGCAGCGGTATCCTCGCCGCCGGTCGAGGTGTCGTCGCCACCGTTGTCCGACGAGCAGCCCGCGAGAACGAGCGCGGTCGCGGCCGTAGCGGCGATCGCAGCCCTCCGCATCGCCTTCGTATTCAGAACCATCAACAACTCCCCATTTCGAGGTCGTAGAACACACGTCGGTGACCCAGCTGCACCGACACCGGCCACTACTGTGGCACGCAGCACCGGTAAAAGTCGGCATTCCGCCCATCCTGAATCGGTCGAGTGTCGACTCCGCAGACCGATCCCGGAGCGGTGATCAGCCGATCCGCTTCCCGTCGGACGTTCCGAAGACGTGCACATGCTCGGGGTCGAAGCGCAGGTACAGCCGGTCGCCCTTCTGCGGAGGGTTGCGCCAGTCGCTGCGGGCGACGATCTGCTGGCCGATCCCGCCGACGTCGGCCCGGCCGTAGACGTAGGCCTCCGAGCCGAGCTCCTCGACCACGTCGACATCCATGGCCAGACCCTCGTTCGAGATCTCGAGGTGTTCGGGCCGGATCCCGAGCACGACCTCCTTCTCGGTGACCTGGCCGACCACGTCGCGCGGCACCGGTACGTGGGTGTCGCCGATCATCGCGCCGCGGTCGAAGACCGGGAGGCGGAACAGGTTCATCGCGGGCGAGCCCATGAAACCGGCGACGAAGACGTTCGCGGGCTTGTTGTAGAGCACGCGCGGCGACGCGCACTGCTGCAGGATGCCCTTCTCGAGCACAGCGACGCGGTCGCCCATCGTCATGGCCTCGACCTGGTCGTGGGTGACGTAGACGGTGGTGGTGCCGAGGCGGCGCTGCAGCTGTGCGATCTGCGTGCGGGTCTGCACGCGGAGTTTGGCGTCGAGGTTCGACAGCGGCTCGTCCATGAGGAAGACCTGCGGCTGGCGGACGATGGCCCGCCCCATCGCGACGCGCTGACGCTGACCGCCGGACAGCGCCTTGGGTTTGCGGTCGAGGAACTGCTCGAGGTCGAGCATCTTCGCGACCTCGACGACCCGTTCGCGGATCTCGTTCTTCGGTGTCTTGGCCAGTTTCAGCGCGAAGCCCATGTTCTCCGCGACCGACATGTGCGGGTAGAGGGCGTAGTTCTGGAACACCATCGCGATGTCGCGTTCCTTCGGATCCTGCCCGGTGACGTCCTGGTCGCCGATGAGGATGCGTCCGCTGTGCACCTCCTCGAGACCTGCGAGCATGCGCAGCGAGGTCGACTTGCCGCAGCCCGACGGTCCGACCAGGACGAGGAACTCGCCGTCCTCGATCTCGAGGTCGAGCGCGTCGACCGCAGGCGTACTCGAGCCGGGGAACAGGCACGTGGCCTTGTCGAAGGTCACCGACGCCATCTCGAAGATCCTTTCCGAAGCGGTACACGCTCGTGCGGTAGGGGAATCTACCGTGCGTCGCTCGATCGGCTCTCGACCGGCGTGACGTCGTCGTCGTTCCACACCTGGATTCCGCGGAGGCCCGGGACGTCACCGGCGCGGAAGACGGGGTCGCGACCCTGCTTGCGTTGCGCGCTGTAGTGATGGAACAACGCGTAGGCGATACCCGACAGCGGGATCAGGGCGATGAGGTTGACGGTGGCCATGATTCCCATGGCGAGGTCGGCCAGCGCCCACACCAGCGGCAGCGAGCCGATGGCCCCGAGGAAGACGCACAGCACGACCGCCGAGCGCAGGTAGGGCAGAATGCGGCGCGATCCGGTGAGGAACTCCATGTTGGATTCGCTGTAGTAGTAGTTGCCGATCACCGAGGTGAACGCGAGGAAGAAGATCAGCACGGCGAGGAAGTGCACCGTCCAGTCACCGAGTTGCAGCGCGAGCGCGTTCTGCGTCAGAGCGGCGCCCTCGAGACCGCTGCCGAATTCGGGTTCCGACAGCAGGATGATGAAAGCCGTGATCGAGCAGACCAGCAGGGTGTCGAAGTAGACGCCGAGGCTCTGGACCAGGCCCTGCTTGACCGGGTGGGAAACCGCGGCGGCGGCGCCGGCGTTGGGCGCCGAGCCCATGCCGGCCTCGTTCGAGAAGAGACCTCGGCGGATGCCGTTCATGAAGGCAGCGCCGAAGCCACCACCGATGACCTCCTCGAGACCGAAGGCGTTCTCGACGATGAGGCGGAAGACGGTCGGAACCTCGCCGATGTTGAGGACCACGACGATGATGCCGATGACCAGGTAGACGAACGCCAGGACCGGCACGACGATCTGGGAGACGCCGGAGATGCGGCGGATTCCGCCGAAGATCACCGCGCCGACGATGAGGGCGACGGCCAGCCCCACGATCACCTGGAGTGCCATGGTCTTCTCGCCGACGGAAATCGAGACGGCGTCGACGATCGAGTTGGTCTGCACCGCGTTGAACACGAATCCGTAGGTGATCGTGATGATGACCGCGAAGATCATGCCCATCCAGCGTTTCCGCAGCCCGTACTGCATGTAGTAGGCGGGGCCACCGCGGAAGCTGCCGTCCTCGTCGCGCACCTTGTACAGCTGGGCGAGCGTGGACTCGAGGAAAGCGGTCGCTGCACCGACCAGAGCCATCGCCCACATCCAGAACACCGCGCCGGGACCACCGAGGCTGATCGCGATCGCGACACCGGCGACGTTGCCCGTTCCCACGCGAGAGGCCGCCGAGACGGAGAAGGCCCGGAAGGCGGACAGGCCGGGTTCTCCGTTGGGTTGTCTCTCGGGTTTCTCCACGATGGAACGCAGCATGTCGGGCAGGAGCCGGATCTGGATGAACCGGGACCGGATCGTGTAGTACAGGCCCGAACCGATGAGCAGTGCGATCACCGCATACCAGAACGTGTCGTTGATATCGGTGACGAAATCGACCGCAGTGTCCATCTGCACGATCTTGGTGGGTCGCGGGTGGTTTCGCAGGAACTTCGTGCGTGTTCCCGGTCTCGTGGGCGGAGTCGGTGCCAAGCTCTACGCTCGCTGGGTGAGTTCGGACAAGATGTTGAGTCGTATCGGCGGGTTGCTCCGCCAGGCGGAGTCCACCGACAACCCTCACGAGGCCGACGCCTTCCTCGCCGCGGCGCAGCGGCTCGCGACGTCCTCCTCGATCGATCTGGCGGTCGCGCGCAGTCACACGGCGGCGAAGGAACGCCGCGCGACTCCCGTGCAGCGACTGATCACCATCGGCGAGACGGGCAAGAAGGGACTGCGCACCTACGCCCAGTTGTTCATCGCGATCGCCGGGGCCAACGACGTGCAGTGCGACATCACCGCGAACTCCACCGTCATCTACGCCTACGGCTTCGCCGACGACATCGACGTGTGCGAGGCGCTGTACTCCTCCCTGCTCGTGCAGATGGTGCGGGCGTCCGACGCATATCTGCGCGAGGGCACCTACCGGAACGAGACCACGGTGCGCACAGTCGTCGAGGAACGCGGTGGCCGCCGTGTGCGCACACGCGTGCGCAAGCCCGTTGCCGCGGTGACGGCCCGGCTGAACTTCCAGTCGGCGTTTGCCGCCCGCATCGGCGCCCGGCTGGCCGAGGCGAAGCAGGAGATCGAACGCGAGGTGGAAACATCCGCGCCCGGTACGGCGTTGGTGTTGCGTGGGAAGAGTCTGGAACTGCAGGACTTCTACCGCAGTACGTCGCAGGCACGGGGCAGTTGGCGGGGAAACCGGGCCCCGTCGGCGCGCTCGGCCGATGCCCGGCGCGCGGGCGACCGCGCCGGACGCGCGGCCCGGCTGGGAACGGCACCCGAACTGCCGTCGGCTCCGAGGAGGCTGAAACGGTGACCAAGGTGCGCGACACCCGCAGAACCGCTGTGTACGAAGCGGAGTCCATCGTACGGAAGATGCTCGACCGCGCCGACGAGCGCGGTCTGCGGACCGTCGAGGTAGCCGGTTCCCACGTCACGCTCCCGGTGGAGAGACGGTTCGCCTCCATCGCCTCGGTCCAGGACTACATCGACGCCGTGCTCGCCCTCGACTGGGTACGCACCCGGTGGGAGCGCGCCGCCGTGCCGGTGCGCGTGCGGGCCCGTGCGGGCAACGCGGCCGCACACTACGAACGCGACTGCGCGACGATCGCTCTTCCCGAGCACCGGGTGAACACCGCGTGGGCGTTCCGCGAGATGGTGGTGTTGCACGAACTCGCGCACCATCTCGATCCGCAGGATCCCGACGACGCCACCGAGGGGGCCCACGGGCCGGCCTTCGTCGACCGCTTCCTCGCACTCGTCGGCGAAATCATCGGTCCGGAAGCAGCATTCGCTTTGCAGGCGACAGGGATCGCCACCCCGGTGCATCTGCGGCGATAGCCTCCGGTTTCCGGAATCCTTACCGGCTCGAGAACCTTTCTTTGGCATGCCCGCGGACGGCCGGTCGAGATCTGTAGCAAGCCTCGTATCCTGTTGCACAACATACTGATTGGTACTTTTCGAGCCCGTCGTTCACTCCGGAATCCGCATGCCGACGAAGCACGCGAATCAAGGCCTCGAGTGACGTACTGTGGTTTGCATCACACAAAGACGCGCATCGGCTGCGTACCGTACCGAGACCTCCCCGGCCCCTTCCGAGCACGCCACACGACGCGCGGCATACGAAGGAGAACGGTGATGAAACCCGGAGCACGAGTCGCCCTCGGTGTGGGCATCGGATATTTCCTCGGCCGTACCAAGAAGATGCGGGTGGCCATGATGCTCGCCGGTGCCGGAATGACCGGCAAACTGCCCAGCAATCCGCAGGAACTCCTGCAGCGCAGCGCCTCGATGCTCGGCTCGTCTCCCGAGATCAGCAAGATCACCGAATCCGTTCGCGGAGAACTCGTGCATGCGGCTCGTGCCGCTGCCGTGACCGCGGCCAGCAACCGGATCGACGCCCTCAACGAACGTCTGCAGTCCCGTGCGAGCGGTGGCGGGCGATCGGAGGAACCCGAGGATGCCGAATACGAGGACGAATACGACGAATCACGCGACGAGGAGGAAAGTCGCGGCAGCAGGCGTCGCGGCAGCCGGAATCGGGACGAGGAGCCGGATTACGACGAGACGGACGAAGAGGGTTCCGACGAAGAGGATTCGGGCGAGGAGGATTCGGGCGAGGAGAATTCGGGCGACGAAGAGGAGCCGGAACCCGAGCGTCCCGCACCGCGGCGCCGTGCAGCCCGCGCCACATCCCGTCCGCGGACGTCCCGCAGCAAGAAGACGGCCGACAGCGAAGATCCGGACGACTCGGAGGAGGCACCTCCGAAGCCGCGCAAGCGCGCAGCGCGTAGCACTGCGTCGTCCTCCTCCTCCGGTCGTGCGCCCGTACGTCGAACGAAGCGGTGAGAGCGATGGCCAGGTTGAGCGATGTATCGGGCGGAGTCGCCGACGCGGTGGGCAAGGCCGGGAAGACCGCGACCGATACCGCCGGTAAGGCGGGCCGCACCGCCTCGGACACGGCAGGGAAGGCCACGGGCGGACTGACCGGCGGTCTGCAGCAGTCGTTGCAGGGCCTCGCAGGAACCGTCGCGCAGAATGCGTTGTCGAGCCTGTCGGACAGGGTCACCGGCACGGCGGGACGATTACAGGATTACTCCGAGGGCAAAGGCGGAAATCTGGCCAGTGCGCTCACCGGCGTCGACAAGCTCGCTCAGGGCGAGTCGCCGCTGAAGGCGGCGGCGAGCTCGGGGTTCGAGAATCTGAAGAACACCGCGAAGGACAAGTTCGAGGACGTCAAGGAGGCCGTCACCGGCGGGGGCCAGGGGGGCGGCGGCGGCAACAAGAAGATCAAGCTCACCAACATCGTCGAGAGCATCGACGTGGGGGTGCCGGTCGATCTGGCCTACGACCTGTGGACGCAATTCGCCGACTGGCCGAAGTTCATGAAGAAGGTCGAACAGGTCGAGCAGGTCCAGGACGAGAAACTCCATTGGACGGGCAAGGTTTTCTGGTCGCGTCGGAACTGGGAGTCCACGATCCTCGAACAGGTGCCGTTCGAACGGATCGTGTGGCGTTCCAAGGGAGGAAAAGGTTACATCGACGGCGCGGTGACCTTCCATGAACTCACACCGGATCTCACCCGGATACTCCTGGTGCTCGAGTACCACCCCCGGGGCCTGTTCGAGCGCACCGCGAATCTGTGGCGGGCGGTGGGTCGCCGGTCACGCCTGGAACTGAAGCACTTCCGGCGCCACGTCATGACCGAAGCCGTGTTGCATCCCGACGACGTCGTCGGCTGGCACGGCGAGATCCGCGACAGCGAGGTCGTCAAGGACGACGAGACCGCGCGCCGGGAGGAAGAGGAGCAGGAGCAGGAGGACACCGGCGAGAACGACGAGGAGTGGGAGACCGACGCCTCCGGTGACGAGGACGAGATCCGCGACGAGGACGAGGATTTCGAGGAGAGTGAGCCGTCCGAGGACGAAGGCGACGAGGAGTCGGCCGAGGACGAGGAGGATCTCGAGGACGAGTATCCCGAGGAGGACGAGTCCTCCGACGAAGAACCCGACGACGAAGAGGAAGAGCCCGAACCGCCTCGGAAACGTGCGCCCGCCAAGCGGACCCGGGCGACGAAGAGCACCGGTACGCGCTCGTCCCGCTCGAGAGGATCCCGGTCATGACCATCCAACCTGCAGGGGGCGGCGGTGGAGGCGGCGGGGGCGGTATGGCCCGTCCCAACTCGTCCGGCCTCGCCGACGTCATCGACACCATCCTCGACAAAGGCCTCGTCATCGACGCGTTCGTGCGTGTCTCGCTCGTCGGTATCGAACTGCTCACCATCGACGCCCGCGTCGTCGTGGCCAGTGTCGACACCTATCTGCGTTTCGCGGAAGCGGTGAACCGGCTCGAGATCTCCGACAACGAGCCGAAGGGCCTTCCGGATCTCGTCGGCGACATCACCTCCGGCGGTTCCAAGCACAAGACGAAGGGCGCGCTCGAGGCTGCGGGGGAGAAAGTCAGCGAGTTCCTCGGGGACGTCCAGGAGCAGCGGCAGCCCGCTCGACGATCACGCAGGGGTGAGGACTGATGTCCACCGAACAGACCGAACGACCCGAGCAGGGCGACAGCGACGAAACCGCCACGACCACTGCGGTCTACGTCTACGGCATCGTCCCGTCGGATGTGGAACCGGAGGAGCATGCGGAAGGGGTGGGCAATCCGCCGGCCGAGGTGTCGGTGGTCAAGTCCGGTCGCATCGCTGCACTGGTGAGCGAGATCCCGACCGATCGCGCTCTCGGCACACCGGACGATCTCGAGGCGCACGCCGCGTTGCTCGACGGGACCGTGACGGTCGCCCCCGTGCTCCCGCTGAGATTCGGTGCCGTCCTCACCGACCGGGACGCGGTGGCCGCGGAATTGCTCGAGGGGAACGAGGACGAACTCGCCTCGGCCCTCGACCAACTCGACGGTCTCGCACAGTTCGTCGTGAAGGGACGGTACGACGAGAGGGCGATCCTGCAGGAGATCCTCGAGGAGAACTCCGAGGCGGCGCAGTTGCGGGAGCAGATCCGTGGGCAGTCCGAGGACGCGACCCGCGAGGCGCGAATGGCGCTCGGGGAAATCATCAACGCGGCGATCGAGGCCAAACGGAACGAGGACACGCGCCGCACGGTCGAGGCCCTGTCGTCGCTCGACCCGATGGTCAACGAGCGGCAACCCACGCACGAGCAGGATGCCGTGCACATCGCCGTCCTCGTCGAACTCGAGCGGCAGGACGAACTCGAACAGGCCCTGCAGGAACTGGGTCGGGAATGGGAGGACCGGGTCGAGATCTCGTTGCTCGGCCCGATGGCGGCCTACGACTTCGTGGCGAAATCCGACCCCGGCGAAGGAGGTTGACGATGGGTCTGCTGACCTCCCTGCTCACGCTGCCCCTCGCTCCCGTCAGGGGAGTGATGTGGCTCGGAGAGATCATCCAGGAGCAGGTCGAACAGCAACTGCACGATCCCGCCAACGTGCGGCGCGAACTCGAGCAGATCGAGGAGGCGGCGGAGGCGGGTGAGCTGACCCCCGAGGAGAAGGACGAGGCGCAGCAGGCCGTGCTGAACCGCATGATCTCCCGGGGCGGCTCCGGCCCCGCCGGGGGAAAGGAGTGATCCCGTGGCGCAGGACACCGGCCCGCCCGCGATCTCGGCGGCCGAGGCCGCATCGGCGGCCCTCACACATCTGAAGGAACTGACCTCGAAGGAAGCTCAGGGGGTCACCTCCGTCGAACCCACCGAGGACGGATGGGTCGTCGAGGTGGAGGTCGTGGAAGACAGGCGGATTCCGTCGTCGGCCGACATGCTCGCGCTCTACGAGGTGGAGGTCGATCTGGACGGTGATCTGCTCGCGTACCGGCGGACCCGGCGTTACGGACGCGGCAGCAGCGACATCGGCGCAAGGACCGGGTCATGACGGTGGTCGGTGGGGGAGGCGGCATGTCGTCGCCGCAGCCCTACGGGGGTGGAGGACGGTCGACCAATCTCGGCGACATCCTCGAACGTGTCCTGGACAAGGGGTTGGTCATCGCCGGCGACATCCAGGTGAATCTGCTCGACATCGAACTGCTCACGATCAAGCTCCGCCTCGTCATCGCATCGCTCGAGACGGCCAAGGCCGTCGGGATCGACTGGTGGGAGAGCGATCCGTGGTTGACGAGCAAGGCTCGCTCACCCGAGGTCGATTCGAGCCGGGTGGAACTCGAATTGGAGAACCGGCAGCTTCGCGAACGGTTGGCCGCACTCGAGGCCCGAGCGGAGGAACTGGAGTCGGAACCGGCGGAGATCGTGGACGAGGAGAACCGTGACTGACACGACCGGGACCTGGATGTACGCCGTGACCGACGGGACGCTCGTCGGCCACGAGACCGAGGGCGCCTCCGGCGTCGCCGGCGAGCAGGTCCGCACGGTGCAGGAGGGCGGACTGACCGCCGTCGTCGGAACGGTGCCCCTGGACGATTTCGGCGAGGCCGCACTGGCTCGCAATCTCGAGGACCTGGACTGGCTGGAAAGAGTGGCCCGCGCCCATGATTCGGTCGTCGCCGGATTGGCACGGCACGTCTCCGTGGTACCCCTTCGACTCGCGACCGTCTGCCTCGACGACGAACGGGTCCGGGCCCTGCTCACCGAGCACCGGGAGCAGTTCGCGTCTGCGCTCGCCCTCGTGACCGGTCGTACCGAATGGGGGGTCAAGGCGTTCGCCGATCGCAAGGCGCTGACCGCGGCCGCCGCGGAAGCGCATGCGGAGGGTGCGGGTTCCGGCAGGGGCACGGCCTATCTGCTGCGTCGCCGCGCGCAACTGGCGACGCAGGAGAGCATCGAACGCGATGCGGCCGAACGCGCCGCCGATATCCACGATCGGTTGCTGCGTGTGTCGGCCGCGGGTCGCCGGAGCGCGCCGACCGATCCGGCACTGAGCGGCAGCCAGGAGTGGATGCTGCTCAACGGGACATATCTCGTCGACGACGACAGGGCGGACGAATTCTATTCCGAGGTGGAGGAACTCGGGTCCCTGAATCCGGGGATCAGGCTCGAGACGAGCGGCCCGTGGCCGCCCTACTCGTTCGCTGGAGCAGAACGGATCTCGCCGTGAGATACGCCGACGGATCGGTGGACGAGGAACGGCGGATCGCTCTGATCGATCTGCTGGATCGGGTGCTGTCGGGCGGCGTGGTCATCACCGGCGACATCACACTGTCGATCGCGGAGATCGATCTGGTGCGGATCTCGTTACGCGCGTTGATCTCGTCGATCAGTACCCTGTCGCTGCCCGGGGTCGACGTCCCCGTTCCCCGTGGGGCCCGGGAGGGTTCGTGAGCGAGCCGGTGAACTTCCCGTCGCGTATCGACGCCGATCCCGAATCCGTGGAGCGGGGTCTGGTGACGCTGGTGCTCACGCTCGTCGAACTGCTCCGGCAGCTGATGGAGCGTCAGGCCCTGCACCGCATGGATGCAGGGGATCTCAGCGACGAGCAGATCGAACGGCTCGGCACGACACTGATGCTGCTCGAGCAGCGCATGGGCGAACTGCGCGACCATTTCGGGCTCACCCCCGAGGATCTCAACATCGATCTCGGTCCGCTGGGGACACTGCTGCCCCGGGAGTGAGCCCGATCGGTCACATTCCGGCGATCTCCACGAGCTCGTAGTCCTTCACACCGCCGGCGAGCACCCGCAGGTGATCGTCCATGGTGCCGAGGGTGTGCTCGATCGCGGTCAGGCGGCTCAGGTAGTGGCCGATGGAGTGCTCGGCCGTGACACCGATGCCGCCGTGCATCTGCACGGACTCCTGGCCGATCTTCCGAGCGGACCGGCCGACCTGCAGCTTGGCGCGCGAGGCGATGGTCGGGTCGACGATGCCGTCGGCGAGGGCCATGGTCGCGTACAGGCTCATGCTCGACGCCAGCTCGTACAGCACGTACATGTCGGCCGCACGGTGGGTGAGCGCCTGGAACATCGACAGCGGCACACCGAACTGCTTGCGCTGCTTGAGGTAGCTCGTGGTCAGCTGCACCGAGGAGTCGAGGGCACCGACCGCCTCGGCGCACAGTGCCGCCTGCGCGTGCACCTGCGCCGCGGTGATGGCGGCGGACGCGTCGGCCGCCTCACCGAGCGGGGTCGCCGCAACATCGTCGAGCACGAGTTGCGCACCGCGACGCTCGTCGTGGGTGCGGTACGGCGTGCGGACCAGACCGTCGGCCGATGCGTCGACGACGAACAGTCCGACGCCACCCTCCGGGAGCTTCGCGGAGACGATGAAGGTGTCGGCGCAATCACCGTGCAGCACAGGATTCTTGCGACCGGAGACGGTCCAGGAGTCGCCGTCGCGCGCCGCGGTGGTGGCCACCTCGGTGTGCGGCCAGCGGCTGCCCGGCTCGTCGTGCGCGAACGCGAGGAGCACGGTGCCCTCGGACAGTCGCGGCAGGATGTCGGAGCGCTGCGCGTCGGTGCCGACCTCGGCGACGAGCCGGCCGGGCAGGTAGACGCAGTCGAGCACGGGCTCGGGTGCGAGCGCGCGGCCGATCTCGGTCATGACGGCCATGACCTCCACCGGTCCGGCTCCCATGCCGCCGTGCTCCTCCGCGAAGGGCAGGCCGAGCACGCCGAGTTCGCCGAGTTGCTTCCATACGTCGCGGTTCCAGCCCAGGTCACCTTCGGCCACCCGGTTGCGCGACTCGACGTCGTACGCGCCGGAGAGCAGGTCGCGGACGGTCGCGCGGAGCATGTCCTGTTCGGTGTCGAGTTCGAAGTTCATGTCCGGGGCCTCACAGTCCGAGAATCGAGGAAGCGATGATCGAACGCTGAACCTCGTTCGACCCGCCGTAGATGGTGACCTTGCGGTTGTTGAGGTAGGTCGGCATCGTCAGCTGCGCCCAGTCGGGCGAGTCGATACCGGCCTCGCCGGCGGGCAGCGAATCGGGGCCGGCGATGTCGACGAGCAGTTCGGTCGCGGCCTGCTGCAACTCGGAGCCGCGCATCTTGAGCAGCGACGATGCCGGGTTGGGCTTGCCGTCGGCCGAGCCGGCGACGACGCGTAGCTGGGTGAGCTCGAGAGCGAGCAGCTCGTTCTCGAGTTCGGCCAGGCGTGCCGCGAAGATCGGGTCGTCGAGCAGCGAGCCGCTGCCGTAGCGGGTCTCGGCCGCGAGGGACTTCGCCCGCGCGAGCTTGACCTTGGTGGCGCCGACCCGGGCGATGCCGGTGCGCTCGTTGCCGAGCAGGAACTTCGCCTGCGTCCAGCCGGTGTTCTCCTCGCCGACGAGGTTCTCGGCGGGAACGCGCACGTCTTCGAAGAAGACCTCGTTGACCTCGTAGCCGCCGTCGATCAGTTTGATCGGACGGAGGGTGACGCCCGGGGTGTCCATCGGGAAGAGCAGCATCGAGATGCCGGCCTGCTTCTTCGCGTTCGGATCGGTGCGGACGAGGCAGAAGATCCAGTCGGCGTGCTGCGCGAGCGTCGTCCACGTCTTCTGACCGTTGACGATGTAGTCGTCACCGTCGCGGACGGCGCGGGTCTTGAGGGACGCGAGATCGGAGCCGGCCTCGGGCTCGGAGAAGCCCTGGCACCACCAGATGTCGAGGTTGGCGGTGGCGGGGAGGAAGCGTTCCTTCATCTCCTGCGAGCCGAACTGTGCGATGACCGGCCCGATCATGGACGCGTTGAACGGCAGCGGGTCGGGCACCGACGCGAGCTGCAGCTCGCTGAGCCAGATGTTGCGCTGCATCGGCGTCCAGTCCTGACCGCCCCATTCGACGGGCCAGTTGGGAACGGCGAGGCCGCGCGAATGCAGGATGCGCTGGACGGCGACGTAGTCGTCCTTGCCCAGCGGAGTGCCGGAGGCGGTCTTCGCACGCACTTCGGCGGGGATCTCGGTGGTGAAGAAGGTGCGCAGTTCGTCGCGGAACGCACGCTCCTCCTCGGTGAGCTTCAGGTTCATGGAGGGACCTTCCAGGGATGCCGGCGCCGTAGCGCTTCTCGCGATTCCAAACTAACCTTACATTGTTAGCTCGTCCAGGCCGGGCCGGAAGGAGGACGATGGATGGCGCGCCCGCGCACGCCTCTGCTCAGCCGTGAGCTCATCCGCGACGTCACGCTACGACTCGTCGACGAGCACGGCCTCGACGCCGTCTCGATGCGTCGGATCGCCGCCGAACTGGGTGTTCGCGCCCCGTCGCTGTACAGCCACTACGCCACCAAGGAAGAACTGCTCGACGACATCGCCGACGCCATCGGTGAATCGGTCGACGTCAGCGGGTTCGCCGAGGACGACTGGCAGGAAGCGCTCCGACGCTGGGCTCGCACCTACCGCGACGCGCTCGCCGCGCACCCGAATATGGTGCCCTTCCTCGCCTCGAGTCCCGGCACCCGGCCCGTCTCCCTCCAGGCGTCCGACGCCATCCACGGCGGCCTCACCCGCGCCGGCTGGCCGCCCCGCTTCGCGACGATGATCGGAGCCTCGATCAAGTACATCGTCATCGGTTCCGCGATCACCTCGTTCGCGGGCGGATTCGACGATCACATCGACACCTACAACGAGCGGTATCCGCATCTGTCGCAGGCGCATCGGCTTCGCGAGTACGCCGCCGAGATCGATGCCGAGAGCTTCGACCTCGTTCTCGAGTCCTTCCTGCGGGAACTCGGGCGACGATACGAGATGTTTCCTTAGCCCGAATGCACCGATCAGCTGAGCGCGTTGCTGTGAATATGGTTGTGCGGTAACGATCGCTCTGCTGGCATGGCTGATCGTCCGACCACTCGGGTCGGGTTGTTCCACTGGATCGTCAAGTCCCGAGTTTTGTTGAGGCTGAGCGTGTGTTCAGTCCTCAGGCCGCAGGTGCGGCCGGTGGTTGTGCGTAGCAGGCGGTCTCGATCTCGGTCGGGGTGCGGTAGTCGAGTATGCCGTGGACCCGTTCGGTATCGAACCAATGCACCCATTGCACGGTGGCCGCTTCGACGTCTTCCCGGCCGGTGTTCTCCGACAGAACGCGACAGATCGGTTCGATCCCCCAGCGGTGCCTGTGTTCGTCGATGAACACAGGCGATTACTTCAGTCGGCGTGGGGCCACCTCCCACTTGCGGGGGACGAACTCCGCCTTCGCGAAAAACACTGTGGCAGAGCGAAGTATCTCCATCAACTGCCGTAGTTCGCGGTTCTCTTTCTCCGGACGGCGGATGCGCGCTTCGGCATCGACCGGCTCGGTCGGGAGCTCGTCGTCTTCGGCTTTGCGCACCCAGGTCCGCAGGGCTTCCTTGTGGACGCCGGTCTGCTCGGCGATCCGGTTGATGGCGCGCCGGTGCGGGTGTCGGGGTCACGGCGGGCTTCGACGGCGAGTCGGGTCGCTCGCTCACGCCAGTTCCTGAGGGTATTTATAGTTCGCCATGATGAGCCTGGGGTGATCCTTCCGGGATGCCTGGCTCACCCTCGATGAGATCAGGGACGATTCAGTAATCATGCTCGACGATGACGTGATCGCCGTGCTCAGCACGGCGTGGCGTCGAACCGCTGGATGGGGCGCGGTCTATCGAGCGCGCGTGGCAGTCGCCGCGCCTTCCGCACGAAACGGCAGGACGTGGCATCGGCTGCTGCGGCGTTCAGCCTCACCCCGAGGCGTGAGCGTTGCGCCAGGCCGCCCACACCTGGGGACGGAGCCGGCCACGATCGGGGACCTTCATGCCCTCGCCGCGGGCCCACGCGCGTACGTCGGCGGTGGACGGTTCCGCGGTGGGAGCGTCCTTGTGCTGCGGTGTGATGCGGTCACACGCCGCGTCCTCGACGCCGGTCCACTCGTGCGCGGCGGCGAGATAGCGGTAGGTCCACTCCTCGGCGAGCTGACGAGTCTCGCAGAACACGATCGGCACACCGGGGTAGCGGACCTGCAGCTCGGCGAGACCGTCCGCGATCATCGCCGGCCGGACCCGTTCGAACTTGAACACCGCCGAGTAACGGTCTTCGACCACCACTGCGGCGCGGGGCAGGGCAGCGAGCTCGGCCATCGCGAAACGCAGCCTCCCGCTGGTCAGGCTGCCTACCAGGTCGGCCAACGACTTGCGTTCGACCGAGGCGACCAACCGGTCGTCGACGAGCAGACCGTAGTCTCCGCACGCCAGCGCACGGCGGACGGTGTCGACCTGCTGCCCGGGGAATTTGTAGGGGTAACGCTCGTGGGAATCGACGACGATCGTCAGTTCGGCGATGCCGGCGGCTCGGGCGGTGGGGGTGCGCACATTCGGACGTGCCTGCTTCCGAGTGCGCGGGGATTGCCAGAACACGGCATCGCGCCCCCGAGCTTGGGTGAACACGATCTGCGACCGGTTCTCCCGTCCCCGGTCCAGGACCACGTCGATCGCGGCGCCGCGACGCACACACGAACGCAACCGAACCTGCTCGACGATCTCGGGGTCCTCAGGCCACTCGTCGGCCGGAACGGGATAGCAGAACAGGGCTTTGGTACGCGGCCAGGTGTCGGAGGTGCGAAACACCAGTCCGTCCGACAGGGGCAGGCGCAGCAGGAACGGCAGCCGTGATTCCGGGTCCGGGTTGCGGGCGATCACCATGTCCACGAAGTTCGGCGGCCTTTCGCTCGGCGATACATACCGAGCAGTGTCCGATACCGATCGCCCGCCGACAAGCCTGCCGGACACGCGTGTGCGAGGCAGGAATGCATCGGGTGGACGCGACAGAAACCGGTCGTCGATGAAAGGTCCTGCCAAATGTCCGACAAGAGCAGAGGTTCGGCCGGGCAGAAGCGCGCCGCGAAAGCCAAGAAGCGAGCGCAGAAGAACCAGGGGACGGTGGTCTCGCTCGCAGATCGCTCTCGCCGAACCGCGGTCGACGAGTACCAGCGGCTCATACCCATATTCCATGCGTGGCTGCTCGACAGCGGAATAAGCACCGGGGTGGAGATGGCCGCGGCGCACGTCGTCGGTGTCGGGCAGGCAGTGGACTTACTCGCTCAGGACACGATCCGGTTCTCGGCGACCGCGTGGCGCACATCGGACATCGACCATCTGCTCGAGGTGGTGCCGGGCGGTGAACAAGACCGGCTTCTTATCGCCGGTGAGGTGGCGGTATATCTCCTGTTCCTCGGCGAGTCGGGGTTGTGGACGGGCTCGGATGCCGACTTCGAGGACTGTATCGAGACGGTGGACGAGTACATCGACCTCGACGATGACAGGCAGACGATCTGGGATCAGCACTTCCGAAGGTGGGTTCGAAGCTGACCTACGAGTACGACTTCGGTGACAGGTGGATCCACGAGATCGTCGTCGAGGTGATCGGTGATATCGAACCGGACGCTCCACGCGCGGTATGCACGACCGGGCGTGGCATGGCACCCGCCGAGGACTCGGGGGGATCGTGGGGTTGGGAGCACCTCGTCGAGACAGTCAATGATCCGACCGCAGACAAGCACGAGGACATACGCGAGTGGCTTGGTTTGGAACCCGGGGAACGTGTCGATCCGAAAGCGTTCGACCTCAACGTGCCGAACGGACGGTTGCGGCGGTTGTTCCGGTAGAACCGGATGACTCGTCGGGCCGCCGGACTCGTCGGCGTACACACCTCACGGCTCACCCAGGCGAGATGCTCGCGCGAGCGACGCGTCGGTTCGATGATGAGGATGCCCCGCCGATCGAGGCGGAGGTCCCCGACGTCGAAGCCGACGCCGTCGGTGAGCAGGTCGACCAGATGCGTCGCGCGGCGCTCGCGGGGGCGGCCCTCGCGAGCGGACTTGTCGCGTTGACCGGATGCGGCGACCAGCCGCGCGACGCTGCGGCAGTGTCCACCTCGTTCAGTGGCCGGGTCGTCACCGGCACCAGCACCGATTTGGGCAGCATCGCGCTCGGCTGGGGAGATACGCACTCGGACACCGAGATCACCACACCTCGACCGGACGAAATCACCGCGCGCTGCACCGGCCACGGCGATGACCTGGCCGTCGAGATCACTGCTCCGCACGGGTGGACGATCCGCGCTGCGTGCGGCTCGCCGGTACTGACGGTGGGCAACACCGACCATCGGCAAGGATGTGTCTGCGGTTGCTCAGTCAGAAGTGATAATCCTGCCCGGATTCGGTCGTCGGACCGTGGATCGGGTCAGTAGTGGTAGCGGGCGGCGATGATGACCAGGGCACCGTCGATGACCTCGTAGACCAGGCGGTGTTCTTTGTCGATACGTCGAGACCACAGTCCTGACAGGGCATGTCTGAGCCGTTCGGGTTTGCCGATCCCCGAGTACGGGTCTCGTTGGCAATCCCTGATCAGCTCGTTGACACGCTTGAGCAGTTTTCTGTCGGTCGAGGTCCAGAACTGGTAGTCGTCCCAGGCTTCGTCGGTGAAGGTGATGTTCACTCGATGAGTTCCCTTTCGGTGTGTTCACCTCCGCGAGCTCTCTGCATGCTGGCGAGCAGTCGTCGGGCGTTGGCCGGAGACTGCATCAGGTACGAGGTCTCGAGCATGGCGTCGTAGTCATCCTTCGACATCAGGACGGCATTGCCCCGCTTGGATACGATTTCCACAGGGGTGTGGTCCTTGTTGACCTGTTCGAGCAGCGGAAAGAAGTTTTTTCTCGCTTCGGTAGCAGTGATGGCAGCCATAGGTACTCCTTCCCCGAAGTCTCTCGGCCCAGCTCTTGAACCGGTACATTAAACGGTACCACTTCGGTACGGCATTCGGTACCAAAAGGTGTGAGGTGCGGCTTTCGTTTCCTCTGCTCGTCCATCTGCCGGCGCTGCGCTCCGGGTGCACGCACGCTGGCTCGTCCACCATCGACATCGACACCACCGACGGCGACACCCCCGCACGAATCCTTACCTTCAGCGGACCGCCGATCGGCGAACCCGTGGTGCTCGGCGGACCGTTCGTCATGAACACCAAGGTGGAAATCACCAATGCATTCGAGGACTTTCACGCCGGTAAATTCGGCGACATCCCCCGCCGGTCCCGACTGCAGTACCTCTGATCGACCTTGTCATTGCCGGTGGCGCCGCCAGCGATCGATTCCTCGACGGTAAGCCCGTCGCTCTACTCATCACCCGCGGCGGCTCTTACGGCGCCGGCGCCCCGCGCGACGGCTGGGATCACAGCACCGCGTTCCTCGTCCGAATCCTCGGCGACCTGTGGGGTGGCGACGTCACCGTGATCGGACGCGATTCACACTCGTCGGCGTGAATCCCGCCCTCGACCAGTTCGCCGAGACCGCAGCGACTCTGGAGAAGGACGCGCGGGAAACTGCCGACATGGCCCCGGACCCGGCCCGCCGTCCGGCTGCGCCCGAGCTGGAGGTCATCGTCGTGCGCGTTCCCCTCGTCCGCCGATCGCTATCGAGCCCGGCGGGGAACATTTCGTCGGGTTCCTCCATCTCGGTGCTGCACTCACTTGCTTCAAGAAGCCGTCCACATGAGACACACTCTCTTAACCTGGACTCCATGACGCGCCCCATTCGCATCGGACTCCAACTACAGCCCCAGCAGCAACCCGATTACGGCGTCATCCGCGACACCGTGCTCCGCGCCGAGGACGCAGGCGCCGACATCGTGTTCAACTGGGACCACTTCTACCCGCTCTACGGCAACCCCGACGGCGCCCACTTCGAGTGCTGGACGATGCTCGGCGCCTGGGCGGAGCAGACCGAGCGCGTGGAGATCGGCGCACTGGTCACCGGTGGCGGCTACCGCAATCCCGATCTGCTCGCCGACATGGCCCGCACCGTCGACCACATCAGCGGCGGTCGTCTCATCCTCGGCATCGGCTCGGGCTGGTTCGAACGAGATTACGACGAGTACGGCTACGAGTTCGGCACCAAGGGCTCCCGCCTCGACCTGCTCGCCGAGTACATGCCCCGCATCGTGAATCGCCTCGGCAAGCTGAACCCGCAGCCCACCCGGCACATTCCCATCCTCATCGGTGGCGGCGGCCCGAAGAAGACGCTTCCGATGGTCGCGAAGTACGCGGACATCTGGCACAGCTTCGGCGAGATGGAGACCCACGCCGAGAAATCCGAGATCCTCGCGCAGCGCTGCGCCGAGGCCGGTCGTCGACCCGAGGACATCGAACGGTCCACCTCGTGGCCCGGCGCCGACGCGGCCCCGTCCTATGTGGAGCTCGGGATCACGCAGTTCACGGTGGGTGTCGGTGGTCCCGACTACGACCTCACCGAACTGCGCGAAGCCATCGCGTGGCGAGACGACAACTCCGCACCCCCGCTGACGGGGCTGAGCTGATCCCGGCCCGTGCCGACGGACCCTGAGCCGAGCACAGTACGTCGGTAGCATCGGTGGTGCATGTCGAACGCACCATGGCTACCGCCCTGCACCGCCGACGACTGGGACGACGGTCGGCGGCGGCGACGTCTCCGCGATACCCGCGCCGGTCATCACTGGGTACGGTTCGGCCGGCTTCGACGAGCCCTCGCGCGCACCGCCGTCGCGGCGCTCCCGCTCGTCGCCCTGTTCACCCAGTACTGGGCATGGGACGTCGCGCCGGTCCGTGAGCGACTCGCTCTCACGCAGCCACAGCTACATCCGATCCACGACGCGGCGACGCGGGAGGACCGCGACACGGCGGTCGTCGACCTGGTGGGCCTGGGCAACCTCGACGCGACCGAGACCGCCACGGCACTGCCCGCACTGAGCGAACTCGGGCAGGTGTGGGCGGTCGAGTACGACAACAGCGGTCTCGACACCGCCGTCGTCAGCCGCCTGATCCGCGAGCGTGCCGCGTGGTCCGGGATCGAGAACATCGTGCTCACCGGGCACAGCATGGGTGGGATCATCGCCCTCGAGGTCGCCCAGCACCTGTATCAGGACACCGATCTCGAGGTGACCGGCGTGATCCTGGACTGCACGCCGCTCGACCTGCACGCCGTGCGGGCCGACGCGCGCGACGCCGGTGAGGACCTGTTGCGCTGGATCGGCTGGCTGCCCGGCGCGCGGGAGAGCCGCAGTATGCGGATGCTCGTCGAGGTCGTCGCCCGCATGGACCGTTTCGTACTTCCCTCGGACCGGTGGTACCGCCGTATCGACACCGAAGAGTTGCACGACGTCGCGGTCGAGGTGCTCCACGACAAGATCTTCTCCACCGACGCCGCGAGCAACGGACTGATCGAATCGCAGTTCCGGGCGATCGTCGCCTCCGGTGCGGTCGACAACCTGCGGGCACTCGCCGACGAACGCGACGACAAGATCCGTCCCGCCGTGGTGTTCCTCCGGCCCCGGAACGCACTGTCCGACAACGTCGTCGACGTCGAGTACAGCCACCGGATCCTGATCGACCAGTCCGGCGGTGTCGACGGCACGCTGCTGGTGTCGAAACTCGACCGCACCGGACACGCCAATCCCATCCAGGCTCCCGCCGAATACAACACGGCGATCACCGACCGGGTGGTGCCGTTCGTCGACGGCCGGCCCGGCGAGGTCGAGGACGAGGACGAGCAGTCGCGGGACGAGGAATTCTCCGATGGCAACCGTCCCGGCCTACGGCCGATCGTGGATCTCGACCGCATCGCCCCGGGCTGACCTCGGCCCGTTCTGTGACCGCCGTCTCACGGCCGCCGAATGCTCATCGGGTGTTCACCTTCTCGTTCCGTCCGACTCGCCTGACGCTCCTACGGTTCCGGCGTCGAACCGATTTCCGAGGAGAACGTTGTGGCCCGTAGAGTCCTGCCCTTGTTCGTCACGCACGACGGCATATCGTCGCGCTCGAACATCACGTGCAAGTACAAGTGCGGGGATGCCTGTTCGCACGCCGTCCCGAACACCTCCCGCGGTGAATACTTCGGCGACATCGTGCGCGCCGCCGTCTCGCGTCGCGGGGTCCTGCGAGGCGGTGCTATGGCCGTGCTCGCCGTCGGCGCCGGTGGTGTCCTGACGGCCTGTGCGGACGACTCCGCTGCGGCCGCCGGCAGTGACGCCGGGGCGGCGGGAGATCTCGGGCCGGTGCCCGACGGCACCAACTTCACGGCGGTCGCGCCGAACACCGATGACGCGGTGACGGTTCCGGAGGGGTACGAGAACGACGTCGTCATCCGCTGGGGCGATCCGGTGCTGCCCGATGCCCCGGCCTTCGACATCGGGAACCAGACGGCGACCGCGCAGGAGAAGCAGTTCGGGTTCAACAACGACTTCGCCGGCCTGCTCCCGGTGGACGGCCGACCCGACACCTACCTGCTCGTCGTCAATCACGAATACACCACCGAACCCTTCATGTTCGCCGACTACGATGCGGACGACCCCACCGAGGAACAGGTGCGCATCGGCATCGCCGGTCACGGGATGTCGGTCGTCCAGGTGAAGGGCGAGCCCGGGACCGGCCGCCTGACACCGGAATTCGGTGAATACAACCGTCGTATCACCGGAACCACCGAGTTCCTCCTCACCGGACCGGCCGCGGGCAGCGGCCTGCTGAAGACCACCGCCGACCCGACGGGCACGCGGGTCTCGGGGACGTTCAACAACTGCGCCGGCGGGCTCACCCCGTGGGGCACCGTGCTGTCGGGCGAGGAGAACTTCAACCAGTACTTCGCCAACGCTGAAAGCGTCACCGACCCGGTCGTCGCCGAACGTCTCGCCCGGTACGGACTCGAGGGCGCCGACACCGAACGGAAGTGGGAACGATTCGACCGGCGCTTCGACATCGCCACGGAACCCAACGAGGTCAACCGGTTCGGGTGGATCGTCGAGATCGATCCGTGGGATCCGAATTCGGTGCCCGTCAAGCACACCGCACTGGGACGGTTCAAGCACGAGGCGGCCACCGTCCACATCACCGACGACGGCACCGTCGTGTCGTACAGCGGTGACGACGAACGCTTCGACTACATGTACAAGTTCGTCTCGTCGCGGAAGATGCAGCCCGGAAACTCGCGAGCTGCGATGCGGCACAACATGACCCTGCTCGACGCCGGCACGCTCTACGTCGCGAAGCTCAGCGGTGACCATCCGGACGAGATCGACGGATCCGGAACACTTCCCGAGGCCGGCGAGTTCCGCGGCAGCGGCGAGTGGATCCCGCTGCTGCGCGCGAACGAGGACGGCAGCGCCGAGTCGCTGGTCGACGGCATGAGCGCCGAAGAGGTCGCGGTGTTCACCCGCCTCGCCGGCGACCGGGTGGGCGCGACGAAGATGGATCGCCCCGAGGACTTCGAACCGAATCCGGTCTCCGGCAAGGTCTACGTCGCACTCACCAACAACACCAAGCGCGGCGTCGACGGCGCCGCGCCGGCCGACGAGGCGAATCCGCGCGAGAACAACAAGAACGGTCAGGTCCTCGAGATCGACGACGACCACGCGGGTACGTCCTTCACGTGGAGGCTGCTGCTCGTGTGCGGGGACCCGAACGAGGCCGACACTTACTTCGGCGGCTTCGACAAGTCGCAGGTCAGTCCGATCTCGTGCCCCGACAACCTGGCCTTCGATTCGTACGGCAATCTGTGGATCTCGACCGACGGCAACGCACTCGGCTCCAACGACGGATTGTTCAGCGTCGTCCTCGACGGTCCGCGTCGCGGTGAGACGAAGCAGTTCCTCACCGTGCCGATCGGCGCCGAGACGTGCGGGCCGATCGTGCAGGACGGCCGGGTCGTGGTGTGCGTCCAGCATCCCGGGGAGACCGACGACGCGTCGTGGGCGTCGCCGGCCTCGCACTGGCCCGACGGAGGCGACTCCCAGCCGCGTCCCGCCGTGGTCGCGGCGTGGAAGTCCGACGGCGGACGTATCGGGGTCTGACACCTCGTGCGTGGTTCCGGTCGCGCTCGCTCCCGGAACCACGCACGGGTCATCCGAGCCAGTCCAATACCGCTGCGGCGGTCCACGACTGCTGCATGCTGCCGAGCGGGTCGCCGGTGAACGGTTCGTAGTACTCGGCGAAGGTGCCGTCGCTCGCCTGCCGGAGTCCTTCCGCGCGAAGCACGTTGGCCCGTTCGGCCCAGCCACGACGGGCGAACGCCCACGAGAACAACCACGTCATCACGGGCCACACCGGTCCGCGCCAGTACTCGCGGGGACGGAAGTCGCCCGAGACGGGGGACGTCGACGGCGGTACCGCATAGCGAAGATCCGGATGCCCGCAGAACTTCGGCCCTTCGAAGGTGCGCAGCAGCGCCCTCTCGGCCTGCCGGTCGAGACCTCCGCACAGCAGTGGCGCGAACATCGCGAGAGTGTCGGTGGCGACCCACTTCCCGCTGCGTAGATCGAAATCCTTCGCCGCGCCCGTGCGGGAGTCGGTCGTGGTGATCACGCCCTTCCGGAACCGCTCGGCCCACTGATACAGCTCGCGCACATCCGCGTTGGGACGGGAATGCTCCTCACCGATGGTTGCAAGCACCTCGCACGACAGCGAGAACACCGCGCTGACGAAGACGTCCTCGACCGCGAAGCTCATGGCCTTCGCGAGCACGCTGTCCTCGTAACGCGCCGTCTTCATCTCCTCGAGCAACCACAGATAACGCGCGTATTCACGGTCGGTGGGTCGCTGGGTGGCGTCGGCGACGTGCTCGAGATCCTCGCGGTGGAAGGGCGGCACCGGACCGGCGATAACGTTGGCGTACGCCGTATCCCAGCGCGGGGAGTTGTCCATGCCCGACTCCCACCCGTGGTACAGCGCGATGCGGCCGTTGCCGTCGAGATCGCGTGCGTGCGAGAGCCAGCGGTGCCACCGCACGAGATCCGCCCACCGGCGATCCAGGAACTCCTCGGCGACAGCACGTGTCGAGCGGCCGTGCCGTCGTGAATGCTCGAGGATGCGCTGTACGGCGATGGCGTGCACGGGAGGCTGTGTGATACCCGAGGTCTGCACCTGCGCCGGTGCGTGCGCGGCCAGTTCGGAGACCGCCCAGCGCGCCGGGCCCGGGAAGTAGCCGTCGACACCGTTGGCGAAGACGATGTGTGGGATCATCCCGTTCTTCCACTGCGCCGAGAGCAGGGTGTCGAGTTCGACCACCGCCCGTTCGACACTGAGCGGCGCGAGCCCCACGGCGACGAACGCCGCATCCCAACTCCACATGTGTGGATAAAGCTTGGGAGCGGCACTCGTCATGGCGCCCAGGTCGTTCCCACGCAGCAGGTACGCCGCGCGTGCGGCGAGCTGTGTGGAGGTGAATCCTCGGTCCGGCATGGCCCCATTCTCTGTGCTGCGGACGGATCCGCACGACGAGGGCCGCAGCTGTAACAGCGCCGACACATTTCGCGCCGGCGCTGTGTCGAGCTGTGCTGTATCGATGTGTCAGGGATGGTCAGTGCGCGGAGGGCAGGAAGGCCGTCGAGCCCGACAGGTCGCCCGGGCGGTGGGAGGCCGGGGCGAGCAGGCCGCGACGCTCGAGGATCGGACGCACGCCCTCACCGAAGCGGTAGGCCTCCTCGAGATGCGGGTAGCCCGACAGCACGAAGTGGTCGAGTCCGATCTCGGCGTACTCGGCGATGCGGTCGGCGACCTCCTCGTGGGAACCCACGAGCGCGGTGCCCGCGCCACCACGGACGAGTCCGACGCCCGCCCACAGGTTGGGGGAGACCTCGAGGCTGCGGGCGTCCTTGCTCGCGGCGTAAGCGCTGCCGCCGCCGTGCAGCTCGACCATCCGGCGCTGCCCCTCGGAACCGGAGCGGGCCAGGCTCTGCTGGGCCTTCTCGATGGTCGCGGGGTCGAGCGCGGAGAGCAGGCGGTCGGCCTCGGCCCAGGCCTCGTCGGAGGTGTCCCGGCTGATGACGTGCAGGCGGATGCCGTAGTCGAAGGTGCGTCCCTGGATGTCGGCAAGGCCGCGGATCCACGCGATCTTGTCGGCGACGGCGGCCGGCGGCTCACCCCACGTGAGATAGGTGTCGCAGAACTGCGATGCGACGGTGCCGGCGGCGGGAGAGGACCCGCCGAAGAAGAGCGGCGGCACCGGATCGGGGATGCGCTGGAGCTGGGCGTTCTCGACCTGGATGTATTCGGCCTGGAAGTCGACCGGGCCGTTGCCCGCCCGTGTGTGAATGTGTCGGACGTGGTTGGCGTCGCCGGGTTGCACGCTGTCCACCACCGGGAATCGAGTCCGTGACCACGCTGTCACAGCCCAGTTCCGCACCCGAGTCCGATCTCGATCGTCGCAGGAGACTACGCACCGTGGTCGCGGCGAGCCTGCTCGGCACCACGGTGGAGTGGTACGACTTCTTCCTCTACGCGACGGCTGCGAGCCTGGTGTTCAACCAGCTGTTCTTCCCCGACCAGAGTTCGTTCGTCGGCACGATGCCTCTGATCCGAGGCAAACGAGCCGGTACTAGGCTCGTCGTATGAGCAGGCAACGAGGTGGCCGCGCCGCATCGTCGCCGCGCAAGGAGAAGACGGGTGCACCGGGCGGCCCGGCCGAGGGGTTGTACGACATCGACACGGGTACGTGCGAGCTCGTCAAGGACCGCTATCTCGCCGACGGATGGGTCCTCGAGATCAACGGGGTGCCCAGCTCGCACATCGACCTGAGCGACCCGGCCCTGCTCGAGTTCGAGTACATGCGGTGGATCGCGATGCTCGTCGAGAGCAGGTTCGAACACGACTCGAGATTGCGCGTGCTGCACCTCGGTGGGGGTGCGTGCACGATGGCGCGCTACTTCGCCGCGGTCTACCCCGACGCTCGGCAGGTCGTCGTCGAGATCGACGGTCGCCTCGCCGAACTCGTCCGCCACTGGTTCGATCTGCCCCGCGCTCCGTTGCTGCGTATCCGGGTGGGGGAGGCCCGTCAGGTCCTCACCTCGCTCTCCGACGCGAGCCGCGACGTGATCGTGCGGGATGTCTTCGCCTACAACCGCACTCCCGTCGCACTCACCACCCTCCAGTTCACACAGCACGCCCGACGCGTGCTCGCGCCCGGCGGTGTCTACGTCGTCAACTGCGGCGACTTCCGCGACCTGACCGTCGCGAAACGTGAGGCCGCGACGATCGGTGAGGTCTTCGAGCACACCGTGATCATCGCCGACCCCGCGATGTTCAAGGGACGCCGCTACGGCAACGTCGTCATCGCCGGCAGCGACCTGCCGCTCGGTGACTCCCCGGCCCTGGCCCGCGACCTGCTCGGCGGAGCCGTCCCCGCGCAGATCCGGCTGGGTGACCAGGTCGAGAAGTTCGCCGCCGGGGCGCGCGTGCTCGACGACAGCGAGGCCACCACACCGCCCGGAACAAAGAGCACGGGCACGTAGTTGCACGGGTCATGACGTCAGCAGCCCCTACTCCGGTACTCCAGGTCTTCCGGCTCGGTATGCCCTGGCAGACGATCGATCCCTTCCTGTTCGTCGCACACCACGTCGACGCGTATCCGGCGGGCAACGACGAGCTCGGACCCGACGCGTCGCTCGACGGCCGCCCGATCGGCCAGGACTTCGGCAACCCGGCGGGCTGGAGCATGTACCACGGCACCACCGTCCCAGGATTCCCCGGCCACCCGCACCGCGGCTTCGAGACGGTGACCTTCGTGCGCTCGGGTTTCGTCGACCACTCCGATTCGGTGGGTGCGGCGGCGCGTTTCGGTGAGGGCGACACGCAGTGGCTCACCGCCGGCAACGGGGTCGTCCACAGCGAGATGTTCCCTCTGCTGAACAAGGATTCGGACAATCCGCTCGAGTTGTTCCAGATCTGGCTGAACCTGCCCGCCGAGTCGAAGACCGTCGATCCGCACTTCTCGATGCTGTGGAACGAGGACACCCCCACCGTGACCGTCTCGGACGAGGACGGACGCACCGTCTCCGTCCGCGTCATCGCCGGTGTGCTCGACGACGTGACTCCGCCGCCGCCCCCGCCGAATTCGTGGGCGTCCCGACCCGGCACCGACGTGGCGATCTGGAACATCGACCTGTCGTCCGGTGCGCGCTGGGAACTGCCGGCCGCGCGCGGTGAGCAGACGCAACGGGTCCTGTACGTGTACAATGGTTCCCCCGTGCGGATCGGTGACCGGACGATCGAGTCCGGGCACGGGGTCGTCGTCGACGCGTCGGTGCCGGTGCACCTCACCGGCGGCGACGAGGGCACGCAGATCCTGATGCTGCAGGGTCGCCCGATCGGCGAACCCGTCGTCTCGTACGGCCCGTTCGTGCTCAACGACGAGACGGGTGTCCGCCAGGCGTTCGAGGACTACCGCCGCACCGGATTCGGCGGATGGCCCTGGGACAGCGACGGTCCCGTGCACGAACGTGACGCCGGCCGGTTCGCGCGGTATCCCGACGAGAAGCTCGAGCAACGCTGACGGCGTGCGCAGATCCTGTCGATTTCCGGCGGGATCTGCGACGAGAACTACTCGTTCGACGGCTGCACATCCGGGACGAGGTACTCGGAGACCTCCATCGACCGGATCTCCCGGGCCTGATCGTCGTCGGGTCCGCTGCCGCGGAAGTCGTCGAGGTGTGCCTGTGACTCCCACCGTTCGTAGATGCAGACGCGGTCGGGCTCGATCAGGTCGGCGGTGACAGCGAAGTCGAGGCAGCCCGGCGCTCTACGGGCGGCCTCGACGACGGACCTGCAGGTCGCCAGATAGAACTCACGCCTGTCGGCGTCGACGGTGAGATGTCCTGCGACGATGATCATGAATTCCCTCCTGTGGTCACTGCCTCGTCGTGGATAGGACCTGCGAACGGGGTCGAACTCATCGCGGCCCGTCGTACCATGCCGGAGTGACCCAGCCCGGATACGACGCCCTCGCGGATCTGTACGTCGAGCTGTTTCCCGATCCGTACCTGACTCCGCTCGAACGCCACACCGTCGCCGCCTTCTCCGAGATGGTGTGCCAGAGCCAGGTGCAGGGTGTCGTGCTGGACGTGGGCTGCGGACCCGGATACGTGGCCGCGGATCTCGCCGACCGCGGACTCGACGTGATCGGCCTCGATCCCAGCACCGAGATGCTGCGCATCGCGCGGGGCGCCTACCCCGCCCTGCGATTCGTGCGGGACGACGCGCGACTCGGGTCCGACGAACTCCGCGGAGTGGTTCCGAGCGCGATCATCGCACGGTGCAGCCTCATCCATGTTCCGCCGTCCGAGATCCCCAGGATCCTCGACGCGTGGTCGGAGCGGATTCCGTCCGGCGGCGTGGTGCTCATCGCGGGCCAGACCACCGACACCCCCGGCGAAGTGGTGGAGTTCGATCACGCGGTGGCGCCGGCGTGGCGGTGGCACCCGGATCGTCTCGCCGCGGCCCTGTCCGACGCCGGATTCGACGAGGTGTGGCGGACGGTCGGCCGCCCCGACACCGATCATCGCTTCCCCGACGTCCACCTGGCGGCGCGGCGGCGCTGACGGGTCAGGGCGTGAACTGCATCGATTCGTCGACACGCCCGAGCCGCATGGTGGGCAGGTCGAGGAGATAGTTCTGCCGCATCAACCACGGGCTGCGCGCACCCTGTTTGGGCAGAGCACCTTCCGCGCGGTGGATGTACCCGGCGTCGAGACCGAGCAGCGGGCGGGTACACCCGTCGCCCGAATACCTCGGAACCGCCGAACGGTAACCGTTGCGTCGCATGTACCGCAGCAACCGGCACACGTAGAGGGACGCGAGATCGGCACGCAGGGTCCACGACGCGTTGGTGTAGCCGAGACACATCGCGGCATTGGGCAGGCCGTCGAGCATCATGCCACGGTAGATGAACCGGGCCGAGAGGTCGATCTTCTCCCCGTCGACGACGAACCCGATTCCGCCCGCAGGCACCAGTTGCAGACCCGTCGCGGGGATCAGGATCTCGGCCTCGAGTTCGCGGCCGGACTCGAGGCGGACACTCTTCTCGGTGACGGTGTCGATCCGGTCGGTGACGATCTCGGCCTTCCCGGCGCGCAGGGTGCGGAACAGGTCGGAGTCGGGGACCACGCACAGTCGCTGATCCCACGGGTCGTAGCGCGGTGAGAAGTGGGGATCGACCGGGATCCTGCCGCGTAGGCGACGTTCGGTGAGGGTGCGCAACATGCGTTTCGCGGCCGAGGGGAACCGCTGGCAGAACTGGTAGAAGCCGAGATTGGCTACGACGTTCTTCGTCCGCACTGCGCGGTGGGCCACCCTGTCCGGCAACAGGCGTCGAATCCGCGTCGCGATCGGGTCGCGCGCGGGCAGCGACATCACGTAGGTGGGGGAGCGCTGCAGCATCGTCACGTGCTCGGCCTTCTCCGCCAGGGCGGGCACGAGCGTGACGGCCGTGGCGCCACTGCCGATCACCACGATCCTCTTCCCCTCGTATTCGAGGTTCTCGGGCCAGAACTGCGGATGCACGACCGTGCCCGCGAAGTCCTGCAGACCGGGGATGTCGGGGAGGTAACCCGACTCGTAGCTGTAGTAGCCGCTGCAGAGATAGAGGAAGGAACAGGACATCTCGACGGTTCCGTGCCCGGTCGAGGCACGCACCGTCCACCGGGCGTCCTCCGACGACCAGGATGCATCGATCACCCTGTGGCTGAATCGGATCCGTCGGTCGATGCCGAATTCGGCGGCGGTGTCGCGGATGTACTGCAGGATGTCGGGGCCGTCGGCGATGGACTTCTCGCCCCGCCACGGGCGGAACGGGAAGCCGAGCGTGTACATGTCGCTGTCCGATCGGATCCCCGGATAGCGGAACAGATCCCACGTACCACCGATCGCGTCGCGACTCTCGAGGATGGCGTACCCGAGATCCGGGCACTGTGTCTGCAACCGGTAACCGGCATCGATGCCGGACAATCCGGCTCCCACGATCAGTACGTCGACGTGTTCCACGCGCATCTCCTACCTGTCGGCCCACGCCAGCAGGTCGTCGATCTCCCAGGTGTTGATCACCTGTTCGGGTTCGACACCCCGCTCGACGGCACGTTCGCAACCGTACCCGAGCCAGTCGAGCTGCCCGGGTGCGTGCGCATCGGTGTCGATGGAGAACAGGCAGCCCGTCTCGAGCGCGAGGTCGATGAGACGCGACGGCGGGTCGCGGCGTTCGGGCCGGCAGTTGATCTCGACGGCGGTGTCGTGGTCGCGACATGCGGCGAAGACCTTCTCGGCGTCGAACTTCGACTCGGGACGGTTTCCGCGCCCCCCGGCGACGAGCCGGCCGGTGCAGTGCCCGAGGACGTCGACGTGGGGATTCGCCGCCGCACGCAGCATGCGTTTCGTCATCGCCGACCGGTCGGCCCGCAAGTTCGAGTGCACGCTCGCGACGACGACGTCGAGTTCGGCGAGCAGCCCCTCGTCCTGGTCGAGCGACCCGTCGTCGAGGATATCGACCTCGATACCCGTGAGAATCCTTGAACCACTGTCGTTCTCGTTGATCTCCGCGACGACGGCGAGCTGCGAGCGCAACCGCTCCGCGGTGAGCCCGTTCGCGACCTTCAGGCGAGGGGAGTGGTCGGTGAGGGCGAAGTACTCGTGCCCGATCATCGTCGACGCGACGCGGTGCATCTCGTCGATCGGGCTGCCGCCGTCGGACCAGTTCGAGTGGGTGTGCAGGTCGCCGCGCAGGGACTCGAGCAGGTCGCGGCCGCCGCGCCCGATCGGGTCGGCCTCCTCGCGTAACTGCTCGAGATAGGCGGGCACTTTGTCGAACGACTCCCGGACGACCGTCGCGGTCTTCTTTCCGACGCCCGGTAGATCGGTCCACGAGTCGGTCTTCCGCAGAACCTCCCGCTTGTGGTCGCTCACCTCGGCGAGCACCTCCGCCGCGCGTCGATAGGCCTGCACACGGTAGGTGTCGGCGTGTTCGCGTTCGAGCCAGAAGGCGACTTCGCGGAGTGCGTCGACGGGGTCCACCCCTCCATTGTGGCCGCCGGGCGTCCGTAATCTGGGACGCATGCTCGAATCCGTCCGGTCGTCGTCCCCCCTCGGTGCGGTCTCCGCACTGGTCGTCGGTGCGGTGTCCGCGCTGACACTCGTCTCCGCCCGCGTGGCGTCCGAAGCGAAGGACCTCATGTACGAGGTGGACGGCGCGCCGCCCGCCCCGGTGGTGATCGTGCCGGGCGCGCGGGTGCACGAGGGCCGTCCGATGCGGGTGCTCCGCAGCCGCCTCGACGTCGCGGTCGCGTTGATGGCACGGGGACGGGTGCAAGCCGTGCTCGTCTCGGGCGACGGGGCCGGAACCTCGGGCGACGAGATCGAGGCGATGATCGCGTATCTCGTCGAGCAGGGTGTGAACCGGGAACGGATCGTCGCCGACCCGTACGGTCTCGACACCTACGACACCGCCCGGCGTGCGGTGGCCACCTACGGCGTGCGGCAGGCGCTGATCACGACCCAGGCCTTCCACCTTCCGCGCGCAGTGGCGTTGTGCCGGCGGGCGGGCATCGACATCGCCGGAGTCCGCGCCGCGAACGACGTGCGACTGCGCACGCGGCTGAGGAATCTGGCGCGCGAGTACGTGCTGTCGCGACCCAAGGCGTTCCTCGAACTCCGGTTCCCGCGCGACCCGGCGGTGGAGACCCCTCCGGACGACCGGCTCGCCGAGATCCTGGCCGGTCTCGAGCACGGTGCGGTGGCCGCCCCACCGTCTGCTTCCTAGGCTCGTGATCATGCGCCCCACAGCTCTCGTCACCGGAGGGGGTCGCGGTCTCGGCGCCGCGATCGCCCAGGAACTCGCTCCCACCCACGATCTGCTCCTCGGCGGACGACGTCGCGAGTCGCTCGATGCGATCCTCGAGGAACTGCCCGACGCCACGCCGTGGCCCGTGGACCTGCTCGATCACGTCGCCGTCGCCGCGGCCGCCGCCGACATCGATCGGCTCGACGTGCTCGTCCACAACGCGGGCGTCGCCGAACTGGGCACGATCGCCGACAGCGAGCCCCGGCAGTGGCGCGAGACGTTCGAGGCGAACGTCGTCGCCGTCGTCGCCCTGACGCAGGTGTTGCTACCGGCCCTGCGGACCGCGAACGGCCACGTGGTGCTCATCAACTCGGGGGCGGGTCTGCGCGTTCGCCCCGGGTGGGGTGCCTACGCCGCGAGCAAGTTCGCACTGCGGGCGTTCGGCGACGCGCTGCGCGAGGAGGAACCCGCGCTGCGGGTCACCTCGATCCACCCGGGCCGGATCGACACGGACATGCAGCGCGCGATCGTCGCGTCGGAGGGCCGCGAGTACGACCCGTCGCAGTTCCTCAGCCCCGGCACGGTGGCGCGTGCGGTGCGGCAGGTCGTCGAGGCGCCGGTCGACGCCCACCCCACCGAGGTCGTTCTGCGTCCTCGCTGACGACTCGAAAGAGCTGACGGCTCAGAACGGCAGGGGGATCACGACCGGGGGAGCGCCCGGAATCTGGATCTGGATCTGCGGAGGCGGCGGCGCGGGAGCCCGCGGCGCCGGCGGGGGTGCCGGTGCCGGAGCGGGTTCCGGAGCCGGCGGCGGTGGCGGTGGCGGCGGTTCCGGAGCAGGGGGAGGCGGAGGCGACGGTTCCGGGAGAGGAGGCGGTGGTGGTGCCGCGACTTCCGGCACCGGATCGCGCCGCGGTGCAGGAACGGGTACCTGCAGCGCCTCGGTCTCCGGGCGGGTTTCCTCCGTGGTCTCCGGTGCGGCCGGAGCCATGGTTTTCGGCAGGGCCTCACCGACCGGCACGGGGACCATCGCGCCGGTCGTGATGTCGATGACCTCCAACTCCCGCACGGCAGTCGCGGCGGGCTGGACGACGAACATCCGCTCGGCGTTCAGTCCGGGCCATTTCGGACCTTCGAGTTCGTCGTTTCCGGTGAGCACCGGCGCGGACAGCGGATTGCCGCGCACGCACCGCACGCGCGGAACACCGAGTTCGTCGACGAGGACGATCGTGCCGCGTTCGAGCAGCGACTGCACGGGCCGCGCCGCACCGTCGCGGTACTCGTGCATGGTCACCCGGGTGTCGGCGCGCAACAGGACCGCCGTGAGGGTGTCGGTGTAGCCGCGGATGTCGGGCACGCCGAGGACACCGCGCCACGCTTCGGCCTTGGCGGGATCCTCCTCCAGATGACGGATGAGCCCTTCGCGATCGCACAGGGGCCGGTCGAGACTGCCCCCGTAGAGCGCCGGCCGATCACCGGAAACGGCCGGGGTCCCGGCGGTCGCGGTGACCGGATCACCGCCTTCCTCGACGACTTCGGGGGGAGCTGGCGGCACCGCGACCGGCACCTGCGGCGGCACGAGACGCGGCGTCCACGGGTCGTCCTGCGCGGTGGCGACATGCAGTTGCACGGGCGTCGTCGTCTCGACCGAACTGCCCGACGAGCAGGCACCCGCCACCAGTGCCGTCAGGGCGAGTGCCAGACCGAATCCACGAACCGTGTCGCTGGCCACGCCGTCATGCTAGGTCGATGATCGCCGGTGAAAGTGTTGTTCGGCGGTTCTCGTCGGTATCCGGATCCGGAGAGGAAACGCAGGAGGAGGTTGTTCACCTCGTCGCGACGTTCCATCTGCACGAAATGCCCCGCGCCCTCGAGCAGGTGGACACCGCGCATATCGGGGACGAAGGCACGCATCCGTTCGAGCGCCGACGACCCCGACATCGTGATGACGGGATCCCGGTCGCCGGCCACGAACAGCGTCGGTACCTGCACCTTCGCGCCCTCGTAGGGACGCGACGCCTCCCAGTTCGCGTCGTAGGCGCGATACCAGGACAGACCTCCGCCGAATCCGGTGCGGGCGAACTCGGACGCGTAATGGGCGAGTTCGTCGTCGGTGAGCCAATCCCACGGCAACTCGGGAGCGGTGTGCAGCACGTCGAGATATCCGCGTCTCTCGGACGGATGCGACCATACGTCGCGATAGCGGTATCCGCCGGACCGGCGACGCGGTCCGGATGTCGCAGCGCCGTCGTCCATGCGACGGGCGCACCGAAGTCGTGACCGACGACGACCGCGCTGTCGATCCCGAGGACGTCGAGCAGTCGGACGAGGCGATTGGAAATCGCGACGTTCGTGTACTCCTCGGCCTCCCGGGGCCGGCCGGTTCGGCCGTAGCCGGGCATGTCGGGGGCGACGGCACCGTATCCGGCGTCGACGAGCGGCGCGAACTGGTGCCGGTAGCTATACCCCAGGCCGGGGAAGCCGTGGCACATGACGACCGCGGGTCCGTCGCCCCGATCGTCGATGTTCCACGTGAAACCATCGACCTCGACGATGAGGCTGTCCATCAGGAGGCGGGGACGGTCTGCATGTCCTCCTGGCTCCAGAACGCCCTCATGCTCGTGATCCTCGCGTCGTCGTCGAAGGTCATCACGTCGACGACCTCCATGACCAGATCCTGCTCACCCAGGTGCGTGACCAGGCGGAACACGAAAGCGGCGTTGTTCTCCGCGATCTTGAGGGTTATCACCTCACCGGTCTGCGCGAGCGGTTCGACCACTCCGTAGAACTCGCGGATCTCGGCCTCGGTGGCGCGGACCGGCGTGCCGACCGGATCCTCGACCGTAGCGCCCGGTGCGTACAGCGCGAGGACATCGTCGACGGTGCCGGAGGCCACGGACTTCACGTAGTTCTCGACGGTGGTGCGGATCGCGTCCCGACTCGGTGCCATGGGGTCTCCTTCGTTCGAATCGGGAACACGTTTCAATTCGACGGTAGTGGGCCGGATCCGCGGATGCACTCGCGATTCCCACTCGGAAGACCCCCGCGCCGGAGGACGATGACATCGCCATCACCCGGAACGATCGGAGACCCGATGATCGACGCTGTCGCCTTCACCCTCGACGGACACGCCGGTGCTCTCGCAGCCCGCACGTGGGTCGGCGAGGCCCCGCGCTACGTGGCGTTGTTGTGCCACGGTTACGGCGAGCACTGCGGACGCTACGAGTATGTGGCCGCGCACCTCGTCGCCGACGGCGCCGCCGTCTACGCGGTGGACCACATCGGTCACGGTCTCAGCGACGGCGAACGCGTCCTGATCGACGACTTCGAGAAGGTGGTCGACGATTTCCGTCTGCTCGATCTCACGGCGCGACGCGAGCATCCCGACCTGCCGGTCGTGCTCGTCGGACACTCGATGGGTGGCATGATCGCCGCCCGGTACGCGCAGCGATACGGCTCGGAACTGGCCGCGGTCGTCCTGTCCGGCCCGGTCCTCGGCAGGTGGGCGGCCGTCGACGCCCTGCTCACGGCCGAGGAGATCCCCGATACCCCCATCGATCCGTCCACCCTCTCCCGTGATCCCGAGGTGGGTCGCGCCTACGTGGCCGACCCGCTCGTCTGGCACGGCCCGTTCAAGCGCACCACCGTGCAGGCGCTGAAGACCTGCATCGACACGATCACCGCCGCCGGTGCCGTCGACGACGTGCCCGTGTTGTGGTTGCACGGCGAGGACGATCGACTGGTTCCCCTCGACGGCACCGCCACCGGATGGTCGTCGCTGGCAGGTCGCGGGGCGTCGTCGAAGACCTATCCCGAAGCGCGGCACGAGATCTTCAACGAGACGAATCGGGACGAGGTCCTGGGCGATGTCGTCGACTTCGTCGGCGCGCACATCCACCCTCTCGAGACTCTCGAGGATTGAAGCCGACCGCGTCTGGCTACCCCAAGCCATGGGGGCCGTCCCCTTCGTGTCCCGTACGGAAGGAGATGACCGTGGTCGAAGACAACACATCCGACAGGGCACGCCCTGGTGCATCCGACAGGGCTCGCCCCGGTCCGGCCGACAAGGCACGCCTCGGGTTGAAGCAGACCGTGGTCGGTAAGGCGAAGGAGGTCGCCGGCGCTCTGACCGGCAACGACTCCCTCACCACCGAAGGCCGTCTCGAGCAGGAGCAGGCTCGGCAGACCAGGAAGGCCGACACCCTCTCGCACATGGCCGAGGCCGAGAGCGACGAGGCGGTCGAACAGCTCGACGCCGTCCGCGAGGCCGGACAACAGGAACGCGAGGCCGTGCAGCAGCGGACCGACGCCGTCGAGTCGCAGGCCGAGCGGGAGGCACGGGTCCGCAAACAGGCCGCCGACCTCGAACATCAGGAGAACATCGTCCGAGGGCGATCCGATGCCGCCCGTGAGGCCACAGCCGCCGAACAACAGGCACGTCGCGAGGAGAACGAGCAGGTCACGGATGCCGCCGCAGAGGTCGCGGCCGCCGACGAGGACCACCGACGAGCCTCCCACGACGCCGAACGTGCACGCCTCCAGGCCGAAGAGGAACGCCGCAAGGCCGAAGCCCTCGAACGCACGCTGACCGACGAGCCGGATCGCTGACGAACACCACCGACATTCCCTACCGGAGCTGTACCCCCATCGAAGTTGGAGATGCGCCCATGAACCTCGCCACTCTGCCCAAGAGCGTTCTGCGACTGCAGTACAAGATCGCCCGCTTCCCGCTGGGATTGATCGAGCAGCAGTTGCGGTTCCTGCCCACCGACGCCCCGCCGCGCCTGATGTACGAGCGGGGGCTGGGCATGCTGGACGGCATCGTCGGCAGCGTGCTCGACGACCAGGAGATCGCCACCCGCGGGGCGCTCGCCACCGAACGCGCCGAGGCGGTGAAGCGCGCGGAGAAACTCGACGCGCAGGCCGCAGCCGAGAAGCGCGCGGCAGACGCCGAACTCCGTCGAACGCGTGAACGTGCCGCTGCCCAGCAGGAAGCCGCGCGACGCGACCGCGAGAACGAAGTCGAGCAGGCCCGGGAGCGTGCGCAGGAACGCGCGAAGCAGGCGGAGAAGGAGGCCGAGCAGAAGAAGGCCGCCGAGACCGCGAAGGCCGACCAGGAGGCCGCCGCGAAGCGCCAGGCCGCCGAGACCGCGAAGAAGAAGGACGAGGAGCGCATCCGCAAGGCCGAGCAGGAGGCCGCCGAGCCCGCCAAGGTCTCCCTCAAGGATGCCGTCGCCAAGCAACTCGAGGCGAAGGAAGCGGAGGAGCGCGCGCACGATGCGGGCGAGGTCGCCGAGTTCGAGAAGATCGAACACAAGCACCCCTGATCCCGGTTGTAGTCGACGAGACCCCGGTGCATCCTGTGCACCGGGGTCTCGTCCGTCGTAAGCGGTTGCTACTTCACGACATTGACCATCTTGCCGGGAACCACGATCACCTTGCGCGGTGCGGCACCGCCGAGCAGGTCGGCGATCTTCTCGTCCACGAGCGCGGCGGCCTCGATCGCGTGGGGTGCGGCGTCGGCCGGGACGGTGATGCGGCTGCGCACCTTGCCGTTGACCTGGATCGGGTACTCGACGCTGTCCTCGACGAGCCACTTCTCGTCGGCGACCGGGAACGGGCCGTGCGCAAGCGATTCGGTGTGTCCGAGACGCGACCACATCTCCTCGGCGAGGTGCGGGGCGACCGGGCCGAGCATGAGCACGAGCGGTTCGACGGCGCCGCGCGGCGCACCCGACGGGTACTGCTTCGTCAGGTGGTTCGTGTACTCGATGAGCTTGGCGATCGCCGTGTTGTCGCGCAGGTGGGTGAAGTCGTCCGACACACCCGCGACCGTCTTGTTGAGCGCCCGCAGCGTGTCGTCGCCGGGGGTGTCGTCGGTGACGCGCAGCGCGCCACCCTCCTCCTCGACGACGAGACGCCACACGCGCTGCAGGAAGCGGTGCGCGCCGACGACGTCCTTGGTCGCCCACGGACGCGACTGGTCGAGCGGGCCCATCGACATCTCGTAGACGCGCAGGGTGTCGGCGCCGTACTCGTCGAAGATCTGGTCGGGGCTGACGGAGTTCTTGAGCGACTTGCCCATCTTCCCGTACTCGCGAGCGACCTCCTGCTCACCGTCCGGGCCGGTCCAGTAGAACGTGCCGTCGCGCTCGACGACCTCCTCGGCCGGCACATACACGCCGCGCGAGTCGGTGTAGGCGTAGGCCTGGATGTAACCCTGGTTGAACAGGCGACGGTACGGCTCCGAGGAGGTGACGTACCCGAGGTCGAAGAGCACCTTGTGCCAGAACCGCGCGTACAGCAGGTGCAGCACCGCGTGCTCGACACCGCCGACGTAGAGATCGACGCCACCCGGGTCGTTCGGGCCGTGCAGTTCCGGCCGCGGGCCGGTCCAGTACGCCTCGTTCTCCTTGTCACAGAAGGCTTCCGAGTTGGTGGGGTCGATGTAGCGCAGCTGGTACCACGAGCTGCCGGCCCACTGCGGCATCACGTTGGTGTCGCGCGTGTAGCGCTTCAGGCCGTCGCCGAGATCGAGCTCGACGTTCATCCAATCCACCGCCTTCGCGAGCGGCGGGGACGGTTCGGAATCGGCGTCGTCCGGATCGAAGGAGACCGGCGCGTAATCCTCCACCTCGGGAAGTTCCACGGGCAGAGCGGATTCGGGCAGAGCATGGGCGCGTCCCTGCTCGTCGTAGACGATCGGGAAGGGCTCGCCCCAGTACCGCTGCCGCGCGAACAGCCAGTCGCGCAGCTTGTACTGGATGGTGCCGCGTCCGGCGCCGTCCGCCTCGAGCTTCGCGACGATCGTCTTCTTCGCCTCGGCGACGTCGAGACCGTCGAGCAGGCCGGAGTTCACCAGCACACCGTCGCCGGTGTACGCCTCGGCGGTGACGTCGCCGCCGGAGATGACCTCGCGGATGGGCAGACCGAAGGCGGTCGCGAACTCCCAGTCGCGCTGGTCGTGGCCGGGAACGGCCATGATCGCGCCGGTACCGTAGCCGGTGAGGACGTAGTCGGCGATGAAGATCGGCAGTCGCTCGCCGTTGACCGGGTTCACGGCGTAGGCGCCGAGGAAGACACCGGTCTTCTCCTTCGACTCCTGCCGCTCGAGATCGGACTTCGCGGCGATCGACGCGCGGTAGGCCGCGACCGCGGCAGCCGGATCGGCGGCGCCACCGGTCCAGCGCTGGTCGACGCCCTCGGGCCAGGACGCGGCGACGATCCGGTCGACGAGTTCGTGCTCGGGAGCGAGGGTCACGTAGCTGGCACCGAACAGGGTGTCGGGCCGGGTGGTGAACACCTCGATCGCCGAATCGTGGTCGGCGACGGCGAACTTCACCTGGGCGCCGTGCGAGCGCCCGATCCAGTTGCGCTGCATGGACTTGACCTTGTCGGTCCAGTCCAGATGCTCGAGATCGTCGATCAGGCGGTCGGAGTAGGCGGTGATCCGCATCATCCACTGGCGCAGGTTCTTCCGGAAGACCGGGAAGTTGCCGCGCTCGGAGCGGCCGTCGGCCGTGACCTCCTCGTTGGCGAGCACCGTGCCCAGACCCGGGCACCAGTTGACGAGCGAATCCGACCGGTAGACCAAGCGGTACGAGTCGATGACGTCGGCGCGCTCACCCTCCGACAGCGACGCCCAGTCGCGTCCGTCCTCGAGACGACGCGTGCCGTCGGCGAATTCGGCCTCGAGTTCGGAGATGCGACGCGCCCGGCCGGCCTCGCGGTCGTACCAGGCGTTGTAGATCGTCAGGAAGATCCACTGCGTCCAGCGGTAGAAGTCGACGTCGGTCGTCGCGACCGAGCGACGCTCGTCGTGCCCGAGACCGAGCCGGGAGAGCTGCCGCTTCATGTTCCCGATGTTGGCCTCGGTGGTCGTGCGCGGGTGCGTGCCCGTCTGCACGGCGTACTGCTCGGCCGGCAGACCGAAGGCGTCGTAGCCGAGGGTGTGCAGCACGTTGCGGCCCTGCATGCGGTTGAAGCGCGCATACACGTCGGTGGCGATGTACCCGAGCGGGTGCCCCACGTGCAGGCCCGAGCCCGAGGGGTACGGGAACATGTCCTGCACGAACAGCTTGTCGGAGGGCACCTCGCCGGCGAGATCGCCCACCGGATTGGGGGCGTGGAAGGTGCCGCGCTCGCGCCAGAGCTCCTGCCAGCGCTGCTCGATCCGCCCCGCGAGCTCGGCGGTGTACCGATGCTGCGGAGTGCTGCCGGGTTCGTGCTGGGAGGTCTGTTCGGGACGGGTCACGGTGATCACTATCTACTCGGCCGGGCGTGTGAGTGCTCCCACCAGGGTAGAACGTGCCCGCACCCGCGCAGACCGGTGGCACCACCGGCCGCGTATCCTGGTCGGGTGTTCATCGTCGCTGTCCTGCTCTTCGTGCTCGCTCTCGTCGTCGGCGCGGTGGGTGTCGCGGCACTGACCGGCAAGCTCCCGCGCAACCGCTGGGCCGGTGTGCGCACCCCCGACGCGCTGCGTGACGACGAGGCGTTCGCCCTGGCCAACAAGGTTGCCGCACCCAGCATGCTCGGGTCCGCGGTGCTCCTCGCCCTCGGTGGTGTCGCGTCGCTGACGCTGCCCACCGTCGCCGGGATCATCGCAGTCGTCGTCACCGTGGTGGCCGCCCTGATCACCGCCGGAGCCGGCGGATCCGTCGCAGCGCGGGTCGCTGCGGCGACGAAGCCGGAGGAGACAGCCGGCTGCGGTACCTCGTGCGGGGCGTGCAGCCTGCGCGGGGCGTGCGAGCCGACCGCCTGACGGTCCTCCCACCGGCAGTCCTCACGCCCAGCGGCGCTCCCGTGCGTAGCGCGGTGTCCACCAGAACCGGTTGAGCACCCGCACCGGTACCGGGAGACTCTTCAGCACGACGGCCACGCGGTCCTTCGGTGCTCCATCGAAGAGGTAGGGCAGCATTTCGGAGACCTCGCGCTTGTCCAGTTGCGCGAACGCCCGCATCGAGATGTCGTGCCATTCCTCCTTGGTGATGGATTGTTCGATCAGCGGGAAGGCGTCCCGTTCCTCGTGCGCGAGGTGAGCACCCAGCGACGTGACGAGACCGTCGAGCAGACCGCCGAGCCGCTCGGTCGCCGTCTCCCGGTCGTCGAGCACAGCCTCGATCTCCGCCAACGCCGGGTCGATCACGGAATGTTCGGCCTCCATCGCATCGAGCACCTCCATCGCCCCCGCATCGTGTGCGAGGCGTGGCCGCATGAACGGCCAGACGTAGACGTCCTCGACGGAGTGGTGCGTGTGCAGTTCGGTGCTGAATCCGTGCCAGCCGAGGAGCAGCGCATCGTGCGTGCCGGGATCGGCGGTCCGCCACTTCTGCGCGAAGTCGGCGAGACGTTCGGTGTCCCGGCGTAGAGCGGAGTGGATCAGATGCACGACCTCCAGATCCTCGGCGGACAACGGCGTGGCGTGAGTGGTGGTCATGGCGGGTACCTCGACTTCCGTATGAATGTCCCCGTGTCCATGGAGCCTCGTCGCCGCGTGAGGTGTTCTCAATCCCACATTCGAGGGGGATACTTCGGGATATGCGCTCTGCACAGCGGTTGAGGGCAGGCATCCACGACGCAGCATCCGCGGCTGCGGACGGGGCGCAGTTTCGCGAGTTCGTGATGGATGTGCTCGGCGCTTTCATTCCGTACGACGGTGGTTGTGTCGCACCCGTGGACCCGGCCGTCGGGGTTCCCACCGGCTTCACCACCCGCGGCCTCGACGACCCAGCCGAGGTACTCCGATTGTCGATCGAGTTCGAGTACGGTCCGGACCTCGATCCGGACAGCCTCTACGCGCTCATGCAGCACCGGTCCGGAGTGCGGCGGATCGAAGAACCCTCCGGCCGCGGACCGGGATACGGCAACAGGCGGTATCTCGAACTCGTGTCGCATCTGGGCATGAGACACGAAGTGCAGCTGGTCTTCCGGGACGGAGACCGTCGGTGCTGGGGTGTCGGTGATCTGCTCCGCGCGTCGGGCCGAGGTTTCTCCGACGCCGAACTCACGATGCTCGACGACGTTCTCGACGACATCGCGAACGGATTCCGCACCACGTTGATCCGGCACGCATCCGCACGAACACGGAACACGGTCGTCGAGGGCACCGCCTGCGAATGCTCGGGTCCGGCCGTGGTGGTAATCGGGGCGGACGACGAATTCGATTCCGTCACTGCCGCAGCGATGATCTTCTTCGAACGCCTCGGCTGGGAGAGTCCCGCTCGGGGGCGCCCCGGACCGGCGCATGTGATCGCCCGTCAGGTCCGTAGAACACGACCCGTGCCCGCGGATGTGCGTGTCCGCACCCTCGACGGCGAATGGCTCGTACTGCGCGCCGCGATCTTCGACGAGACCGGCCGCGTCGTCATGACCTTCGAGCGGGCACGCCTGCCCGAGGTCGTCGCCCTGGTCACCGCCGCCTACGGTCTGACGCCACGCGAATCGGAGGTACTCGTCGAAGTGCTCGCCGGACGGTCTCGCAACGAGATCGCGAGTCGGTTGTTCATCAGCCCGTACACCGTGCAGGACCACCTGAAGAACATCTTCACCAAGACCGGTGTGAACAGCCGGCGCAGCCTCGTCTCGCGACTCGCGTGTACCGAGTACATGCCCCGGTTCGGTGGCGACCTGCGACCCGACGGATGGTTCGACGAGAGCGGAACGAGGACGGCGCCGGTGGAGGCCCGTACCCTAGGCTGACCCCCATGACGACGCGTCAGGTCGACCCCGTCGGTGCGCTGCTCGGACTGGCCGTTCCGTTGCTGTGTGCCGTGGCCGTACTCGTGCTCACCCGCTCGTGGATCCCACGATTGCCCGAGGAGATCGCCACGCACTGGTCGGGCACGACACCCGATTCGTTCGGGTCACCGATGACCTCGGCGTGGACCGCCGCCCTGCTGATCGTGCTCGTCGGGGGAGGGTGCTGCGCGATCGCCGCGATCGCGCAGGCGCAACTGCTCATGCGTCGCTACATGCTCGCGATCGGTCTCGGGGTCACCGGCACGATCACCGCACTGTTCCTGGCCGGTCTCGCGGGGCAGCTCGACACGACCGACGCCACGCAGGCCGCGTTGGAGGGCTGGCCGGCGGTGCTCGGCATGTGGGTGGGTATCGCGGTGGGCTGGTTCGGGGGACGGCTCCTGCGCGACGGTCGGGAGCGGAAGGCGGCGACCGCCGCTCCGGATCCGGCGCTGCCGCGCGGTCGTGCCGAACTGCCGATCGTCGAGCAGGTGGGCACCGGTGTGGGCACGACGGCGGGACTGTCGCTGCTCGTCCTGATCCCCGCGCTCGTCGTGTGCGGTGCGACGCAGAGCTGGTGGCCGCTGGGTTTGATCGCGCCCGTCGCTCTGCTCGTGCTGGGTCTGCTCCGCTACACCGTGGTGGTCGACGCGGACGGGATCCGGGTGTCGAATCTGGCCACCGACGCGCTCGGATACGACCTCGACGAGATCGTCGGGGCGAAGGTCACCGAGACCCGCCCGTTCCAGGACTGGGGCGGCTGGGGCCTGCGGGCCGAGGGCGGCAAGCGGTACGGCCTGGTCACGCGCACCGGGCCTGCCGTCGTGGTGACCACGGCCTCGGGACACGAATTCACCGTGACCGCAACGAGGGCCGAGGAGATGGCCGGCGCGCTCAACACTCTCGCCGACGCCCGCTGACCGGTCCCGGTCGCCCGAGGGGGCTCAGTTGCGCTCGACCTCGATGGGGTGCGTCGCGAGCAACGCCATCGGCAGCGGCTGCCGGCGCAGCACCCTCGCCCACACGTCGAGGTGCGCGGGGGCGAGCACATCGGTGGGCAGTGCCGAGACCACCATCCAGTCGTCGTTGCGTAGTTCGCCGTCGAGCTGACCTGCGCTCCACCCCGCGTATCCCGCGAAGATCCGCACACCCTCGACGTAGTGGGCGATGTGCCCGGGGTCGACATCGAGGTCGATCATCACCACTCGGCCGTCGACGTGGCGGATGCCGGGGACGTCGGTGATGTCGGCCCCCACCCGCAGCGTGCCGAGGCACAGCGCCGAACTGCGGTGGACGGGACCGCCTACGAACAGGGTCTTCGGTTCGGCGGCGAGCCACGACCATTGCGGCAGCATGGCGTCGACGGAGGTGTCGCTGATGCGGTTCAGGACGACACCGAAGCTGCCTGCATCGGTGTGCTCGATGATGTAGACGACGGTGCGGCGGAAGGTCGGCTCGGTGAGATCGGTGGCGGAGACGAGCAGGCTTCCGGCCCGCACCCTGGGTGTCGAGGGTGCGGTGCGGTCCTCGGGTTCGTCCTGATGCTGCGCCACGTCAGCCATTCTGTCACCGCCGTCACCGGCGCGTGGGGTGGAACCCGACGGTCTGTGCCAACAGGGCGAGATGATGTTCGAACAGGACCTCGCGGTCCGGAAAAGTGTCGGGGCCGTACTGCCCGAAGACCTCGAAGCTCACGGACCCGAACAACGACGGCCACACCCAGAGACCGCGTGCCAGTACGGAATCCGGGGCCGTGAGGGAGAACTCGTCCCGGATCCGGCCCAGCGGTTCCCCCAGGCTCTCCGGAGGTGGGGCAGCGGCCGTGTCGTCCAATACACCCGCGGCGTGGGCCTCGTCCACGATCCGGGCCAGTCGCAGGACCACGCGGATACCGGGTGCGGTGGTGCGCTCGGCCGGGGCAGCGTAACCGGGCACCGGACTGCCGAACAGCAACCCGTAGCGGGCCGGTTCGGCCAGCGCCCACGAGCGCACCGCCCGGCCGAGGGCGAGAAACCGTTCGCGGTGATCGGAGGGGTCGACTGCGTCGACGGCACGGTCGACACTGTCGCCGAGTTCGTCGTAGGCGTCGACGACGAGCAGGGTGAGCAGCTCGTCGCGGCTCGAGACGTAGCGGTAGACGGCGGAGGAGACGACGCCCAGGTCTCGGGCGACGGCACGCAGCGACAGCGCCGCCGCTCCGTGGGTGCCGAGATGCTCGCGGCCGATCCGGAGGATGTCGGCCATCGTCTGTGCGCGTGCGCGCGCCCGTGGTGTCGTCACCGGACCATTCTGCCGTCGAACAGAGAGCACCGTCAACAAATGAGAGCACTGCTCTTGACAAGCACGGCTGCACGGAGGATCGTCGGCGGCATCAGAGAGCAGTGCTCACACTTTTCCGAAGCGAGGAATCATGTCGCATCTCCAGGTGGTCGCAGGAGCCGGACCCGTCGGCTGGACCGTCGCCGAACAGATTGCCGCACAAGGACATCGCGTGCGCGTTCTCACCCGATCGGGCAGTGGACCGGAAGGCGCGGGCATCGAACGCCTGCGTGTCGACGTCACGGATCCCGAGGCCGCGGCCGCAGCACTCGTCGACGAAGACGGACTTGTTGCCGACGCGGTGTACATGTGCGTCCACGGGTCGGCCTACCGCGCCGACGTGTGGGCACGCGAACTCCCCGTCGCCGAGCGGGTCGTTCTCGACGCCGCCGCGAACCTGTCGGAGAAGACGGTCGTCGTCTTCCCCGAGAGCCTCTACTCGTACAGCGAACCCGACCGGGTCATGACCGAGGACTCGCCCCGCGAGGCCGACACCGGCAAGCGCGGTGTCCGACGGCAGCTCCTCGCCGCCCGGGCAGCGCATCGCGCACCGACGGTGAGCGTGGTCGCGTCGGACTTCTTCGGTCCGCGGGTACTGAACGCGATGGCCGGCGCACGCATGGTGCCCACCGTGCTCGCCGGGAAGAAGGTGCGGGTGCTCGGCTCGGCCGACGTCCCGCATTCGTTCACCTACGTTCCCGACCTGGCCGCGGCGATGATCGCGGCAGCGGGGGAGCCGACCGTGTGGAACACCGTGATCCACGCACCCACCGGACCGGCCGTGGCACAGCGCGAGATCGCCACCGCCTTCACGCGGACGGCCGGCCTGCCCGCGCCCGCGGTGGGGACGATCCCGTCCTGGCTGGTGCGGGCCGGCGGCCACGTGAACCGGGACATGAAGGAACTCGCCGAGATGCTCTACCAGTTCGATGCCCCGTTCGTCATGGACTCGACCCGCACCGAACAGGTACTCGGCCTGTCGCCCACCCCGCTCGACGAGGCGGCCGCCCGCACCGTCGAATGGTGGCGGAGCCGATAGTGTCGTGCTTGTGCGAGACTCCGGGCGGCAGTCCAGGCAGCGGGCGTGGCGATCGACCGCAACCGCCCTGCGGAACTCGCCGGGTCTCGTACGACTGACCGGAGTGCGGTTCGCGAGCCAGTTCGGTGACGGACTGTTCCAGGCCGCACTCGGCGGGGCGATCCTGTTCAACCCCGAACGTCACACCGACCCGGTGACGATCGCGGCAGGCTTCGCGGTGCTGCTGTTGCCGTACTCGGTGATCGGTCCGTTCGCCGGCGCCCTGCTCGACCGGTGGGACCGGCGCCTCGTCCTCGTCTGGGCCAACCTGCTCCGCGGAGTGTTCATCGCGGCAGCGGCGGCCGTGTTGCTCCTCGGGGGACCGCAGACCCCACTCATGCTGCTCGCGCTCGCCGCCATCGGTGTGAGCAGATTCGTCCTGGCGGGCGTCTCGGCCTCGCTCCCACACGTGGTCGCCCAGTCGTGGCTCGTCCCGGTCAATTCCGTTCTGGCAACGGTCGGTTCGGGTGTCTCGGCGGTCGGGGCCGCCACGGCGGTCGCGACCATAGGATTCGTGGGCGCGGGCGACACTGGCTCCGGGACGGCCGTCCTCCTCGGAGTGAGCGGTTCGCTCGTCGGTGCGGTCGCCGCAGCGGGATTCGCCGCGAATGCCCTCGGCCCCGAGGGAATACGTCCCCGTGCCGTGATCCCCACCGTCCTGTCAGGTCTGCGGACCGGTGCAGGGGCCGTCCTCGAAGCTCCTGGCGTGACGATCGCGATGCTCGGAATCGGCGTGCACCGCATCGTGTTCGGCATCGACACGCTCATCATGGTGCTCGTCCTGCGTGCCGAGGAGAATGGCTCCGACCTGCTCGCGGGATTCTCCGGATTCGGTGTCGCGGTCGCCTGCACCGCCACCGGCATGCTCCTCGCAGCGGTGCTCGCACCGATCCTGATCCCGCGGCTGGGCCGGCCGCGCACCGTCACAGTCGGGTTGATCGCCGCCGCGATCGTGCAGTTCGCGTTCGTCACCACCGTGTCGGCCGGACCGTTGCTCGTCGCGGCCTTCCTGCTCGGCCTCGCCGGTCAGACCATCAAACTCACCGGCGACGCCGCGATGCAGATCGATATCGACGACGCGCGCCGAGGTCAGGTCTTCGCGCTGCAGGACACCGTCTTCAACATCGCCTTCCTCGGCGCGATCGTCGTGGCGGCCTTCGTCATCGACCCCGACGGGCGCACACCCGAGCTGGCCGTCGCAGGTGGGGTCGTCTACCTGATCGGGCTCGTCGCCGTGTTCGTCGTGCGCCGCACGCGGCAGTAGCGATCACGCGCTCAGCGCGGCCGGATGGATCCCCACCTCCGTGGCCTTGACGACGAACCATACGGAGTCGCCCGGATGGACGTCGAGGTCGGCGAGTGCCGCCGTCGTGATCTCCGCGGCGATACCCGTATCCGATCGCACGAGCACCGACGAACCCTGCGCCTCGAGTTCCGCGATCCTCACCCTCAGGGCGTTGCGCGGGCTCCCGTGCGGGGCCTCGGTGTAGACGGCGACCGCCGACGGCGCGAAGACGGCGACGGCGGCCGTACCCGGGACGCAGTCGTCGTGGACGCGGCCGTGGACGAGACCGTCCGCGGATTCCAGCGCCTCAGCTCGCACGATGCCGGTGACGAGATTGCTCCCCGCGATGCGGGCGGCGAAGGCACTGCGCGGCCGGGTCAGCACCCGGCGTACCGGCCCGTCCTCGACGATCCGCCCGGCCTCGATCACGATCACCCGATCGGCGAGGGCGAGCACGTCGAGCGGGTCGTGGGTGACGAGCAGGCCCGTGCGTCCACTGTCGCGCAGGACGCGTCGCAGCAACGACCGCAACACCGGTGTCGCGGTGACGTCGAGCGCGGCCATCGGCTCGTCGAGCAACAGCAGGTGCGGTTCGGCCGCGAGGGCACGTGCGAGCGCGACCCGTTGCGCCTGCCCACCCGATAACTCGTGCGGACGACGATCGGCGAGTGCTGCGGCATCGACCTCCTGCAGCCACCTCTCGGCGCGCACACGGGCCTCACGCCGACCCGCACCCGCACTGCGCGGTGCGAACTCGACGTTGTCCGCGACCGTCAGGTGCGGGAAGAGCAGCGCCTGCTGGGCGAGCAGCACCACCGACCGGTCGTGCGGAGCGACGGCGACGCCGGTCGCGGTATCGGTGAGGACGCGACCGTCGAGTTCCACGCGACCCGCATCGGGACGCAGCAGACCGGAGACCACTCCCAGCAGCGTCGACTTGCCGGCTCCGTTGGGGCCGAGCACCGCGACGATCTCACCCTGCGCGACCTCGAGGTCGACGTCGACATCGCGTGCGGCGACCCGGGCCCGCACCGTCAGGCTCACAGCGGGCGGTCCTTCCGCCGCGAGTACACGGCCACGACGATCACGACGGCCACCAGGATCAACACGAGCGACAGCGCGACGGCGGCATCGGGATCGGTTTCCCGCTGCAGATAGATCTCGAGCGGCAGCGTGCGCGTCACACCCTGGAGGCTGCCGGCGAAGGTGAGGGTCGCGCCGAATTCGCCCAGTGCGCGGGCGAATGCGAGTACCGAACCGGAGACCAGGCCGGGCAGCACGAGGGGCAGGGTGATGCGCCGGAAGACCGTCGTGGGACGCGCACCGAGTGTGGCCGCGACGTCCTCGTAGCGTGAACCCGCACTGCGCAGCGCACCTTCGAGACTCGTGACGAGGAAGGGCAGTGCGACGAAGGTCTGCGCGAGCACGACCGCGGTGGTGGTGAAGGCGATGTGGATCCCGAGCGCATCGAGGTGCTCACCGATCAGTCCGCGACGACCGAAGGTGTAGAGCAGGGCGATACCGCCCACGACCGGGGGCAGCACGAGCGGCAGCAGGACGAACCCGCGGATCACCGACATCCACCGGAAGCTACTGCGCGCCAGCACCATTGCGAGAGGCACGCCGAGCAGGATGCACAGGATCGTGGCGGCCGCGGAGGTGCGCAGGCTCAGGACGAGCGCGTCGAGGGACGCCGGGGATGTCACCAGCGCGGGGAAGGTCGTCCAGTCCACGGTGAGCAGCATCGACACCAGGGGCACGACGACGAACAGCAACCCGAGTGCCGCGGGAACGAACAACCACCGGGGCAGTCCCGTCGCGGTCACGGTGCACCGAATCCTGCGTCGGCCAGGACGGCACGACCGCCCGTGCCGGTGACGAAGCGCACGAAGGCGTCGGCGCGACCGGGATTTCGGGAATTCGACAGTGGTGCAACGGGATAGATGTTGACGATCTCCGCAGCTTCCGGGACGGGGACAACGGTGACCTTCTCGCCGGCCCCCCTCGCGTCCGTGACGTAGACCAGACCGGCGTCGGCCTGACCGGAAGTGACCTTGCCGAGCACGTCGGTCACCGACGATTCCTCGGACACCGGCGCGAGCTCGACACCGCCGGTCTCCTCGAGTCGCTCGGTCGCCGCCCCGCACGGCACCTGGGGCGCACACACGACCACCGAGAGACCGTCGCCGGTGAGATCGTCGAACGAGGTGACGTTCTTCGGGTTCCCCGGTTCGGTGACGATCGTGAGCATGTTGGTCGCGAACGGGATCGGCTCACCGGCAACGAGCCCGGCCGCGACGGCGGCGTCCATCGTCCGGGTGTCGGCGGAGGCGAAGACGTCGGCGGGTGCCCCCTGCTCGAGTTGGGTCTCGAGATCGGACGAGCCGGCGAACGAGAATTCCACCGACACTCCGGGGTTCGCCTCCTCGAATCGTTCGGCGATCTCGGTGAACGGCGCCCGGAGCGAGGCCGCCGCATAAACGGTGAGGACATCCGAGCCACCGCCGGTGCCGCACGACGTCAGTGCCGCAGCGGTGAGACCGGCAGCGAACGCGGCGAGCGCCCGGCGCCTCATCCGTCCCCTCCGGGTGTCTCGACGATGACAGTGGTCGCCTTGACGACGGCCACCCCGATGCTGCCCGGCTCGAGACCGAGTTCGTTCACGGCCTCGGTGCTCATGAGCGAGACGATGCGGTGCGGACCGCACTGCATCTCCACCTGCGACATGACGGTGTCGGAGACGACGCGCGTAACCAGCCCGACGAAGCGATTGCGAGCGGAGCTGCCCACCCCGAGCGGATCGGGACCGGCATCGGCCTGAGCGCGGGCGAACTCCGCCAGCTCGCGACCGTCGACTGTCTTGCGTCCGGCGGAATCCTTGCCGGCGCGCAGCAGCCCCTGGTCGATCCAGCGACGGACCGTGTCGTCGCTGACCCCCAGCAACGACGCGGCGTCGCGGATCCGGAGGGAGGTCACGGGTATCTCCGCAGATGCGTCATGAACCCTACGTTATACCCGCATCTGCGGACCGACAAACAGATCAGTAGACATCGCGGACGTACCGCTTGTCGGCGGCCATCTGCTCGACGTACGCCGCGGCGGCGTCCCGGTCGAGCCGTCCGTGCGCCTGCACCACCTCGCGCAGGGCCGCGTCGACATCCTTCGCCATACGTCCGGCGTCGCCGCACACGTAGAAGTGGGCACCGTTCTGCAGCCACTTCCACACCTGCGCGCCATGCTCGCGCATCCGGTCCTGCACGTAGATCTTCTGCCGCTGGTCGCGGGAGAAGGCCAGTCCCAGCTCGGTGAGGAAACCGTCGGCGTGCATCGACTCGATCTCGTCGCGGTAGAGATAGTCGGCCTCGGATCGCTGGTCGCCGAAGAACAACCAGTTGCGGCCCGTGTGCCCGGCCTCGCGACGGTCGTGGAGGAAACCGCGGAACGGTGCGATGCCCGTACCGGGACCGACCATGATCATGTCGGTCTCGGGTGCCGGTGGCCGGAAGTGCTCGTTGCGCTGCACGAAGATCGGGATGTCCACACCCTTGCTGTGATCCGCGAGGAACGACGAGCACACGCCCGCCCGGGATCGACCCTCGAATTCGTAGCGCACCACCGACACCGTCAGTTGCACCTCGCGCGGGTTCGTCTTCGGGCTCGACGAGATCGAGTACAGGCGCGGACGCAGACGGCCGAGGAGGTCCTTCCATTCGTCCCAGGGCGCCTTGAACGGGTACTCGGCGATGACGTCCATCGCCTGCCTCCCGTACAGCCACTGCTGCAGCTCGATCTTGTTGCCCGGTCGCAGGAGTTTCGCGAGTTCGGCACTGCCGCTCTGCTTCTGCACGAACCGGAGCAGTTCCGGTGTCACCCGGGTGATGTCGAGGTGACGGGTCGCGGCCTCGCGCAGCGGCACGGTAGGACGGTCGCCGAGTTCGACGGCGGTCTCCGGGTCGAGGGCGGTGACCTGCAGCCATTCGTCGACGGCCTCCGGGCCGTTCGTCGGCATCACCCCGAGTGCGTCGCCGGCCTCGTATTCGAATGCTGGATCGAAGATCTCGAATCCGAACTGACGCACGTCCTTCGCCGAACCCGCACCGCTCAGTGCAATGTTGCGGGTGATCCGGGTGACGAGCGGCGAGTTGCGGGTATAGGCAGGGGCTGCGGGAGCAGCCGATGCGACCGGGGTCGTCGAGCCTCCCAGCAGCGGTACGAGGGCGTCGAGCCAGTTCTGCGCGCGCTCGTCCTCTCCGGGTTCGCAGTCGACGCGCTCGGCCAGGCGGGTCGCGCCGAGAGTGCTCAGACGGTCATCGACACGGCGCCCGAAGCCGCAGAAATCGTCGTAGCTCGAATCGCCGAAAGCCATTACTGCGTAACGCGTTCCGCTCAGTTCGGGCGCGGTGTCCGCCGCGAGCGACCGCCAGAACGACCCGCCGTTGTCGGGTGGGTCGCCGTCGCCGAAGGTGCTCGTGACGACCACGAGGTCGTCGATGTCGGCCAGCGCGGCGACGTCGAGTTCGTTCAACCCCCTCAGCCGCACGGCCCGACCGGCATCGCGGAGCCGTTGTGCGCAACTCGCCGCGAAGGATTCGGCGTTGCCCGTCTGCGACGCCCAGGCCACCACGACGACCGGCCCGTCCGGCACCGCCTCGGTGGGCGTCGCGTCGGGAACCGGGGCCGAGTGCGCGTACATCCCGGCGAGCAGTCCGTTGACCCATACCCGCTTGTCGGCCGGGAACGGCGCGGTCGGCGGAAGGGTCGGCGCGGCAGTGATCTCCGCCGTCCTGAGTCCGGCGAGAAGACCTGCGAGATAACCTCGTTCGGCGTCGTCGAAGGTGGGTGCGGGAATCGTCCCGAGTCCCAGCGCAGACTCGAGACGGTCGAGCACCGAACCGCTCTCGAGCACCGGTTCGACCGCACCCGCGACCTTCTCCACCGACACGGCGCAGACCTTGAACTCGGGCTGCAGGGATGCCGGGTCGACGGCGTCGTTCGTCACGGCGTTGATGGCGAGATCGTCGCCGAAGAGGTCGTTCCAGTGGAAGGGCGCGAAACAGTTCCCGGGCAGCACCCGGTCGGTGACGACGGCCGGCAGCACGGCCCGGCCGCGCCGCGATGCGATCTCGACCCGGTCGCCGTCGACGATCGACAGTCGCTGTGCATCATCGGGATTGATCTCGACGAACGGTCCGCGATTCAGTTTGGTGAGTTTCTCGACCTTCCCGGTCTTGGTGAGGGTGTGCCACTGGTGCGGGACGCGTCCGGTGTTCAGGACGAAGGGGTGGTCGTCGTCCGGCATTTCCGCGGCGGGCATGTGCGGGCGAGGGAAGAAACGAGCGCGGCCGTCGGGGGTCGCGAACGCCAGTCGCGGACGGGAACCGTCCTCGCGCACCACCGGGGTCCGGCTCGTCCCGTCGTTGAGATAGCGGACGGGGTGCCGTGTCGCGGCCGACTCCGGCGGGCACGGCCATTGCACGGGCCCTTCCCGCAGTCGGTCGTAGGTCATGCCGCGCAGGTCGTAGCCGGTCTGCGGATTCGCGAATCCGGTGATCTCCTCGAAGATTTCCTCGGCACTCGAATAGTCGAAGGCGTCGCCGAAACCCATTTCCTGAGCGACCCGCGCGATGATCTCCCAGTCGGGCAGCGACTCACCGACGGGTTCGACGGCCTGCTGTAGAAGATTGACGGTGCGGTCGGATCCGACGGTGACATACTCGGATTCGGCCCACAGAGCTGCGGGTAGGAGAACGTCTGCGTACGAAGCGGTTTCGGTCTCGCGATAGACGTCCTGCACGATCACCAGCTCGGCCTTCCCGAGTGCCTCGAGAACGGTGCTCCGATTCGCGATCGACGCTACGGGATTGGTGCAGATGATCCAGCACGCCTTGATCTCTCCGGCGGCCATGCGCTCGAACATGTCGACGGTGCCGGCGCCGCCCTCGGTGCGCAGCGTGCCGCGCGGCAGCGACCAGCGATCTTCGACGAACGCGCGGTCGTCGTCGGAGAGGACACTGCGCTGACCGGGCAGACCCGGTCCCATGTATCCCATCTCGCGGCCGCCCATCGCGTTGGGCTGACCGGTGAGGGAGAACGGCCCGCTGCCGGTGCGGGAGATCGCCCCGGTCGCGAGGTGCAGATTGCAGATCGCGTTGGTGTTCCACGTGCCGTGGGTGCTCTGGTTCAAACCCATCGTCCAGCAACTCATCCACTCCCCGGCCTCGCCGATCCACTGCGCCGCGGTGCGGATGTCGGCCTCGGCCAGACCGGTGACTTCGGCGACGACGTGCGGTGGGTAGTCGGCGAGGAAGGACTCCATCGCGTCCCAGCCGTCGGTGTGCTTCTCGACGAAGGCGCGGTCGACGTGTCCGTTCTCGACGATCAGGTGCAGCAGACCGTTGAGAAGCGCCAGGTCGGTGCCCGGCGCGATCTGCAGAAACAGGTCGGCCTTGTCGGCGGTCGCGCTGCGCCGCGGATCGACGACGATCAGTCGCGCTCCCGCCTTGACCCGATCCATCATGCGCAGGAACAGAATGGGATGGCAGTCGGCCATATTGGAACCCGACACGAAGAAGACGTCGGCGCGGTCGAAGTCCTCGTACGAGCCGGGCGGGCCGTCGGATCCGAGCGACTGCTTGTACCCGGTCGCGGCGCCGGCCATGCACAGTCTCGAGTTCGATTCCATGTGCGAGGTGCGCAGGTATCCCTTCGCGAGCTTCGTCGCGAGATACTGGGCCTCGAGCGACATCTGTCCCGAGACGTAGAGAGCCACCGCGTCGGAGCCGTGGGCCGAGACGATATCGTTCAGGCGCCGCGCGGTCTCGGCGATCGCATCGTCGAAGGGGAGCGGGGCGACCTCGGCCGCCCGCTCGGAACGCATCCACGCCGTATCGAGCCGGCCCCCGGCCGCGAGCATCTCCGCGCTGGTCGCGCCCTTCGTGCACAACCGACCCCTGTTGGTCGGGTGATCCTTGTCTCCGTATGCCCTCACCACGCGTCGGTCACCCGTCTCCGGGTCGACGGCGACGTCGAGGAGCATCCCGCATCCCACACCGCAGTAGGAGCAGGTGGATTTCACCGTGGTGATCTCGTCCTGCATCCCGCAACTCCTCGACACCGTCTCGACTACGCCGGTGTCCATGCTGGAGAAGCGGTGTTGCGGTGGCGTCACCCGCGGTGAGCACGCGGTGACATCTGGCTCACGCCGCCGTCACGACGATGTGAGATCAGACGTTCGGAGTCAGGCCTCCTGCTGCTGTGCCCACCACTCGAGCAGCGCGGCCTCGGCCTCGTCGCGCTCGAGCGGGCCGCGGTCGAGTCGCAGTTCCTTGAGGAAGTTCCACGCCTTGCCGACCGTCGGACCTGCGGAGATACCCAGCAGTTCCATGATCGCGTTGCCGTCGAGGTCGGGCCGGACCTTGGCGAGATCCTCCTCGGCGGCGATGCGCTCGATCCGTTCCTCGAGACCGTCGTAGGTGGCCTGCAGCGCGGCGGCCCGACGCTTGTTGCGGGTCGTGCAATCGGCGCGCACCAGCTTGTGGAGCTTCGGCAGCAGCGGCCCGGCGTCGTGCACGTAACGGCGCACGGCCGAATCCGTCCACTGTCCCCTGCCGTAGCCGTGGAAGCGCAGGTGCAGGAAGACCAGACGGCTGACGTCCTCGATCATCTGCTTCGAGTACTTGAGGGCGCGCATGCGCTTGCGCACGAGCTTCGCTCCGACCACCTCGTGGTGGTGGAAGCTGACGCCGCCCTGCGGCTCGTTGCGTTTGGTGTCGGGCTTGCCGATGTCGTGCAGCAGCGCGGCCCACCGCAGGACGAGATCGGGATCGCCGTCCTCGAGGTCGATGGCCTGCTTCAGGACGGTCAGCGAGTGCCAGTACACGTCCTTGTGCTGGTGGTGCTCGTCGATCTCGAGCTTCATCGCGGGGATCTCGGGGATCACCCGCTGCGCCAGACCGGTCTCGACCATCGTGTCGATGCCCTCGATCGGATAGTCGCCGAGGATCAGCTTGTCGAGCTCGGCCTGCACCCGCTCGGCGCTGATCCGCAGGATCTCGTCGGCCATCGAGACGATCGCGGTGTGCACGCGCTCGGTGAGGGCGAAGCCGAGCTGGGAGACGAACCGCGCCGCGCGCAGCATGCGCAGCGGATCGTCGTGGAAGGAGTCCTCGGGCTTCGCCGGGGTGTCGAGCACGCCGGCGAGCAGGGAGTCCATGCCGCCGAGCGGGTCGACGAACTCACCCGCACCGTCCGGTCCGATCCGCACGGCCATCGCGTTGACGGTGAAGTCGCGGCGCACGAGATCGTCCTCGAGACTCGTGCCGTACTTCACGATGGGGTGACGCGTGACACGGTCGTAGGCGTCGCTGCGGAAGGTGGTGATCTCGAGTTGCTCGAGTCCCTTCACCGCACTGATGGTCCCGAAGTCGATACCCGTGTCCCACTGGTGGTCGACGAATCCGCGCAGCAGCTCCTGCACGACCTCCGGACGCGCATCGGTGGTGAAGTCGAGGTCGGTGCCGAGGCGACCGAGCACCGCGTCGCGCACGCTGCCCCCCACGAGATACAGCTCGTGTCCGGCTTCGGCGAATCGCGCCCCCAGCGGGGCGAGGATGTCGGACAGATCGCGCAGAGTGGCCTCGGCTCCGGCGAGCAGCCGGGTACGACGGTCGGTGTCTGCGGTGGGGGAGTTCACGTCTTTGCACCTTACCGAGCAGCGCGTTCGTGTGGTTGAGCCGGGACCGACGTCGGTCCATCTACTATCTATGAGGTGTCGCCCGCCGAACGTGCCAACCGTAACCGCCGCAGCTCGCGGCGGCGTGGCGCGGGCGCAAAGAAGACCGCACACGGTGCTTCGCCCGGATCGTCCGCTTCGCCCGGACCTCGCATGCGGACCGTCCGCGAGACTTCCGCGGGAGGTCTGGTGGTCGACGGACTCGGTGGTCCGCCCGAGAAACTTTGCGCAGCCCTGATCGGCCGCACCGACCGGCGGGGACGCCTGCTGTGGTCGTTGCCGAAGGGCCACATCGAGCAGGGTGAGACCGCCGAGGAAACCGCGATGCGCGAGGTCCGCGAGGAGACCGGCGTGCGCAGTTCGGTGCTCGCCGAGCTGGGCAGCATCGATTACTGGTTCGTCACCGAGGGCCGCCGGGTCCACAAGACCGTGCACCACTATCTGCTGCGTTATCTCGGCGGAGAACTCTCCGACGCGGACGTCGAGGTCACCGAGGTGGCGTGGGTGCCGCTGCGCGAACTGCGGACCCGCCTGGCGTACGCCGACGAACGCAAGCTCGCCGACATCGCCGATCAGCTCATCGCCGAGATGGACCACACGCGACTCCCCGATGCCGACGAACCGGGGGCCCCACGCGGATGACGGTGGTGGTGTCCCGGGCGGGCGCCGCGGTGCTCGCCGTGCTCGTACTCGTCCTCACAACGGCAGGCGTGACGCCTCTTCTGCCGACGACTCTTCTCCCGACGGCCTCGGCGAATCCGGCCGCAGCCCAGACCGACCCCGACGAGCCGCGCTTCCTCGAGTTGAGTATCGACGAGGTGACGCCGCAGACGGTGACTCTCACGAGCGAGTCCGTCGTCACGGTCCGCGGCACGGTGGCGAACATCGGCGACCGGGACGTCGAGGACGTCTGGGTGCGGCTGCAGCGCGCACCGGTGGTCTCCGACTCCGCAGCGCTGCGCACCTCGCTGTCCCTCGACCAGGCCGGATTCGACACGGTCGGTGAGTTCGAGGAGGTCGCCGACCGGCTGGGGCAGGGCGAACGTGCCGACTTCGAACTCGAACTGCCGCTGCGCTCCGATCTCGTGCCGTCGCTCGACATCGACACTCCCGGCGTCTACCCGCTGCTGGTGAACGTCAACGGGGTCCCCGAATACGGCGGGGCGGCCCGGCTCGACGACGCACGCTTCCTGCTGCCCGTGCTCGCGGTTCCCGCGAGCGACGAGGTCACCGAGGAGACCGAAACCGGGAACGGCGGGTCGCGGGGCACGACCCGCTCGTCCGACGACGGCCGGCTCGACCGCGAGGAGAAGGCGTTCCCCGCCGTACCGCCCGACGTGTCCCGCCCCGCCGCGGTCACGATGCTGTGGCCACTGGCCGATCGGCCGAGGCTCGCCGCCGGCGTGGCCGGTTCCGGCACCGAGCCGGTACGCCTGGTCGACGACGACCTCGCGGCCTCGCTCACCGAGGGCGGGAGGCTCGACGGTCTGCTGCGCGCCGTCGAGGACACCGCCCGCACCGAACCCCGCGTCCTCGAGGGACTGTGCCTGGCCGTGGACCCGGACCTGCTCGTGACCGTCGCGAACATGACGCGCGATTATCTCGTCGTCGAGGATCCGAACGAACCGACCGGCGATGCGCGTCCGGGCTCGGGCACGGATGCCGCGGTCGCCTGGCTCGAGCGGTTGCGTGCCCTCGCGGCGACGACCTGCACGATGGCCGTGCCGTTCGCACAGGTCGACCTGACCGCGCTCGGCGACCTCGCCGACTCGTCCCTGACCGACTCCGCGCTCGAATCACCGGCGGCCATCGTCGACTCCATCCTCGGCGTCACCTCCACCCCGGGCGTGATGTGGCCCGACTCCGGCGTACTCACCGAGAAGACCGGATCGATGCTCGCCGCCGACGGCCCGGTGACCGCTCTGGTGTCCGACAACGCCCTCGAGGGCGGACGCGCCCTGCTCGCGGGCACGTCGTCGACGCCGTCCACCGCGCCGGGCGGCAACGGCTTCCGGATCTCCGGTGTCTCCGGCCTCACCGCCGCCCTGTTCGACTCGTCCGCGTCCGCGGCACTGGCCGGGATGGGCACCGACCCGCAGACGCCGTCCTTCGTCCCCTCCTCGGCGCGCTACGACCTCTCCCGCGATTCCTCGACGGCCCGCCTGCAGGACGCCCTCGGCGCGCTGGCCTGGCCGGCCATGGTGCCGACGGTCAGCGAGGTCACCGGGGCGGCACTGCCGGCCGCAGGCCGATCGGTGCTGTTCGCGCCGCCGCAGAACTGGTCGGCATCGCCCGACGACGCCGCCTCCGTGCTGTCGATGCTCTCCACGCTCGTCCGCTCGGGCCTGACCACGCCGCGACCGCTCGCCGCGCTCGTCGACGCGGCCGCGAACACCGCGAACGACCCGACGGCCTCGATGCTGGTCTATCCCGAGCAGGCGATCACCGACGGCGCCTCCGCGGCGGTCGTGTCCGAGGCCGAGGAACAGATCGGCCGCCTCGACGCGATCCAGACGGCGCTGGTCGAGGACCCGCAGGCCCAGCTCACCCCGCAGCAGTTCACCGCCCCGCTGCGCGAGGACCTGCTGCGCGCGATGAGCCTGGCCGGTCGTCGCGGTGCCGACGCCGACGGTGCCTACGCGACCGGCGAGCACCGCGCCTCCGAGGTGCGGGAGGCCGTCGACGACATCTACGACGCCGTGACGGTCATCTCGACCGGCGGTGTGTACACCCTGACGTCCGAACAGAGTCCGCTGCTGCTCACCGCGCGCAACGACCTGCCCGTGGGCATCACCGTGCGGCTGCAGGTGGACGCGCCCGACACGGTGGACATCACCGATATCGGGCCGACCCAGCTCCCGCCGCGCGGCAGCCGCACCCTCACGGTGCCGGCTCAGATCAGCGACTCGCGGAACCTCCGGTTGGAGTTCGCACTCACCACCGACTCCGGCCTGCCTCTCGGCAGCTCGACGACGGTGACGGTACGTTCCAATGCGTACGGCCAGATCCTCGCCGTCGTCACGGGATGTGCGGGAGCCCTCCTGCTGTTCCTGGCGGGCAGGCGACTTCTGCACCGGTTCCGGGGAGAGCCGGATCCAGCCGACGAAGGGTATGAGAAATGACCGGGAACTCCACACGGGACGACGTGGAGACACACCCGAACCCGGGACCGTCGGACTCTCCCACCACCTCACCGGACGTCACGGGTGCCGGTGCGGGTCGCCGCAGGCCGCAGAGCCTGCTCGCGGCGACCGGCTCCATCGCCGTGGCGACCCTGGTCAGCCGCATCACCGGCTTCCTCAAGCAGCTGCTCATCCTGACCCTGCTCGGTGCGAGCGTCGCGTCGTCCTTCACCGTGGCGCACCAGATCCCCAACATGATCTCCGAACTGGTGCTCGGCGCCGTCCTGACCTCGATCGTCGTGCCGGTGCTGGTGCGGGCCGAGCGGGAGGACCCCGACGGCGGTGAGGCCTTCGTCCGGCGACTGTTCACCGCGGCGCTGGTGCTGCTCGGCACGGCGACCGTTCTCGCGGTGGCCGCGGCCCCGGTCCTGACCACCCACGTCTTCCTCGACGAGTCCGGCAAGGTCTCGACGTCGCTGACCACAGCGCTGTCGTACCTGCTCCTGCCCGCGATCATGTTCTACGGGTTGTCGGGCCTGTTCACGGGCATCCTCAACACCCGGCAGGTGTTCAAGCCGGGCGCCTGGGCCCCGGTGTGCAACAACCTCGTGGTGCTCACCGTGCTGGTGATCTACTACCTGATGCCGGGCGAGATCACGCTCGATCCGGCGCGGATGAGCGATCCGAAACTGCTCGTCCTCGGCATCGGCGTGCTGCTCGGCGTCATCACGCAGGCGATGTGCCTGGTACCCGCGCTGCGCCGCGAAGGCATCAATCTCAGGCCGTTGTGGGGTCTCGACGACCGGCTCCGGCAGTTCGGTGGCATGGCCGCCGCGATCGTGCTGTACGTGCTGATCAGCCAGGCCGGGATGGTCTTCGCCACGCGTGTGTCGTCAGGCGCCGACGAGGCAGGTCCCGCGATCTACAACAACGCGTGGCTGCTGCTGCAGCTGCCCTACGGCGTCCTCGGTGTCACCGTGCTCACCGCGATCATGCCGCGCCTGAGTCGCAACGCCGCCGCGGACGACACCCCGGCCGTCGTCGACGACCTGTCCGTCGCGACCCGCCTCACCATGATCTCGCTCATCCCGATCGTCACCTTCCTGACGATCGCGGGTTCGCAGGTCGGCGCCGCGCTGTACGGCTACGGCAACTTCGGCGGCAGCAACGCCGAACGCCTCGGCCAGGCGGTGAGCTGGTCGGCGTTCACGCTCATCCCGTACGCGCTGGTGCTCATCCACCTGCGCGTGTTCTATGCCAGGGAACAGGCCTGGACCCCCACCTGGATCATCCTCGGCATCACCGCCGTCAAGATCGGCCTGTCCGCGCTGGCGCCCGTCGTCGCGGCGAACGGCGAGCAGGTGGTGCTGCTCCTCGGCGCGGCCACGGGCGTCGCGTTCACCGTCGGAGCGTTCATCGGCGGCTATCTGCTGCACCGCACACTCGGCGACCTGCAGATGGCAAACGTCGGACGCACCGTCTGGCACGTCGTGCTCGCGTCGCTCGCCGCGGCGATTGTCGTGCTCGTCACCGACCGTCTCCTGCAACTCGACGTCCTTGCCGACCGCTTCGGGGGCATCGGCTCGCTCGTGCGGGTCGGGCTCAACGGTGTGCTCATGGTGCTCGTCGCGCTGGTCGGGATGTACCTGCTCAAGGTGCCCGAGATCCTCGCGATCGAAGCGGCCGTGCGACGGAAGGTCGCGGCACTGCGCGGCACCGTCCCGGTCGAGGAGGCCCCCTCCGGACCCGAGACCGGAACCACCTCCGACGAGGCACCGGCTCCCGCCCCCGTCCCGCGTCCGCGCTACGCCGAATCGGATGCCGAGAAAACCGTCATCCTGCCGCGTATCGACTACGGCGAGTACGGCGTCGGACCTTATGACGCCATCACAGAGGTCATGCCCGCCATCAGGGACGTGCCCGGTCGCAGCAATGCGCACGGACAACTCCCGTACCCTGATCAGCAGCAGGTACGGTCCGGGAGCCGTCGACCACGGTTCTTCGCGGCCCCCAGCGGCGACCCGCGTCTGCACACCGGAAGTGGACGAGTCGACAACGAAGGAGTGAGGGTGAGCGACGACCACGCTGCCGGCAAGTCCACCATCGATGCCGCCGCACGGCAGAAGTCTGCCGACAAGGACGGCAAGCGCCCGCCGCGCGATCCGAACCTCGACACGGGTGTCATCCCCGTCGGATCCCCGCAGCTCCCGCCGGTGCGTGTCGCGGGCCCGGCCTCCCAGCCGCGCCGTCCGATGCGCGGCCCCGATCTCATCGCCGGTGCCTCGGTCGCCGGTGGTCGCTACCGTCTGCTCGCCCCGCACGGAGGCGCGCGTGGTCTGCGTTTCTGGCAGGCACTCGACGTCAAGCTCGATCGCGAGGTCGCGCTGACCTTCGTCGACGCGGAACAGCGCGCGGCCGACGGCACCGGCCCCGACTCGCCGCAGGCCGTGCTCTCGCGCACCCTGCGCCTCGGTCGTATCAATTCGCCCGGACTCGCCCGCGTCCTCGACGTGGTGCGCGGCAGCTCGGGCGGCATCGTCATCTCGGAGTGGACTCCCGGCCGGTCGCTGAAGGAGATGTCCACCACCGAGCCGTCGCCGATCGGTGCGGCACGCGCGATCCGCGCGCTCGCGGCCGCCGCCGAGGCGTCGCACCGTGCGGGCAGCGCGCTGTCGATCGACCACCCGGATCGCATCCGCATCAGCGTGGCGGGTGACGCCGTGCTGGCCTTCCCCGCGACCTTCTCCGATTCCGACGCGATGTCCGACGTGCGCGGTCTCGGCGCGAGCCTGTACGGACTCATCACCGGACGGTGGCCGCTCGGTGAGCCATCGGCTCCGGGCGGCGTTCCCGTCCCGCACCACAGCGGTGCCACCGTCGGCGGAATGCCGGAGCCCGACCGCAAGGACGGTGTGCCGGTGGAGCCGCGCGTCCTGCGTCCCGATGTGCCGTTCGAGATCTCGGCGGTCGCGGTGCGTGCCCTGTCCGAGGACGGCGGTATCCGGACCGCCGCGACCGTGCAGCACATCCTCGACCAGGCGTCGGTCGTCGATCAGAAGACCGAGATGATCCCGGCACTGCGGATCGGGCAGCGCGCTGCCGCCGCGGAGACGCATGCACTCGCGGATCCCGAAGCGCTGGAACAGAAGAAGAAACATTCGCAGCGGATGCTCATCGCCCTGGCCGCGCTCGGTGCCACGACAGTGCTGTTGCTCGCGCTCATCGGATGGTGGATCGCGAACCTGCTCGCCGGCGATGCCAACGATGCTCCGCTGACGAGTCAGGAGTTCGGTCTGACTCCCACTGCCGAGGCACCCGCCGAGGAGGGGGCGGGCGACGAGCAGGTCGAGGCCGCGCCGCCGCGACCGGCGGCGAGCGCTCCGGTCTCCGCGACCTCCGTGTCGGTGTTCTCGCCTCAGGGCACACCCGATTCGCCCGCCACCGCGTCGCAGGCGATCGACGGTGATCCGTCCACCTCGTGGAGCACCGATGCCTACTTCGATCCGTTCCCGTCGCTGAAGAACGGTGTCGGACTTCTGTTCACGCTCGCCGACGCGTCGGAACTGTCCGCGGTGAAGGTCACCACCGACACGCCGGGCACGGTCGTCGAGGTGCGCAGCGCACCGTCCGAGTCGACGTCGCTCGATCAGACGCAGGTGATCGGTTCGGGCACACTGGCTTCCGGTGAGACCACGATCCCGGTCGAGGCGGACGGCCAGACTTCGCACGTGCTGGTGTGGATCACCGATCTGAGCTCGAGCGGCGGAAGCAACAAGAGTTCCCTCTCCGAAGTGGAATTCGAAGCCGCACGCTGACCGCGGACAGCCGGGCGGAATCGTCCGGATCGGCTACCATCCGCGCGTGCGAATTTTCGGGGGGATCGCAAAAATCGCCGTGCCCGACGGGGGTGTCGACGACGGCGGAAGCGTGTCGGACGGGGTGGCGTCCGATGGAGCAGTGTCGGATGCCGAGCTGCTCGCAGCACACATCGCAGGCGATCGGCATGCCTTCTCCGCCTTGCTGGCACGACATCACGACCATCTGTGGCAGGTCGCGCGGCGGACGAGTTACTCGAACGAGGACGCGGCCGACGCGCTGCAGGAGGCACTGCTCTCGGCGCACCGGAGGGCTTCGGGTTTCCGGGAGGACGCCGCGGTCCGCAGCTGGTTGCATTCGATCGTCGTCAACGCGTGCCTCGATCGCATCCGCCGCAATCGTGTCCGCGTGACCGTCCCACTGTTCGAGGACGATTCGCACGACCTGCGTACCCCGCGCGATCCCATCCACGACACCGAGATCGCACTCGACATCGAATCCGCCCTGTTCGCACTGCCACCCGACCAGCGGGCAGCCGTCGTCGCGGTGGATGTGGAAGGTTTCTCCGTCCGGGAGGCGGCGCAACGTCTCGGTGTTCCGGAGGGAACGGTCAAGAGCCGCTGTGCCCGCGCGCGGAGCCGGCTCGCAGTTCTTCTCGACGACCTTCGCTCCGAGGGGAACCGATCGTGATCCCCCTCCGTCTTACTCTGGTGAGGGATGCCGAACCGCGGAGGAGAGTCGCGCATGAACGAGGACGAGATGCGTCCGTCGAACTCCGCCGAGATGCGCCCGCCGTACTCCGCGGAGTTGCTCGCCGATCTGCATGCCGGGGTGCTCGACGAGGAGCTCGCCGCCCGGTTGTGGCCGCGCGTGCGCCGCGATCCCGGGGCCGTCGTGTATCTGGCGCGGCTCGACGCGACGCAGGCGCGGTTGTCGGCCCTGCGCGGCGCTCCACCGAAAGAATCGATTCCGCCCGAGATCGCCGCGCGTATCGGTGCCGCGCTCGCGGAGGATCGATCCGACGACCGGTCCGATGTCCGGTCCACACCGTCCCGCATCGCACGGCGTCGCCGGTGGGCGGTGGCCGGTGCCGCGGTCGCGGCTGCAGTGGCGGTGTTGCTCGTGGTGGTCGTGCGCGAAACGGCTTTCGGTAGCGACGACCCGACCGGTGTTCCCGTCGCGGCAGCGGAAGACGAGGCCCTGTTCGAACCCTCCACCCTGCGGGCGATGATCGGCGACACCGATCCCGGTCTCCTCGGTGGAGCCGATCGTCTCCGAGAATGCTTGGACGCGAACGGTTTCGAAGGCCGGTCACCGATCGGTTCACGCGCGGTGCGGTACGCCGGCGACGATGCCGTCCTCGTCCTGTTGAGCGGACCGGACGCACCGGCGCTTACCGCTCTGGTGGTCGGAACCGACTGCGACGCAGATGATCCCGCGATATTGGTCCGCAAGACGATCGGCTGACCTTTCGGCGCTCGGGTCCGGCGCTCGGGTCCGGCGCTACGCCACGGTCGACAACAGTTCCAGGATCCGCGCGCGCAGCGCGGGTGTGTCGTCCTCCGCGGCGATAAGGCCGGCGAACAACGCCGACCCCGCTGCCATCACGAGCACGGCCTTGGCGTCGATCTCGACGTCCGAGCCGTCGCCGTCGGCGAACAGGGCGGTGCTGGGGCCGCTGAACGTGCGCCAGAGCGTGTTGCGGAGGTCGTCGTGGTCCCGCAGTGCCGCGAGAAGCCCCGGGAGCGCAGCGCGGACCTCCGGCCGGGAGAACAATTCGATGCTCCCGGTGACCACCCATTCGATCCAGCCCTTGCGATCGATGCCGTCGTAGGGCGTCAGATCGGGTGCGGAACCGAGCAGTGCGTCGAGCACCAGGTGGGCCTTGGTCGGCCACCGACGCGTGAGTGCGGCGCGGCCGACGCCGGCGCGGGCGGCGACCGCCCGCAGGCTCAGCCCGTCCCAGCCGTGGGAGCGGAGCATCTCGCGGGTGGCGGTGAGGACGTCGTTGTCTATTCGGGGGTCGCGGGGGCGCCCCGGAGCGGTGCTGGGCATGGGATCCGTGATGTCGGGACCGAGTGGGAATCGATCTGGCGCGGAGTGTGACGAGCGTTATAGTCGAAGCGCAATTACGATACCACTGGCATCGAAAGTAGGGGCATGTCTTCGCCGCGACCCACCGTGTTCGAACCGGCCCGACTCGGGCCGCTCACCCTCCGCAACCGCATCGTCAAGGCGGCAACCTTCGAAGGGGTCATGCCTCGAGGAGCCGTCAGCGACGAACTCGTCGAATTCCACGCCGAGGTCGCCCGCGGCGGCACCGCCCTCACGACCGTCGCCTACTGCTCGGTCTCCCACGACGGCCGCGTCCACCGCGACACCCTCGTGCTCGACGCCGACTCCGTCCCCGGCCTGACCCGGCTCACCGACGCCGTGCACGCCGCCGGGGGTCTGGCCTCCGCGCAGATCGGCCACGCCGGACTCGTCGCCAACCAGATCTCCAACAAGATGAAGACGCTCGCGCCGTCCACGCGCATCAGCGCCCCCGCCATGGGGCTCGTCCGCGGCGCGACACTCGAGCAGCTCGATCGGGTGGTCGAGGACTACGCACGCGCCGCGCGCTTCGCCGTCGAGGCCGGATTCGACGCCGTCGAGGTCCACCTCGGGCACAACTACCTGCTCAGCTCCTTCATGAGCCCGAATCTCAACAAGCGCTCCGACAAGTACGGCGGCAGCATCGAGGGCCGTACCGCCTTCCCGCGTCGCGTGCTCGAGGCCGTCCGCACGGCGGTGGGGGAGGGGGTGGCCGTCATCGCGAAGTTCAACATGACCGACGGCGTGCCCCAGGGTCTGTGGCTCGACGAGTCCCTGCCCATGGCCAAGCTCATCGAGTCCGACGGCACCATCCATGCCATGCAGCTCACCGGCGGGAGCTCGCTGTTGAACGGGATGTACTTCTTCCGCGGCGACGTCCCCATGAAGGAGTTCCAGGCGTCGCAGCCGAAGGTCGTCGGCTGGGGACTGAAGGTCTACGGGCCGAAGATCTTCCCGAAGCTCCCGTTCGAGGAGGCATTCTTCCTGCCCATGGCCCGGCAGTTCCGCGAGGAACTGAAGATCCCGCTGATCCTGCTCGGCGGCATCAACCGGCTCGACACTATCGAGACGGCGCTCGACGAAGGCTTCGAGTTCGTCGCCATGGGCCGCGCGCTGCTGCGTGATCCGTATCTCGTCCGCAAGTTCGAGGAGAAGACGGCACACGAAGGTCTGTGTATCCACTGCAACAAGTGCATGCCGACCATCTATACGGGCACGCGTTGCGTGATCCGCGAGACGCTGCGGGACGTGCCCGGCGCGGCCTGAGACCGTACCGGTTCGCATCGAGGGCGGGCCGGTCGGGCGACCGGCCGGTCCGTACAGGGCGTCTGTGGCGGGACGCACGGCGGAAGGGGAACAACACCGTTTACCCTGGTGTTGACAGTATCTGTAGGCTGCCGTCCGGTTCCGGCCGGATCGCCCGCAGTCCTCGCGCCCCCGTTCACCCAACCGGAAGGCTCCGCCGCATGACGACCTCGCCCACGATTCACGACCTCATCATCGTCGGTTCGGGACCGGCCGGATACACCGCCGCCATCTACGCGGCCCGCGCCGAACTCACCCCGCTCGTCTTCGAGGGAACGCAGTTCGGTGGCGAGCTCATGACCACCACCGAGGTCGAGAACTTCCCGGGCTTCAAGGACGGGATCATGGGCCCGGAGCTCATGGACCAGATGCGCGAGCAGGCACTGCGTTTCGGCGCCGATCTGCGCACCGAGGACGTCGACGAGATGGACCTCACGGGCCCGGTCAAGACGGTCGTCGCCAATGGCGAGACCTACCGCAGCCACGCCGTCATCCTCGCGATGGGCGCCGAGCCGCGTTACCTCGGTGTGCCCGGGGAGTCGCAGCTGCTCGGCCGCGGCGTTTCCGCCTGCGCGACCTGCGACGGCTTCTTCTTCCGCGACCAGGACATCGCCGTCGTCGGCGGTGGCGACTCCGCGATGGAGGAGGCGACCTTCCTGACGCGCTTCGCGCGCAGCGTCACCCTCATCCACCGCCGCGAGGAGTTCCGCGCCTCGAAGATCATGCTCGAGCGCGCCCGCGCCAACGAGAAGATCCGCTTCGTCACCAACGCGAAGGTCGCCGAGGTGCAGGGCGAGAACAGCGTCACCAACCTCGTCCTCGAGGACACCGTCACCGGCGAGCGCAGCGACCTGCCGGTCACCGGCTTGTTCGTCGCCGTCGGCCACGACCCGCGCAGCTCGCTCGTCAAGGGTCAGGTCGACCTCGACGACGAGGGCTACGTGAAGGTCTCGGCGCCGTCCACCGCGACCTCCGTGCCGGGTGTCTTCGCCGCGGGCGACCTCGTCGACCACACCTACCGCCAGGCGATCACCGCCGCCGGCACCGGATGCTCGGCGTCCATCGACGCGGAGCGGTGGCTCGTCGCGAACCGCGAGGTCGAGGCGCCGACGCTCGCCGAGGCCTGATCCACCACCCCGTTCCACATTCCACCCCGAGATTCAGGAGACATCCGTGGCCGACAAGAACACCGTCACCATCACCGACTCGTCGTTCGTCGAGGACGTACTGCAGTCCGAGAAGCCCGTCCTCGTCGACTTCTGGGCCACTTGGTGCGGTCCGTGCAAGATGGTCGCTCCGGTTCTCGAGGAGATCGCAGCCGAACACGGCGACAAGCTGACCGTCGCCAAGCTCGACATCGACGCCAATCCGTCGGCCGCACGCGACTACCAGGTCATGTCGATTCCCACGATGATCCTCTTCTCCGGTGGCAAGCCGACGAAGACGATCGTGGGGGCCAAGGGCAAGGCGGCGTTGCTTCGGGATCTCGCGGACGTCCTGTAGTACCGTCCCAGGATCAACCTCTCGGATGTGCCCGTGAGCCCGTCTTCACGGGCACATCCTTCATCCCACTCCCGTTCGATGCTGCCCAGCCCTCACGCCGGGCACCGATCCTGTCAGCACGGAAAGGCCCGATACATGCGCCCTCTTCGTCACGGCGACCACGGTCCGGCGGTCGCCGAGATCCGGAGCACCTTGGCCGGCCTGGGCTTCCTGCACAACGAGCCCGAGGAGTCGGGCGACTGGATGGGATCGGACGTCCCCTTCGATCGTGAACTCGACGGAGCCGTGCGCGCGTTCCAGCAGCAGCGCGGTCTGCTCGTCGACGGGACCGTAGGCCCCGCGACCTACCGTTCCTTGAAGGAAGCGTCGTACAAGCTCGGTGCGCGCACCCTGATGTATCAGCTCTCCGCTCCGCTTTACGGCGACGATGTCGCGGCCCTGCAGACCCGTCTGCAGGATCTCGGCTTCTACGTCGACCGCGTGGACGGCTACTTCGGGCCGAAGACCCACGAGGGTCTGTGCTCCTTTCAGCGCGAGATCGGACTCGCCTCCGACGGCATCTGCGGTGCCGAGACACTGCGCTCGCTCGAACTGCTCGGCACGCGCGTGTCGGGCGGGTCGCCCCACGCGATCTCCGAGGAGGAGATCGTGCGCCGCTCCGGTCCGCAGCTCAGCGGCAAGCGCATCGTCATCGACCCGGGTCTCGGCGGTAACACCCACGGCATCATCGTGCCGAGCCCTCACGGCCCGATCTCCGAGGCCGACATCCTGTGGGATCTCGCGCGTCGGCTCGAGGGCCGGATGGCGGCGACGGGCATGGAGACCTTCCTGTCGCGGCCGTACCACGTGAATCCGACCGACGTCGAACGCGCGGGCACGTCCAACGCGTTCGGTGCCGACCTCATGATCTCGCTGCGGTGCGACGCGAGCCACAGCCCCGCCGCGAACGGCATCGCGAGCTTCCACTACGGCAACTCGCACGGGTCCGAGTCGATGATCGGACAGGTGCTCTCCGGTTACATCCAGCGCGAGATCGTCGCCCGCACGAGCCTGCAGGACTGCCGCAGCCACGGCCGCACCTGGGATCTGCTGCGCCTGACGAACATGCCGACGGTGCAGATCGATCTCGGTTACCTCACCAACGAGCAGGACGCCGCGCTGCTCGCCGATCCGCGCAGCCGCGACATCATCGCCGAGGCGATCCTCATCGCGGTGAAGCGGCTGTACCTGCTCGGCCAGGACGACCAGCCGACCGGCACGTACACCTTCGCCGAGTTGCTTGCCGAAGAGTTGTCCATCTCCGACAGTCGCTAGCAGGCCCGTAGACGAGAAAAGGACCGCCTCGCAGAGTCTGCGGGGCGGTCCTTTTTCGTCGGTGTCGGGTGTACGTCAGTGGGCGCCGACGGCCGAACCTGCGGTCAGATCCGCGACGGTGAGAGAGGACTCCTCGAGGAGCCGATCGAGGGCGGCCTCCACGGCGAACTTCCACTCGTGGTCGCGGTCGAGCTCGAGACGCAGCCGCGGGTAGCGGTAGTGCGGGGCGACGACCTCGAAGCCCATGTCCTCGAGGAAGTCTGCGTCGATCATGCACTCCGTGTCGGAGCACCCGAGTGCGGCCGTCGCGTGCGGCACATCGCTCGCTTCTACGTCGGCGGTACGTCGGATCCCGAAGGCCTCGATGGCACGGACGTTACGACGGACGAGATCGGCGACGACACCGCGGATGAGGTCGGCTCCGACATCCGGCTCGTCCGCGTGCGGTTCGGTCCGCATGGATGTCAGCAGGATCGCGTCGGCGCTGACGGGCGCGGTAGGGAAGGCCTGCGCGCGGGGAACCATGCCCGGCGGAGCGTAGAGCGCGCACCCGGCGGCCTTGTCGCCGATCGTCGCGATCTGGCCGCACGACCCCCATTCGAGAAGGACCATGGACAGCCATGCTTCCTTCTCGAATTCGGGGTCGGCGAATTGCTGAACGTCGGGCGATGAGGTGGGATCCAGCTCCCAGAAAACGCACCGTCGCGCATGAGCAGGCAACTGCTCGATCCCACTCAACGTGAGCGGTGATACTCGGGTCGACACGGGATAGCTCGCCTCCACGTCTTTCGTCTACAGACTGTTGTCTTGCTCCGACGAGGAGTCAAGAAAGGTCGGTCTGAGACTCCATCATCTTCACGATGCGTTCGAGGTCGTCGACCGAACCGAACTCCACCACGATCTTGCCCTTGCGCTTGCCGAGGCTCACGGTCACGCGCGTGTCGAAGGAGTTCGACAGACGCTCCGCGACGTCCTGCAGCCCCGGCATCTGGATGGGCTTCCGACGCTTCTGCTGCGGAGCGTCGGGGGTGTCGTTGCGGTTGGCGAGCACGACGGCTTCTTCCGTCGCCCGCACGGACAGGCCCTCGGCGACGATGCGTGCGGCGAGTGCCTCCTGAGCGTCGGCACCGGCCTCGAGCGCCAACAAGGCACGCGCGTGCCCGGCCGACAGCACTCCGGCCGCCACGCGTCGTTGCACCGCGACCGGCAATTTGAGCAGCCGGATCATGTTCGTGATGACCGGCCGCGACCGTCCGAGCCGACTCGCGAGTTCCTCGTGGGTGACCTCGAACTCCTCGAGCAACTGCTGATAGGCCGCGGCCTCTTCGAGGGGGTTGAGCTGCACCCGGTGGATGTTCTCGAGCAGCGCGTCGCGCAACAGCGATTCGTCCTCGGTGTCGCGGACGATCGCGGGGATCGTGCCGAGGCCTGCCTCCTGGACGGCACGCCAGCGACGCTCACCCATCACGAGCTGGAATCGGTCGCCTTCGAGACGGCGGACCACGACCGGCTGCATGAGCCCGAACTCGCGGACGGAGTGGACGAGCTCGGCGAGCGCTTCCTCGTCGAAGACCTGCCGCGGCTGCTTCGGGTTGGGCTCGATCCGGTCGATCGGGATCTCGAGGTACACCGCTCCGGTGGGGGAGGGGAGGGGTTCGCTTTCGGATGCCGCTCCGGACGCCCGTGCCGCGTCGTCCTCGACAGGCTCCGCCGGGGACGCGGGCGCCGGCGTTCTGCCGTCGCCGATGATGAGATCGGCGGCTGCCATACCCAAACCCGAGGACGGGAGGTTCAGGACCGACGAGCCGGGGCGACGCGACGCAGCCGACTTGGACTGTCCGCCCGAAGCAGGCTTCGACGGTTCACCCGCGGCCGGTGCGGACTTGGCCGGCGCCGCGGTATTGGTGGGAGCGGTGGCCGTGGGGGCGGCGGCAGTGGAACTCGGGGCGGTCGTGGGCTTCTGCTCTGCATCCACCGGGGGACCGGTGGGGATGAGCGCTGCCAGACCTCGACCGAGCCCACCTTTACGTGTCGCGCTCATCCGTTCCCCTGATTCTCGTGTACCCCGCGTGCCGCCAACTCGCGCCCGGCGTCGAGGTAGCTCATCGCGCCGCGCGATCCAGGATCGTAGTCGAGAACGGTCATCCCGTAACCGGGAGCTTCGGAAACCTTCACGCTGCGGGGAATGACCGAACGCAGCACCGCGCTGCCGAAGTGCGCACGCACCTCTGCGGCGACCTGATCGGCCAGCTTGGTGCGACCGTCGTACATCGTCAGGAGGACGGTGGAGACGTGCAGTTCGGGGTTGAGGTGCGACTGGACGAGCTCGATGTTGCGCAGGAGCTGCCCGACACCTTCGAGTGCGTAGTACTCGCATTGGATGGGTATGAGAACTTCCTTCGCCGCGACGAGCGCGTTGACCGTGAGCAGACCGAGCGACGGCGGGCAGTCGATGATCACGTAGTCGAACTCGCGGTCGCCTAGCGCCTCCTTGGTGAGGGCGTTCCGGAGGCGGTTCTCGCGCGCGACCATCGAGACGAGTTCGATCTCGGCACCGGCGAGATCGATCGTGGCGGGGATACAGAAGAGGCGTTCGTTGTGCGGGCTCTGCTGCACGGCCTCGGCGGCATTGATCTCGCCGAGGAGGATCTCGTAGCTCGAGGGCACACCGGAATAGTGCGGCACGCCCAGGGCGGTGCTCGCGTTGCCCTGCGGATCGAGGTCGACCACGAGGACCGACAATCCTTGCACGGCGAGCGCGGAGGCGATGTTCACCGCCGTGGTGGTCTTACCGACCCCGCCCTTCTGATTGGCGATCGTGAAGACGCGACGCTCGCGCGGCTTGGGCAGTGCGTTGGCATCGCTCGGATGCAGGACCTGGGTGGCGCGATGAGCAGCCGCGCCGATCGGGGTGTCGACGGTGGAGAAACCGTCGAAGGGTACGGGGGAGAAGTCGTCCTCGGCGCCTCCGGTTTCACGTGAAACAGCGGATTCAGATCCACCCGTCATAGAACACTCCTTACACGTAGATCCGCTCGGTTCGCACGCTACATCCTCGTCGCTTCCCGGTCGCGACTTCGAAGACCGGGTCGAGGCGCCGAAGGGAGAATGCGAGTCCCGGGCCCGGAGCTGTCCCCGGCCTTCCGGCCACGCGCACGCATTCTCAGTTGGTTCAGTATCCCATCCGCATTCTAGGTTCCGTCGGCGACATGGCCGGGTGACGTTTCACGTGAAACGGGGAGCGGAGTTGTTTCACGTGAAACAGGCGGAGGAGCGGCTCGGTGGTTTCACGTGAAACAATCCCGACCCACACGAGTGGGCCCGAGAACCGCGAACACCCAGACTGAAATGCTCTGGTCCGCAATACTATTCACATTAGTGAGTTTCAATCGGAGTGCACAGGAAGATAATTCGTTTGATAAACACATTTCAGGGAATCTGAAACATCACAGTGACGAAACGCCATGGGGTGATCGGGTCTGGTGTGACAACGTCCGAAACAACCGTTTTGCACCGGTAATGTACTCGAGTAGATTCCTCGAGTCGGAAAGAATGTCTCGGAAACGGCAACACCCTCCCGACCCGGTAGGGGAGGGGAGGGTGTCGGGGCGATCGTCGCGCCAGGCGATTCGCTCAGCGCTTCTTGCGACGCCGCGCCGGCCGCGGAATCCGCTCGGCCTTCACGACGATCGTGGGTGTCGGAAGGAGATTGCCTCCGCACTCGAGCACCTCGAGATTGCCGGCACCGAGGCGAGCGAGTTCGTCGTGATCGCGGTCGATCTCTTCTCGAGCGGACGAACCCTTCAACGCCAGCATCCGGCCTCCCTCGTGTACGAGGGGGAGCGACCACTTGGCGAGCTTGGCGAGAGGTGCGACGGCACGGGAAGTCACGACGTCTGCGCCGCCCGCCTCCTGGAGGACGCTCGGCTGCTCAGCACGGCCACGGACCACGAGAATGTTCTCGATCCCGTGGGATTCGACGAACTCCGCCAGATAGACGGTGCGGCGCAGAAGCGGCTCGACGAGCGTGACCTGGAGGTCGGGACGGGCAAGTGCGAGAGGAATACCCGGCAGACCGGCACCGCTGCCCACGTCGACGACTGTCTCACCCTCCTGGATGAGTTCGCCCACCACGGCGCAGTTGAGAATGTGTCGTTCCCACAGGCGCGGCACCTCACGCGGCCCGATGAGCCCCCGCTCGACACCTGCCGTCGACAACGAATGGTGGTACCGCTCGGCAAGTTCGGTCCGATCCCCGAAGACCCGCTGCGCGACCGCCGACAGTTCCGCCTCGTGCTGTTCCACGTGAAACATCCTTTCCTGTCGGCTCACCCGAAACAACATCGGGACCCACAGCATCAGTTACGAAAAGGCGAAGAGGGACCCTGACGACGCAGAGTCCCTCTTCGGTCGGCACGGCCGACTCAATCCTTGACGATCACCACACGGCGGTGCGGTTCCGCACCCTCGCTCTCGCTGGACACACCGTCGATCTTCGCGACGGCGTCGTGCACGATCTTGCGCTCGAACGGCGTCATCGGCTCGAGCTCTTCGCGCTTGCTGGTCTCGAGCACGCGCTTCGCGGCCGACGCGCCGAGCGATGAGAGCTCGGCACGCTTGCCTGCACGCCACCCGGCGATGTCGAGCATGAGCTTGCTGCGCTCGCCGGTCGCCTGCTGCACGGCTAGACGGGTGAGCTCCTGCAGAGCGTCGAGAACCTCACCGTTGCGACCCACCAGCTTGGTCAGATCCTTACCGCCGTCGATGCTCACGACCGCGCGGTCGCCCTCGACGTCGAGGTCGATGTCACCGTCGAAATCGAGAACGTCGAGCAACTGCTCCAGGTAGTCGCCGGCGATCTCGCCTTCTTCGATGAGGTAGTCGTCATCGAGATCGGCGTCCGCCGCAGTGTCGCGCTCCTCGGGTGCCACCGCGAGGTCCTCTTCCACCTTGTCCAGGTCACTGGCCATATTCAGCTCTCTTCTACTTCGGTCAGCGCCGCTTGCGCTTGGAGTTCTTGGGTCGGCTACCCGGCTTGGGAGCGGACGCACCGGACTTCGAAGCCGCAGGGGAGCCGTCGCCGGCCGCGGCGTCCTTCTGCAGCGACACCTCGCCGGTCTCGTCGACCGTGGCATCGACGGCGTCGGACGCTGCGGCCGAGCCCTTCTTCTTGGACTTGTCGGGGCGAGCACCCGGCTTCGGTGCGTTCTCGTTCCGGCGGGCCAGAGCCGCAGCCTTCTTCTCCTCTTCCTCCTTGTCGATACGGCGGAAGACGAGGTGCTGCTGTCCGTAGGTCCAGATGTTGTTGCTGACCCAGTAGATGATGACGGCGATCGGCAGGAACGGACCACCGACGAGCACACCGAGTGGGAAGACGTACAGGGCCAGCTTGTTCATGATCGCGGCCTGCGGGTTCGCGGCGGCCTGCGCGCTCTGGCGGGAGACCGAGGCACGAGCGTTGAAGTGCGTGGCGACGCCGGCGACGATCATGAGCGGCACCGCGACGGCGGCAATTTGCCAGCGCGTCGGAATGCCGCCGAAAGGCTCGAACGCCTCGAGCGACGCCATCGGCTGCGTGATCCACGACGAAATCGGAGCACCGAACAGGCGGGCGCTCAGGAACGACTGGACGTCATCCGGGCTGAACGCATAGTTGCCGATCTGCGCGTTCTCCTCCGGAGTCAGCCCGAGCTGGCCGAAGCCGGTACCCGTGCGGTTGAACGAGCGCAGCACGTGGAACAAGCCGATGAAGACCGGGACCTGCAGCAGAACGGGCAGACAGCCCATCAACGGATTGAAGCCGTGCTCCTTCTGGAGCTTCTGCATCTCGAGTGCCTGGCGCTGCCGGTCCTTGGCGTACTTCTTCTGAAGTGCCTTGATCTGCGGCTGCAACTCCTGCATCTGGCGGGTCGTGCGAACCTGCTTGACGAAGGGCTTGTAGAGAATCGCGCGCAGGGTGAACACGAGGAACACCACCGACAGCGCCCAGGTCCAACCGCTGTCCGGTCCTAGGAACGGGATCGCGGCGAAGACTTTGTGCCAGACCCAGAGGATCCAGGACACGGGATAGTAGATGAAGTCGAGCACGGCTCTATGTACTCCTCTGGTCGTCCATGATCGCCACGAAGAGGCGTCGGTCTCGGGTCTCGGCTCCGGTCAGGTACCCACTGGGGACGACCGATGTTTCCGTTCGGGTACCGGATCCCACCCACCAGGGTGCCAGGGGCCACACTTGAGCAGTCTCACCGATGCCAGGACCGCACCGACGACGACACCCCGCGTGCGCAGCGCCTCCACGGCGTACTCGCTACAAGTCGGGGTGAATCGACAGGTCGGCATCCGTGTGGGCGACACATAGGTGCGATAGAGCTCGATACAGAAGATCAATGCCCGGGCCGGGGCGGACCGCAGGGACCGCCACCACGACCTCCGCTCGGGCTCGGTCATGCGCGAGCACTCCCATGCGAGGCGGAAGCACCGGCGTCGAGCAGTCCGAGGCGGGTGAGACCCGACCGCACCTGCTTGTCGAGCTCACGGGAATCCGCGATGGCAGCGCCGGGTAGTGCGCGCAGCACGATGTCGGTCTCGGAGGGCAGAGCCTCGACGAGACCTGCACAGATATGACGAAGCCGGCGTGCGACTCGATGTCGAATCACCGCCGGCCCGACAGCCTTGCTCACGACCAGTCCGAAACGCGGACCGCCGACACTCACCAAGGACTCGGTGCGATCGCGTTCGAGAACGTGAACCACCAGATCCCGCCGCCCCTGACGACGCCCTCGGCGGACGGTATCCGAGAAATCCGAGTGGCGCCGCAGTCGATACGGCTCAGGTAGCACCCCGAGCTCCCGTTAGGGAATCAGGCGGTGAGAGAAGCGCGGCCCTTACGGCGACGCGCCGAAACGATCGCGCGACCCGCACGGGTGCGCATCCGGAGACGGAAGCCGTGAACGCGCGCGCGGCGTCGGTTGTTCGGCTGGAACGTCCGCTTGCCCTTGGCCACGGTCGACACTCCTCGATAATTCTGCGACGGCGCGGCAAGCACCGTCGTCCAACGTGTACGTGAATTCGCAGGATTCGTATTGCTCGACTCGAGCCGGACGAACCCGTCACCTCGGTATGAGTGACTGTTCGAGGCTACTCGGACGCGGGCGCGAAATCAAACCGCGACGAACAGCGCCGATCAACGCGACACGCCGGACCTGTTCGGCGAAAACCACTCGCCGAGAAGATATGTGATCCGGAGCACAGCTCGGGTACGCTTTGGGCCATGTCTTCGACGGCGCATCGCGACTACCTGTGCAGTCCCGCGTCTCGCTCCATTCGACGACGATGTGCCGGCCGGTGACGGCCTGCTGCCCCGCGCCTCTTCGGGCGTCGTCGCGCAGCTTCTCCGGGCGCGTTCACCGAACACGGAGTCGGACCGCGTCGCACCGTGTGTCACACTGATCCCCGCAGACCGCCCGGGCCCACGAGCCCCGCCGAGCGAATACACACCTCCCATCCACACATCCACCGGGTGATTCCCCCGGTTGTCCACACCTGTGGATAATCGTGTGGAAAACCGGTGACCAAAGGGAGGGAAGCTGCGTGAGCGACGAGCCGAACGCGCTGGCCGATGTGTGGACGGACGTCGTATCCGAGCTGACCATCGACGACGGAATGCTGACGAAGAGCCAGAAGGCATGGCTCGCGCTGGTAAAACCGATCACGCTCGCACAGGGATTCGCGCTGCTCTCGGTGCCGTCCACCCTCGCCCAGCAATCGATCGAACGCGATCTGCGCGAACCCATCCTCCGCACCCTCAACCGGCACCTCGGTCACCGGGTCGAGGGTCTCGGTGTGCGTGTCGAACCGCGGGAACGCGTGGACGACCCCGCCGAGGATCCCTACGCCGAACCCCGCGACACGCTGCCCCTCGAGGGTCTGCCGGAAGATGCACAGCCTGTGAATCCGCGCACGGCAGAGCCCCGCAGCCGTGACCCGCGCACGGCAGAGCCCCGCAGCCGTGATCTGCGCACGGCAGAGCCCCGCAGCCGTGATCTGCGTCGCGACCCTCCGATGCCCCGGGATGTCGCCGGCGCGCGGGACGGGGCTGTGGCCAGGGACGGCGTCGGGCCGATGGACGGGGGCTTCACCCGGGACGGCATGCTTCCCGGTGAGGGTGCGGCCTATCGGCGACGCCTGATCTCCTCGCGCGAGCACGACATGCTCGAGGCCGACCACGGCGAACTCGAGGAGGTCGACGACGACCGGGAGGCGATGACCGCCGTCCGCGAGTCGTGGCCGTCCTATTTCACCCAGCCCCCGCCGCCCGAGACGCCGCCCATCGGCAGCAGCAGCCTCAACGCGAAGTACACCTTCGACACCTTCGTGATCGGTGCGTCGAACCGGTTCGCGCACGCCGCGGCGGTGGCCATCGCCGAGGCACCGGCGCGCGCCTACAACCCCCTGTTCATCTGGGGCGCCTCGGGCCTGGGGAAGACCCATCTGCTGCACGCCGCCGGCCACTATGCACAGCGCCTCTTCCCGGGCATGCGGGTGAAGTACGTCTCCACCGAGGAGTTCACCAACGACTTCATCAACAGCCTCCGCGACGACCGCAAGGTCGCGTTCAAGCGGCGCTACCGCGAGACCGACATCCTCCTCGTCGACGACATCCAGTTCATCGAGGGCAAGGAAGGCATCCAGGAGGAGTTCTTCCACACTTTCAACACCCTCCACAACGCCAACAAGCAGATCGTCGTCTCGTCCGACCGGCCGCCCAAGCAGCTCGCGACGCTCGAGGAACGACTGCGGACCCGGTTCGAGTGGGGACTGATCACCGACGTCCAGCCTCCCGAACTCGAGACGCGCATCGCGATCCTGTCGAAGAAAGCACGCATGGACGGTCTGAACGTGCCGCACGACGTGCTCGAGCTGATCGCGAGCCGGATCGAACGCAATATCCGCGAACTCGAGGGTGCCCTGATCCGTGTGACGGCCTTCGCGTCGCTCAACAGGCAGCCGCTCGATCTCACCCTCGCCGAGGTCGTGCTGCGTGATCTGATGCCGGATTCCTCGGCTCTCGAGATCAATGCCGCCACGATCATGGCTGTGACCGCGGAGTACTTCGGGACGTCGATAGACGACCTGTGCGGGCCCGGAAAGGCACGGCCGCTGGCGCAGGCCCGCCAGATCGCGATGTATCTGTGCCGCGAGCTCACCGACCTGTCGCTGCCGAAGATCGGGCAGACCTTCGGTCGCGACCACACCACAGTCATGTACGCGGACAAGAAGATTCGCAAGGAGATGACCGAGCGTCGCAAGGTCTACGACCAGGTTCAGGAGCTCACCGCGCGTATCAAACAGCGGTCCAAGCGCTGATTCCTCGAGCCTCGAGTTTCCATCCACAGGGAGCGTCCACAGGGCGCTCCCTGTCCCGTATCTCGAGAAATTTCCGGTCCCCACACCTGTGGACAAGGGTGTGCAGAACGTGGGATCTTTGTGGACGAACGGTGGACAAAGAATGAACAGTCTCGAGGAATCCACATTCATCCTCGAGAACTCCTCGAGTTCATCCTCGAGTTCGACGCCCTCGAGAACGTTGCCCCACCAGCCTAGACGGTCGTTCGTCCACAGATTCCACAGGCCCTATTACTACTTCTGTGAGTTCTCTTCAGAAATCTTCTTTCAAAACAGGTGTGTGGAGAGCGTCGGTCCACAGGCCCTCGAATGAGGCTCACGCCTCGAGCCTCCCGGCTTTCCAAGCAGCGAGGGAAGGCATAACGTGGACCCGCATCCCCCGGCTCCGCTCTCATCGGTGTCGGGGTTCTGTGACAGACTTCGTAGACTTGTCGAGACCACGATCGAAGGGATCCACCGGGCGATGGAGCTGGGAAGTATGAAGTTTCGTGTGCCTCGCGAGGACTTCGCTGATTCCGTTGCATGGGTTGCCCGAAGCCTTCCGTCGCGACCCCCCGTTCCCGTCCTGGGCGGTGTCCTGCTCGGAGCGGACGAACGCGGGCTGACGGTCTCGGGCTTCGATTACGAGGTATCCGCGCAGGTCCACGTCTCGGCCGAGGTCATCACCCCCGGTCAGGTGCTGGTGTCCGGCAAGCTGCTCGCCGACATCACCCGCGCGTTGCCCCACAAGCCTGTGGATGTCGTGCTCGACGGCACCCGTGTGCTCATCACGTGCGGTAGCGCCAAGTTCTCGCTCCCCACCATGCCTGTGGAGGACTACCCGCAGCTGCCCGCGCTCCCGCAGCAGACCGGTGCACTCTCCGGCGATCTGTTCGCCGAGGCCATCAGCCAGGTCGCCGTCGCCGCCGGCAAGGACGACACGCTTCCCATGCTCACGGGCATCCGAGTCGAGATCGAGGGCACCGACATGGTGCTCGCTGCCACCGACCGTTTCCGTCTCGCAGTGCGCAAGCTCGAGTGGATGCCCACCGCGGAGTCCACCAGCTCGGCCGTGCTCGTGCCCGCAAAGACCCTCTCCGAGGCCGCGAAAACTGTTGGCGGGTCGTCCAACTCCCCGGTCCAGCTCGCGCTCGGCAGCGGGTCGTCGGTGGGCGCCGAGGGCCTGCTCGGCATCGTCGCCGAAGGTCGCCGCACCACCACGCGCCTGCTCGACGCCGAATTCCCCAAGTTCCGCCAGTTGCTCCCCAACGAGCACACCGCGATGGCGACCGTCGAAATCGCACCGTTGGTCGACGCGATCAAGCGTGTCGCGCTGGTCGCCGAGCGCGGTGCGCAGGTCCGACTCGAGTTCACCGAGGGCAGCGTGATGCTGTCCGCCGGTGGCGACGACGCCGGCCGCGCCGAGGAATCGCATCCCGCGGAGTTCTTCGGTGAGCCGCTGATCATCGCGTTCAACCCCGGCTACCTGCTCGACGGTCTGACGTCGCTGCACACCGACAAGGTCTCGTTCGGGTTCACCACTTCGAGTCGTCCGGCCGTGCTGCGGCCGGCGCTCGACGAGGAGCCCGTGCCGGATTCCTCGGGTACGTTCGCCGCTCCGGACAGCGATTACACCTATCTTCTGATGCCGGTGCGCCTGCCGGGCTGACCGGCCCCGAGACTGGACCCCCGTGTACGTTCGCACCTTCTCGCTGCGCGACTTCCGTTCGTGGAGAACGGTTTCCGTCGACCTCACTCCGGGGGCGACGGTCTTCGTCGGGCGCAACGGACACGGGAAGACCAATCTGCTCGAGGCCCTCGGATATCTGTCGACGCTGTCGTCGCACCGGGTGTCCTCCGACGGCCCGCTGCTGCGGGCCGGCACGTCGCGGGCGTTCGCCGGGGCGCTGGTCGTCAACAACGGTCGTGAGCTCGGTATCGACATCGAGATCAACGAGGGCAAGCAGAACCGGGCGCGGATCAATCAGTCGCCCGCCCGGCGTCCTCGAGAGATCCTCGGCATCCTCCGCACGGTGCTCTTCGCCCCGGAGGATCTGTCGCTCGTGCGCGGCGACCCGGGTGATCGCCGGCGGTTCCTCGACGAACTGCTCAGCACGCGTTTCCCGCGGATGAGCGGGGTTCGGGCCGACTACGACAAGGTGCTGCGCCAGCGATCCGCCCTGCTCAAGACCGCGGGGGGAGCACTGCGGCGAGGGAGTCGCTCGAGCGACGGGGCGGGCGCTCTGGCGACCCTCGACGTGTGGGACGGTCATCTCGCGGCCCACGGAGCCGAGCTGCTCGCCGCGCGCATCGCGTTGCTGCACGAACTGGCCCCGCACGTGTCCGAGGCGTACCGGTCGATCGCACCCGAGTCGCGTCCGGCGAGCCTGCGTTATCGCAGCAGCCTGGCCGACGCGCTGCCGCCGGAGTTCTCCGACCCGGCCCGCACGCCCGCGCCCGACGACCGGGAGTTTCTCGAGACCGTCTTCCTCCACCGCCTCGCGGAGGTGCGGTCGAAGGAGATCGAACGCGGCGTCTGCCTCGTCGGACCCCACCGCGACGATCTCGACCTGACGCTCGGTGCCGAACCCGCGAAAGGCTATGCGAGCCACGGCGAATCGTGGTCGTTCGCGCTCGCACTGCGGCTCGGGGCATTCGCCCTGCTCCGCACCGACGGCACCGATCCCGTTCTCATGCTCGACGACGTCTTCGCCGAACTCGACCGACGGCGCCGCTCCGCCCTCGCCGAGGTCGCCGCGACGGCCGAACAGGTGCTGATCACGGCGGCCGTGCCGGAGGACGTGCCGGCCGAACTGAACGGCGCCCGATACCCCGTGCATGCCGAGGACACCGAAGAAGGTCGTATCTCTGTGCTGGGATCGGTGCAACGGGAGACGGACCCGCTCACCGGGGAGGTCGGATGAACGACGAACAAGCAGGTCCCGAACGCGGTGCCGGGCCGGAGCGCAGCGCGGACGAGCCGGAGCCGAAGGGCATCGATCTGGCCCGCCGCGCGCTCGAGGAGGCTCGAGCTGCCGCCAAGGCGAGCGGTAAGGCCGTCGGCCAGGGACGCGCGTCGCGCGGGCCGCTGCGCCCGAAACGCCGACGCCGTGGCTGGTCGGGGCCCGGGCCGGACGACCGCGATCCCCAGACCCTCGGTTCGCTCGCGCAGTCGCTGTCCAAACAGCGGGGCTGGTCGGCGCACGTGTCCGAGGGCACCGTCATGGGAAGCTGGGCGCGGGTCGTCGGCGACGACATCGCGAGCCATGCCCAGCCGACCACACTGCGCGACGGGATCCTGCACGTCTCGGCCGAGTCGACCGCCTGGGCGACCCAGCTGCGGATGATGCAATCGCAGATTCTCGCCAAGATCGCCGCGGCCGTGGGGCACGGGGTGGTCAAGGAACTGCGGATCACCGGCCCGACGGCTCCGAGCTGGCGGAAAGGCGAACGCCACATCCGCGGCCGCGGACCGCGCGACACCTACGGGTGATCCCGGGCTCGCTCCCGGCCCGTACGAGGGGCGAAAATCGGAGCGCGTAGGAAATCACGTTGTCCGGGTCGCGAAGAGGCCGCTACGGGGACGTCAGCGGTACGGAACGCCCGCTTTCGTGTCCGCCCCGGCGCAAGGCTCACGGGCACGTAGGATGGACAGGAATGCGTCGCGCGCGTGCGCGGGGCCGATCGGAGAAGGAGAGCTACCCACCCGTGGCTGCCCAGAAGTCGAACAACAACAAGAGTGAGTACGGTGCGTCGTCCATCACCGTCCTCGAGGGTCTCGAGGCGGTGCGCAAGCGCCCCGGTATGTACATCGGTTCCACCGGAGAGCGTGGCCTGCACCACCTGATCTGGGAGGTCGTCGACAACTCCGTCGACGAGGCCATGGCCGGTTACGCGTCGAAGGTGGAGGTCACCCTCCTCGCCGACGGCGGTGTCCAGGTCGTCGACGACGGTCGCGGTATCCCCGTCGGTATGCACGCCTCCGGTGTGCCCACCGTCGAGGTCGTCCTCACCCAGCTCCACGCGGGTGGCAAGTTCGACTCCGATGCCTACGCCGTCTCCGGCGGTCTGCACGGTGTCGGTATCTCCGTGGTGAACGCCCTGTCCACAACCCTCGAGGTCGAGATCGACAACGACGGCTACCACTGGGAGCAGACGTACACCGCCTCGAAGCCGGGCGAGCTCGTCCGCGGTGAGGCCACCAAGCAGACCGGTACCACCGTCCGCTTCTGGCCGGACCCGGAGATCTTCGAGACCACGACGTTCAACTTCGAGACCGTCGCGCGTCGCCTGCAGGAGATGGCGTTCCTCAACAAGGGACTGACCATCACTCTCACCGACGAGCGGGTCGCTCCCGAAGAGGTCACCGACGAGGACGTCCCGGAGACCGCCGAGGCGCCGAAGACCGCCGAGGACCAGGCCGTCGAGGCGACCGAGCCCGAGGTGCACAAGGTCAAGGTCCGCACCTACCACTACCCGGGTGGTCTCGAGGACTACGTGCGCCACATCAACCGCACGAAGTCGCCGATCCACAACTCCGTCGTCGGGTTCACCGCCAAGGGCACCGGCCACGAACTCGAGGTCGCGATGCAGTGGAACTCGGGTTACTCCGAGTCCGTCCACACCTTCGCCAACACCATCAACACTCACGAGGGCGGTACGCACGAGGAAGGCTTCCGTGCGGCGCTGACCACGGTCGTCAACCGCTACGCGAAGGACAAGAAACTCCTCAAGGACAAGGACCCGAACCTCACGGGTGACGACATCCGTGAGGGTCTCGCGGCGATCATCTCCGTCAAGGTCGCTGAGCCGCAGTTCGAGGGCCAGACGAAGACCAAGCTCGGCAACACCGAGGTGAAGTCCTTCGTGCAGAAGGCGTGCAACGAGCACATCTCGCACTGGTTCGAGGCCAACCCGGCCGACGCGAAGACGATCGTCACCAAGGCCGTGTCGTCGGCGCACGCGCGTGTCGCCGCTCGTAAGGCGCGCGAGCTCGTCCGCCGCAAGAGCGCGACCGACATCGGTGGTCTGCCCGGCAAGCTCGCCGACTGCCGGTCGAAGGACCCGAGCAAGTGTGAGATCTACATCGTGGAGGGCGACTCCGCGGGTGGCTCCGCCAAGTCGGGTCGCGACTCGATGTACCAGGCGATCCTTCCGCTGCGCGGCAAGATCATCAACGTCGAGAAGGCCCGGATCGACAAGGTCCTCAAGAACGCCGAGGTCCAGTCGATCATCACGGCGTTCGGTACCGGCATCCACGAGGAATTCGACATCTCGAAGCTGCGGTACCACAAGATCGTCCTGATGGCCGACGCCGACGTCGACGGTCAGCACATCGCGACGCTGCTGCTCACGCTGCTCTTCCGCTTCATGCGGCCGCTGGTCGAGGAAGGCCACGTCTTCCTGGCACAGCCGCCGCTGTACAAGCTCAAGTGGCAGCGCAGCGAGCCGGAGTTCGCGTACTCCGACCGCGAGCGCGACGCCCTGCTCGAGGCGGGTCTGAAGGCCGGCAAGAGGATCAACAAGGACGACGGCATCCAGCGCTACAAGGGCCTCGGTGAAATGAACGCCAAAGAGCTGTGGGAGACCACCATGGATCCGAGCGTCCGCGTCCTGCGTCAGGTGACCCTTGACGACGCCGCTGCCGCCGACGAGCTGTTCAGCGTTCTGATGGGTGAGGACGTCGCGGCACGACGGAGCTTCATCACCCGTAACGCGAAGGATGTCCGCTTCCTCGACGTCTGATCACGGCCGGCAGCGCCGGAGAACTGCATGCGAATCCCCGCTGTGTCGTACATCACGGCGGGGATTCGCATGTCGTGCGCCCGGAAGTGGGCAGGGCCGTTAGCCTTCTTCGTTACTCGTGAGTACACTTCTATCGGCCATCTGTACGTGTGGCTGCCGACGAGGGGGCTGGGGCAGCGCGGGGTACGGGAAGAACTCACTCTTCCGTATCCGCTGTATGTCCCGATATGGTGCCCTCACCCGAAACGTCTCGTTCGACTGCACTCGATCGAAAACGCGCTCAACGGAGTGCAGTGCCGACTGGTGTTCGTCGCCCGGCGCGGACGGGGTGGAAGGAGAGCTGTGATCCATGAGTGACAAGTCGCCGCCCCAGCAGCGGTGGTGGAACATCGAGGGGTGGGGTCTTCGCAGGAAGGTCACCGCCGTTCTCGCTGTCCCCGTGACTGTGGCAATGGTCCTCGGTGGTCTTCGGGTCGAGAACGAGCTCAGCAACGCCGTCCACTTCTCGTCCGCCGCCGATCAGGTCGCAGCCGTGCCGGACATCGTGGATTTCTCGACGGCGTTCGCCACCGCCACCGCGGATGCCGCGGTCGGAACGGCGACCCCCGAGGAAATGGCGGCTCTCGGTGACGCTTTCGGCACGATCGCCGCGATCACGGAGAATCCCGAGCTCGATCCCGCCGTGACCGCCGACCTCAGCCGCACCGCCGCCACGGCCCAGTCGCTCTACACGAAGATTCAGGCGGGTCCGGTGCCGATCGAGGAGATCGGTGCCGTCACCAACGAGGTGCGCGACAGCCTCAACCGTGTCGTCGAGGCCATCCTCGGCGAGGTCGACGATCGCGAGATCATCGGCTATGGCGACCAGCTGATCAACGCGTGGTACTCGCAGCGCTACCTCTTCGGTCAGGTTCTCGGTCTGCTCCAGCTGATCGACGACCCGACCCAGCCGGGCACCGCGCTGGTGTCCGCCTCCGGCGCCGAGCTCGCGATGCTCGACCTGCTCGCCCGCTCCTACCTGATGGCCGATCAGCAGATCGCCGAACTGCGGGCCGGCGTCCAGGAACGTGCCGACATGGTCGACGCGGCCGGTTCCGGTCCGCTCCCGATCCTCGACATCCGCGCGTCGCTGCTCGACAGTGTCGACATCTACGGCACCATCATCGACGAAGCGTCGTCGCAGGTCAGCACCACGATTCAGGACCGCGCCGCGGAAACCCGCTCGGCCGCTCTCCGCGACACCGCGATCGTGCTCGCAGCCCTGCTCGCAGCCCTCGTGCTCGCATTGCTCGTGTCCCGCTCACTGGTCGGCCCGATCCGCCGCCTGCGTTACGGCACGCTGAAGGTCGCGCGGCAGGAGCTGCCCGAGGCCATCGACCGCATCAAGGTCGGCGACAACATCGAGGATATCGAGTTCACCCGAGTCCCGGTGCACACCACCGAGGAGATCGGTCAGCTCGCCCGCGCCGTCGACGACATGCACGGGCAGGCACTGCGTCTCGCCGGCGAGCAGGCACACCTCCGCCTGCAGATCAGCGACATGTTCGAGACACTCGCACGTCGCTCCAAGTCGCTCGTCGAGCAGCAGCTCGGCCTCATCGAACGACTCGAGTACGAGGAGAAGGATCCGGCCCGACTCGAGAGCCTGTTCCGCCTCGACCACCTCGCCGCGCGTATGCGCCGGAACGGCGACAACCTGCTGATTCTCTCCGGTACCCGCACGCGCCGCGGTCACTCCGCGCCCGTGCAGCTCGGCGACATCCTGCGCGCCGCGATGTCGGAGGTCGAAGACTACCAGCGCGTGCAGATCGGTTCGACTCCCGACGGTGCCCTCAGCGGCGCGGTCGCGACCGACATCGTGCATCTGCTCGCCGAGCTGGTCGACAACTCGCTGCGCGCGTCGCCGCCCGACAGCAACGTCACCTTCAGCTTCGCGCGAGCCGTCGACGGTGGCCTGCTCGTCGAGATCGCCGACCGCGGTATCGGTATCCCGGCCGACGAACTCGAGTCCATCAACCAGCGTCTCGCCAAGGGCGGCGAGGTCGGTCCCGACACCGCACGCCACATGGGTCTGTTCGTGGTCTCGCGACTGGCCGAGCGGCACGGTCTCACCGTGCGCCTGCGCCCGACCTTCGACACCGCGCGCAACCCGGGTATCACCGCGAGCGTCCACATCCCGGACGTCCTGCTGGTCTCCCCGTTGGCGTTGTCGCACACCGGTCCCCAGCCGCGCATCGAGATCGAAGCGGAGGAGTACTCGGCACCGCAGGCGCTCTCGGCGCCCGTCGCCCCGCAGGGTCTGCCCGCGGCCGACGACCGGCACGAGTACGCGTCCTCGCAGCCGCTCGACTCCGCCGACGATGTCCGTGCGGACGAGTCCGACGATGCCTACGACAACGGCTACGCGAACAACGGTTACGCCGCCGATGTCGACGAGAGCGCTTCCGCCGCATGGGATGCGGAGCCGTCCTACGACGACGAGCGACGCGACGAGCCGCAGCGCGACAATCAGGCACCGCCGGCATCCCGCGAGTTCGGCCCGTCGGGTCTTCCGCAGCGTCGCCCGGGTGGAACTCCGGGTCTGCCCACGCGTCAGCCGGGCGAGACGCCTGGTCTCCCGACTCCACCCCGGTCGCCGCAGCCGCGCCGGATCGAGCCGGACGCCGCAGCAGCCTTCGCGTCGTCGCTGCCTCCGCGCGGTCCTCGTCGCGGGCCGGACGAGACCAACGGTCACCCGCTCGACGGCCGCAACGGCGACGGCCGCAACGGTGCCGGGCCACGACCCGACGCCGATCGGTCTCGCCGGGAAGGGCTTTCGGGTCTTCCGCAGCGTCGTCCCGGTGCCACACCGGGCCTGTCGCCAACGGACTCCCAGCAGTCGCAGTCGCAGTCCTTGCCGGTCCGTGAGCCCCAGCAGGGTTCGGCGCATCGTGCACCCGCCCCGCAGCAGCGACCCGCGTCCCCCGGTCTTCCGCAGCGTCGGCCGGGCGCGACTCCCGGCCTGCCGGGACGGGCTTCCGGATCGTCCCCGTCCGTTCCACAGAACCGGCCGCAGCAACAGCCGTCGGCGGGACCGCTCGCAGGTGGCGACGCCGCAGGTCGCCCGGACACACCGAACCGTCCCGACCTGCCCCAGCGCGCCCCCGCGCCGGACGCACAGCGCGCCCCCGAGCAGGATGCGGACCGTCGGCAGCAGGAACCCTCGACGGGTTTCCCGCAGCGTCGTCCGGGAAGCGCGCCCGGTCTGCCGCGTCGTCAGCCGGGCAGCACGCCGGGGCTTCCGCAGCAACCCGCTGCGTCGACCAACGCTTCCGAACCCGATTCGGCCGCAGCGGTCTCCGGCCCGAGCATCGCCGACGGTGGCTCCGTCTCACCGCACAGCGACGCGCAGCAGGCGGCCCGCCATCGCTACCGGACCAACTCGGCGAAGACCGCATCGTTCTTCCAGCCGCGGTCCGACCTCGCGTCGGCCCGTCCGCAGCCGGCGAACACCCCGATCTTCACCACGATGATGTCGGACTGGCTCGTCGACCCGACGAGCCTTCCGGAGGACCGCAGGAAGCGGGAGTGGCACTCCGCGGCGGACGCGGGTTGGGAAGCCGCACAGCGTGCTACCGAGTCCCCCGTGGAGGAGCACACCACCGCGGGTCTTCCGCGGCGCGCTCCCGGCGAGCGTCTGGTGCCGGGTGCTGTTCGGGCACCGGCAACGGGTGAGCTGCCGAGGACCATTCGACGTCGAGACCCGGAAGCCATCCGGGCCAACTTGAGCCGCCATCAGCAGGGTGTCCGCAACGGACGCGCCTCGGCGAATTCCAGCAATCGCGAGAACGACGAACAGGGAGTTCGATGAATATTGATCATGGATCCGACGCAGCTCGTCCATTGGACTGGTTGGTTTCCAACTTCGCGCGCGAAGTCCCGGGTGTCTCGCATGCCGTGCTCGTGTCCGCCGACGGTCTGCTCATGGCCGCCAGCGCCCACCTCCCGGTGGATCGTGCCGAGCAGCTCGCTGCGGTGACCTCGGGCCTGGCCAGCCTGTCCAACGGTGTGTCGCAGCTGTTCGACGGTGGGGGTGTGCTGCAGTCCGTCGTGGAGATGCAGCACGGCTACTTGCTGCTGATGAGCGTCGGCGACGGCTCGCACCTGGCGGCTCTGACCGCCTCCGAGTGCGACATCGGACAGGTCGGTTACGAGATGGCGCTCTTGGTCGATCGAGTGGGTGCTTCGGTCGAAGCCACCCCGCGGGTCGGTCTAGGGTCCTGACGTCGAGGTGGCCATGGAATCGCGGAAGCCGGAGTCCGTGCCGGATCAGCCCAGTCTGGTCCGGCCCTACTCCCTGACTTCGGGACGTACGAGTCCTGCGGTCGAACTGGCGTTGGAGGCGCTCATCCAGGCCATTCCGGGAACCGACGATCGGTCCCGGGATCTGGACAACATCAATGCCACGATCCTGGAGCTGTGCAAGGAATCACCCTCCGTCGCGGAGATCGCCGCGCGCGTGGGGGTGCCGATCGGCGTGGCACGCGTGCTCGTCGCCGATCTCGTCGAAGCCGGACACGTACAGATCCTGGCCACGCTGAAAGACGATTCGAGCGACGCGGAGCGTCGTGAGCTGATTGAAAGGGTCCTCAGTGGACTTCGCGAACTCTAACGCCACGAAGCGCGTGACCTCGACCAAGATCGTGATCGCCGGAGGCTTCGGCGTCGGTAAGACGACTCTGGTCGGGACGGTGTCGGAAATCGTGCCGCTTCGTACCGAGGCGCTCGTGACGAACGCCAGCGACGGCGTCGACAACCTCTCTGCGACACCGCAGAAGGCGACCACCACGGTCGCCATGGACTTCGGTCGTATCAGTCTGGCCGACGACCTCGTCCTCTACCTGTTCGGCACGCCCGGACAGCACCGCTTCTGGTTCATGTGGGACGACCTGATCCGCGGCGCCATCGGGGCGATTGTGCTGATCGATACGCGTCGCCTGGATGAGAGCTTCGCCGCCGTCGACTTCTTCGAGGCGCGCAATCTCCCGTTCATCGTCGCCATCAACGAATTCGACGATGCTCCCCGGTACCCGCTCGAGGACATCCGTCAGGCGATGGCGATCTCGGCGGATGTGCCGATCGTGTCGATCGATGCGCGAGCACGTGAGTCGGCGAAGCAGGCCCTGGTCACCGTCACCGAATACGCACTGCGGAAGCTGCACCAGCCGGTGACCCAGTAATGGGGGAGGGCCTCGAACTCTTCACGATGGGCTCGTGGGTCACGGTCCTTGCCTATCTGACCTCGGCGATCGGGGTGTTCATCGGGGTCACCGGTGCTCGACGGGTCCGTACCACCTCCAGCGACCGATTGCGTTCGTACTGGATGATTCTCGCTGCCCTGGTGAGCGGTGGCGTCGGTGTCTGGCTCGCTATGTTCCTTCCGATGGCGGGCTTCAACGTCGAGGACAGTGTGGTGCGGTTCGACACCGTCACCATCGTGTTCTCGATGCTCGTCGCGCTGGTGTCGGTGTACGTGGCGCTGCTCGTCGCGATCCCGGACAACGCTCCCGCCACCCTCGCCCGGACGGTCACGGGTGCTCTCGTGCTGGGCGCCGGCCTTGCGGGCGCGCCGTTCTCGGTCCTCGCAGCGGTGCGGATCCAGGGATCGCTGACCTTCGATCCGCTCTGGGTCGCCGCAGCGGTGGGGCTGGCGATCGCGACGGCCGTGGGCTTCCTGGCCCAGGTGAAGACGGCGGACACGTGGCCCAAGCGCCTGCTGAGCAGCGCGTTGGCCGGCGTCGCCGTGATCGCGGTGCACTTCCTTGCCGCCGCGTCGGTCCGTGTGGAGATCGACCCCGCCGTGGTGGTTTCCGGTGGGATCGAGGTCTTCTCCATTCTCTTCCCGCTCTTCGTCGTAGGCCTGTTGCTGCTGGCCGTTCCGATCGTCCTGGTGCTCCAGGCCCCGGATCGTCTTGCGGCGGAACTGGAAGAGGAATCCGAGCGGTGGGCGGCCGACGGCCCGGTAGATCCCGTCGACGGTCGGACCTTCTGAATATCGTCCGAACATGTTGTAAGTCAACATATCTGGTTGAAATCCCGGAAGTGGAGTAGTCTTCTGTGCAGCGTCGGGGGTCGCTGTCGGTCTACTCGGCACGACACGGATCGATGTGCCGTGCGTGCCGCTTCCTGGGGGGCAACATGTCGCACGAGGTTCACCATTTTTCCATGGGCGGTTGGCTTTTCGCACTCGCCTACATCACGTCCGCAGTGGGGTGCTATGCCGGTCTGTCCTGCGCGCGCAAGGCTGCGAACGCATGGACGTCGGTCGCCCGGACCCGATGGACACTCATGGCAGCCCTGTCCATCGGGGGCGTCGGAATCTGGTTGATGCACTTCATCGGGATGATGGGCTTCGACGTACCCGGTTCCGCGATCCGTTACGACCTCGGACTGACGCTGCTGTCGGTCGCGCTCGCCGTGACGGCCACGCTGGTCGGATTGCGGATCCTCGACACCGACGTGCAGTGGATCCGTGGGTTGCCGTCGGATGTCCGGCTTCTCGTCGGCGGCGTGATCATGGGCTTCGCGGTCGCCGGCATGCACTACAGCGGCATGGCCGCGGTGCGGATCCAGGGCGAACTCGAGCAGGGACGGTCGTACGTCGCGGCGTCCGTCGCGATCGGTGTCGTCGCGTCGATCGTCGCGTTGTGGCTGTCGCGGGTCGCGGAACGGCCGGCCGTGCGGATCCCGGCCGCCGCCGTCATGGGATGCGCCGTGGTGGCACTGCACTACACGGGCATGGCCGGGATCGCGGTGACCGTCGATCCGTCCGCTCCGAATCCGGAGGGGATGACCATCATGACCCTGCTGTTCCCTGGGTTCATCATCGGTGTCGCGCTGCTCGCGGTGCCGGTCGTAGCTCTGATGGCATCGGCGAGCACACAGGACCTCGAGCAGGAGCGGGAGATGGCGATCTGGCTCGGTGGGGACGGCCCTGAGACGGTCTCCCGTCCTTACGGGCGACATGTGAAACGGTGATGTGATGTGAACACCCACAGCGCGATAAGCTCGCTTACGCTGCTGGAAAGTCGGGGTGCAGCCCGCATCGGGTAGGTCGTGGCGCGTGCCCTCCGAGCGCGGTGGTGACAGCGCGCCGCTGTGAGGACCTCACGTGTCGCACGACGTACACCACTTCTCCATGGGGATGTGGGTTTTCCTCCTCTCCTACGCCACCGCTGTGATGGGCTCCTTCGTCGGATTGTCCTGTGTCCGGCGGTCGCTCGAAGAGCCGCGGCGCAGCGGCAACTGGTGGCTCCTCATGGCATCGTGGTCCATCGGCGGCGTGGGCATCTGGCTCATGCATTTCATCGGCATGATGGGCTTCTCCGTGCCGGGTACGACCATCCGATACGAACTGGCACCGACCGTCTTCTCTGTCGTGCTCGCCGTCGTCGCGACCCTCGTGGGTCTGCGGATCGCCGACGTGCACGACGTCAGCAAGCACCGCATTCCCGAATCGGTGCGGTTGCTCATCGGCGGTCTGCTCATGGGCGCCGCCGTCAGCATGATGCACTACAGCGGCATGTACGCCATCCGCATCCGGGGCGCGATCGAACACGAGACGGGGTACGTGATCGCCTCGGTGATCATCGGTGTCGTCGCCTCCACGGCCGCGCTCGCACTGGCCCGCCGCACGCGTCGTCTCGAGATCCGCGTCGTCGCGGCCTTCGTCATGGGATGCGCGGTCGTGGCGCTGCACTACACCGGCATGGCCGGCGTGCGGGTCACCCTCGATCCGAGCATGCCCGCGCCCGAAGGCATGACCGTGATGTCGCTGCTGTTCCCTGCGTTCGTCCTCGGCATCATCGTCCTGGCCGTGCCGATCACCGCGCTGCTGCTCGCCTCCGACCCGGAGGACGCCGTGCGCGACGCCCGGCTCGGGCAGTGGGCGTCGGAGGCGGAACGGCAGGTGGACCGCGACCCGGTCACCGGATCCCACATGTGAGAACTCGGTTCCGGACAGATCTCGGGCTGTGAAGTGCCTGTCCTTCTCGGCATCGGCTGACCTGCACCTATAGACTCGTGTGGTTGCGAGACGTCCGTCGGGCCGAAGGCCGGAGCCGGGCGTGCGAGCCGAGTAGAAGAAGGAGCTCATGACCGACACCACGTTGCCTCCGGAGGGGCCGGGGCACGACCGCATCGAGCCCGTCGACATCCAGCAGGAGATGCAGAGCAGTTACATCGATTATGCGATGAGCGTGATCGTGGGCCGTGCTCTGCCCGACGTGCGTGACGGTCTCAAACCGGTGCACCGTCGCGTGCTCTATGCGATGTTCGACAACGGCTTCCGTCCCGACCGCGGGTACGTGAAGTCGGCGCGCGCGGTCGCCGAGACCATGGGCAACTACCACCCGCACGGCGACGCGTCGATCTACGACACGCTCGTGCGTCTGGCGCAGCCGTGGTCGATGCGCTATCCACTCGTCGACGGCCAGGGCAACTTCGGTTCCCGCGGCAACGACGGCGCCGCCGCCATGCGGTACACCGAGTGCCGGCTCACGCCGCTCGCGATGGAGATGCTGCGGGAGATCGACCACGAGACGGTCGATTTCCAGCCGAACTACGACGGCCGCACGCAGGAACCGACGGTTCTCCCCAGCCGTATCCCCAACCTGTTGATCAACGGTTCGGGCGGTATCGCGGTCGGTATGGCCACCAACATCCCGCCGCACAATCTCGGGGAGGTTGCGGAGGCCATCTACTGGGCGCTCGACAACTTCGAGGCCGACGAGGAGACCACCCTCGCCGCGGTCATGGAGCGGATCAAGGGACCGGACTTCCCGACCGCCGGCCTGATCACGGGCACGCAGGGCATCCACGATGCCTACACGACCGGTCGCGGATCGGTGAAGATGCGCGGCGTCGTGGAGATCGAAGAGGACTCCAAGGGCCGCACCAGCATCGTCATCACCGAGCTGCCGTACATGGTCAACCCGGACAACCTCATCACGTCGATCGCCGAACAGGTCCGCGACGGCAAGATCGCGGGCATCTCCGACATCCACGACGAGTCGTCCGACCGCGTGGGCATGCGCATCGTCGTCACTGTCCGCCGCGACGCGGTGGCCAAGGTGGTTCTCAACAACCTCTACAAGCACACGCAGCTGCAGACGAGTTTCGGCTGCAACATGCTGTCGATCGTCGACGGGGTGCCGCGCACGCTGCGCCTCGACCAGATGATCCGGTTGTACGTCGACCACCAGATCGAGGTCATCGTCCGGCGTACGCGGTACCTGCTGCGCAAGGCCGAGGAACGCGCCCACATTTTGCGCGGCCTGGTCAAGGCCCTCGACGCGCTCGACGAGGTCATCGCGCTCATCCGCGCGTCGCAGACCGTCGACATCGCGCGCGCCGGCCTGATCGATCTGCTCACGGTCGACGAGATCCAGGCCGACGCCATCCTGGCGATGCAGCTGCGTCGCCTGGCTGCTCTCGAGCGTCAGAAGATCGTCGACGACCTCGCCGAGATCGAGCGCGAGATCGAGGACTACAAGGACATCCTGGCCCGTCCGGAGCGGCAGCGCGCCATCGTCCGCGACGAGCTGAAGGAGATCGTCGACAAGTACGGCGACGAGCGCCGCACGCGGCTTGTCGCGGCCGACGGCGATGTCAACGACGAGGACCTCATCGCACGTGAGGACGTCGTCGTCACCATCACCGAGACCGGTTACGCCAAGCGCACGCGCACCGACCTGTACCGCTCGCAGAAGCGCGGCGGCAAGGGCGTCAAGGGCGCCGAGCTCAAGCAGGACGACATCGTCAAGCACTTCTTCGTGACGTCCACGCACGACTGGCTGCTGTTCTTCACGACGAAGGGCCGCGTCTACCGCGCGAAGGCGTACGAGCTGCCCGAGGCGAATCGCACGGCGCGTGGTCAGCACGTCGCGAACCTCCTGGCCTTCCAGCCCGACGAGCGCATCCAGGGCGTCATCCGCCTCAAAACCTACGAGGATGCGCCGTACCTGGTGCTCGCGACCCGCAACGGCCTGGTCAAGAAGTCGCGCCTGTCGGACTTCGACTCCAACCGTTCGGGCGGCATCGTCGCGATCAACCTGCGCGGCGACGACGAGCTCGTCGGCGCGGTGTTGTGCTCCGCCGAGGACGATCTGCTGCTCGTCTCGCAGCAGGGCCAGTCGATCCGTTTCTCGGCCACCGACGAGGCGCTGCGTCCGATGGGCCGCGCGACCTCCGGTGTGCAGGGCATGCGGTTCAACGGCGAGGACAAGCTGCTCTCGCTCAACGTCGTCAAGGAGGGCACGTACCTGCTGGTCGCTACCTCGGGTGGTTACGCCAAGCGCACCCCGATGGAGGACTACCCGGTCCAAGGTCGCGGCGGTAAGGGTGTTCTGACCATCCAGTACGACCGCAAGCGTGGCAACCTGGTCGGGGCGCGCATCGTCGAGGACGACGACGAGTTGTACGCCATCACCTCGAGCGGCGGTGTCATCCGCACTGCGGCGAAGCAGGTGCGCAAGGCAGGCCGTCAGACCAAGGGCGTGCGGCTCATGAACCTGGCCGAGGGCGATACATTGCTCGCGATCGCGCGCAACGCCGACGAGCCGGACGAAGCCGACGCAGCCGGAGCTAAGGAGTCGTAAGTGAGCACTCCCCAGGGACCGAACGGGGCCGATCGCGGGCAAACCGGTCGGAAGCCGGAGGACCGTACAGAGAACGAGGTGAAGCCCGAGAACAAGGGCACGCAGCAGGGCCCGGCCTCGGAGCAGAAACCGGCGCCGGAGAACCGGCCGTCGCAGTCGTCACCGGCCCAGCCTTCGCAGGCTCCTGGGGCACCGGCGGAGGGTTCGTCCGCTCCCGCAGCGGGAGCAGCGGACCCGGCACCCGTGCAGGGTCCGGCCGACCAGCAGCCGGCAGCAGGCCGGAAGGCCGCCGAGCCGACGGCGAAGGCGGCGCAGGACACGCCTGCTCAGGGCGGCCCCCAGAAGTCCGGTGGTGCCTCAGCGGACGGTAAGAACGGATCGGCTGCGGCCGATCAGCCGGCCACAGGTCAGCAACGCACCGCCCAGATGCCCCGCTCCGGCGGCCCGACCCCTCCCTGGCAGCGGGGAGCGGCGTCGGCGCAGTCGGGCTCCCCGCAGAACGCTCCGCAGACGAACGTTCCAGGTGTGGGTCAGGGTCTGTCCAAGCAGGGTGGAGCGCCTCAGCGCCCCGCTGGGGCCTCGGCCAAGGGCTCTGCGGCCGGAGGCCCGGAGCCGTCGACGCGTCCCGTCGTGACCGGCACAGCGGCTCCCAATGCCGCCGGAGGAGCTAGCCCGGCCGGGGGCGGAGACGCCGCGCGCGGGACGCGCGACCGGGCTGCTGCAGCGAAGGCGAAGTCCGCGGTAATCGACGGCCCGACACGGCACATCGAACGCAAGGATCTCGCCAAGGACCTGCCGGATCTGTCCGCAGTGAAGCATCCGTCGACCGGTTCGCCGAGCACGGGGGAGACCCCGCAGGTGAGCGCCCCCGCCACCACCGCGGTGCCCACGGCGATCCCCGCCGCCGGACCGCTGCGGGCCACCGTGCAGATCCGCCGTATCGACCCCTGGTCGATGCTGAAGATCTCGTCGGTGATCTCGGTGTCGTTGTTCTTCGTGTGGATGATCGCGGTCGGCCTACTCTACGGCGTGCTGGCCGGCATGGGGGTATGGGAACGCCTCAACAGTGCGTTCACCGACATCGTCTCCGACGCCGGTAGCGGTGCGCTCGTCTCGGCCGGCCAGGTGTTCGGCTACGCGACGATCATCGGCATCGCCAACACGGTGTTGCTGACGGCTCTCGCGACCCTCGGTGCGTTCATCTACAACCTCTGCACCGATCTCGTAGGCGGCGTTCAGGCCACCCTCGCGGACCCGGATTGACCTGCCGGAACGCTGCCCCGCCGAGGCGATTTGTTTCCGGCGACCCCGGTGGGGTAGTGTTCCATCTCGGTTCGAGGGCCTATAGCTCAGGCGGTTAGAGCGCTTCGCTGATAACGAAGAGGTCGGAGGTTCAAGTCCTCCTAGGCCCACTCCCGTGCCGAAAGGATGATCGGAATGAGGGTTCTCGCACTCGTGGGAACCGGGATTCTGATCGTTCTCGAAATCGCTCGCATGCTTCGGAGCGAAGACGAATGGCACGCGGTTCCCAGTCGCTGACGCGGCGGACGGGGCCTTAGCTCAGTTGGTAGAGCGCTGCCTTTGCAAGGCAGATGTCAGGAGTTCGAATCTCCTAGGCTCCACAAGAAAATATCGAGGTAGAGGGCGTTTTCCGGGATTTCGGAAGACGCCCTCTTCTCGTTCTGCCCACTTTTTGCCCACATCCGCACCAGAGATGGTCGGGGAACGCGCGGTGGACCGCACGGTCTATGTCGCCTAGGGATACCGCCTCCATACAGATCTTTTGGCCGCCGCGAACCGAGTCAGTACTTCAACTCGAATCGATCTGTACTGACGTAGTCGGCTGGTTCCAAGATCACCGTGCCGGACGTGCCCTGCTGGGGAACCACGAAGCTCGCCCTATAGATCGAGTTCGTTTCCCAACTATCAAGATCCGCCCCGTCTTCTTCGACGCTGAGGCAGTACGAGGCATCTTCGTCCATCCCCGCTTCGTCGATTACCACACCGTCATCCCCTCGTACCTTCCAAAGGAACGGGTCGAAGATCGATGTGTAGTCCTCTGGAACGGTTTCGCCGGTGCGAACTGTCAGATCAACTCGCAGAAATTGCTTGTCGAGCGGACCGTCATATGCCGCGCCAGTGCATTCGGCCCCGCTAAGGGGAAGGAACGAGTCCACGGTGAACACGAGCTCCACGCCGTTGCTCAAGGTGAGTGTGTTGGGCTGGCCGACGACCACTTCTGTCGCGCGTGGCGGCAGTTGCGTAGTTGTGGTGGGTGGGCAG
>NZ_JCAXDU010000058.1:0-1383 GCF_059759155.1 Rhodococcus sp. GQ147
GCGACACTCCTATTGACTTGCTGTCAAGCGGCGGTCGTTTGGCGTCGAGGCTGCAGCGTCTGGACGATGAGTGGATAGAGCTGCCGAACGAGATACCGTTTCAGGCAGCGGATGATTTCCATCTTCGTCTTGCCTTCCGCGATCCGTCGTGTCGCGTAGTTACGGGTCTGCTGGTCGTAGCGCAGCCGCACGAGCACGATGTGGTAGAGCGCTGAGTTCGCCTGCCGGTCGCCTGCGCGGTTGAGTCGGTGACGGTTGGTCTTGCCCGACGACGCCGGTATCGGACAGGCTCCGGCCAGTGCCGCGAACGCGGCTTCCGAGCGTAGCCTGTCAGGGTTGTCGCCGGCGGTGATCAGCAGCTGCGCCACGGTGTCTCGGCCGCAGCCGAAGACGCTCATCAGGTCCGGGGCATGGTCTTCGAGTAGCCGTTGCAGGTGCCCGGACAAGTCCTCGATCTGCTCGGTCAGTGCTTGCCAGCGCCGCGCCAGCAGCCGCAGGCTGTAGGCCGTGGCCTCGGCTGCGGTCACCGGCGCAGGTGTCGGTCGTGACGCCGCCAGCGCAGCGATCAACTTGGTGTTCGACAGGCCCCGGTAACGCGAACGCAGCTCCTCTGGCGCCGTGATCAGCATGCCCTTGATCTGGTTGATCGTCGCTGTCCTGGCGGTCAGTGCAGACGACCTCGAGGTGCGCAGCACCCGGAGCGACTCCACCAACCCATCGCCACCCTTGGGTGCGGCGCTGGCTCGACCCGACAGCACCGCCTCAGCGGCCGAATAGGCGTCGAAGGGATCGCTCTTGCCGCGAATCCGGCGATCGAACCGGTTGGGGCGGTTGACCTCACTGACCGCGATGCCCGCGACCTGCATCGCACGACTGACCCCAGCCCCGTACGAGCCGGTGCACTCGATGCCTACCTTCACCAGCCCAGGCCAGGACCGCAGGAACCGCAACGCCGCCTGGTAGCCGGCCGCGGTCGCTGGGACCTGTACATCTGCCAGTCGTCGTCCGGTGGCATCGATCGCTGCGACGTGGTGGGTGTCGGCGTGGGTATCGATTCCGCCGTAGACCTCGAGGTGATCCTGATTCACCATGGGACTGCGCCCTTCCATCTTGTCGGGTGCGCAGTCCGGCCGGGCGTCAGTCAGTTCACTATCGGGGATCTCGCCAGACTCCTATCAGGACATGACGGCCCGCCGGGCTGCACTCAAACGAGTGAGCCGAGCCGGTCGACACGTCGCAGACAGGACAGCCACCAACCTGCAGTGGCGTCAGAAGAGCCGTGAGCCAGACCCGCCCACCAGACCCATCCTGCGCCCACCGAGCCGAGACCGTCACGCCCATCAAGGAGTCAGACCAACCGGTCCACGAGATCCATAGTGAAGA
>NZ_JCAXDU010000059.1:0-1336 GCF_059759155.1 Rhodococcus sp. GQ147
TCCGGCGCGGTGCCCACAGCACGACAACGAGCCAGCACCTCGAGCCCGAGATACCGCCGGCCCTCCGTCCATTCATCGGTCTGCTCGGCCAGAACAGCACCGACCAACCTGACGACCGCGTCACGGTTGGGGAAGATCCCCACCGCATCGGTCCGACGTCGGATCTCTCGATTGAGACGCTCGGCCGGATTATTCGACCACACCTGAGTCCACACATCCTTCGGAAATGCGCTGAACGACAACAGATCCTGACGGGCATTGCCCAGGTGCTCGGCGACCGCCGGGAGCCGGTCCTCGGTGTACTCGACAAGACGATCGAACTGGGCATCGACCGCATCGGCGGTCGGCTGGTCGTAGACCGAATGCAACATCGCCTTGACCGCCGGCCACATGCTCTTCGGACACACACCCATCAGGTTCGCCGCGTAATGGGTCCGGCATCGCTGCCACGCAGCACCGGGCAGGTTCGCCGCGATCGCATCGACCAGACCACGGTGTGCATCGGAGGTGACCACCCGGACCCCGCTCAGACCGCGGGCGACCAGGTCGGCGAAGAAGGTGTTCCATGCCGGACCGGTCTCGCTGGTGGCCACGTGCAGGCCCAGCACTTCGCGGTGCCCGTCGGCGTTGACTCCGGTGGCGACCATCGCGACTGCGTTCACGACCTGCTTGTTCTCGCGGACTTTCATCGTCAATGCGTCGGCGGCGACGAACGTGAACGGGCCCGCGTGATCGAGTCGGCGTTGCCGGAACGCGGCGACCTGTTCGTCGAGGTCTTCGGCCATGCGTGAGACCTGGGACTTCGACAGTGCGTTGATGCCGAGGGTTTTGACCAGCTTGTCCATCCGGCGGGTGGAGACCCCGGCCAGGTAGCAGTCGGCGACCACGGTGATCAATGCCGCTTCGGCGCGTTTACGGCGTTCGAGGAGCCATTCGGGAAAATACGTCCCGGACCGGAGTTTGGGGACGGCGACGTCGATGGTGCCGACGCGGGTGTCGAGCGGGCGGCGTCGGTATCCGTTGCGCTGGTTGACTCGTTCGGTGGACTGTCGGCCCCATTCGGCGCCGCAGACCGCGTCGGCTTCGGCGGACAGCAGGGCGTTGATCATGGTTTGTAGCAGTTCGCGCATCAGGTCGGGAGACGCGTCGGTCAGGGCTTGGTGCAATACACCCGCAGGGTCGACAATGTGGGGTGCGGTCATCGTGATGACTCCGTTCGAGGATTCTGTGGAAGGTTGACTCGAAGGATCACGCGGTGACCGTTTCACGTCCAGCAGCGACACGCTGTCGGTTGTGGTGCTGGTCACCGGGTTACACCACTCTATGGGGCACTACT
>NZ_JCAXDU010000060.1:0-1225 GCF_059759155.1 Rhodococcus sp. GQ147
GGGTGGGCTTCCGCTAGGCGGCGGAAATGGTTCGACATCCGGTGACTGGTCGTCGCCACAAGCCACGAGTCCGAGGACGGCTGTGGGGAGGACGATGAGGGCGGTGATGTGTTTGTGCATTGAACTGACGTTTCTCGAATGGCTGCATGTGCAGCCTGCTATCGAAGGCGAGTGAGCCGAGCGGTAGCCAGCTGATATGTCCTTGTGTGAATCCTGGCCTCGCTGTAGATGGTCTCCGTCGTCTTCTCACTGTCGACGGCACTCGATCTCGAGTGCGTACTTATATGATCGCCATGGCAGTGAAGAACGTCACAGCTCGTCTTGGACGTTATGCGACGTGTAATCGGGCCAGCTTGTCGAGGCTTTCCGCCACCATGCCGAGGTCATCGTCAAACAGGTGCCCATACCGGTCGAGAGTCAGCGCAGCACTCGCGTGCCCGAGCATGCGTTGAAGTGTCTTGATGTTCGCGCCGGCGGTGATCGCCAGCGAGGCGGCAGTGTGCCGGAGTTCGTGCGGAGTGAGTCCTGCCGGCACGCCGGAAGCCTTCACGGCCTTGTCCCACCACCGTCGACGGACATTGTTCGCTCGGAGGTACCCGCCGCGGCTGGCAGGGAAGGCCAGGGCATCCTGCGGCATGCCCTTCAGCCGGTCGTGCAGCATCGCCATGAGGAAACCCGGCACGGGCACATCGCGGGCTTGGTTGGACTTCGTTGCGGAGACGACGATTCTCGAATCGACGACTGTCGCAGATCGGTGGATTCGCATCCTGCCGCGTTCGAAGTTCACATCCGAGACGGTGAGGGCTGCCGCTTCACCGAAGCGCAGACCGCAGTAGGCGAGGACATAGACGAACAGTCCGTTCTGGCCGGCGGCCTTCGCCAGTTGCGAGACCTGCTCGGCAGTGAGGTAACGCCGTTCCTCGTGATGGATTCGAGGAAGGTCGAGGCCGGTTGCCGGGTTTGTAATGATCCTCGAGTCCTTGACCGCCTGGTCGAGGATCTGAGAAACCACGCTGACGTTCTTGCGAACGGTCGCGGCCGAACTTGTCGCTGCCATGGTCGACACCCACTCACGCAGGTGCCTGCGCGTGACTCGCGCGATGGGAACGCGTCCGAAGGTCGGAAGGATATGCACGTCCAGTGCTGACCGATACCTTGCCGCAGTAGAAGCGGACAGGTTCACCTTCGCGGCCATCCACTGCTCTGCGAGCTCTCCGAAAATGTC
>NZ_JCAXDU010000061.1:0-1185 GCF_059759155.1 Rhodococcus sp. GQ147
CTAAAGGCCTTTCGTTAATTGAGTGAGTGCTGCTCACAAGGAAAGTCCGGTGTGGTCGAGGAATCCGTGACACAGGTCGTAGCTCGAGCCGATCCTGGTCAGCCCGGACTCGGTCGCCACACGGACCTCCTCGAGGGTATCGGGGCACAGGTTGGCCAGTTCGGTGGATTTCATGTTTCCCCAGACCTGTTCGATGGGATTGAGCTCGGGTGCGTAAGCAGGGAGACGTTCGACGTGGAGCCAATCGCGCTGGGTCGCCAGCCACGCGGTCATCGCCCGGGATCGATGGGCCATCAGCCCGTCCCAGATTATGATGACCTGCTCCCCGGCGAAGTGGCCGCGCAGTTCGGTGAGGAACTCGATGAGTTTGTCGGTGTTGTAGGCGCCGTCGGTCATGGAGAACACGAACGCGCTCTCGTTGCGGTCGGGCCGGTAGGCCAGGACTCCGGCCATCGACAGGCGTTTCCAGGAGAAACGGTGATGCAGAACAGGTGTGACACCTTTCGGCGCCCAGGTTGTGCGGACCACCGGGAGCAGCGACACGCCGCTTTCGTCCTGGAAGCAGATCCACGCACCTCGACGCCGCGCTATTTTTTTATCCGCGGCCACTCGTTCTCGCGCCACGCGACGATGGCATCCTCATCGCGTTCGACCGCCCGCCGTGCCGGCCGCTGCCGACTCCAACCGAGCCGGGTCCGCAGAATCGTCCACGTCTGGGTGGGGCCGTAGGTTACGCCGGTGAGCCGCTCGATCACGATCGCGACCCGCCCCAGGGTCCATACTCCGGTTGCGAAGCCGTGGGATTGGGGTCCTTTGAGCAGTTCTTCTCGGATCACCTCGATCTGGGCGTCGTCGAGACGCGGCCGGCGTCCCGCCCGACCGGCACCTTCGAGCGCTTCACTACCGCCTTCGGTCCACTGCCGGTACCAGCGGGACGCGGTCTGCTGGGAAACTTCCAGCTCGACCGCGACATCGATCTGCCGCCGTCCCGCAGCGAACATCTCCGCGGCCTGCATCCGGCGGTCACGCAACACGTCGAGATCACGACGAGCGCCGCGCTGCTTGACTTTCCGGACATCCGATCCTTCGCCGGAACCGGTCTTCTTCCCTGCCATCCGTCAATGATCAAGCAGCACGGTGCGAATCCCGCGCAACGACACGCTCTATTACCGAAGCATCTTTAAT
>NZ_JCAXDU010000062.1:0-1146 GCF_059759155.1 Rhodococcus sp. GQ147
GCGGATTGTTGCTCCAGATCTGTTTCCAGATCTGCTTCGGGAACGCGGTGAACGCCAACAGATCCGACCGGGCGGCGTCGAGGTGATCGGCCACCTTCGGCAGCTTCTCGGTGAGTGCATCGATGATTCGATCGTATTGTGCGTGAACGGAATCCGCGTCGGGCTGGTCGTACACGGAGTGCAGCAGTGTCTTCACCCAGGGCCACGACGACTTCGGTGTGACGGCCATGAGGTTCGTCGAGTAGTGGGTGCGGCACCGCTGCCAGGAGGCGCCGGGCAGGGTTGCGCCGATCGCCGCGACGAGGCCGGCGTGGGCATCGGAGGTCACCAACCGCACCCCGGACAGGCCGCGGGCGACCAACCCGCGGAAGAAGGTCAGCCAGCCGGCGCCGTCCTCGGCGGAGGTGACGTCCAGCCCCAGGATCTCGCGGTAGCCGTCGGCGTTGACCCCGACCGCGACCAGGGCGTGCACGTTCACCACCCGTCCGTTCTCGCGGACCTTGAGGACCAGGGCGTCGGCGGCGACGAACGTGTACGGGCCCGCATCGAGGGGTCGGTTCCGGAAGGCCTCGACCTGGGGGTCGAGGTCTTTCGCCATCACCGAGACCTGCGACTTCGACAGCGAGGTGATCCCGAGGGTATCGACGAGTTTCTCCATCCGCCGGGTCGAGACCCCGAGCAGGTAGCAGGTCGCAACAACCGAGGTCAGGGCTCGTTCGGCCCGCTTGCGCCGTTGCAGCAGCCAGTCCGGGAAGTACGAGCCGGACCGCAGCTTGGGGATGGCCACGTCGAGGGTGCCGACGCGGGTGTCGAAGTCGCGGTGCCGGTAGCCGTTGCGAACGTTGACGCGTTCGTCGGAGCGTTGGCCGTAGTCGGCGCCGCACAGGGCGTCGGCCTCGGCGCCCATCAGGGCGTGGATGAACATCGTCAGCAGCTCGCGCAGCAGGTCGGGGCTGGCGCCGGTGAGTCGGTCTTCGACAAGCTGGCGGAGGTCGATATCGTGGGCAGTGGTCATCGCGTGCTCTTTCGTCGAGTCGAGTTGGTAGCTCTCTCGAAGAATCACGCGGTGACCGTCTTTCGTCCGGTTACGACACGCCGGTCATCGGATCCGATCCGGCTCGTACACCATCCTGATGGACGCAACCC
>NZ_JCAXDU010000063.1:0-1112 GCF_059759155.1 Rhodococcus sp. GQ147
TAGTGCGGCGTGGGAAAAGTAGTTTTGCGGTCAGGTTTGAGATACTGCGGCATGCGAGTTGCTCCTTTGGTGTTGCATGACGGGGATCGAGACGAGCTGGCTGCGTTGGTCCGCTCCAAGGCCGTCCGTGCGGACGTGGCACGGCGAGCACGGATGATGCTGCTTGCGGCCGACGGCGAGTCCAACACGCAGATCGCGCACACGGTCGGGGTGTCGCGGCCGACGGTGACTCTGTGGCGCAGTCGGTACGAGCAGGCGGGGATCGCTGGCCTGGTCGACGTGCACCGCTCGGGTCGGCCCCGCAGTGTTGATCACGCGAAGGTCGTCGCCGCGACGCTCGCGCCGCCGCCGAAGAAGTACGGGGTCACGCATTGGAGCAGTCGATTGCTCGGGAAGCATCTCGGTATCGACAACACCACGGTGGCCGCGGCGTGGCGTGAGTACGGTGTCAAGCCTTGGCGCAGTGAAACATTCAAGTTCTCTACCGACCCGGAACTGGTCGCCAAGGTCACCGACGTCGTCGGTTTGTATCTCGCCCCGCCGGAGAACGCGATTGTGTTGTGTGTGGATGAGAAGTCGCAGATCCAGGCGCTGGACCGGACCGCGCCGATGCTGCCGATGCGGATCGGTTCGGTCGAGAAACGCACCCACGACTACGTTCGGCACGGCACGTCGACGTTGTTCGCAGCTCTCGACATCGCTACCGGCAAGGTCACCGGACTGTGTCGACCCCGGCATCGTCATCAAGAGTTCCTCACCTTTCTTCGGCATCTCGACCGGGCATATCCGGAACAAGATCTGCATTTGGTGATGGACAACTACGCCACCCACAAGAAGGCCGAAATCCGAGCCTGGCTGGCCGAACATCCTCGATTCCATGTGCATTTCACCCCGACCTCCGCGTCGTGGATGAACCTGGTCGAGGTGTGGTTCGGCATCATCGAACGGCAAGCTATTCATCGCGGCACCTTCGGCAGTGTCAAGGAACTGAACGCCAAGATCCGTGCGTTCATCACTGGCTGGAACACCCGATGCGCTCCGTTCGTGTGGACCAAGACAGCCGACCAGATCCTGGCCAAGGCTGATCGGCAAGACACTTCAACCACGGACCA
>NZ_JCAXDU010000064.1:0-1010 GCF_059759155.1 Rhodococcus sp. GQ147
GCTTAGAGCGTCCGGCAAATGATGAGCCCGCCCAACGCAGGGAACGTTCCGGCGTGTCGATACAGGTAGAGGCACGGGTACCGAGTCGATCATGTGATTGCTGAAGTCCCACGATCACCCGGAGTACCCGTGCCTCTGCTGCCAGTCTGTCTCATCGAACCCCTATGGGTCGAGTTCTCCGCCCAGCTCGCTACCGACGAACGTCCCGAGTTCGATCCGAAACATCCCTGGGGCTGCCACCGCCGCCGTGTGTCGGACCGGGTCGTGTTCGAGCACATCCTCGCCGCACTGGTGCACGGTAGCGGCTACGAACGCATCGCCACCGTCGGATGCTCGGACCGCACCATCCGCAGGCGACTGACCGAATGGTCCGCGAAAGGAATCGGCGTCGAGGTGCTCCGCGCCGCCCTGACCGCGTACGACCGGATGCTCGGCCTCGACCTCGATCACTTGTCGGTCGACGGGTCGATCACGAAAGCACCGTGTGGTGGCGAGGTTTCGGGCCGTTCCCCGGTCGATCGCGGTAAGCGGGGCACGAAACGCTCGGTGGTGTGCGACGGCGGAGGGATCCCGCTGGCGATGGTGTCGGCGGGCGCGAACCGGCACGACTCGCCGCTGCTCGAACCGACGATCCGGGCGGTACCGGACATGGTCGGCCCGCTGCCGCAGCACTCGTGCGTGCACCTCGATCGCGGCTACGACTCGGCCAGGACGAGGGACCTGCTCGACGAATTGGGTTACGACTACGACATCGCCCGTAAGGGCATCCCGGCTCCGATCCAGGCCGGCAAACGCTGGGTCGTTGAGCGCACGCATTCGTGGATGAACGGATTCGGCAAGCTCCGGCGGTGCACAGACAAACGCGCCGCGATCGTCGACTTCTATCTCGCGTTGGCCGCGGCACTGACCGTGCTCCGGCGTCTGATCAACCGTGCACGTACCCATTACCGGTGGCCGACCCGGCCTACTACCCGCCGACTCAAGTGAGCATCAATTGCCGGTCGCTCTTA
>NZ_JCAXDU010000065.1:0-979 GCF_059759155.1 Rhodococcus sp. GQ147
CGTCTTGACCGCCGCCATCACCGGCGGCACATGCTTGGCCGCCACCGCCGCCCGAATGTTGCGCATGAAATGCACCCGGCACCGCTGCCACGAAGAACCCGCGAACTGCTGCATCACAGCAGCTTTGAGGCCACTGTGTGCATCGGAGATCACCAGATGCACCCCCGACAGACCACGGGCCTTGAGGCTGGTGAGGAACTCGCGCCAGAACTCGTAGGATTCGCTGTCCCCGACGGCGGTTCCGAGTACCTCGCGGGTGCCGTCGATCGAGACTCCGGTGGCCACCACCAACGCCTGGGACACCACGTGCGCACCGACCCGGACCTTGCAGAAGGTGGCGTCGAGAAACACGTACGGAAAGCTCGTGTGCGTCAGCGTGCGCTCGCGGAACCGGGCGATCTCGGTGTCCAGACCAGCGCAGATCCGCGACACCTCCGACTTCGAGATCCCGGATCCGACACCCAACGCGCCGACCAGGTCGTCGACGCTGCGGGTCGACACGCCGTGCACGTAGGCTTCCATGACCACTGCGTACAGGGCCTTGTCGATGCGGCGGCGTCGCTCCAGCAAGGAGGGGAAGAACGATCCTGACCGCAGTTTGGGGATCTTGACCTCGACATCGCCGCTGGTGGTGGCCACGGTCTTCGTTCGATGTCCGTTGCGGTGCGTTATCCGGGTGTCGGTGCGTTCGTAGCGGCCGGCGCCGAGCTTGTCGGTGGCCTCGGCTTCGATCAGAGCCTGCAGGCCGGTACGGATCAGTTCGGCGAACACGCTGGCGCTGTCGGCGCCCTTGAGCGCGTGGAGCTGGGTGAGCAGTGCAGAATGATCGTGGGTCATCGCGTAGCTGCTTTCTGTGAGTCACTGTGAGAGGTAACTCGTTGATCACTACGCGATGGCCCACCCTCGGCGAGGGAGCGACACGCCGCGGACCTGGCCGGATGCGCTCAGCCGATTCCCACCACTCCCCGGGACTTACCCC
>NZ_JCAXDU010000066.1:0-968 GCF_059759155.1 Rhodococcus sp. GQ147
GATCTCGTTGGTCGGATCCTCGGCGGCGAGGGCGGCGTTGAACCGGGCCTTTTGCTTCACGGTGAGGTGCTCGTAGCCGGTGAGCAGCAGTTGCCGGCTGGCCCAGACTTTGTCGGTGGCGGTGCCGCGGCGGCCGTGCAGTTGCCGGGTGATCCGTTGACGGACCTGGGTGACCATGAGGTTGGCGAGGGCGACGAGATGCCACTTGTCGACTGCGATCCGCGCGTCCGGCAGGGCGGTGCGGATCCCGCCCGCGTACGGCGCGGACGGGTCGATCACGACCAGGTCGATGCCGGCCCGGAACGCGGGTGTCTGCAGCGCGAGCCAGTCGATCACGCACGCCCCGGAGCGTCCCGGGGTCAGCCCGAGAAGGTGCCCGGGCAGGGTGGGGTCGGCGTTGACGAACGAGGTCATCCACGGGTTCGACCGTGTCCAGCCGGCCTCTTCGAGCACCCAGCGCACCGACCGGGCGCGGGTCTCGTCGATGCCGAGCACGCGGGTGGGTTCCGGCTCGGGCAGCCACTGGTTGGCCAGTGCGATGAGCGCCCGGTGCGCGGTCGACCACGCCACCTGGTACTCGCTAGCGACCTCGCTGACGGCGCGGTTGCCCGACGCGATCGCCGAACCGATCTTCTCTCGTAGCCGGGTCGTGAGCCGCGACCGTGCCGGCACAGCGCGGGACTGCTGCGTGAATGTCGCTGTCCCACAGGCCGGTTCGCGGCACACCAAGCGCCGTTTGAGCCACCACAGATCGGTTCTTTGGCCGGAGGCAGGCAAGTCCTTGACTCGAACCAGTGGCCGCTCCTTGATCCTTGAGGTGAGCACCCCGCACTCGGGGCAGGCGCCCTCCGGGTCGATGACCTCGATGACGACACGCACCGTGTCGGCATCGATTCGTTCGAGCTGCAGGACGGTGAACTCGTCCTCCAGCCCGAGCAGCACTGACGTACCCTCGTTCATGCTCGTGG
>NZ_JCAXDU010000067.1:0-783 GCF_059759155.1 Rhodococcus sp. GQ147
CTCGTGTAGAAATCCACGAGCTCGGTCGGACGGTAGTGATCGGGGCTCAGGTGACCGCCGGTCACGGTCATGATTTGCGTGGAGGCAGTGCGATGGTTCAGGCCACGCGCCTTGAACTCGTCGGCGTGCCGGTCCTTCGGCGTGGTGGTGTCCTCCGGTAAGGCCCAGAACTTGAAGTGCATGGCGACGTAGTCGTTCATCGGCCCCGCGAATGGTGCGCAGCCGCGAATGTTGCCGCGGTCGCCCCGTACGCCACGCCGTGCCACCGGCGGCGGTGCCAGTCGTGAACGATTCCTCACCAGGCTGCGTTACGGGCGGGTCGGCTAGCGGATGTTGCGTTCCGGTCGGTTCTGGCGATGGTCGTGAGGGCTGACAGGAACGTGCCGTTGCACTGGACCGTCACTCCAGCGTGCGGCGATCCCTAGCGGTTGCCGATGCCGCAGCACGACATACCATCACGAGAGCCCTCGGGGAGGGGGCTAACGAATCGAGGGGAACAATGACCACGACCATCGGCGAACCCGGCCGGCGACATGCAGTTGAGAAGAAAGAGAAGAAGGTCAGCAATTTCCGGCCAGACCTCGAAGGAATGCGCGCGGTCGCAGTCCTCGCCGTCTTCGCCGATCACCTTCTCGGATGGCCCACAGGCGGCTTCGTCGGCGTCGACATATTCTTCGTGCTCTCCGGCTTTTTCATTACTGGCCTACTACTTCGAGAACGCACGGAAAGCGGAACGATCTCTTTCCCCAACTTCTATATCCGACGAGTGCGGCGAATCATCAG
>NZ_JCAXDU010000006.1:0-251345 GCF_059759155.1 Rhodococcus sp. GQ147
CTTCGACATGGCCGTTTTCCGCACGGTGTGTTCGCTCACAGCGCAGAGCCCGAGGGGGCCGGAAACGCCCCGGACGGGCTGTCCGACGCACAATGACGCCATGACCGAGACCCTGCTGCACATCATCTCCCGCGACGACTGGGACCACTTCCGACCCCTCGGGGCGGTCGTGCCGGACTCCCTCGGGACCCAGGGTTTCGTCCACCTGTCGACCCCGCACCAGGTGCACCTGCCCGCCGACCGGTTGTACGCAGGCCGCACGGACCTCCTCCTGCTGCGCGTCGACCCGACGCGCCTCGTCGACCCGCTCCGTTTCGAACCCGGCGTACCGGAGGACCCGGAGTCGATGCGCTTTCCGCACCTCTACGGGCCCCTGCCCGTCGACGTCGTTGTGGAGGTGACGCCCTACCTGCCGGGACCGGACGGTCGGTTCCCGCCCCTCGACCGGGAGCGAGCGGATGCCGTCGGTCCGGAGGACTAGTCTTTCGACCATGATCGTCGACGTGACGCCGCTTCCCGGGATCGGTGTACGCAAGGACTTCGAACTGGCCTCCGGGCGCCGCATCGGGGTGATCACCCATCGGGACGGTCACAGCGACCTCATCATCTCGAAGGCGGGCGACCCCGACGCGTGTGCGGCCTCCCTGCCTCTCACCGTCGAGGAGGCCGCGACGCTCAGCAATCTGCTCGGTGCCCCACAGCTCGTCGCCCAGTTGCGTGACGACCACCGCGACCTGCCCGGAATCCTCACCCGCCAGCTCCACATCCACGAGGATTCACGGTTCGACGGAGCGGTACTGGGCGACACCGCGTTGCGCACCCGCACCGGTGTGTCCGTCGTGGCCGTGATGCGTGCCGGTCAGGTCATGCCGTCCCCGACACCCGACTTCGTTCTCACGGGTGGGGACATCCTGGTGACGGTCGGAACGGCCGACGGTCTCGACGCGGCCGCCAGGATCCTGCGCAACGGCTGATCCCGCAGAATGGACACGACGACACTCGCACTCATCGAACTGGGTGCGGTGTTCTTCGGACTCGGCGTCCTCGGACGGCTCGCGGCGCGGATCGGCATGTCGCCGATCCCGTTCTATCTGATCGGCGGCCTGTGCTTCGGCAATGGTGGCTTCATCCAGCTCGGCGATATCGGGGCGTTCAGTCACATCGCCAGCGAGATCGGCGTGGTCCTGCTGCTGTTGCTGCTCGGTCTCGAGTACACCGCGAACGAGTTGATCAGCGGCCTGCGACGCTCTCGGATGGCAGGCCTGCTCGACCTCGCCCTGAACGCGGTGCCGGGAGCCGCCATCGCGCTGATCCTGGGTCTCGGACCCATCGGCTCCTTCGTGCTTGCGGGTGTCACCTACATCTCGTCGTCCGGGATCGTGGCGAAGGTCCTCGCCGATCTGGGGCGCCTCGGCAACCGCGAGACACCGGTCGTCCTGTCGATCCTCGTCTTCGAGGATCTCGCGATGGCCGTCTACCTCCCGATCCTCACTGCGATCCTGGCGGGCGTGAGTCTGCTCGGCGGCCTCGAAGCCGTCGCGATCTCACTCGGTCTCGTCACCGTGGTGTTGGTGCTGGTGGTGCGATACGGGCGCTACGTCTCGGTCGTGCTCGACAGCCCCGATCGGGAAACGCTGTTGCTCAAGCTGCTCGGCGCAGCGCTGCTGGTGGCGGGGATCGCGTCGGCCCTGCAGGTGTCCGCGGCCGTGGGCGCCTTCCTGCTGGGCATCGCCATCTCCGGTTCGACGGCACACAACGCGGTCCGGGTCCTCGAACCGCTCCGCGACCTGTTCGCCGCCATCTTCTTCGTCTTCTTCGGGCTGAACACCGATCCGACGGCGATACCGCCGGTGCTCGGCTGGGCGATCCTGCTGGCCGTGCTGACCGCGCTGACGAAGCTCGTCACCGGATGGATCGCGGCGGCCCGTCACGGTATCGCCGTGATGGGCCGGGCGCGCGCCGGCGCGGCACTCATCGCCCGGGGAGAGTTTTCTATCGTGATCGCCGGGCTGGCCGTCGCCTCCGGACACGTCGACAGTCGCCTCGCGGCGATCGCTTCGGCATACGTGATGATCACCGCCGTGCTCGGTCCGGTGGCCGCGCGGGTCGTCGAACCGGTGATGCGGTTCGCATCCACACGACTCCCCGGAGGTGACGAGCGACAGCGCCTTCCCGGAGACGAACCGGAGCTTCTCTAGCGGCCCCTTCTCTAGCGGCCTTCTTCTGCTGACCTCGGGGTCCGGAACGAAGAACGAGGGCCGCCCGATCGGATGGCCCTCGTTCTTCGTGACGGATGTCAGTCGAGGTAGTCGCGCAGCACCTGCGACCGCGACGGGTGGCGCAGCTTCGACATGGTCTTCGACTCGATCTGACGGATGCGCTCGCGCGTCACGCCGTAGACCTGACCGATCTCGTCGAGGGTACGCGGCTGGCCGTCGGTGAGGCCGAAGCGCAGACGCACGACGCCCGCTTCACGCTCGGACAGGGTCTCGAGCACCGACTGCAGCTGATCCTGCAGCAGGGTGAAGGAGACGGCGTCGACGGCCACGACGGCCTCGGAGTCCTCGATGAAGTCGCCGAGCTGGCTGTCGCCCTCGTCGCCGATCGTCTGGTCGAGGGAGATGGGCTCACGCGCGTACTGCTGGATCTCCAGCACCTTCTCCGGCGTGATGTCCATTTCCTTGGCGAGCTCCTCGGGCGTGGGCTCGCGGCCCAGATCCTGGAGCAACTCGCGCTGGATACGACCGAGCTTGTTGATGACCTCGACCATGTGCACCGGGATACGGATGGTGCGGGCCTGGTCGGCCATGGCACGGGTGATGGCCTGACGGATCCACCAGGTCGCGTAGGTGGAGAACTTGTAACCCTTGGTGTAGTCGAACTTCTCGACCGCGCGGATCAGACCGAGGTTGCCTTCCTGGATCAGGTCCAGGAACGCCATGCCGCGGCCGGTGTAGCGCTTGGCGAGCGAGACGACGAGACGGAGGTTCGCCTCGAGCAGGTGGTTCTTGGCCCGGTTGCCGTCGCGGCAGATCCAGTTCAGATCGCGGCGCTGCGCGACGGGGAGCTTCTCGCCCTTCGCCGCCAGCTGCTGCAGCATGTGGGTCGCGTACAGACCGGCCTCGATGCGCTTGGCGAGCTCGACTTCCTCCTCGGCGTTGAGGAGGGCGACCTTGCCGATCTGCTTGAGGTAGGCGCGCACGGAGTCGGCCGAGGCGGTGAGCTCGGCGTCCTTGCGTGCCTGACGCAGCGCCTCGGACTCCTCCTCGTCCCAGACGAAGTCGCCCGAGGCCTTGTCCTTCTCGCTGGGCTCGTCGTCCTCGACCACCACATCCTCGGCGCCGGCGAGATCACCCTCCGAGACCTCGAGGTCTGCGAGGTCCGCTTCCTCGGTGGCGTCGAAGTCCTCGTCGCCCGAACCCGCAGCCTTCGTGGCCTTCTTTGCTGCCTTCTTCGCGGTGGTCTTCTTGGCGGCTGCCTTCTTCGCAGGAGCCTTCCTGGCGGCCGCCTTCTTCGCGGGGGCCTTCTTCGCAGCGGTCTTCTTCGCCGGCGGCTTGGCACCGGGAGCGGTGCCCTCCGCGGAGTCCGCAGCGCCTGCGACGCTCGAAGCGTCCGCAACGGGTGCCGATTCGTTGGCGGAATCAGCGGTGTGGATGTCGGTGGCTGCCACGTACGCCCTTTCGTGACGAGGTAGTGCGGCGTCGCGCCAGAGTGATTCCGGCGGAGAGGTCTGTCGGGATGAGGGCCGGTTCCGGCCTGCTGGGGACCATTGTAACGATCCCTCGGGCGGCCGATGCGCCGGACTCAGGGAGTGACACCTGTTTTCGCAGCATAAGCAGCCCCTACGATTCCCGCCGCGTTGCGCAGTTCGGCGGGGACCACCGGGGTGCGGTTGGTCAGGAGCGGGATCCACTTCTCGTGCTTGCGGCTGATGCCGCCGCCCGCGATGAACAGGTCGGGCCAGAGCAGATCCTCGAAGCGGGCGAGGACGCGCGAGACCTCCTTGGCCCACTGCTTGTACGACAGGTCGTTGCGCTCCTTGACCGACGAGGCGGCGCGGTGCTCGGCCTCCTTGCCGTCGACCTCCATGTGCCCGAACTCGGTGTTGGGCAGCAGTACACCGTTGTGCAGCACGGCCGAACCGATCCCGGTGCCGAAGGTCAGGAGGATCACCACGCCGTCGGTGTCCTTGGCGGCACCGAAGCGGTCTTCGGCGATTCCCGCGGCGTCCGCGTCGTTGAGCACCGAGACGTCCCGGCCGCCGAGCACCCGCGAGAAGAGGGATCCGGCGTCGGTCCCGATCCACGACTTGTCGATGTTGGCGGCGGTGCGGGCGACACCTCCGGTGACCACGCTCGGCAGGGTCACGCCGACGGGACCCGTCCAGCCGGCTTGTTCGACGATCTGCGCCACCGTCTTCGCCACGGCCTCGGGAGTGGACGGTTGCGGAGTGAGGATCTTGATGCGGTCGCCGACCAAGCGGCCCGTGTCGAGATCCACCACGGCACCCTTGACGCCACTTCCCCCGATGTCGACTCCGAATCCGTGGTTGACGGGAGTCGCTCGGTCCGTGGGGACGTCCTGTGCCATTGCGTACTTCCTCTCGCTGGTTGGGGCCGGCTGCTCCGCTCGTGGAAACGATAGTGCCCGGTGTCACCGGGTGCGGGGTCGGTGGCGAAACCGTCGGCACTGTGTTCGGATCGGTTCGTGCACGCACAGAGAACAATCCCCGAATCCGAGTTGTCCGCGCTGAGGGATGTGGCGGTGACCGTCGCCCGTGAGGCCGCGTCCTACGTCCGTGTACGCCGGGTCGAGCTGTTCGGTCCTCCGGGCTCGGGGGAGGCCGCCAGTGTGGGGACGAAATCGACGGTGACCGATCCCGTCACCGCCGCCGACACCGAGAGTGAGGAACTCATCCGGCGTCGGCTCACGGAACTGCGGCCGGGCGACGCCTTCCTCGGCGAGGAGACCGGGGCCGACGGCGGGACGGTGACTGCCGCGAGCGGAGTCGTCTGGGTGGTCGATCCCATCGACGGCACCGTCAACTTCGTCTACGGACTCCCCGCCTCGGCGGTCTCGGTGGCCGCGCGGGTCGACGGACGCTCGGTGGCCGGTGCCGTCGTCGACATCGCCTCGGGGGAGACGTTCTCGGCGGCAGAGGGTCTCGGTGCCCATCTGGACGTCGACGGCACGCGGGTGCCGTTGCGATGCAATCCCGTGACGGATCCGCGACTGGCGCTCGTGGCGACCGGCTTCTCGTACTCGCCGGCACGACGCGCACGTCAGGGTGAGCTGGTGGCGGCGCTGCTACCGAGGGTGCGCGACATCCGGCGTGTCGGAGCGGCCGCCCTGGACCTGTGCATGGTCGCGGCCGGCAGGGTCGACGCCCACTACGAACACGGACTCGGTCCCTGGGACTGGGCGGCGGGGGCGCTCGTCGCTGCGGAAGCCGGTGCGGTGGTGCGTGTCCCGAGCGGCACCGGGGACGACGGGGAACTCACGGTCGCGGCCGCGCCGGGGATCGCGGCCGATTTCGAAACTCTGCTCGCCGAAATCGGAGCGCTCGACGCAATTCCGAATTGACCGTTTCGTCACATCATGAATTGTGGTTCGTCACCTTTTACCGCAACAGTGACGAAAAACAGGATGCACGGTCTGTGAAAAGAGATTCAGCACCGGGCATTGCGTGCGGCCGTGAGTAGATCGAGGTCGAGCGGAGCCGTCTCCTCGCCCGCCGGGACCTCGCGTAGTGCCCGCAGGACCTCTTCGGCATCCGCCCCGGGGGAGATGTCCCGGAAGTAGGTTCCCAGCGCGAGGTCGACGGTGTCGTCCTCGCGTGTGTCCTGCACCAACTCGGCGCACGGGGCGAGCAACCACACCGAGGACGCAGCAGCGCGCCCGGCCTCGCCGAAGCGGATCTGCCCCTGGCACTGCATGTTCTGGTCGACGTAGACCGGATCGTTGCCGGCCTGCACGTCGGGCGGGCTCGAGAAACCGTAATCGCTCAGCTGAGCGGCCACGTGCGTGGCCTGGCCGCGTTCGCCGTTGGCGTTGTAGACGCGCACCCGGGTGGCAGTCAGGGGAGCGGGTTCGACCTCGAGCAGCGTCGACCGGTCCACGACCTCGCCGAGCGGAGCCGGTTGTGGGCCTTCGGGGTCGGTGGCCTCGGTCGGGGGAGCGTTGCACGCCACGGTGGTCGTGACGGGCTCGGACGAGGTGAACACGGAGGACCACACGACGATCGTGCCTGCGGCGAGGACGGCACCCGCCACGGCGGCCGGGACCACCCGGCGCCGACGGAACGGGCGGCCGCGGTCATCGGTTGCGCTTCCTTCGGTGATCAGGGAAACCACGCGGCCCTGCCTCTCGTGTCATGCCGTGTTCGTCGCACTCACTGTAGAGGTCGCGGACGTGGTCGGTGGAACCGCCGACCCGAGGAAATGTCACGAGTCGTTGTGTTGTTGATGACGATTGCCAGACAATTCCCGGCGTTTCCACGCATCGATTGCATATTCGTGCGTGAGGTCGGCTATTGTTCGGCGGCCGAACCGTCCAAGAATGGGCGGTGCGGCGCGAAAACAGAGTCAATTCGGGTATGCCACAGCAATGGCACACCCGTCGGGAACTCCAACGGACGGCCGTGCGTTGCCCTGGCCGGGAGCACCGTCCGTGTCCCGGCCGGCTACCGGTACGAGTACTAGAAGGTAAGAGGAAATGGCGACTGACTACGACGCACCCCGGCGGACCGACAGCGACGATGTGTCGGAGGATTCACTCGAGGAACTGAAGGCCCGGCGCAACGAGGCCCAGTCCGCTGTGGTGGACGTCGACGAATCGGACACCGCCGAGTCCTTCGAGCTGCCCGGGGCGGATCTGTCCGGCGAAGAGCTGTCGGTGCGTGTCGTCCCGAAGCAGGCCGACGAATTCACCTGCTCGAGCTGTTTCCTGGTGCATCACCGGAGCAGACTCGCGAGCGAGGAGAACGGTGTCATGATCTGCCGGGACTGCGCAGCGTGAGGACATAGGGCAGCGTGAGGACATAGGTGCGAAACGAGGCCGGGTGACGACGATGCGCCGTGGTCACCCGCGTCTCCCTCCTGCGTGCCCCGGCGCCACGGCAGCCTCTGCTGTTCCCGGCATCCGGGGCCGTGTCGTATCCGGGGACCCGGTGCCCGTTCGAACAGCCCTACTTGCGGGTCGGATCGTCCTTGCGGCCCGACTCGTCGCAACCCAGCGCCGCGAGCAGTTCGGCAGGCCGCCGCGTGCTCACCAGCCAGTAGGGTGTCGGATCCTCCGGGTCGTCGAGCACGACGAGCGCCATGGTCCGCACCCAGGGACGGTGCTGGACGAACGCCGCCGGATCGAGCTGGCGGCCCATCGCGGCGCTCTTGGCCGACGCCGGAACCACCACACCCCGCGAGATCACGTCGACGGGCAGATGTGCGCGACCGACGACGAGTTCGCCGTCGACCACCTCGACCCGGCTGCGTGAGAGCCAGGTCAGGACCCAGATCGGGACCGGGAGCAGAAGGACGTAGGGAAGCCACGCGTACATCCCCGGGGCACCCATGTGCAGCTCGGCCGCGAGCAGGGCGGCCACACCGAGCCCGATCGGCCACCACCACCACGGCACCCACATCCGCTCCGAGAAGGTCGGAGCGTCGGCCGTCGGAGGTGTAGTCGGTGAGGTGCGCGAGGAACGGGACACACCGTAAGGATAGTCGCCTCGGCGGAGCGACCCGGCACGCGAGTAGTCTCGGACGACGTGACCGATCTTCCCCCGATACCGCTGCGCCGGCTCGATCCGGAGCTCCCCGTGCCCACTCGTGCCCACCCCGGTGACGCCGGTGTGGACCTGTGCACGTCGGTCGACGTGACCCTCGGCCCGGGGGAGCGGGCGCTCGTCGGCACCGGCATCGCCGTCGCGCTGCCCGTGGGCACGGTCGGCCTGATCCACCCGCGTTCGGGCCTCGCCGCCAAGTTCGGTCTGTCCATCGTGAACACTCCCGGGACGGTCGACGCGGGCTACCGTGGAGAGATCAAGGTGTGTCTGATCAACCACGACACCGAGCGCGCCGTCGAACTCCGCCGAGGCGACCGCATCGCGCAGCTGCTCGTCCAGCGTGTCGAACTCGTCGAATTCGACGAAGTGGACGAGCTCGACGACACGGCGCGGGGCAGCGGCGGATACGGATCGAGCGGCGGGCACGCCGGCCTCGTGAAGGAGGGTTCCTGACATGTTCGGACGACGCCGCAAGGACCGCGGGTCGAACATCGAGGCGACCGACGCCGCTTCCGCCGGCGACCTCGGCGCGTACGACGAGCCCGCCGACGAGGAGTACGACGAGTACGCCACCGGAAGTGCGGCCGATTCCGGCCCGTACGACATCGACGAGGTCGACGAGGAGACGGTGACCGCCTCCCGTCTCGACCTCGGATCCGTGCTCGTACCGCTGCCGGCCGGTGGTCAGATCCAGGTCGAGATGGCTCCGAACGGGACGCCGCAGAACGTCCATCTCGTGACCCAGTTCGGGCGCATCACGGTCTCCGCGTACGCCGCACCGAAGTCGCCGGGACAGTGGCGTGAGGTCGCCGCCGAGCTCGCGGAGACGCTGCGCAACGACAAGGCCGAGGTCAGCATCGAATCGGGGCCGTGGGGTCGCGAACTGCACGGCAGGACCGCGAACGCGGATCTCCGGTTCATCGGTGTCGACGGCTTCCGCTGGATGATCCGCTGCGTCGTCGCGGCGCCCTCGGGGAACGCCGGAGCCGACTCCGAACTCGTCGGGATCGCACGGTCGGTGATCTCCGGCACCGTCGTCCGTCGCGGATCCGAACCCCATCCGGTCCGTACACCGCTGCCGATCGTGTTGCCCGAGGCACTCACCCGCCAGCTCGTCGCGGCGCAGGAGCAGCAACAGCAGGCCGCCGCGCAGCAGCAACAGCAGGCCGCCGCGCAGCAGCAACAGCAGGCCGCCGCGCGGCAGCAACAGGGCGGAGCTCCGGCGCAGCCCGCTCCGCGGACCGCCCCGCCGGAACAGCCCGCCCAGCAGACGCAGCAGGTCCCGCCCGCCCGGCAGACGCCGCCGCGCCGCGGCGAATCCGGTTCGGCGATGCAGCAACTCGGCTTCTGAGGCCAGTACCGATCATCGGTTCGGGACGGGGACGATCCTGTCGAGCGCGGCGAGGCACAACCTCCCGAGCACGGAGGGGTCGTCCCCGACCTGTTCGAGTGTCACCGTCGCGAGTTCCGCGTGAGGGATCTCCCGCGACCATTGCCGCCCCACTGCGAGCGGATGAACCGCGTCGTCCACCGCGGCGGCGATACCGACCGGCACGGTCACGGCACGCAGTTCGTCGACGTCGAGTGCCCGGTAGTGTGCGGCCTCGTCCAGCGCGGACGGGAGATCGGGCCACTGGGCGCTCCACGAACGCGTCAATTCCCGGGCGAGCCAGGGCGGACTCGACGCCGTCATCGCAGCGGTGACCGTATCGAGCCCGTGGGCGCGCAGTTCGGAGGCCGTCCACCGCGCGCTCGCGGCGGCCGGCGCCTCCCGCGGATCGCCGGTCCATGCAGGTAGGGCAGCGAGGACGCCGACGACCCGGTCCGGATTGTCGTATGCCCACCTCAACGCGACGGCTGCACCGATCGACACCCCTCCGACGAGGATCGGCCCGTTCTCGGCCGCCTCGTCGAGCGCGGTGAGATAGCTCGCCACCACACCGCGCGGATCCGGATCGACGGCGATCGGGATGATGCTCCGCCGTCGGAGTTCGGCGCCGAACGCCTTCTCGGCGAAGCATGCGTCCGAACCCGTGCCGGGAAGCACGACCGCGGTGCCGGCGGTCGGGGGGACCGGGGATTCGCTGTGGGACATGCGGACGATCCTGCACCATCGAACCCCGGAGACCGCGCTCACCTGCCCGCACAGCAGGACGACCGACGGCTGCACGCGCGTGTGCACCGTGCAACTTGTATCCGGCGAGAATGGGTCTACAGTGGCGGGCGAAGAAGAGTCCGGTGGCGCGAGATCCGTGCCCCTTCCGTACAGGAGCGTGTTATGGCTTCCCCGGCCGGCTACCTGCGTCGGCTCACACGGCGGCTCACCGAGGACATCGAAGAACTCGATGCCGAGCAGATGGCCGAATCCTCGCACTCCACGGGCGCCCTACCCGTCGTCGAATGCGCCCGCGGTCAGGAAGTGACCATGTACGGACGTCTTCGCAGTGTCGAGTCGTGTTCGCGTGCCGCTGCCGCCGTCGTCGAGGCGGAGTTCTTCGACGGGACCGACTCGATCCAGCTCGTGTGGATCGGTCGTCGGCGCATTCCGGGGATCGAGCCCGGGCGTACGTTGATGGTCCGCGGTCGTGTCGGCGAACGCGACGGACGCAAGGTGATCTACAACCCCTACTACGAGCTGCGCGAGCCCGCCTGACCTCTGTGCGCGCGGAGTGGTGCCCCTGGTGCACGCAGGGTCGTACCCCTGTGCCGGATGTGGCAGGCTCGTAGGAGTGAGCGACACCAACCAGCAGACGATGCTCGAACAACTCGGTGGGATCAGCGGGTTGGTCTATTCGACGCTGCCGGTGCTGGTGTTCGTCCCCGTCAACAGCCTGTGGGGCCTCACCGTCGCCATCTGGTCCGCGCTGGGCGTCGCCCTCGCGGTGCTCGTGTGGCGCCTGATCCAGCGCACCCCGATCCAGCCCGCGATCTCGGGCTTCTTCGGAGTCGCCCTGTGTGCCTTCATCGCTCATCGCACCGGCGACGCGAAGGGATACTTCCTCTTCGGGATCTACGCGAGCCTGGTCTACGGGGGCGCATTCCTGTTGTCCGTGCTCGTCCGCAGACCGCTCGTGGGCGTGATCTGGGGGATGCTCAACGGCCAGGGATCGCGGTGGCGTTCGCATACCACCGCGGTGCGCGCCTACGACGTCGCGACCCTCGCGTGGACCCTGGTCTTCCTCGGTCGCTATCTCGTGCAGAACCACCTCTACGACGAGGACCGCACCGGCTGGCTCGCGGTGGCCCGGATCGGCATGGGCTGGCCGCTCACTGCTCTTGCCCTGCTCGTGACCCTCTGGGCGGTCCGGCGTGCCGACCGCATCGTCGAACCCGCGCCCTCGGAGACGGTCGGTGACGCGCCGGCCGACGATCCGGCGACGGACGACGGGCTGTCGAACAAGCCCCGCGACGAGCACGGCACGCACGACGGGCAGCCTCGGCTCCCCGGTCGGCACCGGCTCCGCGACTAGCCGGCACCGGCTCCGCGACCAGTCGGCACCGGCTCTGCAACTAGTCGGCACAGACTCCGCGACTAGCGGTTCACCGCCTGCCGGAGATCGTCCTCGACGTCCTCCGCCGTGACGAACAGCAGTTCGTCCCCGCCCTCGAGCGGATCGTCCGGCTGAGGGACGATCACCCGCCCGCCGCGCAGGATCGCCACGAGTGCCGTATCGCGCGGCAGTTCCAGTTTCCGGACCGGTTTCCCGGCGAGGGCGGTGGTGTCGCGCAGGGTGACCTCCACCAGGTTCGCGCCCTTGCGCAGCGTCATCAGCCGCACCAGATCGCCCACGGTGACGGCTTCCTCGACCAGCGCCGCGAGCATGCGCGGTGTGGACACCGCGACGTCCACACCCCACGATTCGTCGAACAGCCACTCGTTGCGCGGATCGTTGACGCGGGCTACGACCCGTGGAACACCGAACTCGGTGGTCGCGAGCAGGCTGAGGACCAGGTTGGCCTTGTCGTCGCCCGTCGCCGCGATCACGACGTCGTACTGCTCGAGTCCGGTGGATTCGAGCGAGCTGAGTTCGCAGGCATCGGCGTGTACCCACGTCGCGTCCGGCACGGACTCGGGTTCTACGTGGTCGAGTTTGCGCTCGATGAGCATCACCTCGTGGGCGTTGCGCAGCAGTTCCCGCGCTATCGAGCGCCCCACCGCTCCGGCGCCGGCGATCGCCACCTTCATGTGGGCTTCCTCTCGGGTGGACGGGTCAGTTCTCGTCGACCGGCGGGTTCTCGGCGTGTGTGATCGCCTCCGAGACCGAACCGGACACGGCCGCGATATAGACGGAGTCGTCGGCCTGCAGCACCGTCCTGCGGTCGGGCAGCAACCCGGTGCCGAACCGGATCAGGAACGCGACGCGCGAACCCGTGGCATCCTCGAGGTCGGTGACGCGTCGTCCGACCCACCCCTCGTGCACGTTCACCTCGGCGATGGCGACGGATCCGGTGGGATCGCGCCAGCGGGCGGTCTCGCTGTCGTGTGTGAGCGCATGCAGGAAACGGTCGGTGGTCCACGGCACAGTCGCCACGGTGGGGATGCCGAGCCGCTCGTACGCGGCGGCCCGCTTGGCGTCGTAGATTCTCGCGACGACGCGTTCGACGCCGAAGGTCTCGCGGGCCACGCGCGTCGAGATGATGTTCGAGTTGTCGCCGGACGAGACCGCCGCGAAGGCGTCGGCGTGTTCGATGCCGGCAGAGATCAGGACGTCGCGGTCGAAGCCCATGCCGAGCACGGTGCGACCGGGGAAGTCCGGGCCGAGTCGTCCGAACGCGCTCTCATCGCGGTCGATGACCGCGACCTCGTGGCCGAGCCGGACGAGTGCGGTGGCCACCGCCGAACCGACCCGACCGCACCCCATCACCACCACGTACACCCCAGTGGACTCCGTTCCGGTCGATCTTTCCGAGACGGACCGCTGTGGACCGCCGATCCGAACGGTACCGCGTGACGATCTTCGAGAGGTCGTGACCCGGCCGAGGGGTACTTCGGGGCCGGAACCGCATAGGCTTTGCGCGTGTCCAAGCTTTCCACCGCGGCGAAGCGGCTCGTGCTGGGTCGCCCCTTCCGCAGCGACACTCTCGGGCACGAGTTGCTGCCCAAGCGCACCGCACTGCCGGTCTTCGCCTCCGACGCGCTGTCGTCGGTCGCCTACGCACCCGAGGAGATCTTCCTCGTCCTCTCCGTCGCGGGGTTGTCCGCCTACGCCTTCTCGCCGTGGATCGGACTCGCTGTCGCCTTCGTGCTCGTGATCGTGGTCGCCGGCTACCGCCAGACCGTGCGCGCCTACCCGTCCGGCGGCGGCGACTACGAGGTCGCCACGAAGAATCTCGGGCCCACGGCAGGGCTGACCGTCGGCAGTGCGCTGCTCGTCGACTACGTCCTGACGGTCGCGGTGTCGCTGTCGTCCGCGGCGGCGACGGTCGGATCGGCCGTCCCGTTCGTCGCCCGGCACAAGGTGCTCTTCGTCGTCGTCGCGATCGTGCTGCTCACCGCGGTGAACCTGCGCGGACTCCGGCGCGCCGGCCGGGCGTTCGCCGTGCTCACCTACACCTTCGTGGGCTGCATGCTGGTGATGCTCGGGGCCGGGATGTTCCGGATCTTCGTCCTCGGCGACGACCTGCGGGCGGAGTCGGCGGACTTCGAACTCGTCGCCGAGCAGACGGATCTGACCGCGCTCGCCTTCGTCCTCCTACTCGCGCGCGCCTTCTCGTCCGGTTGCGCGGCGCTGACGGGTGTCGAGGCGATCAGCACGGGGGTGCCGGCCTTCAAGAAGCCGAAGGCACGCAACGCCGCGACGACCCTGCTGGTGCTCGGTGGCATCGCCGTCACGCTGTTCCTCGGGGTGGTCTTCCTCGCCGAGCGGCTCGGTGTGGTGGTGGCCGAGCATCCCGACACCCAGCTGCGCGGTGCACCCGAGGGTTACGAGCAGAAGACGCTGCTCTCCCAGCTGGCGCACACCGTCTTCGAGGGGGTGCCGGCCGCGTTCGTCCTGATCACGATCGTCACCGCCGTGATCCTCGTGCTCGCCGCCAACACGGCCTTCAACGGATTCCCGGTGCTCGGTTCGGTTCTCGCGCAGAACCGTTACCTGCCGCGCCAGTTCCACACCCGCGGCGACCGGCTCGCCTTCAGCAACGGCATCCTCTTCCTCGCCGGGATCGCCGTCGTCTTCGTGTGGGTCTTCGAGGCCGAGGTCACCCGGCTCATCCAGCTGTACATCGTGGGTGTGTTCGTCGCGTTCAGCCTGGGGCAGGCCGGCATGGTGCGGCACTGGACGCGGGAACTGAGCACCGAGACGGATCCGTCGGCGCTGGGCCGCATGGCGCGGTCGCGGCTGATCAACGGCGTCGGGTGCGTCTCCACGTCGGTGGTGCTGCTGGTCGTGCTGACGGGCAAGTTCGCCGCCGGGGCGTGGATCGCAGTGGTGACCATGGTCGTCGCGTTCGGGCTCATGAAGGCGATCCGGCACCACTACGACACGGTCGCCGCCGAACTCGAGAGGGCGGACTGGGACGGGGTGCTGCCCAGCCGCACCCATTCGATCGTGCTCGTCTCGACCTTGCACCTGCCCACGATGCGCGCCCTCGCCTACGCGCGGGCGACCCGCCCCGACACCCTCGAGGCGATCACCGTGAACGTCGACGACGAGAGCACCCGGCGTCTCGTACTCGAATGGGAGAAGAGCGATCTCACCGTGCCGTTGAAGGTCGTCGAGTCGCCCTACCGGGAGATCACGCGGCCCGTCCTCGACTACGTCCGCCGGGTGCGGCGCGATTCTCCCCGCGACGTCGTGACCGTCTTCATCCCCGAGTACGTGGTGGGGCACTGGTGGGAGCAACTGCTCCACAACCAGAGCGCCCTGCGGCTCAAGAGCCGGCTCCTCTTCCAGCCGGGGGTGATGGTGACGAGTGTGCCCTGGCAGCTGCGCTCGTCCGCGGACGCCGGTGCGGTGGGGCGGGCCGCCCCCAACGGGCAGGATCGACAGTTGGACAACGAGGAGGAACCGCGGTGAATCGTCAGGCACACCCGCGTACGGATTGGTCCGGCCGGAGGATCGAGGTGATCCTCGGCAATCCCGCCCACGGTGGTGCGTGTGTCGCGCGGTTCGAGGGGCGCGTCGTGTTCGTGCGGCACGGACTGCCGGGGGAGCGTGTCTTCGCTCGGGTCACCGAGGATCGGGGCGGGTCGTTCTGCTTCGCCGACGTGGAGGACGTGCTCGAGGCGTCCGAGGACCGCGTCGATCGGGTCTGCCCGATCTCCGGTCCGGGAGGGGCGGGTTGCTGCGACCTCGCGCACATGACCGTCGAGGCGCAACGCCGTTTCACGGGCGCGGTGGTGGCCGAGCAGCTGCGCCGGCTCGGTGGAGTGGACCGCGAGGTGACCGTCGAGGAGGTGCCGGGCGGTGCGTCCAACGGCACCCTGTGGCGCACCCGGGTCCGGCTCGCGGTGGACGTGGTGGGGAACCCGGGATACCGCCGGTACCGCAGCAACGAGGTCGTCCCGGAACTGGCGTGCCCGCAGATCGATCCGCACGCCTACGTCGGCCTCACCGATCGTGTGTGGCAGCCGGGAGCGGAGCTGCAGGTCGTACTCGACGCGGACGGCCGGCGGCACGTGGTGGAGATCGCACCTCCGGTCCTCTCGGGTGGTGCGCGGCGGCAGGGCCGGCGCGGCGCGGCGTCGCGGCGGGCGGCGGTGAACGCGCGCCGTCCGGAGAAGGTGATCGAAGGCTCGGGACGTGTGGTCGAGCGGGTCGGCGAACGCGAGTGGCGGTTGGCGCCGACCGGTTTCTGGCAGGCCCACCGCGGTGCCGCGTCGACCTATTCGGCTGCGGTGGCCGACTGGGCGCAGACCTCGGAGGGTGCGACGGCATGGGATCTGTACGGCGGAGTGGGGGTCTTCGCGGCCGTGCTCGCAGAGCAGGTCGGTCCGTCCGGTCGGGTGGTGTCGGTCGAGTCGTCGAAGACCGCCGTGGACGACGGGATCGAGGCGCTCGCCGACCTCGGCCGGGTGTCCTTCCGTCACGGGCGCGTGGAGCGGGTGATTCCCGATCTGCCGGCTCCCGAGGTGGTCGTCCTCGACCCGCCGCGGGCGGGGGCGGGCAAGGACGTGGTGGTCGCCGTGGCCGCAGCGGGACCGCGCCGGATCGTCCACGTGGGCTGCGATCCCGCGTCCTTCGGTCGTGACGTGGGGCTGTACCGGGACCACGGATTCGAGTTGGCGGACGTCCGGGCCTTCGCGGCGTTCCCCTCCACCCATCACGTGGAGTGCATCGGACTGTTCACCCGTTGAACCGGGTTCCCGTCGCACCCGCTCGGGGCGAGGTGTGACGAGGGCCGCATCCAACAGTTGGTGTGACGTGAAAAGAGATTGCTTGTAGTACGCAACTAATCTGTATAGTTGCATGACGTAATCAATTAGTTCACTCCGACGGAGGTTCGCTGTGCCGGAAAAGGCTCAGGCCCACGAACTCGCCGACGCCATCTTCATGTTCGGTCGCACGCTGCGCGGTGCACTCGTGCACCACGACACCGATGTGCTTCCTTCCGCGCTCGTCGCGGTGCTGTTCGTGCTCGCACGGATGGGGGAGTGCCGGCCCAGCGAGCTCGCCGTCGAAATGTGCGTCAGCCAGTCGTCGTTGAGCAGACAGATCGCCGAACTCGTCGAGCGAGGCCTCGTGGATCGACATCCCGATCCCGACGATCGTCGTGCTCATCGGGTGAGTTGTTCGGTCGCGGGTATCGAGATCCTCGACATCGTGAAGAAGCGCCGGACCGAACGGCTCTCCGCAGAACTCTCGGACTGGCACGAGGACGAGATCGCAGGCGCCATCACGACGCTCGAACGTCTCACCTCCTCCCTGGCTCCGCTCGTCATCGATACTCGAAGGACCAATTCATGACTACAGTCTCCGGACAGGGAGCGCAGCCGGATGCTCCGGCAGCCGAGGAGCAGATGACGCACCGCGAGATCCTCGTCGTGCTGTCGGGCCTCCTCGCCGCCCTCTTCACGGCGCTGCTGAGCAGCACCATCGTCTCGACCGCCCTGCCGACGATCATCGCGGATCTGAACGGCACGCAGACCCAGTACGCCTGGGTCATCACGACGGCGCTGCTGGCGAACGCCGCGTCGACGCCCATCTGGGGCAAGTTCGCCGACCTGTTCAACAAGAAGCTGCTCGTCCAGCTCGGGATCCTGGTCTTCGTGATCGGCTCGGTCCTGGCCGGTATCGCGCACAACGTGCCGGTCCTGCTCGCCGCCCGCGTGATCCAGGGCATCGGCATGGGTGGTCTGACCGCTCTCGTCGTCGCGATCATCGGCAGCATCATCCCGCCCCGCCAGCGTGGCCGGTACTCCGGCTACATGGGCGCCGTCATGGCCGTCGCCATGTCGGGTGGACCCGTGCTCGGTGGTGTCATCGTCGACCTCCTCGGCTGGCGCTGGTGCTTCTACGTCTGCGTTCCGATCGCCGTTGTCGCGCTGATCCTGCTGCAGCGCACGCTGCATGTCACGACCGTCCGCAAGGAGAACGTGAGCATCGACTGGTTCGGCGCCACGCTCATCACCGCCGCGGTGAGCGTCCTGCTCGTCTGGGTGTCCTTCGCCGGCAAGGCCGGCTACTACGAGTGGATCTCGGTCGAGTCCGCCCTGTACGTCGGTGCCGGCATCGTCCTGCTCGTCGCGACGTTGATCGTCGAGACGAAGGTCGCCGATCCGATCATCCCGCTGAAGATCGTCACCGAACGCACCACCGGTCTCGCGATCATCGCGTCCGTGGCCGTCGGTATCGGTCTGTTCGGCGCCACCACCTTCCTCGGCCAGTACTTCCAGACCTCGCGGGCCTACAGCCCGACGGTCGCCGGTCTGCTCACCATCCCGATGGTCGCCGGCACGCTCGTCTCGTCGATGCTCTCCGGTGGGCTCATCACGCGCTTCGGCAAGTGGAAGGGCTTCCTGATCGGCGGCGCGATCCTGCAGATGGTCGGTTTCGGCCTGCTCGGCACGGTCGACCACCTCACCTCGCTCACGCTGATCAGCGTGTACATCGCGATCGTGGGTCTGGGCACCGGCATGCTGATGCAGAACCTCGTCCTCGCCGTGCAGAACACCGTGAGCGTGCGCAACATCGGCGCCGCAAGCAGCTCGGTCGCCTTCTTCCGCACCTTCGGTGGCGCGATCGGTGTGTCGGTGCTCGGTTCGATCCTCGCGTCCCGTGTCGCGACGATCTCCGCCGACGGTCTCGCGAAGCTCGGTGTGGACACCTCCGGCGGCGGATCGGGTGGAAGCCTCGACTTCTCCCAGCTGCCCGAGCCGGTGGCCGAAGTCATCCGTGCCGCCTACGGCGACGCGACGGCGACCCTCTTCCTCGTGGCGGCGGCGTTCGCGGTCGTTACCCTGGTGGCAGTGGTGCTGATCCCGAACCAGGCGTTGCGCACCACCATCGACCTCGTCGAGGAGAAGTCGCCGGCCGATCGCGCCGACATCTCATCGTGAGGGTGACCTCGCTCACCGGCGGACGATCCGTCCGCCCGTGACCAGGAGATCACGCGGAAGCGAGGCGGTGGCGGGAGACGCTCCGTTCCCGCGCTCCGTAGACTGAAAAAATCACTCGCGCGACGAGCGTGAGGCACGAGCCGGAGGGAGCTGTTCCAGTTGGGTGTTCTGTCCCGCATCCAGTCGCCCGACGATCTACGTCGACTCTCTCCTGTGGAGCTCACCGAGCTCGCGGGGGAGATCCGGGAATTCCTGGTCGAGAAGGTCGCGGCGACCGGCGGTCACCTCGGTCCCAATCTCGGCGTCGTCGAGCTGACCATCGCTCTGCACCGGGTGTTCGATTCGCCACGCGATCCGATCCTCTTCGACACCGGTCACCAGGCCTACGTCCACAAGATCCTCACCGGTCGTCGCGACGAGTTCGACGGTCTCCGGCAGAAAGGCGGGTTGTCCGGCTACCCGTGCCGCGCGGAGAGTGAACACGACTGGATCGAGTCGTCGCACGCCTCGGCGGCCCTGTCGTACGCCGACGGACTCGCCAAGGCCTATTCGCTGTCCGGACAGTCCGATCGGACTGTGGTGGCCGTGGTGGGCGACGGCGCGCTGACCGGCGGTATGTGCTGGGAGGCGCTCAACAACATCGCCGCCGGGCAGAACCGTTCGATGGTGATCGTCGTCAACGACAACGGCCGCTCCTACGCGCCCACGATCGGCGGTCTCGCCGAGCACCTCGCGGCGCTGCGCCTCAAGCCCGGCTACGAGAAGGTGCTCGACAACAGTCGGCGCATCGTCAAGCGGATCCCCTGGATCGGCTCGGCGGCCTACTCGGTGCTGCACGGCATGAAGGCCGGTGTGAAGGACGCGGTCAGCCCGCAGGTGCTCTTCACCGATCTGGGCATCAAGTATCTCGGCCCGGTCGACGGGCACGACGAGCAGGCGATGGAATCGGCGCTGCGTCGCGCGAAGGCGTACGGCGGTCCGGTCCTCGTCCACGCCGTCACCCGTAAGGGAGCGGGCTACGCGCCCGCCGAGAACCACCTCGCCGATCAGATGCACGCCACCGGCGTGATGGATCCGCGCACGGGCCGGGCGAAGTCCGCCTCCGCTCCCGACTGGACGTCGGTCTTCTCCGACGAACTCATCGCGCTGGGGGAGAAGCGGGAGGACGTCGTGGCGATCACCGCCGCGATGCCCGGACCGACCGGCCTCGCCAAGTTCGGCGAACGGTTCCCCGAGCGCACCTTCGACGTCGGCATTGCCGAACAGCACGCGGTGACGTCGGCGGCGGGTCTCGCGCTCGGCGGAATGCATCCCGTCGTCGCCGTCTACTCGACCTTCCTCAACCGCGCCTTCGACCAGCTGCTCATGGACGTCGCACTGCTTCGGCAGCCGGTCACCGTGGTGCTCGACCGGGCGGGCGTCACGGGTTCCGACGGGGCCAGTCACAACGGCATGTGGGATCTGTCCCTGCTGGGGATCGTTCCCGGCATCCGGGTCGCCGCTCCGCGCGACGGGGCGACGCTGCGAGAGGAACTCGGTGAGGCGCTCGACGTCTCCGACGGCCCGACCGTCCTCCGGTTCCCCAAAGGCTCGGTGGGAGAAGACATCCCGGCGATCGAGCGTCTCGACGGCACGGTCGACGTGCTGCGGATGCCGCCGTCGCGGTGCGGCGACGCGCTGATCGTCGCGGTCGGCGCCTTCGCCGGTCTCGCGCTCGACGTCGCCGATCGTCTTTCCAGGCAGGGCATCGACGCCGCGGTCGTCGACCCGCGATGGGTGTTCCCCGTGCCCGACGCGGTGGTCGACCTCGCACGCGGCTTCCGGATCGTCGTCACAATCGAGGACAGCGGCCTCCACGGTGGTGTCGGCTCGGCGGTCTCCGCCGCGTTGCGCCGCAACGGCGTCGACGTGCCCGCCCGCGATCTCGGGGTGCCGCAGAAGTTCCTCGATCACGCCTCCCGCAACGAGATCCACGCCGAACTCGGTCTGACTGCCCAGGACGTGGCGCGTCAGGTCACCGGCTGGGTCGCCGGCCTCGACAGCGAACCCGAGGAGCGATCGCGACCGTCGGCGGTCGAGCAGTCCGACCGCGAAGCGGGCTGAGTCCGACCGACGCAGGTGAGCAAACGCCAGGGGCGGTATCCGGTGATCCGGATACCGCCCCTGGCGTCTGTATCGGTTAGCTCTGCATCTCCTCGAGTTCCATGCCCTTGGTCTCGGGGATCTTGGCCTTGACGAAGAAGAACGACAGCAGGGCGAAGAACGCGAACAGTCCGTACAGGAACCACAGGCCGACCGCGGAGGTGAGTGGTGGGAACGCCAGTGTCACCGTGAAATTCGCGATCCAGTTGGCGGCGGTGCTGATACCGAGGGCCACCGCGCGCATGCGGTTCGGGAACATCTCGCCGAGCATCACCCACATGATCGGACCCCAGGTGGCGGCGAAGAAGATCACGAAGGCGTTCGCGCCGACGAGGGCGAGCGCACCCCACGGTGCCGGAAGTTCGACGTCCTCACCGCTGCCGACCGCCTGCGAGAAGGCGATCGCGGCGAGCAGCAGGCTGACGAACATGCCGATCGAACCGGTCATCAACAGCGGACGGCGACCGATCTTGTCGACGAACAGGATCGCGACGAACGTCATGACCACGTTGATCACGGCGGTGATCACCGAGGTCGTGAACGACTGGTTCTCGGTGAAGCCCACCGACTTCCACAGTGTCGTCGAGTAGTAGAAGATCGCGTTGATACCGACGAACTGTTGGAAGACGGCCATCGTGATGCCGACCCACACCAGCGGCTGCAGACCGAAGACCGGGCCGCGGATGTCGCCGAAGGACGCCTTCGACTCGCGTCGCAGCGTCAGCCGGATCTCGCGGACACGCTCGTCGGGCCGGAGCTCGCCCGTGACGTTGGCCAGGACGGCCGCAGCCTCTTCGTCCATGTCCTTGCCGACGAGATAGCGGGGGGACTCCGGGATCGTCAGCGCCAGTACACCGTAGAGGACGGCAGGCGCGACGCCGACGAGGAACATCCACCGCCAGGCCTCGAGATTCCACCACAGCTCGTTCGACGCTCCACCGGCGGCGTTCTGCAGCACCGCGTCGGACAGCAGGGCCGCGAAGATGCCGAGAGTGATGGCGAGCTGCTGCAGTGATGCGAGGGCGCCACGGTAGCGAGCGGGTGCGATCTCGGAGATGTAGGTCGGTGCGATGACCGACGCGATACCGATGCCGAGGCCGCCGAGCACACGCCACAGCATGAGATCGGGAACGCTGAAGGCCAGACCGGACCCGATCGACGAGATGACGAACAGGGCGGAGCCGAGGAGCATCACCCGCTTGCGGCCCCAACTGTCGGCGAGGCGTCCGGCGAACCACGCGCCGACGGCACAACCGAGCAGGGCGATGGCGACGGCGAAACCGGTCACGAACGAACTGAGCGCGAAGTTGTCCTGGATGGAGTCGACGGCGCCGTTGATGACCGAGCTGTCGAAGCCGAACAGGAAACCGCCCACGGCCGCCGCGACGGTCACGGCGATGACTTTCGCGGCGTGTGCGGTCGATGGTTGGGTCACCGAGGAACTCCTGGATCGGACTGGCCGCGAGAGCGGGAAAAGAGTTGGACGCAGTGTGTTTTCTTCAGGGGAACATTACGCCGGGGTGAACGGCCGACTCGACGTTTCCGGCGAGAACTCGCCCACAAGGCGGACTTCGAACGCGGCATGGAGTGTGGCGACGCCTCCGAGTGGGTAAGAAGTTAAGAAATATTCTCTCCGCGCCGTCGCTCTGTCTGCGACCTTCCCAAGCGGTGAGGACCTCCGCTTGACACCGTGCGATCTGGAAATACAGTCCCGTTCCATGGCTCGGCGACGACCGGACGCGACCGTACGGGGTGTGGTGGGTGAAGCGGCGTTCCCGCCGACCTCACCCGGAGGTTCCTCATGGAGATCGCTCTGCCTCCGGTAGAGCACGGGGTGGTGGAACACAGCAGGGCGCTCATCGATCCCGTCACACGTTTCCGGAACACGAGCGCGTACATCTTCCTCGTGGCGTTCGGCGACGACGAGGAACGGCGCAGGGTGGTGCGTTTCGTCGACCGCGCCCACGCACCGGTCCGCTCCGACGGATACAACGCCTTCGATCCGAGGCTCCAGTTGTGGATCGCCGCGGTGATGTTCCACGGCGGCCGCGACGTGTACGAGCGGTTCTTCGGCCTCGATGTGATGTCCAGGACGCGGCAGCCGCCGGAAGTAGATGGCACGCAGAGCAGACGGCGGAGATCAGTTCTCCGCCGTCAGGGCCTTCGCGAGTCGCGGCACGGTCAGCGCGCGCTGCCACGGCCGTGCCCCGCCCTCGGCGAAGCGGCCGTCGATGTACTCCTCGACGTCGGCCCCGTCGGAGACGTCCCAGTCCCAGCACAGGCGCCGAACGAGTTCGGGACTGATCAGGTTCTCGACGGGAACGGCGACTTCCTGGCTCAGAGCGGTGAGTTCGCCGCGCGCGAGGGCGAGACGTGCGGCCTCCTCAGGGTGGTGACGCGACCACCGGCCGGCTGGGGGAGGCCCGGTCAGGGGCGGCGTGAGAGGTGGGAGCCGGTCCTCCGGCAGTGCACGGGCCCGCTCGATCGCGTTGAACCACGCACGGGAGGAACGCCGCTGCCGCGGACCGCCGAAAACCGGAAGCTCCTGCAACTGTTCGACGCTCGTGGGATTCGCCTCCGCGGCGGCGATGATTGCGGAGTCGGGAAGGATGCGCCCCGGGGCGATGTCACGCCGGGCGGCGATCTCGTCGCGGGTGGTCCACAGTTCCCGGACGATCGCCAGGCGGCGTCGGTCCTTGATCGCGTGGATCTTGGACGTGCGCCGCCACCGATCGGGCTTCGGAGCGGGCGGCCCCGCGAGCCGGATGTGCTCGAATTCCTGAGCGGCCCACTCGGTCTTGTTCTGCCGCTCGAGTTCGCGCGCCATCGCGTCGCGGAGTTCGACGAGCGGTTCGACGTCGAGCGCGGCGTAGTTGAGCCACGAGTCGGGAAGCGGTCGCGTCGACCAGTCCGCCGCACCGTGGCCCTTGCGCAGTTCGAGGCCGAGGGTCTCGGCCACGATCGCGGCGAGACCGACGCGGGGGAATCCGGCGAGACGACCGGCGAGTTCGGTGTCGTACAACTTCGCCGGACGGAGTCCGAGTTCGGCCAGGCCGGGGAGATCCTGGTCGGCGGAATGCAGGACCCATTCGAGGTCGTTGATCACCTCGGTCAGGGGAGCGAGGTCGTCCCGCGTGGGAATGGGATCGAGCAGCACCGTGCCGGCGCCGTCACGACGGAGCTGTACGAGATAGGCGCGCCCGGAGTAGCGGTAGCCCGATGCGCGTTCGGCGTCGACGGCGAGCGGGCCGTGTCCCTGCGCGAGCATCGCTGCCGCGTCGGCGACCCCGCGCGCCGTGGTGACGACCTTCGGGACGCCGTCGCGGGGTTCGAGGAGCGGCACCGTGGTCACGCTCGTGCTCTTCTGCTCGTCCTCGTCGTTCTGTGCCGGCATGGGCGTGACTCTAGCGGTGTCGTCCCCGTGTGCAATTCCGTTCCTGTCCGGAACGTCCGATCGGTGGACACGCACGGACCCGCTCGACGCCTCGCGAACTCCCCTCGGAACACCGTCACCTCTCCTGCGAGACGACATCGTCGCGCTCCACATCCGATGTGAGGATGTCGTCGTTCTCCGCGCCGGCCGCGAGGATGAGGTCCTCGAGGGCGGGGGAGAAGTCGTCGACGAGTTTCCACAGGTCGGGGACGAGATCGGGACACGAGATCAGACCGATGTCGAGCCTGCCGTCGAGGGAGAGCACCGTGATGTTGAGCGCTGCGCCGTGGAAGATCGGGCCGAAGGGGTACATCGCCGTCATGCGGGCGCCCAGGAAGTACAGCGGCACGGGAGGTCCGGGCACGTTGGAGATAACGAGGTTGTGGATCACCGGGTGCCGGTCGGCGAGCCGCAGTCCGGCGTAGGCGCGCATCGCGGGGGCGAACACGGCCGCGCCGAGGAACTGGGACCAGTCCTGCAGCAGGTTCGCGCCGAGGTCGGCGTTGTGTTCCTTGGCCACCGCGTTCGCTTCCGAGAGTGCCCGCAGCCGCTCTGCGGGGTCGGCGATGTGTGTGTGGAGGTCGGCGAACATCGCCGAGACCTGGTTGCGTCCCGGCCGATCCGACCTGCCGTGGACCGAGACCGGGATCATCCCGATGAGCGGGGAGTCGGGCAGCTCGCTGCGCCGCTCCAGATATCGGCGCAGCGCGCCGGCGCACACCGCCATCACCACGTCGTTGACGGTGACGCCGAAGACATTCTTCACCAGCTTCACGTCGTCGAGGTTCAGCTCGGCGAAGCCGACGGTGCGGTGTCCGGTGATGGTGGAGTTGAACGGGGTGCGCGGCGCCGTGAACGGCGCGGGCATGGCGTCGCCGCGTCGGGCGCGGGCGATCCAGGAGGTCAGCGATGTGACCGCGCCGGGAAGGATCCGCAGCAGGTGGAGAGGCCGGCGGGCGACGTTGAGGGCTCCGGCGATCGCGATGGCGAGATCGTTCGCGTCGCCGGCACCCCACTGCACCGGTTCGGGCCGGGGATCGGCCGGGTCGAGGCTGCACAGCTGCGCGATGAGTGCGGCACCGGAGACCCCGTCCACTCCGGCGTGATGCATTTTCGCGATGACGGCGATCCTGCCGTCGTCGAGACCGTCGACGAACCACATCTCCCATAGTGGCCGGGAGCGATCCAGGGGTTGCGCGGCGATGTGTCCGCACAGCTCCGCGAGCTCGGTCCGGCCGCCCGGGGCGGGCACGCCGACGTGGTGGACGTGCCGGTCGAGGTCGAAGTCGTGGTCGTCGACCCAGACCGGATGGTCGAGGTTGAACCTGCTGTCGGCGAGCTTCATCCGGAACTGGGGTACGGCGGTGAGGCGCGCTTCGAGTTCGTTGCGCAGTCTCACGTAGTCGTAGCCGCCCGGGACGGTGGACGGATCCAGCACGATCAGCCCGCAGATGTGGAGGAGCTGACTGGGGGTCTCGAGATAGAGGAAACCGGCATCGAGCCCGCTGAGACGCTGCATGGATCAAGAGTAGAACAGGTTCTAGAAATCCGGTCGGATTGCAGCGGTTTTCACCGCCGGAGTCGCGCAACCCCCGCCGGAGGCAGACCCGCGGCATATGCGAGGACGTCACAGAACGCCTCCACGTGCAGGGTCAGCATGTCGGACTGCGGAGTCCACGACGCGCGCAGTTCCAGTTGGTGGGCGCGTCCCGGGCCCGCGATGTCCCCGAACCGCACGGAGGTCGTCGCCGTCACCGTGCCGCCCAGCGCCGTGAGCGGTTCACCGTGCGCGGCGAGGGCGTCGACGAGCCAACTCCACGCGACCTCCGGCAGCAGCGAGTCCGCTGCCAGGCTCTCGTCGACGTCGGCCTGGATGTACGAGACGAGCCGGGTGGTCCCGTGCCACGCCTCGTCGCCGTCGGGGTCGTAGAGCAGGATGAGACGGCCGAACGCGTCGCCCTCCGACTGCTCGGGCACCCCCTCCGTCTCGTCGTGCAGGACCTCGGCGCCCAGTGCATAGCTGTAGGGAGCGAGCCGTTGCGGGGGTCGGATCGGCCCGACCTCGATCTCCGGGCGCACGGTGGCCGCGTTCATCGCATCGACTGCGGAACGGAAGCGGGCCGGCTCGGCGGGCGAGGTGGTCACCGAGCGGAGGTTAGTGCCGGTGACGCACCGCACGCGGGAGGCGCGCCGATTCCGGCGAACGGCACGGGCGTGGCAGCATGGGCAGCGGGTCCGGACCACACGTCCTGTGTGCGACCCGGCAGACGCTGCCCTGCGCGACGGCGCGCAGTGCCCGAAGAACGAGGATCGATGACCGGCTTGGAGAACACGAACGTCGGATCTGCGGTGCCCGCGGAGTACCCCGCGCGGAGGATCCTGCCCCATGCGCCCCTGCTGGCGGCCGCGCGCGGTGAGAAGCCGGCCCACCGGCCCGTGTGGTTCATGCGCCAGGCCGGCCGCTCCCTGCCCGAGTACCGGGAGATCCGGGCCGGGATCGGCATGCTCGAATCGTGCTTCGACCCCGAACTGGTCTGCGAGATCACGATGCAGCCGGTGCGGCGGCACAAGGTCGACGCCGCCATCCTCTTCTCCGACATCGTCGTCCCGCTCAAGGCCGCCGGGATCGACCTCGACATCGTCGCCGGCACGGGCCCGGTCGTCGCGAACCCCGTCCGCACCGCCGCCGACGTCACCGCGCTGCCGACCCTCGAGGTCGAAGAGGTCGGAGCGGTCGCCCGCGCGGTCGGTCTGCTGACCCGCGAACTCGGCGACACCCCGCTCATCGGGTTCGCGGGCGCGCCCTTCACCTTGGCCTCATATCTCGTCGAAGGCGGCCCGAGCCGCAACCACGAGCGCACCAAGGCGCTCATGCACGCCGACCCGAAGACCTGGCACGCCCTCCTCGGCAAGCTCACCGACGTCGCCATCGCCTTCCTGCGCGCGCAGATCGGCGCCGGTGTCGACGCCGTCCAGCTCTTCGACTCGTGGGCCGGCGCCCTCTCGCTCGCCGACTACCGCGAGTACGTCCTGCCGCACTCCGAGCGTGTCTTCGCCGAGATCGCCGGTGCGGGGGTGCCGCGCATCCACTTCGGTGTCGGCACCGGTGAGCTCCTCGGCGCCATGGGTGAGGCGGGCGCCGACGTGGTCGGCGTCGACTGGCGCATCCCGCTCGACGTCGCCGCGACCCGCGTCGGCCCCGGCAAGGCCCTGCAGGGCAACCTCGACCCCGCGATTCTGTTCGCGGGCCGGGAGGTCGTCGAACGCGAGGTGCGCCGCATCGTCGCCGAGGCCGACCGTGCTCTCGAGGCCGGCGCCATCGGACACATCTTCAATCTCGGTCACGGCGTGCTGCCCGACACCGATCCCGATGCCATCACCCGAGTGGTCGAGCTGGTGCATTCGCTGTGACCCCGCCGACGGTCGCGGTCGTCGGCGGTGGGATCAGCGGGCTCGTCGCCGCGTATCGGCTGCGTCGTTCGCTCGGCGCCGCCGCCCGCATCGTCGTGCTCGAGCGATCGTCGCGGCTCGGCGGCAAGCTCCGCACGGTCCCGCTCGCGGGTGATCCTGTCGACGTCGGCGCCGAGGCGTTCATCGCACGCCGACCCGAGGTGGTCGCGCTCGTCGAGGAACTCGGCCTGAGCGCCCACATCGTCCACCCCTCGGCTGCCCGTCCGCTCCTGTACGCCGACGCGCGACTGCATCCGCTGCCGGCGGGCACGCTCATGGGCATCCCCGCCTCGGCGCAGGCCGTGGAGGGTCTCGTCGACGACGAGACCCTGGCGCGCATTGCCGCCGAACCCACAGTGCCGTTCCACTGGGACCGGGACTCCGACGTCTCCGTCGCGGATCTCGTCCGATCCCGCTTCGGTGAGCAGGTGGTGCAGCGCAGCGTCGACCCGCTGCTCGGTGGGGTGTACTCGGGGCTGTCCGACACCGCGGGTGTCCGTGCCACCGTCCCGACGCTCGCCGCGGCCCTCGACGCCGGCGCGACGAGCCTGAGCGACGCCGTCGCCCGCGCTCTGCCCCCGAAGTCGGACGCCCCGGTCTTCGGGACGCTGCGCGAGGGCTACGGCGTGCTGATCCAAGCCCTCGTCCGTGAGGCCGACGCCGAGTTCCTCTACGGCACAGCCGCATCCGGACTGAAGCGCAGCGGTGGCCGGTGGTCGGTCGATCCGCTCGGCGAGGTCGACGGTGTGGTGCTCGCCGTGCCCGCCCCGGACGCCGCCCGGCTGCTCTCCGACAGTGTCCGATCCGCCGCGCAGTGCGTCGCGCAGATCCCGCTCGCCTCGTCGGTGGTGGTCGCGCTCGCGTTGCCGCACGACGCCGGCCTGCCGCAGAACTCCGGGATCCTCGTCGCGACGGGGGAGGAACTGTCGGCGAAGGCCTTCACGCTGTCGAGCCGCAAGTGGCCGCACCTCGCCGAACGTCCCGTCGCACTCGCGCGTGCGTCGTTCGGACGGTTCGGCGACGACGCGCTCGTCGACGCGTCCGAGGCCGACCTGATTGCGCTGGCCCGCGCGGATCTCGCGACCGTCACCGGAGTCGACGCCGAACCGGTGGCCGCCTTCGTGCAGCGGTGGCACGGCGGGCTGCCGCAGTACCGCGAACACCACGGCGAGATCGTCGCCGCCTTCGAGGCCGAGATCGCAGGGATCGACGGACTCGAGGTCGCCGGCGCGATGCTGCACGGTGTGGGTGTACCCGCATGTGTCGCAACAGGCGCGGCTGCAGCCGCACGCCTGACTGCACGAATGGAAGGATGAACGTCATGGCACGTCTCGACTACGACAAGCTCAATTCCACTCTCCGTTACACGATGTGGTCGGTCTTCCAGGTCCGGCCCGGCGTCCTCGGCGACGACCGCGCCGCGGCGATCGAGGACGCGAAAGCGTTCTTCGCCCGCTTCGACGACACCGACGTGATCGTGCGCGGTATCTACGATGTGGCCGGCACCCGCGCGGACGCCGATTTCATGATCTGGACGCACGCCGAGCACATCGAGGATCTGCAGAAGCTGTACGCCGACTTCCGGCGCACCACGATCCTCGGCCGCGCGAGCACCCCGGTCTGGTCGAACACCGCACTGCACCGACCCGCGGAGTTCAACAAGAGCCACCTGCCCGCCTTCATCGCGGGGGAGGAGCCGGGCAACTACGTGTGCGTGTACCCCTTCGTGCGGTCCTACGAGTGGTACCTCCTGCCCGACGAGCAGCGTCGCAAGATGCTCGCCGACCACGGCATGGCGGCCCGCGGCTACCCCGATGTCCGCGCCAACACCGTTCCGGCCTTCGCGCTCGGCGACTACGAGTGGATCCTCGCCTTCGAGGCACCGGAACTGCACCGCATCGTCGATCTCATGCGCGACCTGCGTGCCACCGACGCGCGCCTGCACGTCCGGGAGGAGACCCCCTTCTTCACCGGACCGCGGGTCGACGTCGAAGCCCTCGTCGCGTCGCTGCCCTGACGTGACCTCGACGAGCGCGGTGCCACCCGAGGGAGAAGGTCGTCTGTTCTCCCAGATGGCGCACTGGGGGATGTTCTCGGCGCAGGCACGCGACGGCGAGGTCGTCGCCGTGCGGCCCTACGCCGGGGACCGCGACCCCTCACCGATCCTGGGGAACATCCCCGGATCGGTGCGGCACCGTGCTCGCATCGCCGGTCCGGCCGTCCGTCGCGGCTGGCTCGAGAACGGACCGGGACCGAGCACACGACGCGGCGACGACGAGTACGTCGCGGTCTCGTGGGACGAACTCACCGAGATCCTCGCGGGCGAACTGCAGCGCGTAAAGGACCGGCACGGCAACCGGGCGATCTTCGGCGGCTCCTACGGCTGGTCCGCCCCGGGCCGGTTCCACCACGCACAGAGCCAGGTGCACCGCTTCCTGAAGATGTTCGGCGGCTACACCCGCTCGGTGCACTCCTACTCGCTCGGCGCGACCGGCGTGATCATGCCGCACGTCGTAGGCACCCACTGGAAACTGTTCGCGCGCTCGACCTCCTGGGAGGTCATCGCCCGCGAGACCGATCTGATGGTGTGCTTCGGCGGGATCCCGCTGAAGAACACCGCCGTCAACGACGGCGGCACGAGCGATCACCCCACCCGCGACGCCCTCGACCGGATGCGGGCCCGCGGCGGACGGATCGTCTCGTTCAGCCCGATCCGCAGCGACGTGCACGGTGAGCACGAGTGGCTCGCGCCCCGGCCGGGCACCGACGTCGCGATCATGCTCGCCCTCGGTTATGTCTTGGCCACCGAGGGTCTGGCCGACCGTGAGTTCCTCGACCGCTACTGCACCGGTTACGACCGCTTCGAGGAGTACCTGCTCGGCCGCACCGACGGCGTCCCGAAGACCCCCGAGTGGGCCGCCGGACTGTCGGGCATCCCGGCCGGAACCCTCGTCGACCTCGCGCGACGCATGGCCCGTGGCCGCACCCTGGTGTCGGTCACATGGTCGCTGCAACGCGTGCGGCACGGCGAGCAGGCGCCCTGGGCGGGCGTGACCCTCGCCGCGATGCTCGGCCAACTCGGCGTTCCCGGGGGCGGTTTCGGCCACGGCTACGGTTCGATGAACGAACCCGGTCTCGCGCCCGTCCCGTATCCGCTGCCCACCCTGTTCCAGGGCAACAACGACGTCGAGGACTTCATCCCCGTCGCCGCGATCTCCGACCTGCTGTTGCGACCGGGGGAGCAGTTCGACTACGACGGCCGTCGCCTGACCTTCCCGGACATCCGGCTCGTGTACTGGGCGGGTGGCAATCCCTTCCACCACCACCAGGACATCGGCCGGCTCCGCCGCGCCCTGCAGCGGCCCGACACGATCGTCGTCCACGACCCGTACTGGACGCCGATGGCCAAGCACGCCGACATCGTCGTGCCGTCGACCACGGCGCTCGAGCGCGACGACCTGACGTGCACGCGCAACGATCCGCTGCTCGTCGCGATGCAGGCTGCCGTCCCACGCTTCGCCGACGCCCGCGACGACTACGACACCTGCACCGCTCTCGCCCACCGCCTCGGCTTCGGCGAGCAGTTCACCGAGGGCCGGACCTCCTGGGAGTGGCTCGAACACCTCTACGAGCAGTGGCGCGGTTTCGTCCTCGCCGACGACCGGCGCATCGAGGACCCGCCGCCCTTCGACGACTTCTGGTACGGCGGACCGGTCCGGATGCGGACCGAGGACGATCTGACCCTCTTCGAGGACTTCCGGTCCGATCCCGCGGCGAACCCGCTGCGGACTCCCAGCGGACTGCTCGAGATCTTCTCCGCCGATATCGACTCGTTCGGCTACGACGACTGCGCCGGGCACCCCACCTGGTACGAACCCGACGAATGGCTCGGCTCCCCGCGGGTCGAACGGTTCCCACTGCACCTGATCGCCAATCAGCCGGCCACGCGCCTGCACGGGCAGCTCGATCACGGCTCGGTGAGCCAGGCGTCGAAGATCCGTGGCCGTGAACCTATCCGGATGCGTCCCGACGACGCTGTCGCGCGAGGTCTGGAAGCCGGCGACATCGTCCGCGTTTTCAACGATCGTGGTTCGTGCCTCGCCGGGGTGGTCCTCGACGACGGTCTGCTGCCGAACGTCGTCCAGCTCGCGACGGGAGCCTGGTACGACCCGCTGGATCCGTCCGATCCCGGATCGATGTGCGTGCACGGGAACGCGAACGTGCTCACCCCCGACGTCGGCACGTCGTCGCTGTCCCACGGATGCACGGGGCAGCACGTGCTCGTCGACGTCGAGCGGTTCGACGGCGAGTTGCCGCCCATCCGGGCCTACGATCCGCCGGTCGTCCGGCAGCGCTGAGCGGTCACAGGCCGAGTGACGACTGGACGTCGCGCAGGGTGGCCGCGGAGGCGGCCAGCCCCGCTTCCTCCTCCGACGACAACGGCACATCGAGCACGGTGTGCGCGCCGCGCGCGTCGACGACGGTGGGAAGCGAGAGGCAGACGTCCTGCAGGCCGTGCCGCCCGGTTTGCAGCGTCGACACCGCGAGCACCCGGCGCTGGTTCCGCAGCACGGCCTCCACGATGCGGGCACTCGACAGTCCGATCGCGAGATTCGTGGCGCCCTTGCCGCGGATGATCTCGTAGGCGCTGCGCACGACCTCCTCGAAGAGTTCGGCGCGGGTGTCCGGTCCGAAGACGGGTCGTCCGTCGACGGCGAAGGACTCCACCGGCACGCCGCCGATCGTCGCACTCGACCACAGGGCGACCTCCGAGTCGCCGTGTTCCCCCACGACGAACGCGTGAACGTTCTCGACCGCGACGTCGGCGCGGTGGGCGAGCAGATACCGCAGCCGGCCGGAATCGAGCACCGTGCCCGACCCGAAGATCCGGCCGTCCGAGACGCCGGTCGCCGCGATCGCGGCGCGGGTGACGATGTCGACCGGATTACTGACGAAGACGATCACTGCATCGGGGGAGACGGACAGCAGGCCGGGAGTCAGGTCCCGTGTCAGGGCGACGTTCGCCGCCGCGAGATCCAGACGCGACTGGCCGGGATGCTGCTCGGCCCCCGCGGTCACGACGATCAGATCGGAACCGGCGGTGACCGCGATGTCGTCACTGCCCTCGATCCGGCACGACGGCGCGAACTGCGTGCCGTGGTTCAGGTCCAGGACCTCCGCGCGCACCTTCGCGGAGTTCGTGTCGAACAGCGCGATCGCGTCTGCCGAACCTCTGAGTAGACATGCATACGCCACCGCGGTACCGACGCTCCCGGCGCCGACGACGGACAGCTTCGTGTGTCGCCGGATTCTCGTACCCGTCTCAGCCATGCGAGACATTGTGGCAAACCGGCCCCTCGGTCGGTAGCCTCGCGCCACATGACTCGGTCCGCATCGGGACATTCCCTGCGAGCGGCCGGCCCGCCGCGATGGCGGCGATGCGACTGCTCGAGGAGATCTAGCCGAGCCGACCTGCCACTGTCGCTCAGCCGTTAGCCTCGGGACATGGCCGAGACCCCCTTCGATGCCGTCCTGTTCGACTTCTCCGGCACCCTGTTCCGGCTCGAGGAGGACGAGAGCTGGCTCGCGGACGTCACCGACCACGAGGGCAGACCCTTCGACGTGCACCGGCAGGCCGAACTCATGCGGCGGCTGACGCAACCCGTCGGGCAGCCCGTCGAGATGGACGCCGACGAGCACCACGCGTGGACCAACCGCGACCGCGAACCGCGCTGGCACCGCGAGGCCTACCTGACGGTGCTGCGCAGATCGGGCGTGGCCGATCCCGAACAGGCACAGGCGCTCTACGAGAAGGTGACCGACCCCGACTGCTGGACCGTCTATCCCGACACCGTCCCCGTCATCGAGGCGCTCGCTGGAGACGGGATCGCCGTCGGCGTGGTGAGCAACATCGCCTTCGACCTGCGGCCGGCCTTCGCGCGGCTCGGTATCGACGACCTCGTGTCGGTGTTCGCGCTGTCCTTCGAGGTGGGCGCCGTCAAGCCCGAACCGGAGATCTTCCGCCACGCCGTCGACAGACTCGGTGTCGACCCGCGACGGACGCTGATGATCGGCGACAGCGAGAAGGCGGACGGTGCCGCCCGGTCGATCGGATGCGCGTTCGAACTCGTCGAACCGACACCGACCACCGAGCGGCACGACGCACTGTGGACCGCGCTGGCCGCGGCCGGGATCACTCCGACCGAACCAGGCGCAGGGAGATCGAGTTGATGCAGTACCGCTTGTCGGTGGGCGTCGGGTAACCCTCGCCCTCGAAGACGTGCCCGAGATGGCTGTGGCACGTCGCGCACACCACCTCGATGCGCCGCATGCCCAGCGAGTTGTCCTCGCGCAGGATCACGGCCTCGGAGTCGGCGGGGTCGAAGAACGACGGCCACCCGCAGTGGGAGTGGAACTTCTCGGTGCTGCGGAACAGTTCGGCACCGCACGCGCGGCATTCGTAGATGCCCGCGGTCTCGGTGTCGGTGTACTCGCCGACGAAGGGATGCTCGGTGCCGGCCTGACGCAACACGGCGAATTCGGCGGGAGTGAGCTTCGCGCGCCATTCCTCGTCGGTGTGGACGACCTTGGGTGCGGGTTCGGATCGAGGAGCAGACGTCATGATCTCCACGCTAACCGCGCTCGGCGCGCGCGTCACGTCGGCACCGGCACGGACGATCACGTCCGTGCGGGCTGCTTCTCCTCGAGCAGGTGCGACGGCTCGATGCCGTCCGCCAGGCGCCCTTCGCGCTTCGCGACGAGGTAACGGTCGAGCAGGACGGCGAAGACGACGATGAGCAGCAGCGACCAGCCGAAGGTTGTCTTCATGTACTCCGCCGCGCGCCCGGCCTCCACCCACCGGTTCGACAGCCACGAGTCGTAGCTCAGGAAGCCGTAGACGGCGAGCCAGGCGGGCCAGTTCCGCATCACGGAGTTCGGCAGCAGCACCGTCATCAGCAGAGGGAACAGCATCATCGAGTAGTACATCTGGCCGAGCGATCCGAGCAGGAACGAAGCCGCGAGCAACACACCGCCGGCGGTGCACACGAAGAACACCTCGTCGTGGCGGCAGTAGCGGTAGAGCAACCACACCGACACCGCGACCATCACCGCGAGCACCGCCCGCAGACCGAAGATCAGCCAGGCCGGGAGCCCGTAGTACATGCCGTTGCCGACGATCGCGCTGTTGAAGTAGTCGCGGGACTCGAGCAGGTACGGCACGGTGTGCTCGACGAACTGCCACGCGTCGACCGACAGGGGCCACGCGATGATCGTCAGCGCGATCGGGACACCCGCGGCGGTGATGAAGACCTTCCACTGTCCGCGCACGAGCGGGAGCAACAGCAGGGGAGCGAGGATCGGTTTGACGGCGAAGGTCAGGCCGAGCGCAGCCCCCGCCCACAGATCACGTCGTTTGAGCAGCAGCGTCAGGAACGCGATCTCGCCGAGCAGGACGAGACCGTTGATGTTCGTGAAGACGAGCGTGTTCGTCACCGTCTCGGACGCGAACGCGGCGAAGACCAGCACCGGCGCGATCGGCGAATCGAGTCGCAGACCGAACATGCGCAGCAACAGGTAGAGCGCGACGAGGATCGCGATCGCATTGGCGAGGATGAACAACCACCGCGACCGCTCGGGGTCGATCACCGCGATCGGGGCGATCAACAACGTGCCGGAAGGCGGATAGAGGTAGTGGGGATCGACCCACTGGAACTCGGCGGTGTACACCGGCCGGCGGTTGAGGAAGGCCAGCGCGGCGTTGTAGACCGGGGTGAAGTCGTCCGTCCGGAACCCGTTGACCGCTTTGATTACGACCCGGTGCAGAACCGTCAGTATGGCAAGGGGCCACACCACAGCCTTGACCACCTCGGCGGTCGTGCGTGCGGTCCGGGGTTCGAGACTTCTGAGGAACACTACGGCACGGTACACCGCGGGCCTGCGGACCCGTGCACACGCCCTGCCCCCGACCGGGGAACGTCACGCGGGGCACAGGCTCCCGTTGGGTGGAAGTTCTCCGTCGGACAGATAGGTCTCCACCCGCGCCTGCACGCATCCCGAGTGCAGGACCGCCGAGTAACCGGCACCCTGCCACGACAGTGACGCCCAGGCGATACCGCCTGCGGTGAGCACACCGGTCACCGACTCCACGCCGGCATTGCCCACGACCGGGTCCGCGGCCCCCGAGGAGACGAGCACGGGCACGTCGAGCGCCGCCGGCAGCGGCGGGGGAGGCAGGCTCGGCCACGCCGCACATGCCGTCAGGCCCGTCGCCAGATCCGCGCCGTACAGCGGATAGAGGGTGGACCAACTCCGGGCGAGATCGCCCGCGTGGGTCGGGGTCGGCCAGCGCTGTCCGTCGCTGCACCGGGCGACGAACTGACCGTCCGTCGAGAGCCTCTCCTCGGCCACACCGACCAGTTCGATGAGCGGCATGACATCGCCGTCCCGCGCGGCTGCGAGGACGTCCGCCACCTCACGGACGCGGGCCTGCAGATCGGCGCGCGGCGTGCCGAGGACACCCGTCAGCGCCGTGAGGAAGGAATTGGCCGAGACCGGCGCGAGTTCACCCTCGGTGGCCTGCTCGTGCAGATCCTCGATCGCCGCGCGCGGATCGTCGCCCAGGGCGCAGTCGAGGGCGGTGCACTGCCGGGCGAAGGCATCGACGGCGGCCTCCGCGCCGCGGGCCTGCGACTCGGCCATGAGTTCGGCGTCGGCGGTGGCCGCGGCGGGGGAGTCGAGGACGAGACGGCCGACCGCGCCCGGATAGGCGGCGGCGTAGGCGAGCGCGACCGTCGCACCGTTCCCCACCCCGAGGAGACCGATCCGGTCCACGCCCCATGCCTGCCGGAGGCGTTCGATGTCGTCGGCGGCGTGTGATGCGCCGAACATCAGCTGCTGCGGCTGCAGGTAGTCGGTGCACGAGACGGTCGCCTGACGACCCAGATCGGCGACGCGTTCGGGTGCATCGCCGGTGCGGCCGAATTGTCCGAGATCGCCGAGACCGCGACGATCAGCAGGAAAGATGCAGTCGATCGCGAGCGAGTTGCCGATCCCGCGCCGATCCACCGCGACGATCGGACGCATCGCCAGTGCACCCGACATCGCGCCGGTCGCCATGGCGGTCAGTGCGCGCGTCGACGCGACGTCGGCGCCGGTCGTGAGAACCAGCGGCGCCACGTCGGTGGGGGTGTCGGGCAGTCGTGCGCGCATGACTGCCAGCGGGAAGGTGCCCGTCACGGTGCCGGCCGCATCGATCGGGGCGACGACCTCCGCGCACTCGAGAACGAGGCCCTGGGCACCCGGCGGTGCGTCGAACGAGGAGAGCGTCTCGTCCGTGCAGTTCCGCCACGCCGGTTCGGCCGACGGCACCGGAAGTTCGGGTACCTCGGTCTCGTCCTGCGGGGTCCCGTCGACGGCGACACCGGGATCGTCGCGCACCACGGCGACGTCGGGACGTATCGACGGTCCTGCTCCGCACGCGGTCGACGCCGCGGCAACCGTGATCAACATCGCGGCGATCACTCCCGATCTGCGCATGCGCACAGCCTGCCAGGTTCACCGGCGGCCGCGCGCAACCGGTGGTCGAGCGGCCGATCCGAAGTGTCCTCCCGGTGCATGACGCCGAGGTGAACGCCGTGTGAAGTAGGTCGCATTCCGGATTCGAGTGAGGATCCGAGCATGATGCGGTCGTACCCTGGGCTGATGCACGAACGTCTCGTCGACCGCAATCCGGTGGTGCCTGCAGACCAGTTGGTGGCGCAGATGGTGCCCCCCGCGATGTTCGACGAGGTGAGCTTCGAGTCGTACATTCCGGATCCGAACGAGCCGAGCCAGGCGGCCGCGGTGACGACCGCTGCGGAGTTCGTCGGCAAGATCGGGAAGATCCGCGGCGGCAAGCGCGGCCTGTTCGGCCGCCGCTCCCAGCCGCAGGGGGCCGGCCTCTACCTCGACGGCGGCTTCGGCGTGGGCAAGACCCACCTGCTCGCCTCGATCTTCCACAGCGCACCCGCGCCCAAGGCCTTCGGCACGTTCGTCGAGCTCACCCACGTCGTCGGCGCCCTCGGGTTCAACAAGGCCGTCGAGGAGCTGTCGAACCACAGCGTGCTGTGCATCGACGAGTTCGAACTCGACGATCCGGGCGACACCATGCTCGTCTCGCGCCTGCTGACCGAACTGTCGGCCCGCGGCGTCTCGATCGTCGCGACCTCCAACACGCTCCCCGGCCAGCTGGGTGAGGGACGGTTCGCGGCACAGGACTTCCTGCGCGAGATCAAGAAGCTCGCGTCGATCTTCGAGACCATCCGCGTCGACGGCCCCGACTACCGTCACCGCGACCTGCCGCCTGCACCCGATCCGGTCGACTCGGCAGAGCTCACCGAGCGCGCCGGCGCGATCCCGGGTGCGACGCTCGACGACTTCGACGAGCTGTGCGCGCACCTGAGTACGCTGCACCCGTCCCGTTACGGCAAGCTCGTCGAGGGTGTCCCCGCCGTCTTCCTCGAGGGTGTGCACCCGGCGAAGGACCAGTCGGTGGCCCTGCGTCTGGTGGTCCTCGCCGACCGCATGTACGACGCGAGCATCCCCGTGACGGTCTCCGGCGCCAAGCTCGACGAGATCTTCACGCCCGAGATGCTCGCGGGCGGCTACCGCAAGAAGTACCTGCGCGCGACGTCCCGTCTGCTGGCGCTGTCCCGATTCGAGGTTGCCGCGGGCTGATCGGATACCCGGCGCTCATGCGCGCCGGGTCGACCTTCACCCCATCACCGGCTCACCGGCCGGCATCCCTTCGGAGGGTGCGCTGCATGACGAAATCGTCGTGCGTCTGCGCCCCCACGACGAACGTGCGCGTGCCCACCACCTCGAAGCCCTGCTTCTCGTAGAAGCGCCGGGCGCGGGTGTTCTCCTGGTTGACGCCGAGCCACAGGCCCACACGCCCGAGTGTGTGGGCCCGCGCGACGATCGCATCCATGAGCGCCGCAGAGATTCCGGAACCGTGATGGCCCGGCATCACGTACAGCTTGCTGATCTCGATCGCCGGCCGCGCCGTGATCATCGCGTCGATCGCCGGATCCTCGGGAGCGGCGTCCACTGCCATCAGATAACCGACGATCTCCTCACCCGCGCGCGCCTCGAGAACGATGCGTTCGGGGGAGGACAGGTACTCGGCGAACTTCTCCGCGCTGAGGGTGCGCTCGATGAAGTCGGCGATGTCGTCCTCGGCGGCGTCCTGAGGGCAGGCGAGCGGGAAGGTCGCGGCGGCGACCTGAGCGATTGCCTCGGCGTCCCAGATGCCCGCCTCGTCGACGGAGACTGCTTCTTCGAGTGGTGGCATGGACATGCACACCAGTGAAGCACTCGGACGGGACGATACGGCAGGTGCCCCGCGTGTCGATGCGAGACGGAGACACGAGCCCGGACGCGAGACGGAGAAGGGTCCGGATATGGCTGAACCCCAGCCTTGGATGGGGGGTCATGGCTGGGGTTCGACACCATCGGGGGGATGGCAACATCCACGCTACATGAGGGATCCCTCAGGTTCCAGCGACCGTGGTCACGGTTGCGTCACACGGTCCCGTGGATGCGACTTGCACGAAATGTCGGTGCGTTGTACCGTCGCGGCTATGAAGCGCGTACTCGTAGTTCACCGCCGTAGCGGGGTCTGATTCGGACCGACCCCTCGCTGCGGGTCGTTGAGCTACGCGTCGGTCCTTCCTTCTCGTGGAAGACCACTACGAACGATGAACGCCTTCACCTCCTTCTCGGGTTTCGCTCCGATGTTCCCCTCTGGCACCCCTGATGCCGATCCGTTCTTCGCCCGCTACGGACGCGGCCTTCCTCGGGGATTGCGCGAGGAAGCCTCCGGCATGAGTTGGACGGAGTTCGAATCCACCTACGGTGCGCAGCACGGCCCGGTCCGCCTCGGTGGCTGGACCGCGACGGCCCTGGGTGCGGGACGCAGCGCCTTCGAGGCGACGATCGCGATCGGCGACACGATCCATACGGCATCCGCCACGACCTGCGGACCGATCGCCGCGATGACCGCGATGCTGTACGACCTCGGGCTGAACATCGAGATCCTGTCGTTCCACCGCCACGACCTCGGTGAGATGTCCGCGACCTTCCTGCTGTGCCGCTCCGGCGAGCGCACGACCTGGGTGATGGGCACGGGCGAGACCGGCAACGAGTCGTCGCTGCGGGCGATGATCGCGGGGATCAACACGCTCGGCGCGTGACGCGCCGGTCCGGTGCGGGGGAATACCTCCGCACCGGATCACCCGTTGCCGGATTCTCACCGGGTGGCCCGGACGATCGGCGGTCTCCACGAACGAATGCGTCTCCACGAACGAATGAAGGCTCCCTTCGAAATTCGAAGGGAGCCTTCATCTTCTGTGCGCGATACTGGGATTGAACCAGTGACCTCTTCCGTGTCAGGGAAGCGCTCTCCCGCTGAGCTAATCGCGCCGGCATGGTGATCGCCGGAATGGAGCGGATGACGGGATTCGAACCCGCGACCCTCACCTTGGCAAGGTGATGCGCTACCAGCTGCGCTACATCCGCATGTGCACGTTCTTTCGGTGAACCGGCTCGGCCCACGTGCTGGTCGAACCTGGTGCGCGATACTGGGATTGAACCAGTGACCTCTTCCGTGTCAGGGAAGCGCTCTCCCGCTGAGCTAATCGCGCGAGGTGGAGACGGGAATCGAACCCGTGTGCACGGCTTTGCAGGCCGTTGCCTCACCACTCGGCCACTCCACCGTAAAAGGTCGAGTCCAACCTCTCGAGCGGATGACGGGATTCGAACCCGCGACCCTCACCTTGGCAAGGTGATGCGCTACCAGCTGCGCTACATCCGCATTCGCACCGTTCGGCGTCGTGCTCTCCGTGGTGCGGTTCAAAACAGTAGCCGAGCATCTACGAAACGCACAAATCCGCAGGTCAACGGCAGAAAACCGGCAGATCTCGCGAAGGTGACGGGCTGATGACCCCTGCGGGAGGCGACGAATAGGGCTTCGGAGGCCGAGCCCGCGTCCCCCGCTCGTGTCGCTCCGGCCGACACTTGCGTTCCCCGGTCCTCCCGAGTTGAGGGCCGTCCACGTCCCGGGGCTCCGGGTGCGCCTTCTCGTCTCTACGAGCACGGTCTCCTGCCCGCTCGCGTACGCGCGCGAGAGGCGCCACCCGAACGCGCTGCACGGAACATCCGCGTCGAAACGCTGGGACCAGGCGATTCGTCTTCATGGCGGGAGCGTGTTAGTGTTCCATCTCGTTCGAGCCGCTGCGGAGCGGCCCGGTCCCGTGGCTCAGTGGAAGAGCGTCCCGTTCACACCGGGGAGGTCGCTGGTTCGATCCCAGCCGGGACCACCGAGATCGGCAGTGACGAAAGGCACCCCCGCAGGGGTGCCTTTTGTCGTACCTTGATGAAATCGTTGAGCGTGCGTGGCGCCCGGTCGGGTGGTCGCCCGCGAGCGCTTGTTTCCTTCGAACCGCAACGGCCCCCTCGGGCCCGACCACGCGTGTCGTGTGGGCACAGCTGTGGTGCTTGTGGCCGAAGTGCGCGTAGTGATGGCAGGATCGTGGTCGTCGAGGAGGGCACGTCCGGATGAGCGTTGCGGACAGCGAATGGCCGGTCGTGGGGGCGACCGGAGCGAGATTCGGATCCGGTCGGTCCCGTCGACGTCGGCGGCCGGCGGATCACGCCGTGCCGGTACGGAATCACCGCGAGCCGGGCCCCGTCGTGGACGAGGTCACGGCAGCCGAGATGTACCGTCCCGCAGCGCAGCCGGTCGACACAGCGCAGCCGGTCGACAGAGCGTTGTCGGTCGACAGAGCGTTGTCGGGCGGTGCAGCGCAGCCGGCCGGCCGGAATGCGGGCACCGGGACCAGTGTGGGAATCGAGGACATGAACCAGTCAGAGACGTCGTCGTTCGTGCGCCCGTTCGTGCGGAGCGGGGGACGCACCCGAGCCGAGGTGGAGCTGCCTCTCGAAGTGCTCGTGTCGGCCGTCCCCTCCGCGATGGGCAGTGAGTCCGGTCCGGCGATGGACGAGCATCGCCTCGTGCTGGCGTTGTGCGCCCAGCCGAGATCGATCATGGAGATCGCGGCCCTCGCGCAGATCCCGCTCGGTGTCGCGCGCGTGCTCGTCGGGGATCTCGCGGCGACCGGCGAGATCACCGTGCACCGCACGGCCGACAAGGTGGGACCGAACGTCGAACTGCTCGAACGGGTGCTGACGGGTCTCAACCACCTCTGAGTTTCTCCGCTCGGCTCCCTGTGTTCGCTGCCCGGGCGGATGTCGATAGCATGATGAAGTTGCCGTGTGCTCGCGATCGTCGACCGCAGCACGCGTCCGGCGACGACCACGTATCAGGCATCGAGCCGAGGAGTCCGTCACAGTGACCACGCCCGCATCCGCGAAACCAGCCACGATCGTCCGGGTGCCCGCGGGGACCACTGCGGGCGCGGCGGTCCGTGACGCGGGTCTGCCCACCAAGGGACCCGAGACGATCGTGGTCGTCCGCGACTCGGAAGGCACGCTGCACGATCTTTCGTGGACGCCGGAATCGGACGTCGAGGTCGAGGCCGTCGGCGCCGACACCGAGGACGGTCGCAGCGTCATCCGCCACTCGGCCGCCCACGTGCTCGCACAGGCCGTGCAGCAGGAGTTCCCGGAGGCGAAGCTCGGCATCGGCCCGCCCATCCGCGACGGCTTCTACTACGACTTCCAGGTCGAGCGTCCCTTCACGCCCGAAGATCTCGCGAAGCTCGAGAAGCGGATGAAGAAGATCGTCAAGGATGCCCAGCGCTTCTCGCGTCGCGTCGTCGACAGCCTCGAGGACGCCCGCGAGGAATTGAAGGACGAACCGTTCAAACTCGAACTCATCGACGACAAGGCAGGAAGCAGTGACTTCGAGCCGGACCCCGAGGTGATGGAGGTCGGCGGCAAGGAACTGACCATCTACGACAACCTCAACCCCCGCACGGGTGAGCTCGTCTGGAAGGACCTGTGCCGCGGCCCGCACGTGCCCACCACCAAGTTCATCCCGGCGTTCAAGCTCACGCGCAGTTCCGCGGCCTACTGGCGCGGCGACCAGGACAACGCCGGCCTGCAGCGCATCTACGGCACGGCCTGGGAGTCCACCGAGGCGCTCGACGCGCACCTCGAACTCCTCGCCGAGGCCGAGCGCCGCGACCACCGCAAGCTCGGCACCGAACTCGACCTGTTCTCGTTTCCCGACGAGCTCGGCTCGGGACTGCCGGTCTTCCATCCGAAGGGCGGCATCATCCGCCAGGAGATGGAGAACTACTCGCGTCAGCGGCACGTCGAGGCCGGCTACGAGTTCGTGTACTCGCCGCACATCACCAAGGGCCACCTCTACGAGGTCTCCGGTCACCTCGACTGGTACCGCGACGGCATGTTCCCGGCGATGCACATCGACGAGGAGCTCAACGAGGACGGCACGGTTCGCAAGCCGGGTCAGGACTACTACCTCAAGCCGATGAACTGCCCGATGCACGACCTGATCTTCCGTTCGCGAGGCCGCTCGTACCGCGAGCTGCCGCTTCGCATGTTCGAGTTCGGATCCGTCTACCGCTACGAGAAGTCCGGTGTGATCCACGGGCTCACCCGTGTGCGCGGCATGACGCAGGACGACGCGCACATCTTCTGCACCCCGGAGCAGATGCGCGACGAGCTCACCAGCGTCCTGAAGTTCATCCTCGACCTGCTGAAGGATTACGGGCTCGACGACTACTACCTCGAACTGTCGACGAAGAATCCCAAGAAGTTCGTCGGCAGCGACGAGCTGTGGGACGTCGCGACCGACACCCTGCGCGAGGTCGCCGAGGCCTCGGGTCTGCACCTCGTCCCCGATCCGGGCGGTGCGGCCTTCTACGGTCCGAAAATCTCGGTGCAGGTCAAGGACGCCCTGGGCCGCAGCTGGCAGATGTCGACGATCCAGCTCGACTTCAATCTGCCGGAGCGATTCGAGCTCGAGTACACCGGCACCGACGGGGCGAAACACCGGCCCGTCATGATCCACCGGGCGCTCTTCGGGTCGATCGAGAGGTTCTTCGGCGTGCTCACCGAGCACTACGCCGGTGCCTTCCCGGCGTGGCTCTCGCCCGTCCAGGTCGTGGGCATTCCTGTGGCCGCGGACTTCGAGGACCACTTGTTCGACGTCGTGGGCAAGCTGAAGGCTCAGGGGATCCGGGCCGAGGTCGACGTCTCCGACGACCGTATGCAGAAGAAGATCCGCACCCACACCACGCAGAAGGTGCCGTTCATGCTGCTCGCCGGTGAGCGCGACGTCGCGGCGGGCGCGGTCAGTTTCCGTTTCCGCGACGGCACGCAGGTCAACGGCGTGCCGGTCGACGAGGCCGTGCGGATCGTGACCGAATGGGTCCGTCGCCGCGAGAACGCCTCGCCCACCGCCGAGCTCGTCGGTTCCGGTGGGGAAGGCAGCCCGTCGTGACGGGCGATCGCACTCCGGGGCCGGCCGACATCCCCGCGACCGACGACAGCCCCGCGTCGATGGTCGATCGCGGTGTGGGGGAGTCCGACCACCTGCAGCGCCTGTGGTCGCCGCACCGGATGTCGTACATCACCGAGTCCCCGCGAGGTCGCGACGAGCCGTACGAACCCTTTACCGATATCCCGAAGATGTCCGACGAGGAAGGTCTCGTCGTCGCTCGCGGCGAAACGGTGTACGCGGTGCTCAACCTGTACCCGTACAACCCGGGGCACCTGATGGTCGTACCGTATCGCCGGGTGGCCAACCTCGAGGACCTGACGCCCGAGGAGAGCGCCGAACTCATGCAGTTCGCGCAGCGGGCGCTCCGCGTCATCAAGCGCGTCTCGCGTCCGCACGGCTTCAACGTCGGCCTCAACCTCGGTGCCGCGGCGGGAGGCTCGCTGGCCGAGCATCTCCACCTGCACGTCGTGCCGCGCTGGGGCGGCGACGCCAACTTCATCACCGTCCTCGGTGGGTCGAAGGTCATGGTGCAGTTGCTGCGCGACACCCGTGCACTGCTCGCCTCGGCATGGGACGAGTGACAGCCTTCCCCGAGTCGTCGCGATCGCATCGTACGGCCGTGGTGCCGTTCGCGTGTCGATCCGCTGCGGGCCGACTGCGCATTCCCGGCCCTACTCGTGGCAGGATCGGATTCCGGACACAACGGTCGGACAGGAAGACAGGGGTCGCGGGATGCTGAGCTTCTTCGGGCGTGCGTCGGTGTCGAAGGTCACCGCGCCGCTCGGCAAGGCGCTGATCCGTACCGGCCTGACTCCGGACGCCGTCACACTCGTCGGCACCGTCGCCACGATCGCCGCCGCCGTGACCCTGTTCCCCATGGGACACCTGTTCTGGGGTGCGATGGTGATCTGGCTGTTCGTCATGTTCGACATGCTCGACGGAGCCATGGCCCGGGCCCGCGGTGGCGGAACGCGCTTCGGCGCGGTTCTCGACGCGACCTGCGACCGGGTCGCCGACGGCGCGATCTTCGCCGGTCTCGCGTGGTGGGCCGTCTACCATGAGCAGAGCCGTCCGCTGTTCGTCGCCACCCTGCTCTGTCTGGTGACCTCGCAGGTCATCTCGTACGCGAAGGCGCGGGCCGAAGCGAGTGGACTGTCCGCCGACGGCGGTCTGATCGAACGACCCGACCGGCTCGTGATCGTGCTCGTCGGCGCCGGTCTCACCGGCCTCGGACTCGACTGGGCGATCCACATCGCCATGTGGCTGCTCGTCGTCGGATCGGTGATCACCGTCTTCCAGCGGGTGCTCGCCGTCCGCAACTCCGCGGGTGCGCGCGAACTGCTTCCCATCACGCCCCCGGCCGGGGGGACGACGGAGACCCGGGACGACGGGGGAGCACAGTGAGTGTCGGCGAGAAGGCGTCCGATCTCGCGTACGCGGGTGGCTGGCGCCTGGTCCGGGCACTGCCCGACGGCGTCGCGCGACGGTTGTTCGACGCCGGCGCCGACCATGCGGCGCGCCGTGGCGGCGGACCGCAGCAACTGCGCCGCAACCTCGCGCGGGTGCTCGGGGTACAGCCGCACGAGGTGCCCGACGATCTGATCCGCCGGTCGGTCCGGTCCTACGCGCGCTACTGGCGCGAGGCGTTCCGCCTGCCGTCGATGGATCTCGACGCGACCGCGAAGTCGATCGATTCGTCCATCGAGGGCCGTGAGCACATCGAGGCGGCGCTCGCCGCCGGTCGCGGCGCGATCCTGGCGCTGCCCCACAGTGGGAACTGGGATCTCGCCGGCGTGTGGTGCGTCCGCTACTTCGGCGGATTGACCACGGTCGCCGAGCGCCTGCGTCCCGAGTCCCTCTACCGCCGTTTCGTGGACTACCGCGAGGGTCTCGGTTTCGAGATCTTCCCCTCGAGCGGCGGGGAGACGCCGCCGTTCGGGGAGCTTGCCGCGCGGTTGCGCGACAACCGGATCGTGTGCCTGCTCGGCGAACGCGACCTCGCCCGCAAGGGAGTGCCGGTCACCTTCTTCGGCGAACCCACCCGCATGCCCGCCGGACCGGCGAAACTGGCCATCGACACCGGTGCGGCACTGTTGCCGGTGCACTGCTGGTTCACCGAGGACGGCTGGGGGTTTCGCGTGGATCCGGAGCTCGACGTGAGTGTCGGGATCGACGCTGCCACACAGGCCCTCGCCGACCGGTTCGCCGCCAACATCGCCGCCCACCCCGAGGACTGGCACATGCTGCAGCCGTTGTGGCTCGACGACTTGTCGGAGGCTCGCCGCGCCCGGATGGAGGCGTAGGTGAGGATCGGGATGGTCTGCCCGTACTCCTTCGACGTTCCCGGTGGAGTACAGGCACACGTCGTGGATCTCGCGGAGGTCCTCATCGGCCGCGGGCACGAGGTGAGTGTGCTGGCACCCGCGTCGGAGACGACGCCCCTGCCCGACTTCGTCGTCTCCGCCGGTCGCGCCGTCGCGATCCCGTACAACGGGTCCGTCGCGCGCCTGAGTTTCGGTCCGGTCTCCTATGCCCGGGTCCGCCGGTGGATCAACGACAACGATTTCGACGTCCTCCACATCCACGAACCGAACGCGCCGAGCCTGTCGATGCTCGCGCTCAAGGTGGCGGAAGGACCGATCGTCGCGACCTTCCACACGTCGACGACGAAATCGCTGGTGCTCAGCACCTTCCAGGGTGTCCTGCAGCCCTATCTCGAGAAGATCAGCGGCCGGATCGCGGTGTCCGAGCTGGCCCGGCGGTGGCAGGTCACCTCTCTCGGTGCCGATGCGGTCGAGATCCCCAACGGTGTGGACGTGCCGTTCTTCCGGCACGCCCCGCTGCTGCCGGGCTACCCGCGAGCGGGCCGCACGGTGCTCTTCCTCGGCCGGTACGACGAACCCCGCAAGGGCATGGAGATCCTGCTCGGCGCGTTGCCGGCGCTCGTCGCCCGACATCCCGACATCGAGATCCTCGTGGTCGGGCGCGGTGACGAGGACCGCTTGCGGAAGGAAGCGGGACGCTACTTCCGGCACTTGCGGCTGCTCGGGCAGGTCGACGACGACGAGAAGGCGTCCGCGATGCGCAGCGCCGACGTGTACTGCGCGCCGAACCTCGGTGGTGAGAGCTTCGGCATCGTGCTCGTCGAGGCCATGGCCGCGGGGACGGCGGTCGTCGCCTCCCAGCTCGACGCCTTCCGCCGGGTACTGCGCGACGGGCAGGCCGGGGTCCTCGTCCCGGTCGCCGATGCCGATGCGCTCGCGCGTGGACTCCTCGAGGTCCTCGACGACGACGACCGCCGGCAGGCATTGGTCGACTTCGGATCCACGGTGGTCGAAGCGTACGACTGGCCGGTGGTCGCAGATCAGATCCTGCGGGTCTACGAGACCGTCACCGTCGGTGCCGGCCCGGTGCGGGAGGTCCGGTCGTGACCGTCAGCGCGGTGACGATCCTCGTCCTGTCGCTGATCGCCGCCGTGGTCGTGGCGATCGGTGTGTGGGCCTATTCCACCGCCAACCGACTCGACCGCCTCCATGTGCGCTCGGATCTGTCCTGGCAGGCACTCGATGCGGCCCTGGCGCGTCGCGCGGCGGTCGTGCGGAGCATCGTGGCGTCGATCCCGGTCCCGGAGGGACGCACACTCGCCCTGCTCGCCGATACTGCCGAACGTGCGGACCGCGCCCGGCGCGAGGAGGCCGAGAACGCGTTGTCGGCCTCCTTGGCACGGCTCGAGACCGGCCGGCTGCGCCCCCAACTCGTGGCCGAGCTCGCCGACGCGGAGGCGCGGGTGCTCATCGCCCGTCGTTTCCACAACGACGCGGTGCGCGACACCCTGGCGTTGCGCACCCGACGGCCGGTCCGCTGGTTGCACCTCGGGGGAACCGCGCCGCTGCCCACCTATTTCGAGATTGCCGAGCGGGCGGGTGCGGTCGCCACCGCGCCTCCGGCCGTTCCCGGCACGTCCCCTTCCTCAGGAGCGGCCCCTGCTCCCGCTTCGCGGACCACCCCGGTGCCGGATCGGGCACGCACGTCGGCTCGCGTCGTCGTGCTCGACGAGGACGGCCGGGTCCTGCTGCTGCGCGGACACGACCCCGCGGTGCCCGAGCGGCACTTCTGGTTCACGATCGGTGGCGCCGTCGAGCCCGGCGAGGACCTGGCGACGGCCGCGCTCCGGGAGCTCGCCGAGGAGACCGGTCTGCGGGTCGAGCGCGACCTCCTGTGCGGGCCGATGTGGCGGCGCGTGGCCGTCTTCCCGTTCAACGGTGAGGTCCTGCACTCGGAGGAGCTGTTCTTCTCGGTGCGGGTGCCGTCCTTCGAACCCGCTGCAGACGGCTTCACCGATCTCGAACGGAGCATGCGCCTCGACCATCGCTGGTTCGACGACGACGAACTGCAGGCGCTGGTGCGGTCCGGGAACCCGGTCTACCCGCACGATCTGCCCGAGCTCCTCGATGAGGCGAGGCAGGTCGCGACGCGGCGGCTGGAGCCGGAGATCCGCGCGATCCAGTGAAATTTTGAACCCTTTCGGTCCGGCCGCAGGGCCTCTCACGTAGAGATCCAGTTCGTGAAACTGGACGGTTCCTTTCGGGAATACGCAGGATCTTCAGTGCCCGTCCGAGGAGTGGACCGGTGTGAGGCAGTCCAGTTGTTCCGAACTGGCTATAGGACCGGCTCGGCTGCGCCCCTAGGCTCGGTTCCGCTGCCCGTCGCCCGTGCGCCGGCAGCTTTCGCCGATCCGTCCACCGAGGAGGACTCCCATCGTGACCAGCCCCGACACCGCCCCCGTCACCGGTACCGCCCGCGTCAAGCGTGGCATGGCCGAGATGCTCAAGGGCGGGGTGATCATGGACGTGGTGACCCCCGAACAGGCGAAGATCGCCGAGGACGCCGGCGCGGTGGCGGTCATGGCCCTCGAACGCGTGCCCGCCGACATCCGCGCGCAGGGCGGCGTGTCGCGCATGAGCGATCCCGACATGATCGACGGCATCATCGAGGCCGTCTCGATCCCCGTCATGGCCAAGGCGCGCATCGGCCACTTCGTCGAAGCGCAGGTCCTGCAGGCCCTCGGGGTCGACTACATCGACGAGTCGGAGGTGCTCACCCCCGCCGACTACGAGAACCACATCGACAAGTTCGCGTTCACCGTGCCGTTCGTGTGCGGCGCAACGAATCTCGGAGAGGCACTGCGCCGTATCAACGAAGGCGCGGCGATGATCCGCTCCAAGGGCGAGGCCGGCACCGGCGACGTCTCGAACGCCACGACCCACATGCGCCGGATCCGCCAGGAGATCCGGCGCCTGAGCTCGCTTCCCGAGGACGAGCTCTACGTCGCCGCCAAGGAATTGCAGGCCCCCTACGACCTCGTCGTCGAGGTCGCCCGCGCCGGCAAGCTGCCCGTCACCCTCTTCACCGCCGGTGGCATCGCCACCCCCGCCGACGCCGCGATGATGATGCAGCTCGGGGCCGAGGGCGTGTTCGTCGGATCCGGAATCTTCAAGTCGGGCAACCCCGCCCAGCGTGCGGCCGCGATCGTCAAGGCCACCACCTTCCACGACGATCCCGACGTGCTCGCGAAGGTCTCGCGGGGCCTCGGCGAGGCGATGGTCGGTATCAACGTCGACGAGATCCCGCAGCCCCACCGGCTCGCCGAACGCGGCTGGTGATCGTTCTACCGGGGCGCGTGCAGGGCGAGCAGGGCGACGTCGTCCTGCACGCCCGCCCCGAGCGTCGCGAGCGCCTCGCGGACGGCCCCGACCGCTTCCGCCGCGCTCGTCGGTTTCGATGCGCGGACGTGCTCGAGGAGCCGGTCCTCCCCGAAGCGTTCACGGGTCTCACCGGAGACGAGGGCCTCGGTCACCCCGTCGGTGTACAGCAGCAGCGTGTCGCCGGGGCGCAGCGCGAAGGTGTGCTCGACGAGCCGCGGCGTGGGCAGCATTCCGATCAGCTGTCCGCCGATCGTGGGGAGATAGTCGACGTTGCCGTTCGCGCGCACGAGGAGCGGCGGCGGATGCCCACCCGAGGCGAGACGGATGTCGACCCGTCCGGTGTCCGGATCGGGCGCGACCGTGCCGAAGGTGAGCGTGCAGAAGGGGGCTCGCGTTTCGCTGTCGCGTTCGTCGAGCAGGGTGGTGTTGAGCGTCCTGAGCGCCGCGGACGGGACCGTCTCGTAGACCGCCGCGGCGCGCAGCGTGTAGCGGACGATCGACGTCACCGCCGCTGCGCGAGCGCCCTTTCCACACACATCGCCGAGGAACAGCCCCCACGTGCCGGCGCGCGCGGGGAACAGGTCGTAGAAGTCGCCGCCGACCTCGTCGGGGGACGCGATGTGGTAGTACGCGTCGACCTCGAGTCCCGGTACCGCGGGCAGGCTCGGCGGAAGAAGGGTCGCCTGGAGTGTGGCGTTGATCGTGCGGAGCCGCTCACGCTCGAGTTCGGCCTCGCGACGGGCACGGAGCAGTTCCGTCTCGTAGGCGCGGCGCTCGCGGGCATCGAACAGCATCGTGCGGATCAGCGTGGGCCTGCCCTCGGCGTCCGGCTCGACCACCGAGGCGGCCAGGACCGGCAGCCGGGTCCGGTCGGCACGGACGAGTTCGAGGGCGATCCCGTTGATCTGTCCGTGCATGAGGAGGAGCGGCGCGTAGTGGGTCTCGTGGTAGATGCGGCCGCCCACGCTGAGAAGGTCCGAGAAGTACCGCTTGCCGACCAGTTCGTCGCTCGTGAACCCGAGCCAGTCCGTCAAGGTCCGGTTGATCTCCGTGATCCGGCCGTCCGGGAGCGTCGTCAGGAATCCGCACGGCGCGTTGTCGTACAGCGCATCGCCGTGTCGGATACGGGGATCGAGGGTTCGATCGGTCGTCGCCGTCACCCCGATCGGCGCGCGAACGCCGCGATCGCGGCTGCTGTCTCTTCGGGTGCGCTGAGCTGCGGGCAGTGGCCGGTCGCGTTCAGGGTCACGAGTTCGCTCCCGGGGATCTGCTCGTGAACGAAGGCACCGACCTCGCGCGGAGCGATCGCATCGTGGGCGCACTGGGCGACGAGCGTGGGCACCGACACCGCGGCCAGGTCGGAGCGGTTGTCGGACAGGAAGGTCACCCGGGCGAAGACGCGCGCCACCTCAGGATCCGTGCGGCAGAAGATCTCGGCGAGTTCGTCGCCGAGCTCCGGTCGCTCGGGATTGCCCATGATGACCGGCGCCATCGACTCGGTCCAGCCCAGATAGTTCGCCTCGAGGGATTCGAGCAGCTCGTCGATGTCGTCGGTGCTGAACCCACCTCGGTATCCGCTGGCCGGATCGTCGATGAAGCGCGGGGACGGCGCGAGCAGCACGAGACCGGAGAAGACCTCCGGGGCAGCGGCCGCCGCGAGGACACCGATCGATGCGCTCACCGAGTGGCCGACGAAGAGCACCTGCCCGAGATCCAGGCTCCGGCACAGGTCCACGACGTCCTCGGCGTAGGTCTCCATCCGCGAGTAGCGCTGGGAGTCCCAGGCGGTCGCATCGGAACGCCCGGAGCCGACGTGGTCGAACCGCACCACGGTGAAGTCGGGTTCGAGCAGCGGGATCATCAGGCGCCACAGGTGCTGGTCGCAGCCGAAACCGTGCGCGAGGACGACCACCGGGCCCTGTCGGTTGCCCGTGATCGTCACGCTGCTCCTGCGCACCATATCGGTGACTTGTCGCATTGCACCCCCTCCGTTCTCCCGAGGGTGTCATATTCGCTACTCGATAGCGATCCCGGTTCTCTCGCCACCTTCCGGGGACACGGCGTTCGGCACACCTCCGTGCAGCTAGCCTTCTTGCGTACGGTGCACAGAAGGAGTTCCCATGGCGAAGATCGAGCAGATCCTGGCGCTCGAACAGATCGAGAACGACATCTTCCGGGGCATAGCGACGGAGACGTTGCTGCCGCGGACGTTCGGTGGTCAGGTGGCCGGTCAGGCGCTCGTGTCGGCGGTCCGCACTGTCGATCCCGCATTCGGGGTCCACTCGCTGCACGGCTACTTCCTCCGGCCGGGGAACCCGACGATGCAGATCGTCTACCTCGTCGACCGGATCCGCGACGGCCGCTCCTTCTGCACCCGGCGCGTGACGGCCGTCCAGGACGGCAAGGCGATCTTCACGATGTCGGCGTCGTTCCACGTACGCGACGAGGGGATCGAGCACCAGGACACGATTCCGCGGGTGCCGGCTCCGGAGGAACTGCCCGATCCGGAGACTGTGGTCGACGACGCGACCCTGCTGTGGGCGAAGAAGGAATGGGCCGAATGGGACTTCCGGTTCGTTCCCCGCGACCGGATGGACTCGTCGAGCAGGATGGCTGCACAGCAGCAGCTGTGGTTCAAGTCCCGCGAGATCCTCCCCGACGACCCGGTCTTCCACGTGTGCACGCTCGCGTACATGAGCGACATGACGTTGCTCGGCTCGGCGAGTGTCGGCCACGACGACGAACGGACGCAGGGTGCATCGCTGGACCACGCGATGTGGTTCCTGCGGCCGTTCCGCGCCGACGACTGGCTGCTTTACGACCAGACGTCACCCTCCGCCGGGCTGGGGCGCGCACTGACCCAGGGGCGGATCTTCGATCGCAACGGCAACATGGTCGCGGCGGTGGTGCAGGAAGGACTCACGCGGTACCTGCGCGAGTCCTGAACGAGGGCGTCCCCGACGAAGACGTCCCTACAAAGTGCCTGCGCATCGGCGACCCCGAACGGACAGGCAGGCAACGGTGACCATTTCCTCTCCCACGATCGGCGTCCTGGCATTGCAGGGCGACGTCCGCGAACATCGCAGCGCTCTCGAGGAGGCAGGCGCGCGGACGATCGCGGTGCGTCGCGAACGCGAACTCGACGAGGTCGACGGCATCGTCCTTCCGGGAGGCGAATCCACTACGGTCAGCCGTCTGCTGCGTGTGTTCGATCTGCTCGAACCGCTGCGGGCCCGGTTGGAGGCCGGGCTGCCCGCCTACGGTTCGTGTGCCGGCATGATCCTGCTCGCCTCCCGGGTGCTCGACACCACCGAGGACGCCGAACACCTCGACGCCCTCGACATCGTGGTGCGCCGCAACGCCTTCGGCCGGCAGGTCGACTCGTTCGAGACCGACCTGCCGATGACGGGTCTCGGCGACGGGCCGGTGCGCGCGGTGTTCATCCGAGCCCCGTGGGTGGAGGAGATCGGGCCCGACGTGGAGGTCCTGGCCACGGTTCCGGACGGGCCGGCGGCGGGCCGGGTGGTCGCAGTGCGGCAGGGCGCTGTGATCGCGACGTCCTTCCACCCCGAGATCACCGGTGACCATCGCGTGCATCGGCTGTTCGTGGAGACCGTGCGCTCGGCGACCCGACCTCGGGTGCGCCCGACGGCCTCGGCGACATGACGACACGGCCACCGTGCCGGTGGCCCACACCGGGAGCGAGTAGAATCGACTCTCCGACCTGTCGGTTGACGCCGACCACACTTCTCCGGAAGGGGCTCGAAGCGAATGAGCGGCCACTCCAAATGGGCCACCACCAAGCACAAGAAGGCGGTCATCGATGCCAAGCGCGGCAAGATGTTCGCGAAGCTCATCAAGAACATCGAGGTGGCGGCTCGGACCGGTGGTGGCGACCCGGCGGGTAACCCGACCCTGTTCGACGCCATCCAGAAGGCGAAGAAGAGCTCGGTCCCGAACGACAACATCGAGCGTGCCCGCAAGCGTGGCGGCGGTGAGGAAGCCGGCGGTGCCGACTGGCAGACCATCACCTACGAGGGCTACGGCCCCAACGGTGTCGCGCTGCTCATCGAGTGTCTGACCGACAACCGCAACCGCGCCGCGGGCGAGGTCCGCACGGCGATGACCCGCAACGGCGGCAACATGGCCGATCCGGGTTCGGTCGCCTACCTGTTCACCCGCAAGGGCGTCGTCGTGCTCGAGAAGAACGGCCGCTCCGAGGACGAGATCCTCGAGGTCGTCCTCGAAGCGGGTGCCGAGGAGATCAACGATCTCGGCGACTCCTTCGAGATCGTCTCCGAGGCGTCCGACCTGATCGCCGTGCGTACGGCTCTCGTCGACGCCGGCATCGACTACGACTCGGCCGACCCCGATTTCCGGGCGTCCGTCGAGGTGCCGGTCGACGCCGAGGGTGCACGCAAGGTCATGAAGCTGGTCGACGCGCTCGAAGACTGCGACGACGTGCAGAACGTCTACACGAACGTCGACATCTCCGACGACGTCCTCGCCGAACTCGACGCCTGAGCGACGCTCTCGTCGTAGTCGTCCACGAGCGACGCTCGTCGTACTTGTCACAGCGGCCGGGGTCGCGTGTCGGTCTCCCGGCACCCGATCCCGGCCGCTATGCTCTCGAACAGGCGTTCGCAATCGTGCGAAGCAAGGTCGGGTCCGTCGAAGGCGTCGGAAACCCGGCCGTATTCGGGTGTCGAGAGGTGAGTCGGGTGCGCGTGATGGGTGTCGACCCCGGTCTGACCCGATGTGGTCTGGGGATGGTCGACACGGGACGCGGACGCGACGTGATCCCCGTCGCCGTCGGTGTCATCCGCACCTCGCCCGAACTCGACCTCGAGCACCGGCTCCTCAAGGTCTCCGACTCGGTCGAGGAGTGGATGGACCGCTACAAGCCCGACGTCGTCGCGATCGAGCGCGTGTTCTCCCAGCACAACGTGCGCACCGCGATGGGCACCGCGCAGGCCGGCGGCGTCGTCGCCCTGGCTGCGGCGCGTCGCTCGATCCCGGTCATGTTCCACACGCCGAGCGAGGTGAAGGCCGCGGTCACCGGCAGTGGCACGGCCGACAAGAAGCAGGTGACCACGATGATCACCCGCATCCTCAAGCTCGACGCCGCGCCGAAGCCCGCCGACGCCGCCGACGCGCTCGCGCTGGCCGTCGCACACTGTTGGCGGGCCCCGCTGATCGCCAGACTCGCGGCCGCCGAAGCTGCGGCCGCCCAGCAGAAGAAACGCTACGAGGAGCGGCTGCGCGAACAGTCGGCCGCACGGAAGGCAGGTAGCCGGTGATCGCCTCGGTACACGGCGAGGTACTCGACATAGCCCTCGACCACGTGGTGATCGAGGCGGGTGGGATCGGCTATCGGATCAACACCACACCTGCGACCCTCGCCGGTCTCCGGCGCGGCGAGCAGGCCAGACTCGCCACCGCGATGATCGTGCGCGAGGACTCCATGACGCTGTACGGCTTCGTGGACGCCGAGGCGCGCGAACTGTTCGGCCTGCTGCAGACGGTCAGCGGCGTCGGCCCCCGGCTCGCCATGGCCACGCTCGCCGTCCTCGAACCCGATGCGCTGCGTGCGGCTCTCGCCGACGGCAACACCGCAGCGCTGACGCGGGTACCCGGGATCGGCAAGCGTGGCGCCGAACGCATGATCGTCGAACTGCGCGACAAGGTCGCGGCCTTCGGCGCCACGGGATCGTCGCCTGTCGCGGCCGGTGCCTCGCCGCTGCGCGACCAGATCGTCGAGGCGCTGGTCGGCCTCGGATTCACGCCGCGTCAGGCCGAACCGGCCGCCGACAAGGTCCTTGCCGAGGAGTCGGGCGCCGACGTCTCGACGGCACTGCGCTCGGCGCTCAAGCTGCTGGGTAGGTCGCGGTGACCGACGAGTACCGTGAGTTCGAGGCCGCAGGAGCGGCCCGCGAATTCGATGCTGCATCGGCCGACCGCGAGCGGTCGCCGGTCACGGCGGAGCATCTGCCCTCCGACAGCGACATCGAGACCAGTCTGCGCCCGACCAGTCTCGACGACTTCATCGGGCAACCGCGGGTCCGCGAACAGCTGCAGCTCGTTCTGCGAGGAGCGAAGCTGCGCGGCGGCACTCCCGATCACATCCTCCTGTCCGGTCCGCCCGGTCTCGGCAAGACGTCGATGGCGATGATCATCGCCGCCGAACTCGGCACGTCACTGAGACTGACCTCCGGTCCCGCGCTCGAACGCGCCGGTGATCTCGCTGCGATGCTGTCGAACCTCGCGGAGGGCGACGTGCTGTTCATCGACGAGATCCACCGCATCGCCCGACCGGCCGAGGAGATGCTGTATCTGGCGATGGAGGACTTCCGCGTCGACGTCGTGGTGGGCAAGGGGCCCGGCGCGACGTCCATCCCGCTCGAGGTCGCACCCTTCACCCTCGTCGGCGCGACCACCCGTTCCGGTGCCCTCACCGGCCCGCTGCGCGACCGGTTCGGTTTCACTGCGCACATGGACTTCTACGAGCCCCCCGAGCTGCAGCGCATCCTGCACCGCTCCGCATCGATCCTCGGGATCGCTCTCCGCGACGACGCCGCCGCGGAGATCGCCGGTCGCTCCCGCGGCACGCCGCGTATCGCCAACCGGTTGCTGCGCCGCGTCCGCGACTACGCCGACGTGCGCGCCGACGGTGTCGTGACCCGGGCCGTGGCCCAGGCCGCGCTCGAGGTGTACGACGTCGACCCGATCGGTCTCGATCGTCTCGATCGCGCCGTTCTCGGCGCACTCGTCCGCAGTTTCGGTGGTGGCCCGGTCGGCGTGTCGACACTCGCGGTGGCCGTGGGGGAGGAGCCCGCCACCGTCGAGGAGGTGTGCGAGCCGTTCCTGGTCCGTGCCGGCATGGTCGCGCGCACTCCGCGCGGACGTGTGGCCACGCAGGCCGCTTGGTTGCAGCTCGGCCTCACCCCGCCGCCGGAGGCCGCCACCGGGGGCATCGAGGTGCGCGCGCGCGAACCACAGCTCGAGCTGTTCGAGGACGACCCGGACACGACCCTCGAGGGCGGTGTCGATCCGTCCGACCCGGACGATCCGGACGTACGGAGGTAGGGCCCTCGCCCGGGGAATGGCACACTGGTCTACTGCGTCGGTCCGTGGAGGCCGATCCCGACGTCGTGGTGCCGCATGCGCCACCACGACCCGCTGGTGTCGCTCGCGTCACCACCCACCGACAACGACCGAGGACTGACTTCAACGATGGAACTGCTCTTCCCTCTCCTGATCCTGGCACTGCTCGTCCCGACCTTTCTGGGCGTGCGGCGTCAGAAGAAGGAGATGCAGAAGGTGACGGCGCTGCAGGACTCCCTGCGCATCGGCGACCGCGTGATGACCACCGCGGGTCTGCACGCCACGGTGGCCGCCCTCGCCGACGACACCGTCGATCTCGAGATCGCGCCGGGTGTCGTCACGACCTGGTCGCGTCTGGTCATCCGGGAGCGCGTCGAGACCGAGACCCCGCAGGATCCGGATCTGCTCCGCAAGGACGACGATGCGAACCCGCCGGAGGGACGTCCGACCGAGTACTGACAGCCGATTCGCGACGCACGGTTTCGGCACCGGAGTCTCCGGTGCCGGTGCCGAGCGCCGCGCGACTGCACCCGACCACCACTCACTCGCATCGAGGAGACTGACAGACCGTGGCACCTTCCAACGGATCGGTGCATCCCGTGCGCGCTCTCGCCCTGTTCGGGGTGATTCTCGCCGCGTTGTATGCACTGGTCTTCTTCACCGGGGACAAGTCGCCCACCCCGAAGCTGGGCATCGACCTGCAGGGTGGCACCCGCGTCACCCTCACCGCGCGAACCCCCGACGGGAGCAGCCCGAGTCCGGACAGCCTCCGCCAGGCCCAGCAGATCATCGAGACCCGCGTCAACGGGCTCGGTGTGTCGGGTTCGGAGGTGATCGTCGAGGGCGACAACCTCGTAATCACCGTCCCGGGTGAGGACAGCGCCCAGGCCAGGACGCTGGGCCAGACCGCCCGGCTGTACATCAGGCCGGTGATCGGGGGACCGATCGACGCGAACATGACCGCCGAGGATCTCGCCGAGCAGCCCGGTGCCGGTACCCCCGAGGGCGGGCTGCCCGCAGAACCGGCCCCTGCCGAACCGGCACCCGGTGAACCCGCGCCGGCCGACCAGGCTCCGCCCGCCGACGCACCCGAACCGCAGGGACGTCCGTTCCCGGCGCAGGATCCCACCGCGCCCACCGATGCCCCGGCACCGGCCGAGACGCCCGAGGCCCCCGTCGAGGCGCCCCAGGCTCCGGCCGAGCCCTCCGGAGCACCCGAGGCTCCCGAGAACGACGGCTCGCTCACGCCGCAGGAACAGGCGGCTGCAGACATCGCCACGGCCAAGGCCACCCGTCAGAGCGAGGACCCCGCCGTGCAGCAGGCGGCGGCTCTCGCCCTCGACTGCTCCGCGGCCGACCCGCTCGCCGGCAACGACGACCCGGCGCTTCCGCTGGTCGCGTGCTCGACCGACGGCACCGCGATCTACCTGCTGGGCCCGAGCATCATCGACGGCCAGCAGATCGAGGACGCGACCTCCGGTTTCAATCAGCAGCAGTCGCGCTACGAGGTCAGCCTGACCTTCGACAGCGAGGGCAGCAATAGGTGGGCGCAGTTCACCGCCGCGAACATCGGTCAGCAGGCCGCCTTCGTGCTCGACTCGAAGGTCGTCAGCGCGCCCGTGATCCAGGGCGCCACCCCCGCCGGCAGCGCCACCTCGATCACCGGCCAGTTCACGAATACGCAGGCCGCAGAGCTGGCGAACACCCTCAAGTACGGGTCGTTGCCGCTGTCGTTCGTGGCATCCGAAGCCGAGACCGTCTCCGCCACTCTGGGTCTGGCTTCGCTCGAGGCCGGGCTGATCGCCGGTGCGGTGGGTCTGGCGCTGGTGCTCCTGTTCTGCCTCGCGTACTACCGGATGCTCGGACTGCTCACCGCGCTGTCGCTCGTTCTCTCGGGAATGGCGGTCTACGCGGTCATGGTGCTGCTCGGCAGATACATCGGGTTCACGCTCGACCTCGCCGGCGTCGCCGGTCTGATCATCGGTATCGGCATGACCGCCGACTCGTTCGTCGTGTTCTTCGAACGGATCAAGGACGAGATCCGCGAGGGGCGGAGTTTCCGTTCCGCGGTGCCGCGCGGCTGGGCACGGGCCCGCCGCACGATTCTCTCCGGTAACGCGGTCAGCTTCATCGCCGCCGCCGTGCTCTACGTCCTGGCCGTCGGTCAGGTCCGCGGCTTCGCGTTCACCCTCGGCCTCACCACGATCCTCGACGTCGTCGTCGTGTTCCTGGTGACCTGGCCGCTGGTGTTCCTGGCCTCGAAGTCGAAGTTCTGGTCCAAGCCGAGCGTGAACGGTCTGGGCGCGATCCAGCAGGTGGCCGACGAGCGTCGTCTCGTCGCCGCGACCGCTGCGAAGGAGGCGTGACGATGACCGACACGACCACGACGACGGCCGCGCCGCAACACAGCCGACTGTCCCGTCTGTACACCGGCACGGGCGCCTTCGAGATCGTCGGACGCCGCAAGCGGTGGTACATCGTCACCGCGGTGATCGTGTTGATCGCCCTGCTCAGCATGCTGCTGCGCGGATTCAGCTGGGGTATCGACTTCGAGGGCGGCACCCGCATCCAGATGCCGGCCGTGCCGGGCGTCTCCGTCGAGGAAGTCGAGACCGTCTTCAGCGACACCATCGGCTTCGAACCCGAGGCGGTGCAGACTGTCGGCGCCGGCGACGGAGCGACCGTCCAGATCCGGTCGGAGACCCTCGACGGCGAGCAGGTCGCCGAGTTGCAGACCGCGCTGTTCGAGGAGTTCCAGCCCGCCGGGCCGGACGGTGAGCCGTCCCGCAACTCGATCAGCGTCGCCGACGTCAGCGAGACGTGGGGAAGCCAGATCACCAACAAGGCGCTCATCGCGCTGGTGGTCTTCCTCGTCATCGTCAGCATCTACATCACGATCCGATACCAGCGGAACATGGCGATCGCAGCGATCACCGCCCTGTTCTTCGACATCATCGTGACAGCGGGTGTCTACGCCCTCGTCGGCTTCGAGGTCAGTCCTGCGACCGTCATCGGTCTGCTCACGATCCTCGGTTTCTCGCTCTACGACACGGTCGTCGTCTTCGACAAGGTCGAGGAGAACACCCGGGGCATCCTGCACCTGCACCGCCGCACCTACGCCGAGCAGGCCAACCTCGCCGTCAACCAGACGCTCATGCGCTCGATCAACACCACGATCATCTCGGTGTTGCCGGTGCTGGCGCTGATGGTCATCGCGGTGTGGCTCCTCGGTGTGGGCACGCTCAAGGACCTCGCCCTCGTCCAGTTGGTCGGCATCGTCGTCGGTACCTTCTCGTCGATCTTCTTCGCGACCCCGTTGCTGGTTACGCTCGAGGAATGGCGTGGTCCGGTCGCGAAGCACACCCGCAAGGTGCTCGCCAAGCGGGAGGAGGCCGCCGCCCGCGCGGCGAAGGCCGGGACGCCGGCCGGATCACAGTCGGCCGACGCGGTCGACGCAAAGGTGGTGCCGACGGTGCAGGGCGCCGGATCCCTGCCCGACCGGGCGACGGTCCGTCGCGGCCCTGCCCCCGGGGCACGACCCACCGGAAAGCGCGGCAAGAGAAGGTCCTGACATGGCGGTGAGCGAGCGGAACGACCCGACGACGAGGCGGTCGCCGAGGCGCCGCGGCACGCTCCTCGCGTGCGCGGCGGTGGCCTCGACACTCGCGTTCTCCACCGTCGCGTGCGGCACGGACGAGGAACCGGTGCACTCGATCGGGTACGCGATCGACAACACGGTGACGACCTACAACGCGAACACCGTCGACGGTGCGGCCTCGGGCGCGCGCCAGGCGTTCGCCCGGGTGCTGCCGGGCTTCGGCTACGTCGGTCCGCAGGGCCGGGTGATCGCGGACACCGACATCGGCACTGCCTCGGTCGTGCCCGGTGAGGGGCTCACCGTGCAGTACCGCCTGTCGCCGGACGCGGTCTACTCCGACGGTGTGCCCATGTCCTGCGACGACCTCGTCCTGGCCTGGGCTGCGTCGAGCGGACGCTTCACCGCTCCCGACGAGTCCGGCGAGCAGGTCCCGCTGTTCGACGCTGCCCATCGTGGTGGTTACGCCGACATCGACCGGGTCGACTGTCAGCCCGGGTCGAAGGAGGCCACCGTCGTCTTCCGACCCGGCCGCGAGGACACGAACTGGAAGGCGCTGTTCGGGGCCACCGAGCTGATGCCGGCCCACGTGGCGGCAGGAAGGTCGGGTGTGTCCGACCTGGTCGGAGCGATCACGGCGAACGACACCGAGGCCGTCCGGCGCATCGCGGAGTTCTGGAACACCGGCTGGACCCTCACCCCGGGTGAGATCGATCCGGCGCTGTTCCCGTCCGCGGGCCCGTACCGCCTCGAGTCGTACACCGCCGAGGACGGCCTGACGCTCGTCGCGAACGAGCGGTGGTGGGGGAACGCCCCGGGCACCGACCGCATCGTCGTCTGGCCGCGCGGCACCGACACGTCCGCGGCCGCGGAGGACGGCCGCATCCACGTCGTCGACGTGGCCGAGGGATCCGTCGGCCACAGCAACCTCGGCGACGGCGCCGACGTCTCCACCGTCGTCTCACGCAACCTCGAACAACTGGTGTTCGCCACGAGCGGTGTCTTCCAGGACCCGGCGGCGCGCCGCGCCGTCGCCCTGTGCACGCCTCGCACACAGCTGTTCGACGAACTCGGCGTGTCCGACGAGTCGAACGGCGTCACGGGCCCGATCACCTCGCGGCTCCTGGCGCCCGACTCGCCGCTGTACCCGCAGACCGTGCCGACCGCCGAAGGCTACGCCGAGGTCGACATCGACGCCGCGCGTTCCGAACGTGAGGCCTCCGGTCAGGACCGCATGCAGGTCCGCATCGGCTATCTCGGACCGGACGAGCGCCGCGCGCGCACCGTCGAGTTGATCGGCGAATCCTGCCGCGAGGCGGGCATCGAGATCGTCGACGCCGGCTCCGACACCTTCACGCCGTCGCAGCTGACGGCGGGGGAGGTCGACGCGATCCTCGTCGGGACGGCCACGGCCGCCGGTGCCGGTGGCGCAGCCGACATGGAGCACGCCCGCGACGCACTGCACTCCGGGGCCGGCAGCAACGTCGGCGGTTATTCGATCGGCCGCGTCGACGAACTGCTCGACGGCCTGCTCGTGGCGAAGGACAACGCGGCCATCGCGGGACTCGCGACCGAGGCCGAACGCATCCTGTGGGGCGACGTTCCCACCCTGCCCCTGTTCGCGCAGCCCCGCACGATCGGGTTCGCGGCGGGAATGCATGCCGGGGTGCCCAACCCGACGACCGCGGGTGCGGGCTGGAACATGGACCGGTGGATACTCGGAGGATGAGCGCTCAACGGATCGGCGATACGCGGCTCGTCGAAGAAGCTGCCGTGGCCGTGGCCGAACACACCCGATGGGTCGACGATTTCCCGACCGCGGGTGTCCGTTTCGCCGACCTGACGCCCGTCTTCGCCGACGGACCGTCCTTCTCGGCCGTGATCGCGGCGCTGGCCTCCGCGGCACCCGACGCCGAACTCGTCGCCGGTATCGATGCGCGCGGCTTCCTCCTCGGCGGCGGCATCGCCCGCACCCTGGGGGTGGGCGTGCTCGCCGTCCGCAAGGCGGGCAAACTCCCGCCGCCCGTCCAGACCTGTGAATACAGCCTCGAATACGGCACCGCCGCGATCGAGATCCCGGGCGACTGGATGGCCCTGCAGGGCCGCAAGGTGCTCGTCGTCGACGACGTCCTTGCGACCGGCGGAACCCTCGCCGCCACCGTCGAACTGCTCGAACGCGTCGGCGCCGAGGTCGTCGGGATCACCGTCGTCACCGAGATCGAAGCCCTCGGCGGCCGGACGCGACTGCAGAAGTACCCGCTGACGTCTCTCATGCGGATCTGAGGGATAGAGTTGCCACAGGTGCCGGTGAACCCGCCGGGCCCGTACGGTCCGGACATGCGCATCGGTGACGAACCGGGTTCGCAGCCGCGACGGGAGGTTGAGGCATGACCCAGAATCTCGATCGGTCCCACAATTCCGGTCAGAACCCGACCCCCACACCGGCATCGACCTCCGCGTCGAGGCGGGTACGCGCGCGCCTGGCGCGACGCATCACCGGTCAGCGGGGCACGAGCCTCAAGCCGGTCCTCGAGCCGCTGGTCACCATCCACCGCGAGCTGTACCCGAAGGCCGACCTCTCGCAGCTGCAGCGGGCCTACGACGTCGCGGAGGAACGGCACGCCAGCCAGAAGCGCAAGTCCGGCGATCCCTACATCACCCACCCGCTGGCGGTCGCCACGATCCTCGCCGAACTCGGCATGGACACCACGACCCTCGTCGCGGCACTGCTCCACGACACCGTCGAGGACACCGGGTATACGCTCGAGCAGCTCACCGCCGAGTTCGGTGAAGAGGTCGCGCATCTCGTCGACGGCGTCACCAAACTCGACAAGGTCGTGCTCGGTTCGGCCGCCGAGGGCGAGACCATCCGCAAGATGATCATCGCGATGGCGCGCGACCCCCGGGTGCTCGTCATCAAGGTCGCCGACCGTCTGCACAACATGCGGACCATGCGCTTCCTGCCTCCCGAGAAGCAGGCCCGCAAGGCACGCGAGACCCTCGAGGTCATCGCCCCGCTGGCCCACCGCCTCGGGATGGCGACGGTCAAGTGGGAGCTCGAGGACCTCGCCTTCGCGATCCTTCATCCGAAGAAGTACGAGGAGATCGTCCGGCTCGTCGCGACCCGCGCACCGTCGCGCGACACCTACCTGGCCACCGTCCGTGACGAGATCGGACGGACACTCTCCGCGTCGCGGATCGACGCGGTCGTCGAGGGCCGGCCCAAGCACTACTGGTCGATCTACCAGAAGATGATCGTCAAGGGCCGCGACTTCGACGACATCCACGACCTGGTCGGCGTGCGCATCCTGTGCAACGAGATCCGCGACTGCTACGCGGCCGTCGGTGTCGTGCACTCGCTGTGGCAGCCCATGGCGGGACGGTTCAAGGACTACATCGCCCAGCCCCGCTACGGCGTCTACCAGTCGCTGCACACCACCGTCATCGGTCCCGAGGGCAAGCCGCTCGAGGTGCAGATCCGCACGCACGAGATGCACCGCACCGCAGAATTCGGCATCGCCGCGCACTGGCGGTACAAGGAGACCAAGGGACGCCACTCGGGTGATGTCGCCGAGCTCGACGACATGGCCTGGATGCGGCAGCTCCTCGACTGGCAACGGGAAGCGGCCGACCCGGGGGAGTTCCTCGAATCGCTCCGCTACGACCTGGCGGTCAAGGAGATCTTCGTCTTCACGCCCAAGGGCGACGTGATCACGCTGCCTTCCGGCTCGACGCCCGTGGACTTCGCGTACGCCGTGCACACCGAGGTCGGGCACCGCTGCATCGGAGCCCGCGTCAACGGCCGCCTCGTCGCCCTCGAACGCAAGCTCGAGAACGGCGAGGTCGTGGAGGTCTTCACCTCCAAGGACCCCAACGCCGGCCCGAGCCGCGACTGGCAGTCGTTCGTCGTCTCACCCCGCGCCAAGGCGAAGATCCGGCAGTGGTTCGCCAAGGAACGTCGCGAGGAGGCCCTCGAATCCGGCAAGGACGCCATCGCGAAGGAGGTCCGTCGCGTCGGTCTGCCGCTGCAGCGCCTGATGAACGCCGACCTGATGGTCGCGGTCGCCAAGGAACTGCGGTACGCCGACGTCTCGGCGCTGTACACCGCGGTCGGTGAGCACCACGTCTCGGCGCACCACGTCGTGCAACGGCTGGTCGCGCTGCTTGGTGGCGTCGGTGGCGTCGAAGAGGAACTGGCCGAGCGGTCCACACCGTCGACCATCCCGACCCGCTCGCGGAACAGCGGCGACTCCGGTGTCCTCGTGCCGGGCGCACCGGGGACGGTCTCGAAGCTCGCCAAGTGCTGCACGCCCGTCCCCGGCGACGAGATCATGGGCTTCGTGACCCGCACCGGAGCGGTGAGCGTGCACCGCACCGACTGCACCAACGCCGGGTCGCTGCGGGAGCAGTCGGAGCGCATCATCGAGGTGCAGTGGGCGCCCTCGCCGTCGTCGGTGTTCCTCGTCGCGATCCAGATCGAAGCTCTCGACCGGCACCGTCTGCTGTCCGACGTGACGAAGGCACTCGCCGACGAGAAGGTCAACATCCTGTCGGCCTCCGTGACGACCACGGGCGATCGGGTCGCGGTGAGCCGGTTCACCTTCGAGATGGGCGACCCGAAACATCTCGGGCACGTGCTCAACGTCGTCCGCAACGTCGAGGGCGTCTACGACGTGTACCGGGTGACCTCGGCAGCCTGACCGAATCCGTCTCGGTCTCGCGCCGGACGACGACATCCCGCCCCGGAATCTCCGGGACGGGACGTCCGTACGTTCCGTGCGAACGGGGGTGTCAGGACCCGACGGTCACCGACTCGATCTGCACCGCGCGGTTGGGGGCACCGCCGCCGGCCGCCATCGATCCGTCGTCGCCCTCCGCCGCGACCTCCTCGATCACGGCGAGTCCGGCCTCGTCGACCGTCCCGAAGACCGTGTAGGTGGGGGGAAGCTGCGAATCCTCGTAGACCAGGAAGAACTGGCTGCCGTTGCTGCCGGGCCGGCCCGTGTTGGCCATCGCGACCGTGCCGCGCGGGTAGATCACCGGCTGGCGCAACTGGGCGTCGCCGGGTGCGTACACGTTCTCCGGGTACTCGGTGTCGAAGCCGTAACCCGGCCCGCCCGTGCCGGTGCCCGTCGGGTCGCCGCACTGCAGCACCTCCAGACCCGGTGAGGTCACCAGCCGGTGGCAGGGCGTGTCGTCGAAGTAGCCCTGCTCCGCGAGGGACACGAAGCTGTTGACCGTGCACGGTGCCGCGGCACGGTCGAGTTCGACGCCGATCACGCCGACGCTGGTGGTGATCTGCGCGGCAGCAGCGCCGGTGGCGGAGACGTCGTCCGAGGCGGGGGCGGTCACGTCGCGTGCGGCGTCACCCGAGGCGTCGTAGGTGCACGAGACGGAGTCGGTGCCGCTGGGTCGCTCCGGTAGTTCGCCCGTGTAGGCGGGGGACTGCCGGTCGGCGGCGGACGCCGGGGCCGACGAGCTCGCGGCGGTATCGGTGGACGAATCGTCGGAGCACCCCGTGAGCAGGAGTGCCAGCCCGGCGCCGGCGGCGAGGGCGGTGCGCAATCGGATCATCAGTCCATCCTGACCGACGTGAGGGTGGTCTCCAGCGCGGGGGCACCGTCGGCGGCTCCGCCTGCGACGCCGGCCGCGGCGATCTTGTCGAGGGTCGCGAGACCGGTCTCGTCGATCGTGCCGAAGACGGTGTACTGCGGCGGCAGCACCGAATCGCCGTACACCAGGAAGAACTGGCTGCCATTGGTGTCCGGGCCGGCGTTGGCCATCGCGAGGGTGCCACGCGGATAGGTCATCGGTTCCTGCGCGGCGGGATCGTCGGCGGCGAACTGATCGGTGGGGAACTCGTTGGCGAACTGGTATCCCGGACCGCCCGACCCGCTACCCGACGGGTCGCCGCACTGCAGGACCTGCAGGGACGGCGAGGTAGTCAGACGATGGCAGGCCGTCTCGTCGAAAAAGTTCTGCGAGGCCAGCGACAGGAAGCTGTTGACGGTGCACGGCGAATCGTCGTTGTGCAGGATCAGGCCGATGTTCCCCTGGCTCGTCTCCATGCTGACGCTGATGTCCGTGTTGCCCTCACCGGTGGTGCGGATGCCCTCGGTGCGCGGCGGCTCTGCCGGCTTCGACGGTTCGCGGCCGTCCGCGGTGTAGGAGCAGCTCACCGTCTCGGGCAACGGCTCGGACCGGCCGTCGGGGAGCGCGGCGTACTCCATTTCCGAACCCGAGGTGTCGTTCGACGCCGCCTCGGTGGCCGTGTCGTCGCCCCGGTCGACCGCCCACAGAGCAACACCGGCGCCGACGACCACGATCACTCCGAGCGCGGACAGCGCGATCGTCATGCGGCGCCGCTTGCGCTCGCGTTCGGCTCGACGCTCGAGCTGCCGTTCGAGTTTGCGTTTCGCGGCCTGGCGCCGTTGTGCGTTGCTCGGCACTGCAGTAGTCCTCCCGTGAACGATCGATGTGGTCCAACCGACTTCGAAGCAGACCCGAGTCTGCCACCCGGGACCGGCAACCCGCGGGCAGGGCGCAACGCATAGTCTGTAGGAGACCTCGAAGGCTTCCACCCGTAGGAGCGATGCTCGTGCTCGTGACCGGATTCCCTGCCGGGATGTTCCAGACCAACTGCTACATCCTCGCGCAGGACAACGCGAAGGAGTGCGTCATCGTCGATCCCGGCCAGGACGCCGCCGAGCCGCTCGTGGAGTTCCTCACCGGATCCGATCTCACGCCCCGGGCGGTGCTGCTCACGCACGGTCACCTCGACCACATGTGGTCGGCGCAGCCGGTGGCCGACCGGTACGGGATCCCCGTCTACATCCACCCCGACGACCGGATGATGCTCACCGATCCGCTGCAGGGCATGGGGTCGAGCCTCGCGCCCTTCCTCGACGGCGTCGAGTTCGTCGAACCGCAGCAGGTCGTGGAGTTCGGCGACGGAGACGAGATCGAACACGCCGGAATCGAGTTCGTCGTCGACCACACGCCCGGACATACCCGCGGCTCGGTCGTCCTGCGCACGCGCACCACCACCCCGGACGGGGCCGCCCTGAACGTCGCGCTCACCGGCGACACCCTGTTCCAGGGGTCGATCGGCCGCACCGACCTGCCCGGCGGCGACCACGCGCAACTGCTCGACTCGATCGCGCGCAAGCTGCTCGTGCTCGACGACGGCACCAACATCCTCCCCGGACACGGCGGAGCGAGCACGATCGGGCAGGAGCGGGAGTCGAATCCCTTCCTCACCGGCCTGGCAGAATCCCGCTGACGGCACGAACACCGCGATCCGTCCGGTGACCAACCGAGAGAATCCCGAGAGAAGGCAGTACCAGTGAGCAAGGCCTCCACGTTTTCGGCGCCGAAGGGTGTGCCCGATTACGTTCCCCCGCAGTCGGCGGAGTTCGTGGCGGTGCGGGACGGTCTGACCCGTGCCGCACGCCTGGCGGGGTACGGGCACGTCGAACTGCCCATCTTCGAGGACACCGGCCTGTTCGCTCGCGGCGTCGGCGAGTCCACCGACGTCGTCACGAAGGAGATGTACACCTTCGCCGATCGCGGTGAGCGCTCGGTCACGCTGCGTCCCGAGGGCACCGCAGGCGTGATGCGCGCGGTGATCGAGCACGGTCTCGACCGCGGTCAGCTCCCCGTGAAGTTGTCCTATTCCGGGCCGTTCTTCCGCTACGAGCGCCCCCAGGCGGGCCGCTACCGTCAGCTCCAGCAGGTCGGCGTCGAGGCGATCGGCATCGACGATCCCGCGCTCGACGCCGAGGTCATCGCGGTTGCCGACGCAGGATTCCGGTCGCTCGGACTCGACGGATTCCGCCTCGAGATCACGTCCCTCGGCGACGAGACCTGCCGTCCGCAGTACCGGGAGAAGCTGCAGCAGTTCCTGTTCGCGCTCCCGCTCGACGAGGAGACGCGCCGCCGCGCCGAGATCAACCCGCTGCGCGTGCTCGACGACAAGCGCCCCGAGGTCCGCGAGATGACCGCCGACGCGCCGCTGATGCTCGACCATCTCTCGGACACCGCTCGCGCACACTTCGACGAAGTACTCGCCCACCTCGACGCGATCGGCGTCCCGTACGTCGTCAATCCGCGCATGGTGCGCGGCCTCGACTACTACACGAAGACCACCTTCGAGTTCGTCCACGACGGGCTCGGCGCCCAGTCCGGCATCGGTGGTGGTGGCCGCTACGACGGGCTCATGGAACAGCTCGGCGGCCAGCCGCTCTCGGGCATCGGTTTCGGGATCGGCGTCGACCGCACGGTTCTCGCGCTCGCCGCCGAGGGCAAGACGGCCGGCAGCCCCGCGCGGTGCGAGGTGTACGGGGTGCCGATGGGCGACGCCGCCAAGGTCGCCCTCGTGCCCATCGCGCACAAACTGCGCGCCGCGGGTGTCCGCGTCGACCTCGCATACGGTGGGCGCGGCCTCAAGGGCGCCATGAAGGCGGCCGACAAGTCCGGTGCCGTCGTCGCGCTCGTGCTCGGTGACCGCGAACTCGAGGCAGGTGAGGTCGTCGTCAAGGATCTGCGCAACGGCGAGCAGCACAGCGTTGCACTCACGGACGTCGTCGCCCGTGTGGGTGAGGTCGTTGCCGGCGCATGACGACCGGGACGGTGCCGCCGTCCCGCTCGATCTGATCCCGTCCCGGCTGCTCCGGCCACGCGCCCGCAGGATCGCGCTGCTCGCGCTCGCCGTCGGCGTCGTCCTCGGCGTTCTGGTCTGGATCGTCGCGCCCGGATGGGTCGCGCTGCTCGTCGGGGCCGTCTTCGCGGTGCCGCCGGCCGTCGGTGCGTTCCTGGCCACGCGTCGGCACCTGCTGCTGCGCGGCACCGTCGTCACGCTGTCTGGGGCGTTCCGGTCGCGCAGTGTCGATCTCGCGCGACTCGCCGGTGTCGAACTGATCGTCCGGGTGGGCGGGGTATCGCAGGCCGTCGTGCGCGTCAACGACGGTGAGCACAATCTCGTGTCGGTCCCGCTCGCCCTGTACGCCAACGGCGGCGGTCGCGAACTCGACGTGCTGGCCCTGCGAAAGCTCGCGGATGCGCTCGCCACCAGCGAGATCGCTCCGGCGGCGGCGATCTCGTCGGTGCTGGTCGAACAGTTGCGGGCCGAGGCCCGCGACGCCGCGCTCGGCGAACGCCCGCTCTACCGGGCGATCGAACTCGCGCGCGGCGCCGGCCGGGTGCCGCAGACGACGCTGACCGACCACGAGGTCGCCTCCCTCGTCGACTGACAGGCTCGTCCGATCGACGAGTAATGCTCAGCGGTCGTCGTGCGAACCGATCACGGCGGGAACGACCAACGGCAGTTCGCCGACGACCTCGGTGCCCTCCGCGGCGGCACTCAGCAGACGGGTGGGGGAGCGGTGCTCCTCGTCGTCGGACCCGCGAGCGGACGTCGCGGGGACCATCCCACCGGTCGAGGGTGCCCTTCCCATCGCGCTCGCGCCGGTCGTGGCCTGCGCACTCCCGCCCGAGCCCGGGGCGGTCGGAATCGGAGCGGCGGCAGGCACACCCGCAGTTCCGAACGCGGCCCCCGCGGTGCCGTGACCGGTGACCACTCCGGCCGACACCGTTCCGGCCGATCCCGCGACCGCCGCACCGACGGTCGGAACCGCCGCGTGTGCGGTGGGCGCGGTCGCCGCGTAGGCGGTGGGAGTGGTCGCGGCGTGCGCGGCGGCCGTGAACGGCGCTGCGACACTCGACGCGACATCGGTTGCGGCCGTGGCGACCGTGCGCATCTCCTGCACCCCGGCCACGGCCACCGGCGCGGGCACGGGAATCGGCGTGGTCAGCGCCGTCATCGCGGCGGTGTGGACCGTCAGCTCGCCCCGGCTACGCGCAACGACGGCCAGGGCAGCCTGGAGATGCTGCGCGGCGGACGCCAACAGGGCGGCCTGGCCCGGCGGCGTCGCGAGAGCCGGTGCGGCCGCCATCGCCGTGGTCACGAACGACTGTGCGATGCCGGTCAATTCGATGTTGCCGCGTTCGACGGTCGCCGTGGCGGCGCGGGTGACGTCGCCGATCCGGTCGCCGCGGTCGGCCAGTTCGAGGGCCGACTGCTGCGCGCGCACACCGTGACCTGCGGCCTCGTCGGCCGTTGCTCCCTCCCACGACTCCGGAAGTGCGTGCAGCGCACTGCGTCCGAGCATCGTGGCGGTCTCGAGCAGACGCGACCCCTGCTGCAGGATCGCCGACGGATCGAGCGAGTCGAGGATACCGGTGCCGAACATCGAGCAGAGTTCGGTGAGCGGCCGCACGATCGTCTCGAGATCGGGCAGCACCGGTACCGGAATCGATTCGAGCAGCTCGACGATCGAATTCGCCTCGAGGACGGGCAGACCCGGCTCGGGAAGAACGGGTTCCGGAAGTACCGGGAGCGGTGCGTCGAGGACCGGTCCGATCGGCGACGCGCGGAGAGCGTCGAGAACGGTCGGTGACGCTGCGGGTGTTGCGGTGTCGATGACCGATCCCTGCATCACAGTCCTCCCGCAGCGTCGGCCAGCGCCGAAGCCGTTCCGGTGTCGGTCGTTTCGTAACCGGTGGCCGCCTCGTGTGCTGCGATGCCGTTGGACGCGTAGGCCCACGACAGTTGCGCGACGGCACTGGTGTGCTCGGATTGGGCCGCGGCGAACACCGCGAGGAACTCTCCGCCGATGAGTCCCAGAGCCGGACTCAACGCGGAGATGTTGGCCTGCAGATCGAACGTCCCCGCCAGCGCCACCTGCTCGGCCGCACGAAGATTCGTGGCCCCGAACGCTCGAATACCATCGGGCACCACCCGGATTCCGGCACCGGGAAACAGACCGCTCATCGAACCCCCCATCGAAGATCAGTGTGGCGAGCACTGTAACTCGAGCGCACCGGGCGAGCCACCGGACCCTCGGCCGCCTGTGGATGAACGGATGGGAATGCCGATGTATTCGTTGCACCGCGAGTACGCTCCGTCCGATCGACCACGATGCCGAACGATCTGTTGACAGCGAATAGCACACATGTTCGACTGGGGGTATGAGGTGGGCGGGTCAGACTGTGGATGCGGACGACGGAGCTCTGCCGGGCCTCGAACGGGCCGGTCTCGTCCGTAGTGTCCGCACGCCGGAGTTCGAGGGAGTCACCTTCCATGAAGTGCTGTGCAAGAGCGCGCTGAACAGGACGCCGGAGGCCTCCCGGTTGCCGTTCCGGTACACCGTCAACACGTTCCGGGGCTGCACCCATGCCTGCCGGTACTGCTTCGCCCGGCCCACGCACGAGTACCTCGATCTCGACGGCGGGCACGACTTCGACTCGCAACTGGTCGTCAAGACCAACGTCGCCGCCGTCCTGCGCCGCGAACTCGCGCGACGATCCTGGACCCGGGAACACGTGGCGCTCGGTACCAACACCGATCCCTACCAACGGGCAGAGGGGCGCTACCGGCTGATGCCCGGAGTCATCCGGGCGTTCGCCGAATCCGGCACCCCCTTCTCCATTCTCACGAAGGGCACGCTGCTGCGCCGAGATCTTCCGCTGCTGTCGCTGGCGGCCGGTCAGGTCGATGTGTCGGTCGCGGTGTCGCTCCCGATCGGCGATCCCGAACTGGCCGCGCACATCGAACCGGGCACGCCGTCACCGAAGGCCCGTCTCGATCTCGTGAAGGCGGTCGTCGACGCCGGATTGTCGTGCCACGTCATGGTCGCTCCGGTGCTGCCCTTCCTCACCGACTCGCGACAGCACCTCGACACGCTGTTCGGCTCCCTCGCCGCCGCCGGCGCGTCGGGGGTCACCGTAATACCGCTGCACCTGCGCGGCTCGACCCGCGGGTGGTTCCTGTCGTGGCTCGCGCAGGAGCATCCTGCCCTCATGAGACGCTATCGCCGCCTCTACGGACGGGGCGCGTACGTTGCTCCGGAGTACTCGCAGTGGTTGGACGAGCGGGTCGCGCCCCTGCTCGAACGTCACCGCCTCGGGGTCCGGGCGTCCGCTCGGCGTGAGGAGAGGGGTGCGCTGCGCGCCGACGAACGCGTCCCCGAACCCGAGGCGGCGCTCACCCTGTTCTGAGGCAGTTCGTGGGCGGCGCGTCAGTCGTCGTATGCGAGCCGGACCTTCTCGAACGCCACGCGCGATGCTTCGGAGATCGGTTGCGAGCCGCCTTCGGCGGCGGTGCCGACGTCCACCGAGTCGGCGAGCGCGACGCACCGGCCGTGCTGGAACAGGGCCGAGCCGATCACCACCGACGATGTCCCGATGCGGTGGACACCGGTGGCGATGACGATGTCGTGCGGATAGAACACCTCGGCCAGGAAGTTGATCTCGATCTTCGCGAGTACCGCACGCTCGAAGGGGTAGGTATCGCCCAAGGTCGACGACACGGCCTCCATGACGAGGACGCGGGCCTGCTCGAAGTAGCGGGCGATCGAGACGTTGTTGATGTGTCCGAGCGCGTCGGTGTCGCCGAACAGGGGCGTGATCGTGCGCTGCAACGGATACAGGTCGAGCGAGGTGCGTCGCGGGTCGTGCCGCATGGGAGGTACCGCCTTCGGAGGTCGTGGCTGTGACCCGGTCAACATATCCGTGATCCGATCGACGTCCCGCTCCGGAGGTGCGGGCGGAGTTCGCTTCGGGGCGGAGGCCTACCGTCTGCCGTCGATCATGCGATCGCGCATGCGGGCGAAGACCTCGGTCATAGGGGCGATGTCGGCGGGGGAGAGCAGGTCGAACATGTTCTCGCGGACCGCCCCGACGTGGCCGGGACCCGCCTCGGCGAGTCTCGCGTAGCCGACGTCCGTGAGTTCGGCCCACGCGCCGCGTCGGTCGGATTCGCACTCCACGCGCCGCACCCACCCCGCGTTCTCCATGCGGGAGACGGCGCGGGTGATGCCGCTGCGGGTCGTGGTGCTCGCGTCCGCGAGGTCGCGCATGCGCATCCGGCGGTCGGGTGCCTCGGACAGCAGGACCAGGATCTCGAAGTCGGTGAAGGAGATGTCGGAGTCCCGCAGTAGCTGCTTGTCGAGATTCTGGAACAGCAGGCGCGTCGCATCCAGATAGGCGCGCCACAGGCGCTGTTCGTCGTCGCTGAGCCACTTCGCGTCTCCCATGATCCCCAGTGTACCCGCGTTAGTTGACTGCGCAATCAAATGTGACACAATGGATAGGGTCGACCGACGGACCACCGAGAGGAGTCGAGCGGCATGAGCAACACCGACACCCGTCCCGAGGAGATCCGCTGCCGGACGGAGGACCTCCCCATCCGCGACCCGCTCCGCCCCCGCGTGGAGATCATCACCTCGCGTGAGGTCCCGCTCGGTGGCCCCCGGGCCATGCCCGTGCGCCGTACGCTTCCGCAACGGCAGCGTTCGCTGATCGGCGCGTGGTGCTTCGTCGACCATTACGGCCCCGACGACGTCTCCCGCACCGGCGGCATGGACGTCGCACCGCACCCCCACACCGGTCTGCAGACGGTGTCGTGGCTGTTCACCGGCGAGATCGAACACCGCGACAGTCACGGCGTGCACGCGATGGTCCGGCCGGGGGAGTTGAACCTCATGACCGGAGGCCACGGAATCTGTCACTCCGAGGTCTCCACCTCCGCGACCACGACACTGCACGGCGTGCAGTTGTGGGTGGCCCTGCCCGACGCACATCGCGATGCGCCCCGCGACTTCCAGCACCACGTGCCGCCGGCCGTTCGAGTGCCCGGTGCAGAGGTCAAGGTCTTCCTCGGTTCGCTCGCCGGCGAGGAGTCGCCCGTGACGACGTACACCCCGCTGCTCGGCGCAGAGATCGTCCTGGACCCCGCGGCGAGCATCACCCTCGACGTCGACCCGTCGTTCGAGCACGGGGTGCTCGTCGACACCGGTACGGTCGCGCTGTTCGGCACCGTGCTCACGCGAGCCGCCCTCGGCTACACCGGAACCGGCGTGCCGGCCCTCGAACTGACCAACACCACCGACGAACCCGCACGTATCGTCCTCCTCGGCGGAACACCCCTCGGCGAGGAGATCGTGATGTGGTGGAACTTCGTCGGCCGCGACCACGACGAGATCGTCGCCTACCGGGACGCCTGGGAACGCGGGTGCGATCGGTTCGGCCGCGTCTCCGGCTACACCGGGAGGGTCGAGCGTCTCCCGGCGCCGCCCCTGCCCCAGGCGCGTATCCGCCCCCGCCGCAATCCGCCCACCGCAGATCCGAACTGCCCGACACAGGACCCCGCATGAGCACCGCACCGATTCTCGACGTCCGCCGCGCGGACGACCGCCTCCACACGAAGATCGACTGGCTCGATTCGAGGCACTCCTTCTCGTTCGGCCACCACTACGATCCCGACAACACGCATTTCGGGATGCTGATGGTCAACAACGACGACATCGTCCGTCCGGGAAGCGGTTTCGACACTCACCCGCACCGCGACATGGAGATCGTCACCTGGGTGCTCCGCGGATCGCTCGTGCATCAGGACTCGACGGGGCATTCCGGGGTGATCTACCCGGGTCTCGCGCAGCGCATGAGCGCGGGCTCGGGGATCCTCCACTCCGAGAAGAACGACTCGTGGCGTCATCCCGGTGCCACTGCGTCGTATGCCGCCGAGCACGACGAACCGGTGCGGTTCGTGCAGATGTGGGTGCTGCCGGACGAAGCCGGGATCGAGCCGGGCTACGAACAACTCGAGATCGACGACGAACTGCTCTCCGGCGGACTCGTGCCGGTCGCATCCGGAATGGACGCCTACGCCGACCATTCCGCCATCCGCATCCGCAACAGATATGCCGCCATGCACGTCGCGCGGATGCGTCCGGATCGCCCCGTGACGCTGCCGGACGCACCCTTCGTGCACCTCTTCGTCGCCCGGGGCGAAGCCGCACTCGAGGGAGCCGGACCTCTCGCCCAAGGAGACGCAGCGCGGATCGCCGGAGGTGGCGGCCGACAGCTCACCACAGCCACCGGCGCCGAGATCATCGTCTGGGAGATGCACGCCGCACTCGGACACTCCTGAACGGTCCCGGCCGGGGCAGGAAACGACGTCAGGCCCGTCCCGGAGGTCCGGGACGGGCCTGACGTCGGTACGTCAGCTCGTGGCGCCGCTCATCGGCAGCAGCCGGGCCAGGACGTCCGAGAGGGTGATCAATCCGACGATCCGTCCGTTCTCGGTGACGGTGACCAGATGGTTCCTGGTCTCCCGCATCGTCGTCAGCGCCTCGTAGACCGGCGTCGCGGCGTCGATCGTCAGCGCGGGGCGCATCAGTTCGGTCGCCGTGGTTCCGGGTGCGGCCTGGAGACTGTCGCGCACGTGCACGACACCGTCCACGTGGCCGTTGTCGCGCACGAGCAACCGGAGGTGCCCGGTGCGATGGGCCGTCTCACGGATCTCGACGGCCGTCGAGGTCGGCTTCACGCTGCTCGGCTCGGCCTGCGGCGTGACGATCTCGCCGAGCGTGAGCGTCTCGAGCTCCAGCGCGCTGCTCAGGTGCCCGTGATAGCGCTCGTCGAGCGTGCCGACGGTGGCCGAGTGCTCGACCAGGTGCCGCAGCGCATCGGGATCCTGACCTTCGGCGACCTGATCCACCGGGTCCACACCGACCTTTCGCAGACACCAGTTCGCCATATGATTCAACCGGACGATCAACGGCCGGGTCACCCACATGAACGCGCGCATCGGCAGCGCCAGCATCGTGGCGGACTTCTCCGGGTGGGCGATCGCCCACGACTTCGGTGCCATCTCGCCGACGACGAGGTGCAGGAACGTCACGATGATCAGCGCAAGGACGAAGCCGGCCACGTCCGCGAGCCACAGCGGCGCGCCCCAGTTCTCGAACAACGGCGTGAGCCAGTGGTGCACCGCGGGTTTCGTCGTCGCACCGAGTGCGAGCGTGCACACCGTGATACCGAGCTGGGATCCCGCGAGGAGCACCGACAGTTCGGACGCGCTGCGCAGGGCGGCCCGCGCCGAGCGGCTCGACGTCGCTGCGTCCTCGAGTCGGTGTCGTCGCGCCGCGATGAGCGCGAACTCGACCGCGACGAAGAACGCGCTGGCGGCGATCAGGCCGATCGTCACCACCGCGACGACCACAGGATTACTCATTGCCGGTCACCTCGTCCGTCAGAACGGTCACGCGCACGGACGACGGCACGTGCTTGTCGATGTCGCGTACCTCGGCCACCAGGGTCCTGTGGATCGGGCCGTCCCCGTTCAGCAGTTCGGCGGGATCCGGATCCAGTGTGATCCGGACGGTGTCACCCACCTCGGGGAGGCCACCGAACTCGGTGATGACCAAGCCGGCGAGCGTCTCGTAGTCGCCCTCGGGCAGTTCGTGGTCGAGGGTGCGGGCCACCTCGTCGATGTGTGCGTCGCCGCGGACGATCCAGCCGTCGCCCTCGGGGCGGATGACCTCGGCGGCCATCGCAGAATCGTGCTCGTCGGCGATCTCGCCGACCAGTTCCTCCGCGATGTCCTCGAGGGTGACGACGCCGGCGAACCCGCCGTACTCGTCGATCACCAGTGCCATCTCGTCCTCGGCCCGGGCCAGTTCGGTGAGAACCTCCGGCAGTGCCAGCGTGGCCGGCACGATCACGGGGGGGCGGCAGACCCCCGCGGCCGTGCCCGTCGGGGTGTCGAGGCCGAGGAGGTCGTGCAGGTGCACGACACCGCGCAGATCGTCGGACGAGGTGCCCACCACGGGGTATCGGGTGTGCCCCTCGCTCATCTTGTCGAGGATGGTGGCGACCGGCTCGTCCAGTTCGACGACGTCGACCCGCGACCGCGGGATCATCGCGTGTTCGGCGGTCCGGGTCGGGAACTCGAGGATTCGGTCGAGGAGGGTGGACAATTCCGGCGGAAGTTCGCCGGTCTCGCGCGACGCGGCCACGATGTGTTCGAGGTCGCGCGGTGTCGCGGAGTGCTCGACGTCGTGCACCGGCTCGATGCGCAATGCCCGCAGCAGGAGATTCGACGACGCGTCGAAGAGTTTGATCAGCCATCCGAAGACGGCGAGATAGGCGCTCGTCGACAGGGCGAGGCGGCGTGCGACCGGTTCGGGACGGGCAATGGCGAGGTTCTTCGGTACCAGTTCACCGAAGACCATCTGGACCACCGTCGAGAAGAGCACGGCCAGCACGGTGCCGACGGCGACACCCACCGCGGTGGGGATGCCCACCCCGCCGAGCAGTTCGCCGAGACCGCTACCGATCAGCGGTTCCGCGACGTAGCCGACGAGCAGGCCGGTGACGGTGATGCCGAGCTGAGCGCCCGAAAGCATGAAGGAGGTGCGGCGGGTGACCGCCAGTGCGCGGGCTGCAGCCGAGTCACCGCCTTCGGCGCGGGCCTTCAGGCGGGAGCGGTCGACGGCCATGTACGCGAATTCCTGCGCGACGAAGTAGCCGGTCAGTGCAGTGATGGCGAGAACGACGAGAATGCCGGCCGCGATTCCGAGGGCGGTCAGCACTTCGGGGACCGGGCTCGGGTGACGAGCAGAGCGTCATATCTGGGCGGGACGGGTCTTCGAGGTTTTCGCTTGGGGCGTTTCATGACTCCCTCGGGGTCGGGTGGGCAGGTGTACTTACAGGATAGGACGAACGGGCACCGGCGGAAGTTCCCCCCCGCGGGGTGGAGATATGGCCACAAGGCGATCTTGTAATATGGGAATCTTCCCCGAATAGGCCGTATTGTCCGGCCTGGAAACTCCCCGAATAATACGACATATCGGGCCGATTTTCACCGAACTCTCCATATTTCCCCTGCTAGGGCCGATTTGTGTTCCGGATTACAATTCTTCGCGCTGCGCAGCTGTCGAATGCAGGTAACAATTGGATCGCGTGTCGACGCGAGTCGTCACAACTTCGATGTCGTTCCATTGATGGGAGAAGCCCGTGCCTGCACTCGAGTTCCTTGTCGACCTCTTCGGTAACCTGTCCGACCTGTTCGACGTGCTGAACTTCTTCACCGGTTCTGCTGATGCGGCCGGCGATGCGTTCGGCAGCAGCCAGGCCTGAGCCTCGCAGACTCGAAGGCCCGCGGGTTGATCCCGCGGGCCTTCGTCGTGCCCGGACACGGTCGTGTCCGTCCGGCCAGAGGGTGGAGTGCCGCACCCGCCCTCGGCCGCCGTTCTCGACCTCCGTCCTCGAGCATGGAAACCGACGTTTGGGTTCGTTCGGTCACGGCTAACCGGGGAATGTAATTCGGACCACTCGACCCGAACGGACGTTCGGTGAGAGGACGCTGAACATGACATCTCGAACCCCAAGCCCCGGCCGTGGCTCGATGACGGCAACACCGGTGCAGACTGCGGCGCTCGTGGTGGGCGCTGTCTTCCTCCTGGTGGGCATCCTCGGCTTCATCCCGGGGGTCACGTCGGACTACGATCAACTCTCGGGCGCAGGCCATCATTCCGAAGCCATGCTCCTGGGGATCTTCCAGGTCTCCATCCTGCACAACATCGTGCACCTGTTGTTCGGTGTCCTGGGGCTCGCTGCGGCCCGGGCCGTGGCAACCGCCCGCAGTTTCCTGATCATCGGCGGTGGGATCTACCTGGTGCTCTGGATCTACGGCCTGATCATCGACAAGGACAGCGGCGCCAACTTCGTGCCGGTGAACTCCGCGGACGACTGGCTGCACTTCGTCCTGGGTGTGGGCATGATCGCGCTCGGTGTGCTCCTGACACGCACGCGGACCACCCCGGGCACGGTTCGCCCCTGATCCGTGATCCGTACCCACCCGTCGTGATGACGGGATCCGGAGAACCCGTGGTCCCTCACGCCACGGGTTCTTCGGCATGGGCAGGTACGGGCTCTGCCGGTGCGGGGTCGTCGACCTTCAGCACCCCCGACTCGGCGACTGCATCGAGCGACAGTGTCCGATAACCCTCGCTGTCGAACAGGACGGTGACGCGATCGTGCTCGCAGGTCATCACCACTCCCGGTCCCCACTCGGCATGCACGACATGCGTGTTCGGGGCGAACACGGACGTCTCGCAGTACGCCGGGGCAGTATCGGCGCCCCGAAGCACGGATACCGTCGCAACCTCGTCGGACGCGCCGTCCCGGCAGGTGTCGCACCGGCCGCAGGGGTCGGACAGCGTCTCGCCGAAGTACCCGAGCAGGAACCGGCGGCGGCAACCGCGAGTCTCGGCGTAGCCCCGCATCATCTCGACCCGCGATCGGTCCAGTCGTTCGCCCGACGCGGCCGTCTCGCGTGCGTGCTCGACCGCCTTCCGTCGGGGGATGTCGGCGGCGGAGAGTCCACGCCGGCCGGAGACGAGCGCTCCGCACCGTTCGAGCAGGTTCACCGCGTTGGCCAGTCTCCGCCCCCGCACGTCGAGCTCGGTACGCAGCCGTCCGAGCCTCATCGGCGACGCGGAGCGGACCGCCGAGAACACCCGGCCGATCAGCTCCTCGTCGGGGTTGTGGGTGGTGAAGAAGGTCGCGAGCGACAAATCCTCGGGACGGTAGAACATCAGGACGGTGGCCGGCTCCCCGTCACGTCCGGCGCGCCCGATCTGCTGGTAGTAGGAGTCGACCGAGTCCGGTATCGAGGCGTGCACGACGAAACGCACGTCCGGCTTGTCGATGCCCATACCGAAGGCGGAGGTCGCCACCACGACATCGCAGCGACCGTCGAGGAATCCGAGGTGAACGTCCTCGCGCTCGGCCGCGCGCATCCCGGCGTGATACGGGCACGCGTCGATCCCGCGTTCACGCAGGGCCTCTGCGTATCGCTCGGTGTCCCTGCGGGTCGCGGCGTACAGAATGCCGGGACCGGGCAGGGACGCCACGGCCTCGACGACGGCGCGCCGCTTCTCGCCGTCGTCAGTGTGCCTGCGCACCTCGATGTCGAGATTCGGGCGGTCGAAACCACCGGCGACGACGAACGGATCCCGCATGCGCAACGCCTCGACGATGTCCTCGCGGACCGGGGGTGAGGCGGTGGCGGTGAGCGCGACGACGGGTGGCCGGCCCAGGGCCTCGGCCACGTCTCCCAGGCGTAGATATTCCGGCCTGAAGTCATGGCCCCACATGGCGACACAGTGCGCTTCGTCGACGACGAGGAGCGAGACCTCCACGCTTCTCAGACGCTCCAGGACCTCGTCCTTGGCGAGCTGCTCGGGGGCGAGGAAGACGTAGTCGGCATCGTGCTCGAGCACGGCCCGCCAGTTCGCCTCGTTCTCCGACTCGCGCTGGCGCGAATTGATCGCGACCGCCTCGGGTGCCTCCGAGTGGTCCAGACCGGCGATCTGATCGTTCTGGAGCGCGATCAAGGGCGAGACGACGACCGTCACCCCCGGTAGCAGCAGCGAGGGCACCTGATAGATCGCGGACTTCCCGGAGCCGGTGGCCATCACGGCGAGGACGTCGCGTCCGCCCAGCAGCGGAACCATCGCGTCCAGTTGTTCGGGACGCAGCGTGTCCCAGCCGAACACCTTCTGCGCGGCGGCGCAGAGTTCCTCGCGTGCATCCTCCGATGCAATGTCGGACGACGACCGATACATCTTGTGCTGCAAGTGGACTCCAGAACTCGGAAGGGACTGCGCGCGCAGGGTGCCCTCCGCATACCCGAGGACGTGCCCGCCCCAAACGGTTGCGAGATCCCGGCGCCGTGTCGACCCGGCGGGGTGTGGGTACCCGCGAGCCAGACGTGCCGAGGAGGAGATATGAACGACGCTCGACCTCTCGCTCTGGTGACCGGAGCATCGCGAGGCATAGGCCGGGAGTTGGCGGCCCTGTTCGCGGCCGACGGATACGACCTCGTGCTCGCGGCGAGATCGGACACTCTGGACGAGGTCGCCGCAGACCTGCGGACGTCCGGCGCGGAGGTGGTGTCGGTCCACGCGGATCTGAGGACTCCGGAAGGGGTCCGGGCGGTCCACGAGGCTGCGACGGCCGGAGGTCGCGTCCCGGCGGCGGCTGCGCTCAACGCCGGTGTCGGGATCGGCGGGGCGTTCGTCGACGCAGAGCTCGGGGACGTCCTCTCGATCGTCGACGTCAACGTGCGCTCGACGGTGCATCTGGCGCACCTGCTGCTGAACGACATGCTGCGGGCGGGCTCGGGCCGGATGCTCGTCACCTCGTCGGTGGTGTCGAAGATGCCCGCCCCCTACCAGGCCGTGTACAACGCGTCCAAGGCCTTCGTGCAGTCCTTCACCGACGGCGTCCGCAAGGAACTCGACGGCAGCGGGGTCACGCTCACCGCGATGCTCCCCGGTGCCACCGACACCCACTTCTTCACACGTGCCGGGATGCTCGACACGATCCTCGGGAAGGCGCCCAAGGACGATCCTGCGCACGTCGCGCGCGACGGTTATGCCGCTCTGATGCGCGGCGAGGCGACTGTGGTGCCCGGCTCCGTGCTCGCGAAATCCATGGCGGTCTTCGGCACGGTGGCGCCCGACGCGGTGACCTCGGCGGTTCACCGGGTCCTGGCCAAGCCTCGATCGGGGCGATGATCCGCGACGGCAGGACCGCTCAGTCGGATCGCGTCCGCACTGCCGGGCGGGTGGGGTGGTCGTAGCGCACCAGGACGTCCGCGTCCGCTCCTGCATGTTCGAGCACCGCGTCATGTTCGAGCACCGCGTCGATCGTCCAGTGATCCTCGGGGCGCGTGCGCCTTTCGAGCGCGCCCCGGGACATCGTCAGGACGACGGTGACATCGAAGTCGAGACCACGGCCGAGAAGCATAGGGCCGGCGACGACGAGGATCTGGTCCTCCGCCGCTCGACGCGGGCGCTCGCGCGCCGAACGGTCGGTGCGTTCGTCCCACAGCCGCGGAAGCCATCGTCGATGTTCGTGTACCGCGCGCAGCACCTCTCGGTCGACCGCGGCGTAGTCGAACCAGTCGTGGCGGTAGCTGTACGGATCGGTCCGTCCGTGCTCGAGCCGGAGCGATGCGGGCCGGACGAAATCGTGGAGATCGACGACGTCCGCTGCGCGGCCCCGCGTTCTCAGTTCCGTCGCGACACGCTGTGCGAATTCCACCGGGTCTGCCGCGTCCGGTGCGCTCACGGCGATGCACACGCTTCCGGTGAGCGCCTCGGCGCGATCGGCGACGGAGGCCGTGAGTATCTCGGGGGTCAGGGGAGTGAAGGCGGGCATCGCGCGCCGTTCACGCCCATCCGCGTATGGGGGTCACCAGGGCGGCGTGTCGTTCCCGTCCGGTACCGGGGTGTCGAGAAGCCGGTCGAGCCAGAGCACCGCCTCGACCAGCGCTTCCATCTGCGACGCCCAGTCCATGGCGAAGACCACTTCGTCGAGTTCGCTGCGGGCCGCGACCGAGTCGCCGGCGAGCGCGTCGACGACCGCTTTCATCACGGTGCTCTCCGGCTGCGGGAGTTCCTCCGGCCGGACGTGACGGCCGCTCTCGGTCCGGATGGTCAGTTCGAAGCTCTCGTCGCCACGCACCTGCGGGCCGATCTTGTCGACGACGACGTCGGCGATCGTCGAGACCGTCCATCTCAGCACGTTCCCGTAGAGCGGGGGAGTGATCTGTGACGGCGGGTCCGAACCGGGGCTCGACACCAGCGCCGCGACCTCTTCGGTCAGTTCGCTGTAGCCGTTCTCGTGTGCGAGAGCGAGAAGGCGTCCTCCCATCACCGCGTCGCTGCGTGTGATTCCGGCTCGTTCTTCGTGCATGCAGAACGAATGCCCCGTTTTGTGTCCCATCACACATCGCGGTCGCGACGGGTGTGCTAGCGCCATGGTCACGAGAGTGAGGAAAATCACATTCGCGGGCTATCCTGAGGTCATGAAGCACATCGCCACTGGTCCGAAGGATGTCACGGTCGGTGTCGGGGACACGATCGAACTGCATCTCCCTGAGAACACCTCCCGGGACTACTGCTGGTCGACGTCGAGGGTCGGAGAGGGACTCGTCCTTCGCGACATCCGATTCCTGCCGTCGAAGAACCCGTTGCCGGGAGGGACCGGCGAGCGGGTCTTCTGTTTCAAGGCGCGCCGCGCCGGTACCTGGCCCATCTCGCTGCGCATGCGGAAGCATGCCGACCTGGTCGCCGACCGCGCGAACATGACCGTCACCGTCGCGTGACGGCGTCCCGGCGCTCGCTCTGCGGTTCACGACACCGCGGAACTCAGCGCAGTGCCGGCGGGTTGTCGAGATCGCGTGCCGAGTAGGTGTCACACGCGTCGACCCGGCCGGTGCGGTATCCGGCCAGGAACCAGGCCTGACGCTGCTCGGACGACCCGTGAGTCCATCCCTCCGGGTTCACCCGGCCGGTGGCGGCCCGCTGGATCCGGTCGTCGCCGACGGCCGACGCGGCCGACAGTGCGTCGCGGATGTCGGTGTCGGTGAGCGGCACGAGGAAGGGCTCTCCGGTGGTCGGCTCGGGCAGCTTGTCGGCATGGTAGGCCCACACCCCGGCGTAGCAGTCGGCCTGCAGTTCCGTACGGACAGCGCCGGATTCGGGGCCGCGCGGGTCGGCCTGTGCGCGACCGAGATCGCCGAGCTGGTTCTGCAGGTGGTGCCCGAACTCGTGGGCGACGACGTATTCCTGCGCGAGCGGACCTCCACTGGCGCCGAACCGTGTCTCGAGTTCGTCGAAGAAGCTGGTGTCGAAGTAGGCGGTCCGGTCCGCCGGGCAGTAGAAGGGCCCGATGTCGCTGGTGGCGTTGCCGCAACCGGTGGACGTGGCCGAGGTGAAGATCTCGACCTCCGGCTGCACATAGGCCACGCCGGTCTGTGTCGCGAACTGCTGCTCCCACACCGAGTCGAGCGACCCGACGGTGTAGAGCACCCGGCAGTCGACGTTCTCGTTCGCGGCGCTGCCACCGACCTCGCACTGTTCGAGTGCGCTCTCGGCTTGCGGATCGCCGGAGGTGTCGGGCATTCCCGAGCCGAGCAGCGAGGACGGATCGCCGCCGAACAGCAGCGCCAGGATGATGACGATCAGGCCGCCGGCCCCGCCACCGAGAGCGAGCTTTCCGCCACGCCCACCGCCGCCGGTACGGACACGGCCCGCATCCATGCGTGCACCTTCTCTGAACGTCATCGCCGCCGCTTTCTCCTGTGTTCGTCGGATTCGGACAAGCTTGGCACGAACTATTCGGTACGGGTGCGCTCGGGCCGATCGTGTCTTTCGTAGGATTACAGCCGACGAACCCGTCGCTGATCGTTTCGAAAGGAATTCCGTGCTGCGCACCCATCTCGCCGGCTCGTTGCGAGCCGAGCACGCCGAGCAGACAGTCACCCTCACCGGTTGGGTTGCCCGGCGACGCGATCACGGCGGGGTCATCTTCATCGACCTGCGCGACGCCTCGGGTGTCTCGCAGGTGGTCTTCCGCAGCGCCGGCGTCCTCGAGCAGGCGCACCGGCTCCGCGCGGAGTACTGCGTCCGGATCACCGGCAAGGTGGAGGTCCGCCCCGAGGGCAACCAGAACTTCGAGATCCCGACCGGTGCGATCGAGGTCGACGCCTCCGAGCTCGTGGTTCTCAACGAGGCCGCCCCGCTGCCGTTCCAGCTCGACGATCAGGTCGGCGAGGAAGCGCGCCTGAAGTACCGCTACCTGGATCTGCGTCGCGAGAAGCCGGGCAAGACCATCCGTCTGCGCAGCAAGGTCAACGCTGCTGCCCGCGCGGTGCTCGCCCACCACGAGTTCGTGGAGGTCGAGACCCCGACCCTCACCCGCTCCACGCCGGAGGGTGCGCGCGACTTCCTGGTCCCGGCCCGCCTGCAGCCCGGTAACTTCTACGCTCTGCCGCAGTCCCCGCAGCTGTTCAAGCAGCTGCTCATGGTCGGTGGCATCGAGCGCTACTACCAGATCGCCCGCTGCTACCGCGACGAGGACTTCCGCGCCGACCGTCAGCCCGAGTTCACCCAGCTCGACATCGAGATGGCGTTCGTCGATCAGGACGACGTGATCCTCCTCGCCGAGGAGGTGCTGCACGCGTTGTGGCGCCTGGTGGGCTACGAACTCGAGACCCCGATCCCGCGGATGACCTACGCCGAGGCCATGCGCCGTTTCGGCACCGACAAGCCGGATCTGCGTTTCGGCATCGAACTCGTGGAGTGCAAGGAGTTCTTCAAGGACACCACCTTCCGCGTCTTCCAGGCCGAGTACGTCGGTGCCGTCGTCATGCCCGGTGGCGCGAGCCAGCCGCGTCGTCAGCTCGACGCATGGCAGGAGTGGGCCAAGCAGCGCGGTGCCAAGGGTCTCGCCTACGTGCTCGTCGGTGAGGACGGCACGTTGAGCGGTCCGGTCGCCAAGAACCTCACCGACGCCGAACGCGAGGGTCTCGCCGCGCACGTGGGCGCGAACCCCGGCGACTGCATCTTCTTCGCCGCCGGTCCCACCAAGCAGATGCGTGCACTGCTCGGCGCCGCCCGCGACGAGATCGCCCGCAAGCTCGATCTGATCGATCCGAACGCATGGGCGTTCGTGTGGGTGGTCGACGCCCCGCTGTTCGAGCCGGCGGCCGACGCGACCGCGAGCGGTGATGTGGCCCTCGGTCATTCGGCGTGGACCGCGGTGCACCACGCGTTCACCTCGCCCAAGCCCGAGTACATCGACACCTTCGATACCGATCCGGGTTCGGCGCTGGCGTACGCCTACGACATCGTCTGCAACGGCAACGAGATCGGTGGCGGCTCGATCCGTATCCACCGCCCCGACATCCAGGAGCGGGTGTTCAAGGTGATGGGCATCTCGGAGGGGGAAGCGAACGAGAAGTTCGGCTTCCTGCTCGAGGCGTTCAAGTACGGCGCGCCCCCGCACGGCGGCATCGCCTTCGGCTGGGACCGCATCACCGCGCTGCTCGCCGGGATGGACTCGATCCGCGAGGTCATCGCGTTCCCCAAGTCCGGTGGCGGTGTCGATCCGCTGACCGATGCACCCGGCCCGATCACGCCGGAGCAGCGCAAGGAGACAGGCATCGACTTCGTGCCCGAACCCGAGACCGAGGGCGCCGACAAGACCTGATCACCCGTAGCTGTCGATGGCGCGGTGTCGCCCGTCACCGGACCGGGGCACCGCGCCGCGTGTGTGCCGTCCGGTGGTGCTCCCGAGTGAGGTTCGTGGGCCCGATGAGGTTTGTGAGGATCCTGCCCGGGTACTCCGTCGGTCCGGCGCCAACGGGGGCGACGGATCGAGGAGGTATCCATGGCCGACGCACGCGTGATCTTCTACAAGCCGCTCGCTCTCGCAGCCAGTGTGGGAGGCGGCATCCTCGCCGGAGCCGTCTTCAACCAAGTGTGGAAGAAGGTCGGCGGCAGTGACGAACGGCCCGAACCTCAGGATCTGTCGCAGCGCACCCGGGACGTGCTGATCGCGGCCGCCCTCCAGGGTCTGATCTTCGGTGTCGTGAAGGCTGCGGTAGATCGTGGCACCGCCCGTGGTTTTCAGAAGGTGACACACGTTTCACCGGAATGATCGTGACGTGTCCCGATCGTGATCGGCGTCCGAGGAGCGGAGCGGGCGGGGCGCGGACGGGGACACACCCGGATGAACAGCGATTTCCCCTCGCAAAGCAGACAAAAGCGACCTGGTGGGCCGGGCACGGGTGAAGAAGGTCCTGCTCGATCCGAGCATTGTGGAGGACCTCGTCGTGACCGAGAACCTGTAGATTGGGCAGTGATGACCGCAACATTGGCAGACCCCGTGTCCGAGGTGGTTCACGCCGCCGAAGCGCTGCTCACCCGCCGTACCGGCGCCACGGTGACCCTGACCGATCCGGTGGATCTCGGGGGCAGTGGCCGCTCGATGGTCGTACGGGTACGAGTGGCCGCCAATCCGTTCTCGCTCCCGCGCACTCTTGTCCTCAAGCAGGTACCGCCCTCGCGTGGCACCGGCCACGTCGACTTCCGCGGTTCCGAGACGGACGAGCAGATCGCCTTCCTCCGCGAGGCGGTCTCCTACCAGTTCACGACGGCCCTCGCGAAGGATCACCGTCCGGGTGCCGAACTGCTCGCCTACGACTTCGACGCCCGCCTGCTGGTCCTCAGCGACCTCGGCGACGCGACCACCCTGTCGGAGGTGCTCCGCAACAGTTCCGAGGCCGCCGGGAACACCCTGATGGCCCTGGCTCAGGCACTCGGACGCATGCATGCGGCGACCGTCGGCCGCGAGGAGGACTTCGCGGCGCTGCTGCGTCGCGCCGACGTCGCGCGGGTCGCCGACGCCGTGTCCCAGCAGGCCCTCGATGCCGTGCGGGGTGTGCCCGAGCTCCTCGAGGCCGACTTCGGCCTGTCGGTGCCCGAGTCGGTACGCGAGCGTGCCGAGCGGGCGTCCAAGCTGTTCACCGGCGGGCGTTTCCGGGCCTTCAGCCCGTCCGACCTGTGCCCCGACAACATCGTGGTCGGCGACGAGGGTGTGCAGTTCCTCGACTACGAATGGGGCGGCTTCCGCGACGCGACCCTGGACATCGCGTACGCCCTCAGTTCCTTCCCGCTGTGCCTGTGCTCGGTGCCGCTGTCCGTCGATCGCATCCGTGCGATGGCCGACGCGTGGCGCGCCGAGGTCGTCGCCATGTGGCCGCAGCTGGCCTACGACGAGGTGCTCGAGGAGCGGCTGCTCGACGCACTGCTCGCGTGCATCTGGCTGAGCACGCACCTGTTCCTGCCCGAGGACCATGCCCGGATCGCCTCGGTACGCGAACACGGACTGTCTGTGCCGCGCATCCCCGCGCTCCGCGCCCGTTGGTCGCTGCTCGCCGAGTTCGCCACCGCGACAGGCCACGACGACGTCGCCGCGCACGCCCGCGACGTGCTCGCCCACCTCGAGGACCGCGCCGCCGGCTAGAGCGACCGATCCGCCAGGTGCCGACCGGCGTCTACACCAGCGGAGCGGCGGGTTCGATCCTCGTCGCGCCGTCGGCCACCCGGTATCCCGCGGCGCGGCGCGCGTCCGTGTTCGGATCCGTGCGGTCGCCGATGAAGAACCACTCCATCTGCGTCGCCTCGGGAGTCACGTCGAGCACCCCGTAACCGTGCGAATCGAGTTCGACGAACCGCACGTGCCGGTTGGCCGCGGTCGCCGTCGCCTCCAGCGCGGGCGACAGGCTCCGCGGAGGCACACCGAGCAACTCGTCGATGTTCGCCGACGTCACCGACGGAACCACGAACTCCGTGGCGACGGTGCCCGCACCCGGATAGTCGGCAGCGTCCATCGGGACGTCCATCGCCCAGGAGGTGTGGATGTCGCCCGTGAGGAAGACGACGTTGCGCAGTCCCGCCGCCGTGATGGTGTCCATCAACCGTCGACGGTCGGCGGTGTAGCCGTCCCACTGATCGGTGTTGAAGGGCAGTCCGCCGGCCGGCACTCCGACGAGTTCGGTCAGTGCTCCGGTGGTCCGCGGATCGAGCGGTGGTAACACGATCGGCGAGAACATCACCGAATTGCCGATCAACTGCCATCGTGTGGGGGAGGTCGCCAGCCCGGCGGTGAGCCATTCCATCTGGTCCCGGCCGGTCATCGTGCGCCCCGGATCGTCGACCTGCCGTCCGACTGCGAGGACCTGCTGGGAACGGTAGCTCCGCAGATCCAGCATCGACAGTTCGGCGAGCCGTCCGTACCGCAGGCGCCGGTAGAGCCGTCCGCCGTTCGGACGCACCGGCATCCACTCGTCGTAGGCCTGCACCGACGCGGCCTTGCGGGGGGCCCAGTCGCCCTCGACGAGCGGATCGTGGTTCTCCGCCCCACCCGCCCACGCGTCGTTCGCCGCCTCGTGGTCGTCCCAGATCACGATCCACGGCACCTTCGCGTGCAGCGCCTGCAGGTTCGGATCGGTCTTGTACTGCGCGTGCCGGATGCGGTAGTCGGCGAGACTCACGATCTCGTGGGCGGGCTCGTGCGTCCGGACGCCCCGCCCACCGGCGACGGGGAACTTCCCCGCCGCGTATTCGTACAGATAGTCGCCGAGGTGCACCACGGCGTCGAGATCGTCGCGTGCGGCGAGGTGGCGGTAGGAGGAGAAGAAGCCGCCCTCCCAGTCGGCGCAGGAGACGACCCCGAAGCGCAGGCGTCCGACCGCAGCGTCGTGCGAAGGCGCGGTGGACGTCCTGCCGGTCGGGGAGACGGTTCCGCCGACGCGGAAGCGATAGAAGTAGGTCGTGTCCGGTGCGAGCCCGCGGGCGTCGACCTTGACCGTGTGGTCGGAGACGGAACTCGCCGTCACGGTCCCGCTCGCGACCACCGCGTCGAAGCTGCTGCTGTGGGCGAGCTCCCAGGTGACCGGGACGTCCAGTCCCGCACCCGAGCCGGGTGTCGCCTCCGGCGAGGGTGTCACCCGCGTCCACAGGATCACCGCGTCGGGCAACGGATCTCCCGACGCGACGCCGTGCGCGAAGACGGCGGGGGATGCCTGCGCGTGCTGAGTGGTCGAGGCGAAGGCCGCCGCACCTGCGGCGAGGATCGACGACCGGAGCACGGCGCGACGGGACACATGTTCGGCGGACGGTGTCGTGGCCACGACCAAGATCCGACCACACGGTCGGTCATCCGTCCACGCGAACGACGAACACCGCCGTCGACCGGGCGTCGGCGCGAGCTTGTAGCGTCGGATGCGTGAGTGATCTTTTCGGGGCGAACGACCCGTCTGCCGAACCGGACGCCCTGTTCGAGGCGCCACGCGAACCGGAACCCGAGGACGAACCGCAGGTCCGCCGACAACCCGTCGCGGCCGGCGGCGCGAACGCGCCCCTCGCTGCGCGCATGCGACCGGCGAGTCTCGACGAGGTGGTCGGGCAACAACACCTGCTCGAACCGGGAGCACCGCTGCGGCGGCTCGTCGAGGGATCGGGTGCGGCCTCCGTCGTGCTCTACGGTCCGCCCGGTACCGGGAAGACGACCCTGGCCTCGCTGATCTCCGGAGCCACCGGACGCCGGTTCGAAGCGCTGTCCGCCCTGTCGGCGGGCGTCAAGGACGTGCGTGCCGTCATCGACCTGGCACGCCGGCGCCTCACCCACGGCGAACAGACCGTGCTGTTCATCGACGAGGTCCACCGCTTCTCGAAGACCCAGCAGGACGCGCTGCTCGCCGCGGTCGAGAACCGCATCGTGCTGCTGGTCGCGGCGACGACCGAGAACCCGTCGTTCTCCGTGGTCGCCCCGCTGCTGTCGCGCTCGCTCGTGCTGCAGTTGCAGCCGCTCGGGCCCGACGACATCCGGGCACTGCTCGAACGTGCGCGCACCGACCCCCGTGGACTCGCCGGTGCGGTCGAGATCGACGACGACGCCCTCGACCACCTCGTCCGGCTCGCCGGGGGCGACGCCCGCCGTGCCCTGACGGCGCTCGAGGCCTCCGCCGACACGGCGCTCGCCGTCTCCGGTGGCGACGCGGCCGTCATCGACCTCGCGACCGTGGAGTCGAGCATCGACGAGGCCGCCGTGCGCTACGACCGCGACGGCGACCAGCACTTCGACGTCGCAAGCGCCTTCATCAAGTCGCTGCGCGGCTCCGACGTCGACGCGGCCCTGCACTATCTGGCCCGGATGATCGTCGCGGGGGAGGACCCGCGCTTCATCGCCCGCCGCCTGATGATCCAGGCCAGCGAGGAGGTGGGCATGGCCGATCCCACCGCCCTGCAGACGGCGGTCGCCGCAGCGCAGGTCGTGCAGCAGGTCGGGATGCCCGAAGCCCAGCTCGCGCTCGCCCAGGCCACCATCCATATCGCCACCGCACCCAAGTCGGGCGCGGTGACCGCCGCGCTCGGCGCCGCGATCGCCGACGTGAAGGCGGGCAGGGCCGGTCCGGTGCCCGCCCATCTGCGCGACGGTCATTATCAGGGCGCGCAGAAGCTCGGCAACGCGATCGGCTACAAGTTCCCGCACGCGCACCCGGACGGCGTGCTCGCGCAGCAGTACGCCCCGGACGAGCTGGTCGGCGTCGACTATTACGAGCCGACCGGTCGCGGTGTGGAACGGGAGCTGTCGGCCCGCCTGCCCAAGCTGCGCCGCATCGTGCGCGGTGAGCGGTGACGCCCTCCGCCGAGTACTCACGGCGCCGTACCGCGGCCGCTTTCGGCGGCGCGATAAGCTGAAGAACGGCCGATCGACAGGGTCGACCGCCCGTCCCGGGAAGTTCACACCATCGCCAAACCACAAAGGACCATCGACGTGCAGACCCACGAGATCCGCAGGCGCTTTCTCGATCACTTCGTGAAGGCGGGACACACCGAGGTGCCCAGCGCGTCGCTGATCCTCGCCGATCCCAACCTGCTGTTCGTCAACGCCGGCATGGTCCCGTTCGTGCCCTACTTCCTCGGGCAGCAGACCCCGCCCTACACCCGCGCCACGTCGGTGCAGAAGTGTGTGCGCACTCTCGACATCGAGGAGGTCGGCAAGACCACCCGCCACAACACCTTCTTCCAGATGGCCGGCAACTTCTCGTTCGGCGACTACTTCAAGGAAGAGGCCATCACCTTCGCGTGGTCGCTGCTCACCGGATCCGTCGAGGACGGCGGCTACGGAATCGACCCCGAGAAGCTGTGGGCGACGGTCTATCTCGACGACGACGAAGCGTTCTCGATCTGGCACGACAAGGTCGGCGTTCCCGAGGAACGCATCCAGCGTCGCGGCATGAAGGACAACTACTGGTCGATGGGCATCCCCGGGCCGTGCGGTCCGTGCTCCGAGATCTTCTACGACCGCGGCCCCGCCTACGGCGTCGAAGGCGGCCCCGAGGCCGACGAGGACCGCTACATCGAGATCTGGAATCTCGTGTTCATGCAGAACGAGCGCGGTGAGGGTGGTGCCAAGGACGACTACCCGATCCTCGGCCCGCTGCCGAAGAAGAACATCGACACCGGCATGGGTGTCGAACGCGTCGCCTTCCTACTCCAGGGCGTCGAGAACGTCTACGAGACCGACCTGCTGCGCCCCGTGATCGACAAGGCCGCCGAACTCACCGGCGCCGTCTACGGCGCGAAGCACGACGACGACGTGCGCTTCCGCGTGATCGCCGACCACGCCCGCACCGCGGCGATGCTCATCGTCGACGGTGTCAACCCCGGCAACGACGGCCGCGGCTACGTGCTGCGCCGCCTGCTCCGCCGCATCGTGCGCTCGGCGCGTCTGCTCGGCGCCGACAAGCCCACCATGCGCGAGTTCATGGCGGTCGTGCGCGACACCATGGCCCCGTCCTATCCCGAACTCGACACCGACTTCTCGCGCATCGAGACCGTCGCGGTGGGCGAGGAGACGGCCTTCCTCAAGACCCTCGGTACCGGCAGCAAGCTGTTCGAAGGCGCTGTAGAGACCGTGAAGTCGCAGGGTAGGAATGTGCTCGGTGGCACGGAGGCGTTCACCCTCCACGACACCTACGGGTTCCCGATCGACCTCACCCTCGAGATGGCGGCCGAGGCGGGCCTGACCGTCGACGAGGAGGGTTTCCGATCGCTCATGGCCGAGCAGCGCCAGCGCGCCAAGGACGACGCCCGCGCCCGCAAGCACGCCCACGCCGACCTGACCGTCTACAAGGAACTCCTCGACCGCGGTCCCACCGAGTTCACCGGTTTCAGCGAGCTGGTGACCGAGGCGCACGTGCTCGCCGTCATCACCGGTGGCGAGCGCCTGCACGCGGCGAGCGCGGGCCAGCATGTCGAGCTGATCCTCGATCGCAGCCCCCTCTACGCGGAGTCCGGCGGCCAGATCGCCGACATCGGCAGCATCACCGGCCCGGGCCTGAAGATCAAGGTCGACGACGTCCAGAAGATCGCCAAGCAACTGTGGACCCACAAGGTCACGGTGCTCGAGGGCCAGGTCGTCGAAGGCGACGCCGTCCTCGTGCAGGTCGATCCCGAGTGGCGCAAGGGCGCCACCCAGGGCCACTCCGGCACCCACCTGGTCCACGCCGCGCTGCGCGAGGTGCTCGGCCCCAACGCCGTGCAGGCCGGTTCGCTCAACAAGCCCGGCTACCTGCGCTTCGACTTCTCGTGGCCCGGCGCCCTGTCCGAGCAGCAGAAGCAGGACATCGAGGCCGTCACCAACGAGGCCGTCGCGGCGAACTATCCCGTCAACACCTTCGTCACCGACCTCGACAAGGCAAAGAAGATGGGCGCGATGGCCCTGTTCGGCGAGAACTACGGCGACGAGGTCCGCGTCGTCGAGATCGGCGGCCCGTTCTCGATGGAGCTGTGCGGCGGCACGCACGTGCAGCACTCCTCGCACGTCGGCACCGTCACCCTCCTCGGTGAGCAGTCCGTCGGTTCCGGCATCCGCCGCGTCGAGGCGTACGTCGGTCTCGACTCCTACCGCCACCTGGCGAAGGAACGCGCGCTGCTCGCGGGCCTGTCCTCGACCCTGAGGGTTCCCTCCGAGGAGGTGCCCGGACGTGTCGAGGCCCTGCTCGATCGGCTCAAGGCCGCCGAGAAGGAACTCGAGAAGACCCGCGCCGCGAACGTCGCCGCCGCAGCCGGAACGTACGCGGGCAAGGCGCAGCGCGTCGGTGACGTGCTCGTCGTGGCCGAGGCCGCCCCGGAGGATGTCGCCGGCAACGACCTGCGCACACTCGCATCCGACGTCCGTGGCCGGCTCGGCACCGAGCCCGCCGTGGTGCTGCTGCTCGGCAACGCCGGCGGCAAGGTGCCCTTCGTCGTGGCCACCACCAAGGCTGCGCAGGAGAAGGGCATCAAGGCAGGCGACCTCGTCGCGAGCTTCGGTCCCGCGATCGGTGGTCGCGGGGGCGGCAAGCCCGACATGGCTCAGGGCGCAGGGGCGGATCCGGCCGGTATCCCGGCCGCACTCGATGCTTTCCGTGCCCGTCTGAGCGAGCTGGCCGGCTGAGCGTGGCCGAACCGCTGCGCCCCGATCGTCCCGGAGTGGACGATCCCGGCCGTGGTCGCCGCATCGCAGTCGACGTCGGCAGCGTCCGGATCGGGGTCGCCTCCAGCGACCCCGACGGGATCCTCGCCACCCCGGTCGAGACGGTGCCGCGGTCCAAGGAACGCGGACCCGACGCACCCGATATCCGGCGCATCGTCGAGATCGTTAGGGAATACGAGGCTGTTGAGGTTATCGTCGGGCTGCCGCAGACACTGCGCGGTGAGCCCGGCAAGGCTGCGAAACTGGCGAGCGATTTCGCGCGTCGACTTCGCCGTGCCTTACCCGACGTTCCCGTGCGCCTGGCCGACGAACGTTTCACGACGGTCACTGCGGCGCGCGCCCTCCGCGAGAGCGGGGTGAGTGCGCGAGGTGCGCGGCCGGTCATCGACCAGGCCGCCGCCGTGGCCATCTTGCAGGGTTGGTTGGACGAGCGGAGTTCGGTAGTGAACGAGTCGGGGCGTGACGCGGGGGACAGCCGGTGAGCCGGCACGGACGACACGACGACCATTCGGAGAACGCACGGCAGGATCTGTTCGCGGATCCCTACGCCGGTGGGTACACGGAACCTCCAGTGGATCGCACCGGATCCGAGAATCCGTATCGATACGGATCCGAGGATCCGTATCGATCAGACCCGCGTTACCGGTACGACGATCCGTACGCATCCGACCCTCGAGGTCACGATGCATACGGGCACGACCCGTACGGCAACGACTCCCACGGCTGTGATCCGTACGGCGGTGGTGGATACGAGGGCGTCCCGAGTGGGCACCCGGAGGCCCGTCGACCCGATCCCGACGATCACGAGACCACGGTCCTGAACTTCGAGCCGGGTGTATTCGATGGCCCGCCGCCCGGTCACGCCGAACAGGGTTACGGCGAGCAGGGCTATGCCGAGCAGGGCTATGCCGAGCAGGGCTACGGCGACGGGGGCTACGCAGGATCCGGGTACGAGCACGAGGGGTCCATCGGCGCCGATCGCGGACACGCTCCGGCCGATCACCCCGACGGGGGACATCTCGACGAAGAGTACCCGGGCGGATACTCCTACGCCGCACGCGACGCGAGCCGGGATATCTACCGGGACGACGATCCCGCCGACGACGCGGTCGCAGCGGAGGAGGTCACCGCCGAGCAGCGTGCGGTCCCCGTCGCGGTCGGTGGTTCGGAACGCGCCGCACGCCGCGATCCGAAGGCGAGCGGGCGCAGGAAGCGCGGACGTGTCGTGGGCGCGCTCGCCGCCGCGGTGCTCCTGCTCGTCGTCGTGGGCGGCGGTTATCTCGCCTACGACCGGTTCCTCGGCACGAACCTTCCGCCGGACTTCACCGGACCTCCCGGGCCCGCCGTCGTCGTCCAGGTCAACCCGGGCGAGACCGCCGGGGAGATCGGCAGCGAGTTCGTCGACAAGGGTGTCGTCGCGAGTTCCGCCGCCTTCTACGAAGCGGCCGTGCAGAACTCGGGGATGAATTCGCTGCAGCCCGGCTTCTACCAGGTGGCCACCAACATCCCGGCCGTCGATGCCGTCGCCGCCCTCGTCGACCCGGCCAACCGGGTCGGTGCACTCGTGATCTCCGAGGGACGTCAGCTCCACGACATCCGCGACGTCAACACCGGTGCCGTCCGCAAGGGCATCTACACACTCATCGCGGAGGCGAGCTGCCACGGCGATCCGGCCGCCGAGAACTGCGTCACCTACGAGGAACTCGACGCGGCCGGTGCCACCCCGGACCTGCAGGCACTCGGCGTTCCGGAATGGGCGCGCGACGCGGTGGCGAACGTGCCCGACCGCAGGCGGCAGCTCGAAGGCCTCATCGCCGCGGGCAGCTGGGATTTCGATCCGACGGCCGAACCCGTCGAGATCCTCGCCCGTCTCGTGTCGGAAAGCGCTGCGAGCTACGACGCGACGGGGATCACCGACGCGGCCGCACGGGTGGGGCTGACCCCGTACGAGATGCTCATCTCTGCATCGCTCGTCGAACGCGAGGCTCTGCCACAGGATTTCGCGAAGGTCGCGCGCGTGATCCTCAACCGCCTCGACATCGACCAGATGCTCCAGTTCGATTCGACCGTCAACTACGAACTCGACGAGACCGAACTCGCGACCACCGACGCCGACCGCGCGCGGGTGACCCCCTGGAACACCTACGCCATGGTCGGTCTTCCGGCGACGCCCATCTCGTCACCGAGCATCGGTGCGCTGCAGGCGATGGAGAACCCGGAACCGGGGGAATGGATCTACTTCGTGACGATCGACGACAAGGGCACCACGCTCTTCGCGAATTCCTACGAGGAGCACCTGCAGAACACCGAACTGGCACTCGCGAGCGGGATCCTCGACAGTGGCCGCTGATCCGAACGGAGGTGTCCGGAGGGCCGCGGTCCTCGGGAAACCCATCGCGCACTCGAAGTCGCCCTTGTTGCATCTCGCGGCGTACCGGGCACTCGGGCTGACCGAGTGGACCTACGAACGCATCGAATGCACCGGTGAGCAGCTGCCGGGCCTCGTGTCCTCGCTCGGTGAGGAATGGGTGGGTCTGTCCGTCACGATGCCCGGTAAGTTCGCGGCTCTCGAGTTCGCCACCGAACGCACCGAGCGGGCCGTGAGGATCGGCTCGGCGAACACCCTCGTGCGCATCGAGAACGGGTGGCGTGCCGACTGCACCGACGTCGACGGCGTGTCCGGAGCACTGCGCTCGGCCGGCGTCGGCGATCTGTCCGGCGCGTCGGCGGTCGTCGTCGGCTCGGGTGGTACCGCGCGGCCGGCGCTCGTCGGTCTCACCGACCTCGGTGTGCGCTCGGTGACTGTGGTCGCGCGGTCCGAGCAGAAAGCCCGCGCGACGTTCGATTGTCTCGGCGACGACATCGAGGCTCGGTGGTTGTCGTTCGACGCACCCGAATTGGCCCGGGTCTGCGCCGAGGCCGGTGCGCTCGTGAGCACCGTGCCCGCACCCGCGGCAGCGCCGTACACAGAAGCTCTCGCGCAGGCGCCGTGCATCCTCGATGCAATCTACGACCCTTGGCCCACGCCGCTGGCGACAGCGGCCGAGGCACGCGGTGTCCGCGTCGTCAGCGGTCTGCACATGCTCCTGAACCAGGCCTTCGGGCAGGTCGAGCAGTTCACGGGGCTGCCCGCGCCGCGCGCGGAGATGGCGCGCGCCGTCGGGCTCGATCTGAACTCTCCGCACCCGGCCTGAGAACCCGGTACGACGGGGCGCGGCCCCACCAGGACATCGGCGTCTTCGAGGTCGACGAGGCGTTCGCTCCGGTGCCCATGGCGTGGCAGAAGGAGATCGGCGCACCCGAGGACAAGCTCAACCCCAACGGTGGTGCGATCGCTCTCGGTCACCCGCTCGGGGGTTCCGGTGCCCGCATCCTCACCGACATGATCTTCCACATGCGCCGTACTAACCTCCGGTACGGCCTGCAGACGATGTGCGAGGGCGGTGGCCAGGCCAACGCCACCATCGTCGAACTCGTCGCGCAGTAGGCCGCACCCGACACCGTCCGCTGTCCACCTGCGATGCCTGAGCGGGTGGGCAGCGGATTTCTCCGCGCAGGTGTCGAATCGGCGCCCTACCGTTCGTATAGAGGGTGAGAGGCCGGAGCCGCCGGCCGCCGAGGGGAAGGACCCCGCCATGGCGCAGTACCTGCTGAGCATTTACCAGCCCGACGGTGAACCGCCGTCACCGGAGTTCCTCGAACCGATCATGAAGAAGGTCGCGGCGTGGCAGAACGAGATCCGGGAGGCAGGGGTCTGGGTGTTCTCCGGCGGCCTTCACCCTCCGGATACGGCGACGGTCGTGCGCACGGACGAGGGGTGCACGGCGACGACCGACGGTCCGTACATCGAGGGCAAGGAGCATCTCGGTGGCTTCGACGTCATCGACGTGCCCGACCTCGACGAGGCGCTGAGGTGGGCGCGCGGTCTTGCCGACGCCACCACACTGCCCATCGAGGTGCGGCCCCTGGCGTTCGGCTCCTGCGCCGGATGACGTGCGAAGCTCGATGACCGGGCCGTCCACCGCCGACATCGCACGTGCCTTCCGTGAGGAATACGGCAGGGCGATCGCCGTGCTCACCCGCGTCCTCGGCGACCTCGACGCCGCCGAGGACGCGGTGCAGGACGCCTTCTCGATCGCCGTCGAACGGTGGCCCGGGGAGGGGATCCCGCCGAGCCCGGCCGGGTGGATCATCACCACCGCCCGTCGCCGGGCGATCGACAGGGCACGGCGGGAGGCCGCACGTCCGATCAAGCACGCCGAGGCGGACCTGCTCTACCCGACATCCGACGACGCGTTCGACTCCGGAGCGGTCGTCCCGCCCGAGATCCCCGACGATCGCCTCCGTCTGATCTTCACCTGTTGTCACCCGGCGCTCGCGCCTGCGTCGCGGGTCGCGCTGACACTGCGGCTGCTCGGCGGGCTGACCACCGCGCAGATCGCCCGAGCCTTCCTCGTGCCGGAAACGACTATGGGGCAACGGATCTCCCGAGCCAAGGGGAAGGTCCGCGACGCGCGCATCCCGTTCCGCATCCCGTCCCCGGACGAGTTTCCCGAACGTCTCGACGCGGTGCGTTCCGTGCTTTATCTCGTGTACACGGAGGGCCACACGACGAGCGCCGGACCCGAACTCGTCGACACGGACCTGTGTTCGGAGGCGGTGCGGCTGGCGCGTGTGCTGGCCGGGCTCGTTCCCGACGATCCCGAGACCACGGGACTTCTCGCCCTGATGCTCCTCGGTGAATCCCGGCGCTCGGCGCGTACGGGACCCGGCGGCGAACTCGTCCTGCTCGCAGACCAGGACCGCTCGCGGTGGGACCGCGCGCTGATCGCCGAAGGGCAGGCACTCGTGCGGCGCACCCTGCGCTGGAACAGGCCGGGGCCCTATCAGATCCAGGCCGCGATCGCCGCAGTGCACGCGGACGCGCCCACCTTCGAGGACACCGATTGGGCGCAGATCGTCGCGCTCTACGACCTGCTGTTCGCCGCGGACCCCACACCGGTCGTCGCGTTGCACCGGGCCGTCGCACTCGCCGAAGTGGAGGGCCCCGCAGCGGCTCTCGGGATCGTCGACCACCTCGACCTCGAGCGGTATCACGTCTTCCACGCAGTCCGGGCCGACCTGCTCGCCCGCCTCGGCCGGCTCACCGAGGCGAGTGAGACATACGCCACCGCCGCGGCGCGGACGGAGAACGCCATCGAGCGCGCGCATCTGCTGCGCCGGCGGGACGAGGTCCGGGACGCGCTCAGGTAGCCGGCGTCGTGCCGGTCGTCGTCTCGGCGTCGGGAGCCGAACGCTGCCACGGCCACCGGCCGTCGATCTCCAGCTGCAGCGACCAGCTCAGGAAGGTGCGGATGAGCACGATGACCGCCAGCACACCCACCGATGTGAAGGTCGGCGTGACGGCGACGGTCTTGATGATGTCGGCGGCGACCAGGAATTCGAGGCCGAGCAGGATCGACCGGCCGAGATTGCGCCGGTACGGCTCGTAGATCTCCGAACCCGGTCCGCGCCGCCGCGCGGTCGCCGCGATCCACGTCGCCGCCAATGCGCCGATCACCATGACGCCGACTCCGACGACGTCGATGGCCGTGCCCACGTGTTCGAGCAGCGACGAAATCTCCATTCGACCAGAACCTTCCGACCGGAACCGACAGACTCCGGCAATCCTCGCAGGACGATCGCCGCACTGTGCGGCTTTGTCCACAGGAGACGTGCCTGTCCACAGGACCGGGCCGGACACCGCGCGAACGCCCTGCCGGCGAGTGTGGATGGGGGATGCTCCGGGTCGTGGCAGGGGAGACGGTGGGTGAGCTCGCGATGGTGGTTCTCGGCGTGGGCGTGGGAGCGATCGTGCGCGTGGTGGCGGGAAGAACGGCCGGTCGTCGGCCGCTGCCGGGTTCGTGCGAGGCGGCATGCGCGGCAGCCGCACTCGTCGCGGTCTCGATCACCACGGGCGCGGCGGTCGTCGGAGCAGCGATGTTCGGATGGTGGTGCGTGTGCCTGAGCGCCGTGGACCTGCTCGTGCGGCGTCTGCCGAACGTGCTGACGCTCGGGGGAGCGGGCACGATCCTCGGCGTGGCCGCGGCGACGGGGCACGGCCGGGCGGCGTTCGCCGGTGCACTTCTGCTCGCGGCACCGTTGTTGATCACCCACCTCGCGGTGCCGCGGTCGGTGGGTGCGGGCGACGTCAAACTCGCCCTCGGGCTCGGTGCCGTCACCGGACTCGCCGGCCCCTCGGCGGTGCTCCTCGGTGCACTGCTCCCATCCGTCCTCACCGCAGGTGCGTCCCTGTTTCTGCGGCTCCGGGAGGCCCGCCGCGGGGGTGTGCGTGCCGCTCCGCGCGTGCTTCCGCACGGACCGTCGATGTGCGCCGCCGCGGCGCTGGCGGTGATCTCGACGGGTTGACCAGGGGCGGCATGTCGAGTCGGCGGACGAACATGGAAGGATGGACCTGTGCTGCGTTGGATAACTGCTGGAGAATCCCATGGTCCCGCTCTCGTCGCGATGCTCGAGGGGATGGTCGCCGGAGTCGAGGTGACGTCGAACGACATCTCGGAGCAACTCGCGCGACGGCGACTGGGCTACGGCCGCGGCGCACGCATGAAGTTCGAGGCCGACAAGGTCACCGTGATCGGTGGCGTCCGGCACGGACGCACCCTGGGCGGCCCGATCGCGATCGAGATCGGCAACACCGAATGGCCCAAGTGGGAAACCATCATGGCCGCCGACCCGGTCGATGCCGAACTGCTCGAAGGTCAGGCGCGCAACGCGCCGCTGACCCGTCCCCGCCCCGGCCACGCCGACTTCGCGGGCATGCTCAAGTACGGCTTCGACGACGCGCGTCCCGTCCTCGAGCGCGCCAGCGCCCGGGAGACCGCAGCACGCGTGGCGGCCGGCACGGTTGCCCGGAACTTCCTGCGCCAGGCGTTCGGCGCCGAGGTCGTCTCGCATGTCATCTCCATCGGCGCATCCGATCCCTATGTCGGCCCCGAACCCGGTGCCGACGATCTCGCCGCGATCGACGCGAGCCCAGTGCGTGCCTACGACAAGGCCGCCGAGGAATCCATGATCGCCGAGATCGAGGCCGCCAAGCGCGACGGCGACACCCTCGGCGGAATCGTCGAGGTCGTGGTGCACGGGCTGCCCGTGGGCCTCGGTTCGTTCGTCAGCGGTGCCGATCGCCTCGACGCGCGACTGGCCGCGGCCCTCATGGGGATCCAGGCCATCAAGGGTGTCGAGGTCGGCGACGGCTTCGAGACCGCGCGTCGCCGCGGCAGCGCTGCCCACGACGAGATGAAGCCCGGCCTCGACGGTGTGCTCCGCTCGAGCAACCGCGCCGGCGGCATCGAAGGTGGCATGACCAACGGTGAGGCCCTGCGCGTGCGGGCGGCGATGAAGCCGATCTCGACCGTGCCGCGCGCCCTGTCGACGGTCGACATGACCACCGGCGACGAGGCCGTCGCGATCCACCAGCGTTCCGACGTGTGCGCGGTGCCCGCGGCGGGTGTCGTCGCCGAGGCGATGGTCGCCCTCGTCGTCGCGCAGGCCGCCCTCGAGAAGTTCGGCGGCGACTCGCTCGCCGAGACCGTGAGCAACATCGACCACTACCTGAAGGGCATCGCGGCGCGGCCGCCGCGGTGATCGCATGTCGCCTCGCCTGGTACTCATCGGCCCGCCGGGAGCGGGCAAGTCGACGATCGGTCGTCGGGTCGCGAACGCGCTCGAGCTGCCGTTGCTCGACACCGACGCCGAGATCGAGCGTGTGACCGGCCGGACCATCCCCGACATCTTCTCCCAGGACGGCGAACCGGCCTTCCGGGAGATCGAGGAGGAGTTCGTCGCGCGCGCCCTCGACACCCACGACGGTGTGGTGTCCCTGGGCGGGGGAGCGATCCTTTCGGAGCGCACCCGCGCGCGACTGGCCGGACACACCGTCGTCTATCTCGAGATCAGCGTGGCGGAAGGACTGCGTCGCACCGGCGCGGTCGGCGCCGCCGGAACCAGGCCGTTGCTGGCCGGTGGTGATCCGGCCCAGAAATACCGCGACCTCATGCGTCGCCGCCGCCCGCTGTACCGGCAGGCGGCGACCATCCGGGTGCGCACCGACGGCCGCAGCCCCGGGCGGGTCGTCCAGCAGGTGCTCGCCAAACTCGAAGCGGCGGACGCCGCGACCAGCCAGACCATCAGCGAGGATCGGAGCCCCACACCGTGACCGAACCGGTACGCATCGACGTCGAGACCGCCCAGCCCTATCCGGTGATCATCGGCCGGGGACTGCTCGGTGACGTCGTCGAAGAACTGTCCGGCACGCGGACCGTCGCGATCTTCCACCAGCCGACGCTCACCGCGACGGCCGACGCCGTGCGGGAGGCGCTCGCCGAGACCGGCATCGACGCCCACCGCATCGAGATCCCCGACGCCGAGGACGGCAAGGAGCTGGCCGTCGCCGGATTCTGCTGGGAGGTGCTCGGCCGCATCGGCTTGACCCGTTCGGACGCCGTCATCAGCCTCGGCGGCGGTGCCGCCACCGACCTCGCGGGTTTCGTGGCCGCGACGTGGATGCGCGGCGTGCGGGTCTACCACATCCCCACCACGCTGCTGGCGATGGTCGACGCCGCGGTGGGCGGCAAGACCGGCATCAACACCGAGGCGGGCAAGAACCTCGTCGGTTCGTTCCATGAGCCCTCGGCGGTCTTCGTCGACCTCGCGACCCTCGAGACGGTGCCGCGCAACGAGATCGTGGCCGGACTCGCCGAGGTGATCAAGACCGGCTTCATCGCCGATCCGGTGATCCTCGACCTGATCGAGGAGAACCCCGAGGCCACGCTCGATCCTGCCGGGACGGTGCTGCCCGAGCTGATTCGGCGATCGGTCGAGGTCAAGGCGAAGGTGGTCGCGGCCGACCTCAAGGAGTCGAGCCTGCGCGAGATCCTCAACTACGGTCACACCCTCGGCCACGCCATCGAGCGTCGCGAGCGGTACCGCTGGCGCCACGGCGCCGCCGTGTCGGTGGGCCTGGTCTTCGCGGCCGAACTCGGCCGGCTTGCAGGGCGTCTCGACGACGCCACCGCCGACCGGCACCGCGCGATCCTCGAATCCGTCGGCCTGCCCACCACCTACGATCCCGACGCCTTCGCCGATCTGCTCGCGGGCATGCAGACCGACAAGAAGAACCGTGCCGGCATGCTTCGGTTCGTCGTCCTCGACGGACTTGCGAAGCCCGGCAGGCTCGAGGGACCCGACCCGACCCTGCTCGCGGCGGCCTACTCCGAGGTCGCGCGACAGGGCAAGGCCGATGCGGGAACCGTGCTGCTCTAGCGTCACCCGGCCGATGCGGGCGGTCTCCACGACGGGTCGCGCCCGGTCAGTCCGATCAGGCGGTCCAGCGGCGGAGCGTCGTCGCCCACCCGGACGGCCGGACCGAACAGGCCGCCCCCGTCGGCGACGCGTTCCTCGTCGGTGATGCTCTCCGCGAATGCGGTACACGCGGCGATTTCGTCGGGCTCGCAGGAGTACTGCTGTCCCGTGGCCACGGCGAGGTCCCAGCCGTGGACGACGAGTTCGTCGAGCGTGACGAGTCCGGCGACCGGCGCGGGCAGGTCGAGGCCGCCCGCGCGCGTCATGCCCTCCCAGGCTGCGGGATCGCTCCACGTTCGGCGGAGGTCGCCGAGCCGGTCGGGAACGAGACGTCGCCAGTCCGGCGGCAGTTCGCTCGTGAGCTGCGGGGGAGTGTCGGTGTGCGGGCCGATGTCCTTGCGCGCCGCGGCCGTGAACGCAAGGGACAGGCCCAGCACGTGGTCGACGAGCGCACCGACGGAGGTCTCGGAACACGGTGTGGGCCCCGGCAACTGGGCGTCGTCGATCCCCGCCAGGATGCGCTCCATCCGGCGGGTCGCGGGAGTCAGGTCGAGCGTCTCGGTGATGTCGGTCATGGTCGGCTCCTCGGGGTCGGCTACCTCTACTGACCGTCACAACTCGGAAAACTGAGCACCCGCCCCCGGATGTGCGGCGGCGGGTGGTCTCACTGCTGTGGGTCTCACTACTCGGGTCTCACTGTTTCGGATCGACCCTCGGGAACACCTCGGTGGGCGAGTCGTCGCTGCGCCAGGCGGGATCGGTCTGCTGCGCGGAGTTCGCGGGAGCGGAACCCGCGGCCGCTCCGACGCCTGCGGGCGCGTGGTGATCGCGGTGGACCGACCAGTCGTCGTCGCGGGCGGCCTTGCGCTCGTTCCGGCGCGCGAAGAACCGGCCCAGCGTCACCGCCGCCATCGCCGGCAGGAATACCAGAAGCACGGTGAACGCGGCACCGGAGGTGATCTCGAAGAACAGGGACGTCACACCCACCGGCATCGGGGTGACGGTGTCGACGAGCCAGGTGAGGACCCCGCCGACCAGGCCGGTGACCGCACCGGCGGCGAGCCAGCGCATCGTCAGGTCGTCGCCCTCGTCGGCGTCGGGATGGGCGCGGTGGTCGCGGATGCCGTCGAGACCGGCCCAGACGAACGCTGCGACGACCACCACGGCGAAGCCCAGCCAGCGCAGTACCGATCCCTGCAACGGCCACTGGATGAGAGCGGCACCGAGCAGGACGCGCACGACCACGTGGACCAGGGCGAGCCCGAGTCCGCGGAGCAACCAGGGTTTCATGTACCTCAGCGTAACGGGTGGCGAAGCCGACAGTGTGTCCCGTCCCACAGCCGTGATCGCGGTAGGTTGAGCGATATGTCTGCCGACCACGCCTCCCGCCGTCGAGCGCTGCGTGCGCTGCTCGCCGAACGCGAACTCGATGCGCTGCTGGTGACCGATCTGACCGGTATCCGCTACCTCACGGGCTTCACGGGATCCAACGCGGCGCTGATCGTCTCCACCGAGGACGACGAGAACGAGACGCGCACCGTCATCTGCACCGACGGCCGCTACGTCACGCAGGTGGGGGAGCAGGTCCCCGACCTGCGGGCCGTGATCGCCCGGTCGTCGGCCGCCCACCTCGTCACCGAGTTCGGAACAGGTTCTGCGCGTTGGGGATTCGAGAGTCACGTCGTCACGGTCGACGAACGGTCGCGGTGGGGCGAGCTCGGCGTGTCCGTCCGCTTCGTTCCCGCTCCCGGGCTCGTCGAACACCTGCGGGCCGTGAAGGACGAACACGAGATCGGTCTGTTGCGCGAGGCATGCGGTGCGGCCGATCGCGCACTGGCGGACCTCATCGCGGCGGGCGGTCTGCGTCCGGGTCGAACCGAGAAGGAGGTCGCCCGCGACCTCGAATGGCGCATGTTCGAGCACGGTGCCGACGGCATCTCCTTCGAGACGATCGTCGCCGCCGGTGCCAATTCGGCGATCCCGCACCATCGCCCGACCGGCGCGGTCCTCGCGGAGGGCGACTTCGTGAAACTCGACTTCGGGGCGCAGATCGGCGGTTACCACTCCGACATGACGCGCACCTACGTGCTGAGCCGCGTCGCGGACTGGCAGCGCGACCTGTACGAGCTGGTCCTGCGCGCGCAGCAGGCCGGACGCGAGGCGCTCGCGCCCGGTGTCGACTGCGCCGCGGTGGACGCCGCCGCGCGCACCGTGATCGCCGAAGCCGGCTACGCCGACCTGTTCCTGCACGGGCTGGGCCACGGAGTCGGCCTCGAGATCCACGAAGCGCCCGGAATCGGCGCCGCGGCGACCGGTACACTTGTCGCCGGTGCGGCGGTGACCGTCGAGCCGGGCGTGTACTTCTCGGGGCGCGGAGGCGTGCGGATCGAAGACACGCTCGTGGTGCGGGAGCATACTCCGGAGTTGCTCACGCTCACCGACAAGACATTGACCGTCATTTGAGGGCGGTTCCTCGACCCTAGGAGACACGAACCAAGTGGCTGACACCAGTGACTTCAAGAACGGCCTCGTTCTGAAAATCGACGGACAGCTCTGGCAGATCATCGAGTTCCAGCACGTCAAGCCGGGCAAGGGTCCTGCTTTCGTGCGCACGAAGCTCAAGAATGTGACGTCGGGCAAGACCGTCGACAAGACCTGGAATGCCGGTGTCAAGGTCGAGACCGCCACCGTCGATCGCCGCGACATGACCTACCTCTACAACGACGGCACCGACTACGTCTTCATGGACGGCGAGACCTACGACCAGATCACCATCTCGCCCGAACTGCTCGGCGACAGCGCCAACTTCCTGCTCGAGAACATGCCCGTGCAGGTCGCCACGCACGAGGACGTCCCGCTGTTCGTCGAGCTCCCGGTCACGGTCGAGCTCGTCGTCCAGCACACCGATCCGGGCCTGCAGGGCGACCGCTCCACCGGCGGCACCAAGCCCGCGACCCTCGAGACCGGCGCCGAGATCCAGGTTCCGCTGTTCATCAACACCGGCGACAAGCTCAAGGTCGATTCCCGCGACGGCAGCTACCTCGGGCGAGTGAATTCCTGAGTGTCCGGTAACCAGAAGAAGCTCGGGGCCCGCCACAAGGCCCGCAAGCGCGCCGTGGACCTGCTCTTCGAGGCCGAGGCCCGCGACGTGCACCCCGTCGACCTCGCCGCCGATCGCGTCGAACTCGCGATCGACGACGACCAGGTCGCGCCGGTGCCGGCATACGCGCAGACCATCATCCGCGGTGTCGCCGACAACCTCGACGAGACCGACCGAGTGATCGCCGATCACCTGCACGAATGGACGCTGGACCGCCTTCCCGCCGTCGACCGCGCGATCCTGCGCATCGCGGTGTGGGAGCTCTTCCACGCGACCGACGTGCCGCCCGTGGTGGCCGTCGACGAGGCGGTCGAGCTGGCGAAGCAGCTGTCCACCGACGATTCGCCGGCCTTCGTCAACGGGGTGCTGGGTCAGATCGTCACTGTCGCCGACCAGGTGCGTGCAGCAGCCGCTGCCACCCTCGCCCGGCCGGCGCAGGAGTCGCAGGATCAGGGCTCGAACGAGTCCTGACTTCGTCACCCTTCTCGGGTGAGCGACGACACGAGGCACCGTGAGCGGGCCCGGTGGGAAGACTCCCGCCGGGCCCGCTCACGCATCCGGGCCTGTGTTGCGCTTCACCCGTCATCCGTGCCGAGGCGGACGTCGACGCTGATAGGCTCGACAACTGTCAGGCATCCTTTAACGATCCGTCCAGTGAGGCGGAGAAGGAGGTCGCTGTATGGCCGTGTCCGAGGACGGGTCCACAGCTTCTACCCCCACTACGTCCTCCGGTACCGGCGTGCCGGCGCGTGAGCTGCTCTCCGCTGCCGACGTCCACCGGACGATCTCCCGTATCGCACACCAGATCATCGAGAAGACCGCTCTCGACACCCCCGAGGACGCACCGCGTGTCGTACTCCTGGGCATCCCGACCCGCGGGATCACCCTCGCCCAGCGCCTCGCCGACCGCATCGAGGAATTCGCCGGCGTCCGTGTCCCGGTCGGCTCGCTCGACATCACGCTCTACCGCGACGACCTCCGCACGAAGCCGCACCGCCCGCTGGAGCGCACCTCGGTGCCCGAGGGCGGAGTCGACAACACCCTCGTCGTCCTCGTCGACGACGTCCTGTTCTCGGGACGCTCCGTCCGCGCCGCGCTCGACGCCCTGCGCGATCTCGGACGACCCCGCGCGGTGCAACTCGCGGTCCTCGTCGACCGCGGCCACCGCGAACTGCCGCTGCGGGCCGACTACGTCGGCAAGAACGTCCCCACCGCGCGCAGCGAGGACGTCCGCGTGCTGCTGACCGAACACGACGGGCGCGACGCCGTCGAGATCTCCGGAGGCAAGTCCCAGTGAAACACCTGCTCACCATCGCGGATCTGACGAAGGACTCCGCGACGGGGCTTCTCGACGAGGCCGAGCGGTTCGAGCAGGCACTGCTCGGGCGTGAGGTGCGCAAGCTCCCCACGCTGCGCGGCCGCACCATCATGACCGTCTTCTACGAGAACTCCACCCGCACCCGCGTGTCCTTCGAGGTCGCCGGCAAGTGGATGAGCGCTGACGTCATCAACGTCTCGGCGTCCAGTTCGTCGGTGAAGAAGGGCGAATCGCTGCGCGACACCGCGCTGACCCTGCACGCCGCCGGCGCCGACGCGCTGGTGGTCCGTCACTCCGCCTCCGGTGCCGCGCACCGGATCGCGCAGTGGACCAACGAATCCGGCTCCGGACCGGCCGTGGTCAACGCCGGCGACGGTACCCACGAACATCCCACTCAGGCGTTGCTCGACGCGCTCACCCTGCGCCAGCGTCTCGGCTCGATCGAAGGCCGCCGGATCGGCATCGTCGGCGACGTGCTGCACAGCCGTGTCGCCCGGTCGAACGCGCTGCTGCTGAGCATGCTCGGCGCCGAGGTCGTGCTCGTCGCTCCCCGCACCCTGCTGCCGGTGGGAGTGGAGACCTGGCCGGTGACGGTCGCCGATTCGCTCGAAGCCGAACTTCCCACCCTCGACGCGGTCATGATGCTGCGGGTGCAGGCCGAGCGCATGAACGGCGGGTTCTTCCCGTCCGCCCGCGAGTACTCGATTCGATACGGACTCAACGCCAAGCGCGCGGCATTGCTGCCGGAGCACGCCGTGATCCTGCATCCGGGTCCGATGCTCCGGGGCATGGAGATCGGTTTCCCGGTCGCAGACGCCCCGCAGAGCGCGGTGCTGCAACAGGTGAGCAACGGTGTCCACGTGCGGATGGCGGTGCTCTTCCGCCTGCTCGTGGGGACGGAAGGGAACCTGTCGTGACCCACACTTCCCACCCGGGAGACACAGGAACAGGAGACACACAGGTGACGCCGCAGGTGCTCATCCGCAACGTCCGCCTCTACGGCGAGGGCGATCCGGTCGACGTGCTGCTCGGCGACGAGCAGATCCTCGCCGTCGGAACCGACCTCGAGGTCGGCGACGACGCGGAGATCGTCGACGGCACGGGGCAGATCATGCTCCCGGGCTTCGTCGACCTGCATACGCACCTGCGCGAACCGGGCCGCGAGGACACCGAGACCGTCGATTCGGGCTCGGCCGCCGCGGCGCGCGGCGGGTACACCGCGGTGTTCGCGATGGCCAATACCGATCCGGTCGCCGACTCGGTGGTCGTCACCGACCACGTGTGGCGCCGCGGCCGCGAGGTCGGGCTTGTCGACGTCCACCCCGTGGGTGCGGTCACCGTCGGACTCGAGGGCAAGCAGCTCGCCGAGATGGGCACGATGGCCGCCGGTGTCGGTGGCGTGCGGATGTTCTCCGACGACGGCAAGTGCGTCTACGACCCGCTGCTGATGCGTCGAGCGCTCGAGTACTCGGCCTCGCTCGGGGTGCTCATCGCCCAGCACGCCGAGGAGCCGCGGCTGACCGTCGGTGCCGTCGCGCACGAAGGACCGACCGCGGCGCGTCTCGGCCTCACCGGCTGGCCCCGTGCCGCCGAGGAGTCCATCGTCGCCCGCGACGCGCTGCTCGCCCGCGACGCCGGAGCCCGCGTGCACATCTGCCACGCGTCGACGGCCGGCACCGTCGAGCTCGTCCGGTGGGCACGCTCGCAGAGCATCGCGATCAGCGCCGAAGTCACGCCGCACCACCTGCTCCTCGACGACTCGCGTCTCGAGAGCTACGACGGCATCAACCGGGTCAACCCGCCCCTGCGGGAGCGGAGCGACGTCGAAGCACTGCGACGCGGCCTCGCGGACGGGACCATCGACTGTGTGGCCACCGACCACGCCCCGCACGCCGAACAGGACAAGTGCTGCGAGTTCTCGCAGGCACGTCCGGGAATGCTCGGGCTCGAGACGGCGTTGTCCGTCGTGATCGAGACGATGGTCCGGCCGGGCCTGCTGGACTGGCGCGGCGTCGCGAAGGTCATGAGCGAGCGTCCCGCGGAGATCGTGGGCCTCGACGATCAGGGCCGGCCCCTCGAGGTAGGCGAACCCGCGAACATCGTGCTCGTCGACCCGGATACCGAGTGGACGGTGCACGGTCCCGACCTCGCGAGCATCTCCCACAACACGCCCTACGAGGACATGACCCTGCCGGGCCGGGTCACCACCACTGTGTTGCGCGGGCGGATCACCGCCCGCGACGGTGCGGTGTTCCCGCGCTCGACCGAAAGGTAGGAACCGACATGGATCGCGTTCTCATCACCGTCGGTTTCCTCGCGCTCTGGGTCGTGCTCGTCCTGCTGATGTGGAAGGGTTGGAAGGGACGTGCCCGACGCCAGCAGGACGTGGTCGGCGAACTGCCGACCGTGCCGGCGGAGCTGGGGGAGCGGCTCGTCGAGCCGACCACCGGTCTGTACGTCGGCAGCACGCTCGCGCCGAGCTGGCAGGACCGCATCGCGGTCGGTGATCTCGGCCACCGCGCCAACGCGGAACTGACCCGATACCGATCCGGTGCCCTGCTCGAACGCGACGGCGCATCCCCGATCTGGATCCCGCAGGACTCGATCCGCGCGATCCGCACCGAACGCGGTCTGGCGGGCAAGGTCATGTCCCAGGACGGGGTACTGGTCATCCGCTGGCAGCTGCCCTCGGGCACGGAGGTCGACACCGGCTTCCGCGGGGACGACAAGTCGATCTACCCGCTCTGGACGAGCGGGCCGGACGAAAAATCTTGAGACGGTGACGATCACAACGACGATGACGATCACGACGAACAACACGACGATCACGACACGCGAGATCTCAGCCCGCGCGGCCGGCTCTGGTGCGGTCGATAAGAACGGAGACAACGCATGAGCGGCAGAACATTCGGCGGCGGCACCGCGGTGCTGGTCCTCGAGGACGGACGTGCCTTCCGCGGCACCACTTTCGGCGCGGTCGGCCAGACGCTCGGCGAGGCCGTGTTCACTACGGCAATGACCGGCTACCAGGAAACCCTTACCGACCCGAGCTACCACCGCCAGATCGTGGTGGCCACGGCACCGCAGATCGGCAACACCGGCTGGAACGACGAGGACAACGAATCGGTCGGCCCCGACGGCAACGCGGCCGACTCGAAGATCTGGGTGGCCGGCTACGTGGTGCGCGACCCGTCGCGCACCACCTCGAGTTGGCGCGCCACCGGTACCCTGCAGGACGAACTCGAACGGCAGAAGGTCGTCGGGATCGCGGGCATCGACACCCGCGCGCTGGTACGGCACCTGCGCACCCTCGGCTCGATGCGCGCGGGAATCTTCTCGGGCGACGCACTCGCCTGGAACGGCGACGACCTCGACATCGACGCCCTCCTCGACCGCGTCAAGGCGCAGCCTCCGATGCTCGGCGCGAATCTCGCACGTGAGGTCACGACCACCAGCGGCTACGTCGTCGAACCCGAGGGTGAGGCGCGCTTCGACGTCGCGGCCCTCGACCTGGGGATCAAGAGCAACACCCCGCGACTGCTGGCTGCGCGCGGGATCCGCGTGCACGTGCTCCCCGCCACCACGACCCTGCACGACATCCTCGACCTGAAGGCCGACGGCGTGTTCCTGTCCAACGGTCCCGGTGATCCCGCGGCGGTCGGCGACGTGGTGCACCTGACGAAGGAGATCCTCGGCCAAGGGCTGCCGTTGTTCGGTATCTGCTTCGGCAACCAGATCCTCGGTCGCGCGCTCGGCCTGAACACCTACAAGATGAAGTTCGGCCACCGCGGCCTGAACATCCCGGTCATCGACCACGAGACCGGGCAGATCGCGATCACCTCCCAGAACCACGGCTTCGCGCTCGAAGGTGAGGCCGGCCAGGAGTTCGACACCCCGTTCGGGCGCGCGAAGGTCACCCACACCTGCGCCAACGACGGTGTCGTCGAGGGCGTCCGACTGCTCGACGGTTCGGCGTTCTCCGTGCAGTACCACCCCGAGGCGGCGGCCGGTCCCCACGACGCCGTCGACCTGTTCGATCGTTTCACCCGCCTGCTCGAGGGAGAGAAGAACTAAATGCCACGCCGTACCGATCTCTCCCACGTCCTGGTCATCGGGTCCGGCCCGATCGTCATCGGGCAGGCCTGCGAGTTCGACTACTCGGGCACCCAGGCGTGCCGGGTGCTCCGCGAGGAGGGCCTGCGGGTCTCCCTCGTGAACTCGAACCCGGCCACGATCATGACCGACCCCGAGTTCGCCGATGCGACCTACATCGAGCCGATCACCGCCGACTACGTCGAGAAGGTCATCGCGACCGAACAGGCCAACGGCACCCCGATCGACGCGGTGCTCGCGACCCTCGGCGGCCAGACCGCACTCAACACCGCCGTCGCGCTGTCCGAGCGCGGCATCCTCGACAAGTACGGCGTCGAACTCATCGGCGCCGACTTCGACGCCATCCAGCGCGGCGAGGACCGGCAGAAGTTCAAGGACATCGTCACCAAGTGCGGCGGCGAATCCGCTCGCTCGGCCGTCTGCTACACGATGGACGAGGTCCGTGCGACCGTCGCCGAACTCGGCTTCCCCGTCGTGGTGCGGCCGTCCTTCACCATGGGCGGCCTCGGCTCCGGCATGGCCTACGACGACGCCGACCTCGAGCGCATCGCCGGCGGTGGCCTCGCGGCCTCGCCCACCGCGAACGTGCTCATCGAGGAATCCATCCTCGGCTGGAAGGAATACGAGCTCGAACTCATGCGCGACGGTGCCGACAACGTCGTCATCGTCTGCTCGATCGAGAACGTCGACCCGGTCGGTGTGCACACCGGCGACTCGGTGACCGTCGCCCCCGCGATGACGCTCACCGACCGCGAGTACCAGCAGATGCGCGACCTCTCGATCGCCATCCTGCGCGAGGTCGGTGTCGACACCGGCGGCTGCAACATCCAGTTCGCGATGGATCCGCGCGACGGCCGGCTCGTCGTCATCGAGATGAACCCGCGCGTGTCGCGGTCGTCGGCGCTCGCGTCGAAGGCCACCGGCTACCCGATCGCGAAGATGGCCGCCAAGCTCGCCATCGGCTACACCCTCGACGAGATCGTCAACGACATCACCAAGGAAACGCCGGCCTGCTTCGAACCGAGCCTCGACTACGTCGTGGTCAAGGCCCCGCGGTTCGCGTTCGAGAAGTTCCCCGGTGCCGACGGCACTCTCACCACCACCATGAAGTCGGTCGGTGAGGCCATGTCGATCGGCCGCAACTTCACCGAGGCCTTCGGCAAGGTGCTGCGCTCGCTCGAGACCAAGTCCGCCGGTTTCTGGACCGGCCCCGAGGTCGAGGGCACCCTCGAGGAGATCCTCGAAGAGATCCGCACTCCCACGGACGGCCGGTTCTACCGGATCGCCCGGGCGCTCGAGCTCGGTGCGACCGTCGAGCAGCTCTTCGACGCCACGAAGATCGACCCGTGGTTCCTCGAGCAGTTCGCGTACATCGTCGAGCTGGGCGAGGACGTCCGCACGGCCGAGCAGTTCGGTGCCACCGAGCTGCGCTATGCGAAGCACCACGGTTTCTCCGACCGGCAGATCGCGGCGCTGCGCCCGGCACAGTTCGCCTCCGAGGACGATGTCCGTGCCCTCCGTCAGGAGCTGGGCGTCCACCCGGTCTACAAGACCGTGGACACCTGCGCGGCCGAGTTCGAGGCGAAGACGCCGTACCACTACTCGACCTACGAGCTCGACCCCGCGGCCGAGACCGAGGTCGTCGAGCAGCGCGACAAGCCCAAGGTGCTCATCCTCGGTTCCGGCCCGAACCGCATCGGCCAGGGCATCGAGTTCGACTACTCGTGCGTCCACGCCGCGCTGACGCTGTCGGAGGCCGGTTACGAGACCGTGATGGTCAACTGCAACCCCGAGACGGTCTCGACCGACTACGACACCGCCGATCGCCTGTACTTCGAGCCGCTGACCTTCGAGGACGTCCTCGAGGTCTACCGCGCCGAGTGCGAGTCCGGCACCGTCGCCGGCGTCATCGTCCAGCTGGGCGGCCAGACCCCGCTCGGCCTGGCGCGTCGACTGAAGGCCGCCGGGGTGCCGATCGTCGGTACCTCGCCCGAGGCCATCGACCTCGCGGAGGACCGCGGCGAGTTCGGTCGCGTGCTCGACGAGGCCGACCTGCCGGCCGCGAAGTACGGCACGGCCACCACCTTCGAGGGTGCGCGCGAGATCGCCGCCGGCATCGGATACCCGGTGCTGGTGCGCCCGTCCTACGTGCTCGGTGGTCGCGGCATGGAGATCGTCTACGACGAGAAGGCGCTCGAGACCTACATCTCCAACGCCACCGAGATCTCCGACGACCGCCCCGTGCTCGTCGACCGCTTCCTCGACGACGCCGTCGAGATCGATGTCGACGCGCTGTGCGACGGCACCGACGTGTACATCGGCGGAATCATGGAGCACATCGAGGAGGCCGGCATCCACTCCGGCGACTCGGCCTGTGCGCTGCCGCCGATCACTCTGGGCCGCGCCGACATCGAGAACGTCCGCCGCTCGACGGCCGCGCTCGCGAAGGGCATCGGCGTCAAGGGCCTGCTCAACGTCCAGTACGCGCTCAAGGACGACATCCTCTACGTCCTCGAGGCGAACCCCCGGGCCTCCCGCACGGTGCCGTTCGTCTCCAAGGCCACCGCGGTGCAGCTCGCCAAGGCCTGCGCCCGGGTGATGCTCGGCGAGTCCATCGCCGAGCTGCGTGCCGCGGGCATCCTCCCGGCCGAGGGCGACGGCAGCGACATCCCGCTCGACGCACCGGTCGCGGTGAAGGAAGCGGTGCTGCCCTTCAACCGGTTCCGGCGTGCCGACGGCACGGGCATCGACACCCTGCTCAGCCCGGAGATGAAGTCCACCGGTGAGGTCATGGGCCTCGACGACGACTTCGGAACCGCGTTCGCGAAGAGCCAGACCGCCGCCTACGGCTCCCTGCCGACCTCGGGCACGGTCTTCGTCTCGCTCGCGAACAAGGACAAGCGGTCGATGATCTTCCCGGTCAAGCACCTCGCCGACCTGGGCTTCCACATCATGGCTACCGTGGGAACGGCAGAAGTGCTGCGCCGCAACGGTGTTCCCTGCGAGCAGGTCCACAAGGTCTCCGGCGAGGACAAGCCGGAAGGCGCACTCGACGTCGTCGACCGCATCCGCGCCGGAGACGTGGACATGGTCATCAACACCCCCTGGGGCAACGCCGGTCCGCGTGTGGACGGCTACGAGATCCGCAGTGCGGCGGTCGCCGCGAACATCCCGTGCGTCACCACGGTGCAGGGTGCCTCCGCGGCCGTGCAGGGTATCGAGGCGGCACTGCGCGGTGAGATCGGAGTCAGCTCGATCCAGCGGATGCACGCGCGGCTGCGCGGCGTACCCGCCGAACAGGCGTGACACCCTTCGGGCAGCGACTCGCGGACGCTCTCGGGCGCCGCGGGCCGCTGTGCGTGGGAATCGACCCGCACCCGGGGCTCCTCACCGCGTGGGGGCTCGGCGACGACGTCGACGGCCTGGCCCGGTTCAGCGAACTGTGCGTCGAGGCCTTCGGCGACACCGTCGCGGTCGTCAAGCCGCAGGTGGCGTTCTTCGAGGCCTACGGCTCCGCCGGTCTCGCGGTGCTCGAACGCACCATCGCCGACCTGGGGGATGCGGGGGTGCTCGTCCTCGCGGACGCCAAGCGCGGCGACATCGGCTCCACGATGGACGCCTATGCGCGCACCTGGCTGTCGGACGGCTCTCCGCTGTGCTCGGACGCGGTGACCGTCTCCCCGTACCTGGGGTTCGGTTCGCTCGCTCCGGCGCTCGATCTGGCCGCCGGAACGGGCCGCGGGGTGTTCGTGCTCGCGGCGACCTCCAATCCCGAGGGTGCCCAGTTCCAGCGCGCGCGGCTCGACGACGGGCGCACCGTCGCGCAGGCCGTGGTGGACGAGTGCGCTGATCGCAACAGCGCTGCCCGCACGGACGGGGCCGCAGGGCTCGGCTCCGTGGGTGTGGTGGTCGGTGCGACCCTTACCGAGGCGCCGGACCTGTCCGACCTTCACGGGCCTATCCTGATGCCCGGAGTGGGGGCCCAGGGCGGCACCGCCGACGACGTGCGACGACTCGCAGGCGACCACCTGCGCGCGGTCGTGCCCAACGTCTCACGCGACGTGCTGCGGGCCGGCCCGTCCGTCGCCGACCTGCGGGCCGCCGTCACCCGCACGCTGGACGGCTTCGCCTTCCTGACGGACTGAGACGTTCGACTCTCGTGCCCGGATCGCCACGCGCGGTCCGGGCACGAGTCGTACATACCGCTCGTATGCACTCTGACCTGCGCTCGGAGTGGCGCGACACGCGGAATGGGAAAAAAATTTCTCGGCCCGCCGAGGCGCCGGAGCAGTGGGCCGGTGAGTAGGGGAGCCGCCCGACCCGATGCGTCCCCCTCCGTCGCAGCAGATTACCGGTGACCTGGGGTTTTTCTCTGTTGGGGCAGTTCGTGGCGATGCCTGGACGCCGATCGGGGGGTGCGGGATCCACTGCGGGAACGGCGTGCACTACCGCACGGATTTTCGAGTGGATCGCCGGGGGGTGGGTTCGCATTCGTCGGTGGTCGTGAGTACGGTCGCTATCGCCGCTGGTTACAGCGGTGAAGACTCGAAAGCCAACGATGAGACGGAGGAACCGTGGCCCTTCCCCAGCTGACCGATGAGCAGCGCGCCGCTGCTCTGGAGAAGGCGGCTGCTGCCCGTCGTGCCCGGGCTGAGCTCAAGGAGCGCCTCAAGCGCGGCGGCACCGACCTCAAGCAGGTGCTCAAGGACGCCGAGAACGACGAGATCCTCGGCAAGATGAAGGTGTCGGCGCTGCTCGAGGCCCTGCCGAAGGTCGGCAAGGTCAAGGCGCAGGAAATCATGACCGAGCTGGAGATCGCCCCGACCCGCCGTCTGCGCGGCCTCGGCGACCGTCAGCGCAAGGCCCTGCTCGCCAGGTTCGATTTCGACGCCTGAGCACGTGGTAGCTGACGCACGACCCGTGACGGACAGCGCACCCGCAACGCGGAGGGGCCGGCTGGTGGTACTGGCCGGACCCTCCGCGGTGGGTAAGTCGACCGTCGTACGCCTTCTGCGGAGCCGGATCCCGGATCTGCACTTCAGTGTCTCGGCCACCACCCGGGACCCGCGACCGGGTGAGGTGGACGGGGTGGACTACCACTTCGTCGGCCGCGCCGAGTTCGACCGGATGATCGAAGCCGGTGAACTGCTCGAATGGGCCGACATCCATGGCGGCCTGCAGCGATCGGGTACTCCGGCCAAACCGGTGCTCGACGCACTCGCCGAGGGGTATCCGGTGCTCGTGGAGGTCGACCTCGCGGGAGCGCGGGCCGTCCGTGCGGCGATGCAGGACGCGGTCCTCGTCTTTCTCGCCCCGCCCAGTTGGGAGGTGCTCGTCGAGCGCCTCACCGGCCGAGGCACCGAAACCGACGAGGTCGTCGCTCGCAGGCTCGATACCGCCCGCAGCGAACTGGCCGCGCAGGACGAGTTCGACGTCGTGATCGTCAACGACGATGTCGACCGGGCCTGCGATGAATTGGTATCCTTGTTGGTTGGACCCGGAGCCGACTGATCCGTCCGCGCCTCGAGCGCATCCGGCTGCCGGTTCCGGCGCCCTCCCATCCCGCGACCTCTCAGGAGAACACCGAGTGAGCAGCATCCAGGCAGCCGCGACCGACCTCGAGGGCAACACCCTTCCGGTCTACGACACCCCCACGGGTATCACCAACCCGCCTATCGACGAGCTGCTCGAGCGCGCCTCCTCGAAGTACGCGCTGGTGATCTACGCCGCCAAGCGGGCACGCCAGATCAACGACTACTACAACCAACTCGGCGACGGCATCCTCGAGTACGTCGGCCCCCTCGTGGAGCCGGGTCTGCAGGAGAAGCCGCTGTCGATCGCCCTGCGCGAGATCCACTCGGATCTGCTCGAGCACACCGAAGGCGAGTGAGCAACCCCGCTTCGAGCGGCGAGGCCGGATCCGTGCAGCGCCGCCGCATCGTCGTCGGTGTCGCCGGTGGCATCGCCGCCTACAAGTCCTGCGCACTGATCCGGGCCTTCACGGAGAGCGGACACCACGTGCGGGTCGTCCCGACGGAGTCCGCCCTCGAATTCGTCGGGCGCGCCACCTTCGAGGCGCTCTCCGGCAATCCCGTGCAGACCGGTGTGTTCGCCGAGGTGCCGCAGGTGCAGCACGTCCGGCTCGGCCAGGAGGCCGACCTCGTCGTCGTCGCTCCGGCCACCGCCGACCTCATGGCGCGGGCGGTCGCGGGTCGCGCCGACGACCTCCTCACGGCCACCCTGCTCACCGCGCGGTGCCCCGTGATGTTCGTGCCCGCGATGCACACCGAGATGTGGGAGCATCCCGCGACCGTCGACAACGTCGCGACGCTGCGTCGCCGCGGTGCCGTGGTCGTCGAACCGGCCTCGGGTCGGCTGACGGGCAAGGACACCGGTGCCGGGCGCATGCCCGAACCCGACGAGATCTTCAATCTGGCCTCGCTGCTGCTCGAGCGGGCCGACGCGCTGCCCCGCGACCTCGCCGGTCGCCGCATCGTCGTGTCCGCCGGCGGTACCCGTGAGCCCCTCGACCCGGTGCGCTTCCTCGGCAACCGGTCGTCCGGCAAGCAGGGCTACGCGCTCGCCCGTCTCGCCGCTCAGCGCGGCGCCGACGTCACGCTCGTCGCGGGCAGCGTCTCGGGTCTCGACGACCCGGCCGCGGTCGACGTCGTGCGCGTCCAGACGGCCGCTCAGATGCAGGACGCCGTCGCCAAGCACGCCTCGGGTGCCGATGCGGTCATCATGTCCGCGGCCGTTGCCGATTTCCGGCCCTTCACCTTCGCGACCAGCAAGATCAAGAAAGGTGAGGGCGAACCCGATTCCATCGCGCTGACGAAGAACGACGACATCCTCGCCGGTCTCGTCCGAGCGCGTGCCGAAGGCAGCCTGTCCGCCGAGACGGTTATCGTCGGGTTCGCAGCGGAGACCGGCGACGAACACGGAGACGTGCTCACCTACGCCCGCGAGAAGCTCGCCCGCAAGGGATGCGATCTTCTCGTCGTCAACGCCGTCGGCGAAGGTAAGGCCTTCGAGGTCGACGACAACAACGGCTGGTTGCTGTCCGCGGACGGTTCGGAAACCGCCCTCGCCCACGGGTCGAAGGCCCTCATGGCCAGCCGCGTGCTCGACGCGCTGGGACCTCTGCTGGCGGAACGCAGCAGAATCGGGTGATTTCAATACTCGCGCCGACGCCTGCGGAGCAGTAGCGTCGGCACTGCGATCGGGTCCTGCCGACCCGATCGGGGAGCGCATGCTCCATACGGTTTGTCCGTCCAGCGCCTGGCGCACAGTCGAGAGGGAGTTTCGTGAGCAAGACCGGCGGTCGTCTTTTCACCAGTGAGTCCGTGACCGAAGGGCATCCGGACAAGATCTGTGACGCGATCAGCGACTCGGTTCTCGACGCGCTCCTCACCGAGGATCCTCGTGCCCGGGTAGCGGTGGAAACCCTCGTCACCACGGGCCAGGTGCACGTGGTCGGTGAGGTCACCACCTCGGCATACGCCGACATCCCCAAGATCGTCCGCGATCGGGTGCTCGAGATCGGATACGACTCGTCGTCGAAGGGCTTCGACGGCAACTCCTGCGGTGTCAACATCGCGATCGGCGCGCAGTCGCCCGAGATCGCCGGCGGCGTCGACGTCTCGCACGAGGCGCGCAGCGGTGTGCTCACCGACGACGAGGTCGCCCGCCAGGGCGCCGGCGACCAGGGCCTGATGTTCGGCTACGCCTGCTCCGATACGCCCGAACTCATGCCGCTGCCGATCTCTCTCGCACATCGCCTGTCGCGCCGGCTCACCGAGGTCCGCAAGTCGGGGGTTCTGCCGTACCTGCGTCCCGACGGCAAGACCCAGGTCACCATCGAGTACGACGGCGACAAGCCCGTCCGGCTCGACACGATCGTCATCTCGACGCAGCACGCCGCCGACATCGATCTGAACAACCTGCTCACGCCGGATCTGCGCACCCACGTCGTCGACGCGGTGCTCGCCGACCCGAACCTGGCCGATCTCGACACGGCCGATGTGCGTCTGTTGGTCAACCCGTCCGGATCGTTCGTCCTCGGCGGTCCGATGGGCGACGCCGGCCTCACCGGCCGCAAGATCATCGTCGACACCTACGGCGGCATGGCCCGCCACGGTGGTGGCGCGTTCTCCGGCAAGGATGCGTCGAAGGTCGACCGTTCGGCCGCCTACGCGATGCGCTGGGTCGCCAAGACCGCCGTCGCCGCCGGTCTCGCCGACCGCATCGAGGTGCAGGTCGCCTACGCGATCGGCAAGGCTGCTCCGGTGGGTCTGTTCGTCGAGACCTTCGGCACCGAGAAGACCGACCCGGCCCGCATCCAGCAGGCCATCGGCGAGGTCTTCGACCTGCGCCCGGGAGCGATCATCCGTGACCTCGACTTGCTGCGCCCGATCTACGCGCAGACCGCTGCGTACGGCCACTTCGGCCGTACCGACATCGACCTGCCGTGGGAGAACACCGACCGCGCCGACAAGCTGCGCGCGGCCGCCGGTCTGTAGATTCCGATCGGGCCCGGGTGGCTGCTGATTTCGACGCCGCCGAGGTCGATCCGGTTGCGCGGGTTCTCCCGCTGCTACCGGTTCCGCACCTCGACCGGGAGTTCGACTACCTGATCCCCCGCGACCTGGACGCGGACGCCCGTCCGGGCGTCCGCGTCCGCGTCCGCTTCGCCGGACGTCTCGTCGACGGTTTCCTGCTCGCACGCGCCGCGACGAGCGATCACACCGGCAAGCTCGGCCGACTCGACCGCGTCGTCTCGTCCGAGCAGGTCCTCACGCCCGAGATCGCTGCTCTGGCAGAGGAAGTCGCGACCCGCTATGCCGGGACCCGGGCCGACGTGCTGCGTCTGGCAGTACCTCCGCGACACGCACGTGTCGAAGCCGAGGCGTCGCGCCCACCGGAACCTCCGCCTGTTCCGGAGATCGATCCTGCCGCGTGGGGCCGGTACCGGCACGGCGAGAACTTCCTCGAAGCGCTCGGCGGCGGCCGCGCCCCGCGCGCGTCCTGGCAGGCGCTGCCCGGTGAGGATTGGCCCCGACGGCTCGCCGAACTCGCCGCACTGACCCTCGCCTCGGGGAAGGCGGCCGTGCTCGTCGTTCCCGACCAGCGTGACCTCGACCGTCTCGTGAAGGCGTGTGCAGACGTCGCCGGGGCCGATCACGTCGTCGGCCTCGCCGCCGGCCTCGGACCGGCCGAACGGTATCGACGCTGGCTTGCGGCGCTGCGCGGATCCGCGCGCATCGTCGTCGGGACCCGGGCCGCCGTCTTCGCCCCGACCCCCGATCTCGGGCTCCTCGTGGTGTGGGACGACGGCGACGACCTGCACTGCGAACCACGGTCCCCGTATCCGCACGCCCGCGAAGTGGCTGCTCTGCGCGCCCACGCGGTCGGTGCCGCCATCGTGATCGCCGGGCACGCCCGCACCGCGGAGACCCAGGCGCTCGTCGAGGCCGGCTGGGCACACGATCTCGTGGCACCCCGCGACGTCGTACGGGCGTGCGCGCCGAAGGTCACGGCCCTCGCCGACAGCGACCACGCACTCGCACGGGATCCGGCCGCGCGTGCCGCGCGACTGCCTGCCATCGCGTTCGTCGCCGCCCGATCCGCTCTCGCGGTCGACCGCCCGGTGCTCGTGCAGGTACCGCGGCGCGGATACGTGCCCGCGCTCGCGTGCGGAAAGTGCCGGGCACCCGCCCGCTGCCGGCACTGCAACGGCCCGCTCGCACTGCCCACGGCGGCCGGTCCCGACGGTGCCGCGATCCCGGCATGCCGCTGGTGCGGTGTCGCCGATGCGCGTCACCGCTGCCACGCGTGCGGCGCGCGCTCGTTGCGGGCCGTGGTGGTCGGGGCGGCCCGCACCGCCGAAGAACTGGGCCGCGCCTTTCCGGGCGTGCCGGTCGTGACCTCCGGCGGCAACGACGTCAAGCACACCGTGCCCGGTTCGGCGTCGCTCGTCGTCTCCACCGTGGGCGCAGAACCCGTCGCCGAGGGCGGTTACGGGGCGGCGCTGCTCCTGGACGGGTGGGCCCTGCTCGGCCGTGCCGATCTGCGCGCCACCGAGGAGGCGATGCGCCGCTGGCTCACCGCATCGGCGCTCGTACGGTCGTTCGCCGACGGGGGACAGGTCGTGGTCGTCGCCGATTCCGGGATCCCCACCGTGCAGGCGCTCGTGCGTTGGGATCCCGTGGGACACGCCCAGTCCGAGGTCTCCGAACGAGCCGAGGTCGGTTTCCCGCCCGCGGTCCACATGGCCGCGATCGACGGGTCGTCCGCGGCGGTCGCCGAACTGCTCGAGGCCACACACCTGCCCGAGGGAGCCGAGGTGCTCGGGCCCGTGCCGCTCCCGCCGGGGCAACGACTGCCGTTCGGATCCGAAGGACCCGAACCGGAGGACGTGCACCGGATGATCGTGCGGGTCGCACGCGAGCGCGGTCGCGCACTCGGTCGCGCCCTGCGCGACGCCCAGGCCACCCGCACGGCGCGTCGCGCGGACGGTCCGCTGCGGGTTCAGGTGGATCCGCCGCGTATCGGCTGACCCGGCCGCGGAGGGGGCGCGGATCTCCGCTGCCGGCCTAGGCCGCTTTCGGAATCGGTTGCGACGGAATGGATGCGGCGTCCGTACCCTTCCACAGCGCCGCGAAGTCGTGGCGATGTCGAATGTCCAGGATGCGCAGCAGGACGAAACGCGGTACGGGCGGCACGAGGTGCAACGTGATCGCGCGAGGAGTCGTCGAGACCGTCGATGAGCCAGTTCCCTTCCTTGCCGAGCTGCTGCATCCCCTTCGGCTCGATACTGAACTCCTGGTCCCACGCGCGCCACTGCGCGTCGGTGATGCTGGTCGGGACCAGTGTCATCATCTCCCGCTCCTCACGTTCGAGATGGGGGAGCAGAACCTCGGACAAGCGGGACAGTGCTGCACCGAGTGCTTCGCCGGAGCCGGGGTGGTCGGCGCGGAGATCGCGTGCCGCCTCCTCGACTGGGGCGATCGCAGGCTCGATGGTGCGGTGGTCGGCGTTCATCCTCTCCACGAGCGGTGCCGCGTCGGGATTGCATTGCACCACGGGGATAGAGCCCACGGTCCTCGGACCAGTGGTGATGGTGAAGGAAATCCATCATCCACAACGCGTGGTGGGCGAGAGCCACTCGGTGGGTCTGCTGCCATGTCTTCGTCGAGGTGGCGACCTCGATGCGGAGGAGGTCGCGGCGGAGGGCGGAGTGCGCGATTCCCATGATTCGGGTATCGGCGGATCCGTCGGGATCGGTGGAGTGTCCGTCGACGGAGGCTGTTCCCAGTGTCGATCCGGCATGGACCGAGAGCAAGACCCGCCGGCTGCTGCCGTACATACGGACGACAGCCACACGCGTTGCCGGGGATATTATTTGTCACAGTAACGGAGCCGGTGATTGTGACCGATCTACTTCCGTAGGTGCCGGGGAGGCGCAGGAGGAGAGGGCGGACGAATGGGTGCCGGGCGGAGTGTCGGTGGTGTCGTCGGAGCGTGTGTCGTCGCGATGCTGACTGTGGGTGCAGCGGCACTGACTGTGGGCGCAGCGGCGGCGCAGCCGCTCCCGTCCGACGACGGACCGATCCTCGGTCTCGGGGAAGGGTCGTACAGCAGCGTGCCCGTCCCGGCGGGACCGGTGGCCACCGGGCACGCCGAAGCGGCCGAATACGCCGAGAACAACCCCGATGTCGCCCCCGCCGGTAGCAACGACTTCGCATGCGTGCCGTCCGAGGAGCGCCCTCATCCGGTGGTGCTCGCGCACGGCACCGATTCCAACGCCTACTCCGACTTCGCTGCGCTCTCGCCGCTGCTCGCCGCGTCAGGCTGGTGCGTATTCGCCCTGAACTACGGGTTCGCCGACGGTGCCGAGGATTACGGCACGGGCGACATCCGCGTCTCCGCAGCACAGTTCGGTGAGTTCGTCACCGAGGTCCTCGACGCGACCGGTGCGGAGGAGGTCGACGTCGTCGGCTACTCACAGGGAGCCACGGTGGCCCGCTACTACATCAACGAACTCGGGGGTGGCGAGGTCGTCGACCGGTGGGTGGGGATCGCGTCGCCGAGCTACGGAGGCACCTTCTACGGCATCGGGGCCGCCGTCGCCGCGCTGCCCGGAGCGACCGACATCGTCGAGGGCGAGTTCTCCGTCGCCCTCGTGCAGCAGCTTCAGGGGTCGGAACTGCTCACCGAACTCAACACACCCACCGACACCGTGCCCGGCGTGCGCTACACGACCATCGGTAGCGAGGTCGACGAGGTCATCCAGCCCGCCGGCAATGTCGCACTCCATGGTGAGGGCGCCGTCAATCACGTGATCCAGGAGCTGTGCCCGCAAGATCTGACCGGCCACTTCAACATGGTCTACGACCCCTTCTCGCTGCAGCTCGCGCGGTACGCGCTCGACCCCGACCGGTACGCGATCGGGGAGTGCACCACCGTCGCGCTCGGCACCGGTATCCCCGAACTGATCCTCCAGTCCAACACCTGAGCGCGGGCACTCGGGCTCCGACGCCTGAGCTCCATGCTCTCCGGTGCCGGCCTCCGCGAGGTGACCGCCCGGCGCGGTGATGCAGGTCGCACGACGTCGACTCCCTAGACTGTGAGAGGTCATCGCCGTCGAAAACTGGAGCAGCATCCGTGACATCCCCGCACAGTCCACACGCAGCGCACCCCACCTCCTGCTCGGCGGTGCTCTGACATGCGCGTGGTCTTCGCGGGAACACCGGAACCCGCCGTCCCGTCGCTGCTCCGCCTCATCGAGTCACGCCACGAGGTCGTCGCGGTGGTAACCCGCCCCGACACCACCGCCGGTCGCGGTCGGAAGGTCGTGCGATCCGCCGTGGGGCAGATCGCCGACGAACACGGCATCGAGGTCCTCACGCCGCGCTCGCCGCGCGACCCCGAGTTCGTCGCGCGACTGACCGAACTCGCACCCGACTGCTGCCCCGTGGTGGCCTACGGCGCCCTGATCCCGCAGGACGTCCTGGACATCCCTGTGCACGGATGGGTGAACCTCCATTTCTCGCTGCTGCCCGCCTGGCGCGGCGCGGCGCCCGTGCAGGCGGCGATCGCTGCCGGTGACGAGATCACCGGAGCGAGCACCTTCCGGCTCGAGGCCGGCCTCGACACCGGTCCGGTCTACGGCGTCGTCACCGAGACGATCCGTCCCACCGACACCGCCGGCGACCTGCTCGGCCGCCTCGCCGAGGTCGGTGCGACGCTGCTCGAATCCACCCTCGACGGCCTCGAAGACGGCATCCTCACGCCCGCACCGCAGCCGGCCGACGGTGTCTCGCACGCGCCCAAGGTCACCGTCGAGGCCGCCCAGGTGCAGTGGACACTCCCCGCACACGTCGTCGACCGGCGAATTCGCGCCGTCACGCCCGCTCCGGGTGCGTGGACGATGATCGGCGACCTGCGCGTGAAGATCGGTCCCGTGACGGTGACCGACGAGACCCTCGAACCCGGTGAGCTCGACATCCGCAAGGACGGCGTGCTCGTCGGTACCGCTACCACTGCCGTCCGGCTCGGGACGGTGCAACCGCCCGGGAAGAAGGCGATGACAGCCACGGACTGGGCGCGCGGCGCCCGTCTCGACCCGAAGGTGCGTGCGCGATGAGCGAATCCGGCAGGCCCCCGCGGGGCAAGCGCAATGCCGGAGGACGGAACCCCGCAGGTCGCGGGGGACGCAGCGGCGGTGGGAAGCCGAACCGCAATCCGGCGTCCGAACACGCCCCCCGACCGTGGAAGCCTCCCGCCGACCCCGCACGTGTCGCCGCGCGGGACGTGCTGCGCGCCGTGCGCGAACGGGACGCCTACGCCAATCTCGTTCTCCCGTCGCTGCTCCGGGAGCGGCATCTCGACGCGCGCGACGCCGCCCTGGCCACCGAGCTCACCTACGGCGCGGCCCGCGCGCGAGGTCTGCTGGACGCCGTGATCGCCGACGCCGCGAACCGTCCCGTCGACGAGATCGACGGCGCGCTGCTCGACGTACTGCGTCTGGGTGCCTACCAGTTGCTGCGCACGCGCGTCGCCCCGCACGCCGCTGTCGCCACGAGCGTCGACCTCGTCCGGGCCGAATTCGGATCGGGCCGAGCAGGTTTCGTCAACGCGGTGCTTCGTCGTGTGGGTGAGCGTTCGGAGGAGGAGTGGATCACGCTGCTCGCCCCCGACCCGGACCGCGACCCGGTGGGTCACCTGGCCTTCCGATACGCGCACCCCCTGTGGATCGCGCAAGCGTTCGCCCACGCGCTCGGATCGGATGCCTCCGAACTCGCCGACGTCCTCGCCGCCGACGACGCGCGCCCGATCGTCCACCTCGTCGCCCGGCCCGGGGTTATCACCGCGGAGGAACTCGCGCTCGTCACCGGCGGTGAGCTCGGACCGTGGTCGCCCTATGCGGTGCACCTCGAGCACGGCGACCCCGGCCGCCTCGAACCCGTCCGGGAAGGCATGGCCGCAGTCCAGGACGAAGGCAGCCAGCTCGTCGCACGTGCCCTCACCCTCGCACCCCTCGTCGGCGAGGACCGGGGCCGCTGGCTCGACCTGTGCGCGGGACCGGGCGGAAAGGCGGCGCTGCTCGGCGCCATCGCCGCGATCGACGGGTTCGCCGTCGACGCGGTCGAACCGGTCGACCACCGCGCGGAACTCGTCCGCAAGACCGCCCGCGACCTGCCGGTGACCGTGCACATCGCCGACGGGCGCGAGCCCGGACTCGAACCGGGCTACGACCGGATCCTCGTGGACGCACCCTGCACGGGTCTCGGCGCGTTGCGTCGGCGTCCCGAGGCGCGGTGGCGACGGCAACCCGGCGACGTCGCCGAACTCGTGCGGCTGCAGAAGGAACTGCTCGCATCGGCGATCGGACTGCTGCGTCCCGGTGGTGTGGTGCTCTACTCGACGTGTTCACCGCACGTCTCGGAGACCGTCGCCGTCGTGTCCGACGCGGTGCGCCGCCACGGTGTCGAACAGCTCGACACCCGCGAACTCGTCCCCGGCGTGCCGCAGGTCGGGGAGGGGCCGGGAGTGCAGCTCTGGCCGCACCGCCACGGCACCGACGCCATGTTCATGGCTGCGCTGCGTAAACCCGAGCGCTGATCGCGACCGCCGGACACGGATCGTCGTGTCCGGCGCCGGGGAAGATGAAAGTCTTCTCATCCGGTCTTCACGATCGATTCACTCCGGTACAGGATGCTGTTCTCCATGCCGGTGATGAAACGCATGCTCGTGATCGCAGCGCTGCTGCTGATCCCGGCGGCCCTCGCGTGGGGGAGCCAGGCCCTGACACGACCGGCGGGCTCCCCCGAGATCGGTGATGCATCGGTCACCGTCTCCGTCGTGCCGACCACGACCGAGCCCGCGGCGCCGTCCCCCGGGGCCGAGGCGCCCGAGGTACGACCCGAACCCGAGCAGGAGTCGGCGTCCGCACCGTCGGTCCCCGGCACGCAGACATCCCCGCCTGCCGTCGTGCCGGCCCCGGTTCCCGATCCGGGCTGGTCCGACGTCGCGCGTCAGCCCCTGCCGACCCCTCAGGTCGAGTGGGACGACGACTGGGACGACGACTGGGACGACGATGACGACTGAGTCCGGGAAGCCGGCCGGGACGGAGCGCGCCGGTCACCTCCGCATCCCTCACCCCGGTCGCGGATCCGCTCTCCCTGCCCGGTGGCGCATCCTCAGCTGGATCCTGCTGACCACGGCCGTCGCGCTCGTCGCCGTCGTCGTCACCGCGCGGGTGCTGCTCCTCAACCACGTCGACCGAGATGCGAATGCCGACATCACTCAGGAGATCGACGAATTCCGGGCATTCGCCGCCGAGGGCGTCGACCCCACCACGACGTTCCCGTTCACCTCCGTGGAGCGGATGCTCGAGGTCTATCTCAACCGCCAGCACACCTCGGAGGGCGAGGTGATCGTCGGCGTCGTCGACGGTTCGCTGCTCTTCGACCGCCGTATCGCGGTGGACCGGCCCGACCTGCCGGCGAACCTCACCGAGGACGGTGTGATGTTCGAGCGCATCCTCAACGCCCCCACCGGCTCGGGCGTCCACGAGGTGGACGGTGGACAGATGCGCTGGGCCCGCGCCGACGTCACCTCCGGCGACGACCGGGGCGCGCTGATCGTCGCCGTGTTCACCGCCGAGCAGCGCGCGAAGGTCGCCGACACCGCCCGCACCATCGGACTGGTCGCGATCGGCGGCCTCGGTCTCACGGCGATCATCGGCTGGCTGGTCGCGGGACAGATCCTCGCCCCGATCCGCCAGGTGCGCGAGGTGGCCGCCGCCATCGGCGAGAAGGATCTGACGAGTCGGGTGCCCGTGCACGGACGCGACGACATCGCCGCACTGGCACAGACCTTCAACTCGATGCTCGACCGCCTCGAACAGGCCTACACCACGCAGCAGCAGTTCGTCGACGACGCCGGCCACGAACTGCGGACACCGATCACCGTGATCCGCGGGCACCTCGAACTCATGGATCTCGGTCACGCCGACGACGCGACGCGCGAGGAGACGATCCGGCTCGTCGAGGACGAACTCGACCGGATGGCGCGGATCGTCACCGACCTGCTCGTCCTCGCCAAGGCCGAGCGCCCCGACTTCGTGCAGCGACGACCGGTCGACGTCACCGACCTCATGCTCGACGTCGAGGCCAAGGCGCAGATGCTCGGCACCCGCGACTGGCAGCTCATGGAGATCGCCGAGGGCATGGCCGACATCGACGCCCAACGCGTCACCCAGGCCGTGCTGCAGTACGCGACCAATGCTGTCACGCACACCCACCCTGGGGACGTCATCCAGCTCGGATCCGTCTTCGTCGAGCACAACGGCACCGAGCACCTCCGGATCTGGGTCCGGGACACCGGACCCGGGGTCGCTCCGGACGACGCGGCACGCATCTTCGAACGCTTCCGCCGCGGACGCACCGTCCCCGGTGACCGGCACGGACCCGCCGCCGAACGAGGCGGGGCAGGTCTCGGACTCGCCATCGTCCGCGCCATCGCCGACGCGCACCACGGCTCGGCTTGGGTCGAGAGCGCGGTCGGGCACGGCGCGACCTTCGGCATCGACCTCCCCCTACGAGACCCCGCAGGAACCACCGGCACGACCGGCACGACCGGCACGACCGGCACGGCCGGCACGGCCGGTTCCCCCGGTACAGCCGAGACTCGAAGGACCGCATCGCAGTGAGCAGAATCCTCATCGCCGAAGACGACACCCGCATCACCGCCTTCCTCGAGAAGGGGCTGCGCGCAGCGGGATACACCACCACCGACGCCACCGACGGCGAGACCGCCCTGATGCTCGCTCGCAGTGGCGCCTTCGATCTGGTGATCCTCGACATCGGGTTGCCCCGCATGGACGGCTTCACCGTCCTCGAGAGGTTGCGCGGTGAAGGTGTGCGGACCCCCGTGATCGTGCTGACCGCGCGAGACAGCGTCACCGATACCGTCGCGGGGCTCGAGGGCGGTGCCAACGACTATGTGAGCAAACCGTTCCAGTTCGCCGAACTGCTCGCCCGCATCCGGTTGCGCATCGGCGACAGCAGCTCGGCTGCCGATCCGGCAGCGGTGATCCGCGACGGCGACATGGCTCTGGACCTGCGGGCCCGACGCGCCGAGATCGCAGGGGAGAGCGCCGATCTCACCAGCCGCGAGTTCGCCCTGTTCGAGGTCTTCCTGCGTCACCGCGGGCAGGTGCTCTCCCGCGAACAGATCCTCGGGCACGTGTGGGGATACGACTTCGATCCCGCGTCCAACGTCGTCGACGTCTACGTGCGCGCACTGCGCAACAAGATCGGGGGAGACCGGGTCGAGACGATCCGCGGAGCGGGGTACCGGTTGCGATGACCTTCCACGCCACCGTCCCGCCGAGCTCCGTGGCGCCACAGCAGCGTCCGCCGCGCAGACACACCGCCCCGACGCCCGGCCGGATCGTCGCGGTCGGGATACTCGCCGGCACCGTCGGTCTCCTCGTGTATCTCACGCGCACCGACCCCGACCTGACGCCTCCGGCCGCCGTCACCATGATCGTGTTCGTCGTGGCCGTCTGGCTGTGGGTGTTCACGAGGATCGACGACACCTATGTGGCGCTCGGCGCTGCCGCGGCCCTCACGGTCGTCGGGGTCATCGACGCGGAGGCACTGTTCGCGACCCTCGGCGACGACGTCGTGTGGCTCCTGTTGTCCGCTTTCGTGATCGCCTCCGGTGTCGCGTCCTCGGGTTTGGCGACGCGGGGCGCGGCCTTCCTGGTGACGGGGGCGCACAGCCCGCGGGCGCTCGTGCACCTGGTGACGGCCGCGCTGATCGTCACCGCGTTCGCGGTCCCGTCGACCTCCGGTCGTGCTGCACTGGTGCTCCCGGTGTTCGTCGCGCTCGCGACGGTCCTCGCAGACCGGCCACGACTGGTGCGAGCACTCGCGTTGCTCTTCCCCACGGTGATCCTGCTGTCGGCGGTGGCGTCGCTGCTCGGCGCCGGTGCGCACCTGATCACCTCGCAGATCCTCGTCACGGCGACCGGCACCGGATTCGACTTCGCGACCTGGATGATCCTCGGCCTGCCGCTGGCGATCGTCTCGTCGCACGCCGCCGCCGAACTGGTGCTGCTGCTGTTCACCTCCACCGACGATCGGCGCGGACGCCTCACCGTCACCGCCGCCGACATCGGCGCGCAGGCCGACACCCCGGTCTGCGGGCCGCTCTCCGTCGCCGAATCCCGCGCCGCCCTTCTGCTGGTCGTGGTGATGGTGCTGTGGTGCACCGAACCCGTACACGGCATCCACCCGGCGGTGGTGGCGCTGCTCGGTGCGCTCGTCGCGACCTCCCCGCGGTACGGCTCCGTGCGTCTCGCGCCTGCGCTGAAGACCGTGCCGTGGCCTCTGCTGCTGTTCATGGCGGCAACGCTGTCGATCGGTACCGCGCTGACGACGAGCGGCGCGGCGGACTGGCTCGCATCGACGGCTTTCGGCCCGCTCACCTCGCGCGGAGAGGGTGCCGGTCCGTTGTTCGTGGTCGTCGTGGTCGTGATCTCCGCTGCGGCGCACCTGGTCATCCAGTCGCGCTCGGCCCGTTCCGCCGTTCTCGTTCCCGTCGTGGTGGCACTCGCCCCGAGCGCAGGTGTCGATCCGCTCGCCGCGGCCTTCGTCTCGACGGCCGCCGCAGGCTTCTGCCACACCCTGCCGTCGTCGGCCAAGCCCGTGACGCTGTTCGCGGACGTGCCCGGCACATCCACCTACTCGACCTCCGACCTGTTGCGCCTGGCAGCGCGGCTCGGCCCGCTCCTCGCCGCGCTGGTCCTGTTGTTCGCGTGGTTCGTCTGGCCGCTGCTCGGCCTGTCGCTGTTCGTCTGATCCCTGTTCCCTCCCCCGTTGTCCCGTTCCACGGTCTGTCCCGTTTCACGATCGGAGTCGTCATGGCTTTGACGGTTCCTCATCGCGTGCTCGTCGCACCCAGCGGTTTCAAGGAGAGTCTCGATGCGCGCAGCGTCGCCGCTGCGATCGGTGCGGGAGTCCGCCGGGCTCTGCCGTGCGCCGCCGTCGACCTCGTGCCTGTTCCGGACGGTGGGGAGGGCACCGCCGAGATCCTTGCCGAGGCCACCGGCGGCACGCTCGTCCCGGTCACCGTGACCGGTCCCGTCGGCGAGCCGGTGCGGGCGAGCTGGGCGCGTCTCGGTGGTGTCACCCGCGGGACGGCGGTCGTCGAGATGGCCTCGGCCGCCGGCCTTCGTCTCGTGCCCACCGATCGCCGTGATCCCGGTGCCACCACCACCCGCGGGGTCGGTGAACTCGTTGCCGCGGCACTCGACGACGGCATCCGCCGCATCGTCATCGGCTGCGGCGACTCGGGCACCAGCGACGGCGGAGCCGGGGCACTGCGAGCACTCGGCGCCCGGATCCTCGACGCCGACAGCCACGAACTGCCCGACGGGGGACGGCACCTCGCGCGCGCCGCGCGTCTCGATCTCGACGATCTGCACCCGGCGCTCGCCGACACCGAGATCGTCCTGGCCTGCAACGTCCACAACGTCCTGTGTGGGCCGACCGGTGTCGCTCGGGTCTTCGGCCCGCAGAAGGGCGCGACACCCGCGCAGGTCGAGGAGCTGTCCGCCGCTCTGGAGCGCTGGGCGAAGGTGCTCGAACGGGACGGGCGGGCACACGGGCTGGATGTGCGGTTCGGGGCGGGCACCGGCGCCTCAGGCGGCCTCGGTGCCGGTCTGGCCGCGGGCATCGGCGCCCGGATCGCCTCCCGGTTCGACGTGCTGCTCGACAGCGGCCTGTCCGGTATCGATCTCGACTCCCTGATCGCGCGCGCCGATCTGATCATCACCGCCGAGGGCAGCATCGACGTCCAGACCCCGCGCGGCAAGGTGCCCGCGGAGGTCGCCCGCCGCGCCCAGCGCGCCGGGGTGCCGGTGCTCGCCATCGCCGGGTCGCTCGGCGAGGGGGCGCGCGACGTCCACGACGTCGGAATCGGCGCGATCGCGTCGATCATCCCCGTCCCGATGCGCCTGGAGGACGCCGTCGCCAACGGTCACGACCTGCTCGTCGACGCCGCCGCGCGGTCCATGCGTCTGCTGATGCTCGGCTCCGCCGTGGCGAGTCGCAGCAAGGGCCGGGCGAAGAAGCGCAAGCACCGGGCGGCGGCGTGATGCAGTTCCGCGCGCGGCCGGCCGGGGCCGAATAGGGTTCCGGTCATGCCCGAGATCGTCACCCTGACCATGAACCCGGCACTCGACGTCACGACCTTCACCGACGCGGTGGTGCCCACCCGCAAGCTCCGCTGCGACGAACCGTTCTACGACGCCGGCGGGGGAGGAGTGAACGTCGCGAAGGTCGCGCGCGTGCTCGGTGCCTCGGCCGCCGCCGTCTATCCGGCCGGTGGTGCGCGAGGCGAACAGATGAGCGGTCTGCTCGACGACGACGACGTCGAGGAACACATCGTCCCGATCACCGGGTCCACCCGAGAGTGCTTCACGGCGATCGACCGTCGCAGCGGTCAGGAATACCGTTTCGTCACACCCGGTCCCGAGCTGACGGACGAGGAGCAGGAACGCTGCCTCGCGACACTCGAGAAGGTCGCCGAAGGCGCGAAGTACGTGGTGGCGAGCGGCAGCTTCCCGCCCGGTGTACCCGGCACCTTCGTCCGACGCATCGCGGCGGCGGCGCACGAGGCCGGCGCGCGGTTCGTCCTCGACTCGTCGGGCGATGCGCTGACCAGCATCGATTCGGGTGTCTACCTCGTCAAACCGAGCCTGGACGAGTTGTGCGAGTGGACCGGGCGGGAGCTGGCCACCGACGACGAGCAGATCGCGGCCGCGCGCGAACTCGTCACCTGCGGTGTCACGGAGATCGTGGTCGTCTCGCTCGGCGCAGACGGGGCGATCATGGTGACCGCCGACGAGGCCGTGCGGGTGCCGGCCCTGGCGGCCAAGGTGCGCAGCGCCGTCGGCGCCGGCGACAGCATGGTCGCCGGACTCGTCGTCGGACTGCTGCAGGAACGATCGTTGCGGGACGCGCTTGCTCTCGGGATCGCCTGCGGCACCGCGGCACTGCTCACCGCCGGAAGCCACGTCTGCCACCGCGAGGACATCGATCGTTTCGACGCCCTCGCCCGCCTGGTCTGACGACCCGCGGCGCCGGTCCGGCGACCGCCGGTCACACCGCGCGAGACCGTGGATCCCGCAGGGTACGAACGGCTTCGGTGAGTGTCGAGTGGATGTACCCGAGTTCCGGACTCGCGATGTGCGACCAGTCCGCCGACTCGTCCGCTGCCGCATCGTCCGTCCACGCGGATGTGTCGGCGCCGGGATCGTGCCGCTGGATCCACCAGAGATTGCCGGACGGATCCGAGAACCGGGCGAGGACATCGCCGAAGAAGTCCGTAGGCCGTGTGACGATCGCCGCGCCGTGCTGCGTGGCGCGTTCGAGGACGGCATCGACGTCGTGCACGTGGACCCGTACGAAGGCGGGGGTGAAGGGCCAGTCCGGTTTCCGGTCGGCGACCACGAGCACGGAGTCGCCGACCCGCACCTCCGAGTGGAGGAGGAGCCCGTCGTGGTCGAGGGTGCGCGCTTCGGGCACCTCCTCGGCCTCGAAGACGGCGACGAGGAAGTCGACGAGTTCGGTTGCTCCGTCGGAGATCAGGAAGGTGTCGACGGTGTTCGATCCGTCCGGACGGGGAGGGAGGGATTCGCGGTGATGGAGATCGGTCACGATGATCCTTGGGTTCGTAGGTGACTGCCAGCCTTCCGGGTATTGCGGCCACTTGGTGGCACCAATGCGCCCGAGATCGGAGATTCCGGCCGGGTTCGGCTGCGTGCGGCGCGTGCGACGCAGGTCCGACCCGGTGGAGGGCGCCGACTAGACTCGTCGGTTGTGGCCCACCCGATGATCGCTCCGTCCATCCTGTCCGCGGATTTCGCTCGTCTCGCCGACGAGGCGCAGGCCGTCGCCGGTGCCGACTGGCTCCACGTCGACGTCATGGACGCCCATTTCGTTCCGAACCTGACGCTCGGTCTCCCGGTCGTCGAGTCGCTGTTGAAGGCGACCGACATCCCGCTCGACTGTCACCTGATGATCGAGAACCCCGGTCGATGGGCTCCGCCCTACGCCGAAGCCGGTGCCCACAACGTCACCTTCCACGCGGAGGCGACCGACGACCCGGTCGCCGTGGCCCGCGACATCCGCGCGGCCGGCGGCAAGGCCGGGCTGTCCGTCAAGCCCGGCACCCCCATCGAGCCCTATCTCGGGATCCTGAAGGAGTTCGACACGCTGCTCGTGATGAGTGTCGAGCCGGGCTTCGGTGGTCAGTCCTTCATCCCGGACGTCCTCGACAAGGCCCGTCAGGTGCGTCGCCTGGTCGACTCGGGTGAACTGCGTCTGCTCGTCGAGATCGACGGTGGCATCAACACCGACACCATCGAGGCCGCCGCGGAAGCCGGTGTGGACTGCTTCGTCGCCGGGTCCGCCGTCTACGGCGCCGCCGATCCCGGTGAGGCGGTCCGCAAACTGCGGGCGCAGGCCGGGGCTGCGTCCCCGCACCTGACGCTCGCGCCGTGACCGCACCCGAGATCGCCGAAGCCCTCCAGTTCGCGCTCGACGCCTCGGAGGCCGTGCGGGGCACGACCAGCCCCAACCCGCCTGTCGGAGCGGTGATCCTCGACGCGGACGGCGCGGTGGCAGGTGTCGGGGCCACCGCACCACCCGGCGGTCCACACGCGGAGGTCCGGGCACTCGAGGCCGCGGGCGAACGCGCGCGCGGCGGAACCGCCGTCGTCACCCTCGAACCGTGCAACCACACCGGCCGCACCGGCCCGTGCGCGCAGGCCCTCATCGAGGCGGGGATCGCGACGGTGTACTACTCCGTCGCCGATCCGAATCCCGTCGCCGGGGGCGGCGCCGACACCCTCCGCGCCGCGGGCATCACGGTGCATCCCGGTCTCGGTGCCGAGACCGTCGCCCGCGGCCCGCTGCGGGCATGGCTGCACCGGCAACACACCGGCCGGCCGCACGTGACGTGGAAGTACGCCGCGTCGATGGACGGTCGCAGCGCGGCCGCCGACGGCACGAGCAAGTGGATCTCCGGTCCCGAGTCGCGTGCGCGCGTGCACGACCAGCGCAGCCGGCTCGACGCCATCATCGTCGGAACCGGCACCGTCCTCACCGACGACCCGTGGTTGACCGCCCGTCTGCCCGACGGCGAACTCGCGCCGCACCAGCCGCTGAGGGTCGTTATCGGTATGCGTGAGATCCCCACCTCCGCAAGAGTTCTCGATGACGCGGCGCCGACGCTGGTGTTGCGCACCCACGACATCGGGGAGGTGCTCGACGCGCTCGGCGACCGACCCGACGTGCTGCTCGAAGGCGGCCCCCGGCTCGCGGGCGCCTTCCTCGCAGCGGGCTGCGTCGACCGCATCCAGGCATACCTGGCGCCCGTCGTGCTCGGAGCCGGCGAGGCCGCCGTCGAGGACGCCGGGGTGGGCACGATCTCCGACGCGCTACGGTTCCGCCGGGAACGGGTCGAGACCGTCGGCTCGGACATTCTGTTGACACTCGTCCCGGACCGGGACAACCGACACTCGTCCCGGACCGGGACAACCGAATCGGACCCGGTCGCGGATCGGGAGCTAAGGAGCGGAACATGTTCACCGGCATAGTCGAGGAACTCGGTGAGATCGTCGCGAAGGAGGACCTCGCCGACTCGGCACGCTTCACCGTGCGCGGACCGCTGGTCACCTCCGACGCCGAGCACGGCGATTCGATCGCGGTCAACGGGGTGTGCCTGACGGTCGTCGACGTCCTCGACGGCGGGTCCTTCACCGCCGATGTAATGCAGGAGACGCTGAACCGGTCGTCGCTCGGACAGCTCACGGTCGGCAGCTCCGTCAACCTCGAACGCGCCGCCGCGCTGAACAGTCGCCTCGGCGGCCACCTCGTGCAGGGCCACGTCGACGCCACCGGAGCCGTCGTCTCCCGCACACCCTCGGAGAACTGGACTGTGGTGCGCATCTCGCTCCCGGCCGAAATCTCCCGCTACGTGGTCGAAAAGGGATCGATCACCGTCGACGGTGTCTCGTTGACGGTCTCGGGTCTCGGAGGGGAACGCGGACAGGAGTGGTTCGAGATCTCGCTCATTCCGACCACGCTGTCGCTGACGACGCTCGGCACCGCCGAGCCGGGCACCCTCGTCAACCTCGAGGTCGACGTGATCGCCAAGTACGTGGAGCGCCTGCAGAACGCGCGCTGACGCGTCGTACTGTGGAGATCGACAGTGGACGCGGAGCACGAGTCGTCCGGATACGAGAGTTGGAGTCCAGGGAAGTGACGAGGTTCGACACCATCGAGCGCGCGGTCGCCGACATCGCCGCCGGTAAGGCGGTCGTCGTGGTCGACGACGAAGACCGTGAAAACGAGGGCGACCTCATCTTCGCCGCGGAGAAGGCAACGCCGGAACTCGTGGCGTTCATGGTCCGCTACACGTCCGGGTACCTGTGCGTGCCCCTGGACGGCGAGGACTGCGACCGTCTCGGTCTGCCTCCCATGTACAGCGTCAACCAGGACAAGCACGGCACCGCCTACACGGTCACCGTCGACGCGAGGGAAGGCATCGGCACAGGTATCTCCGCGTCCGACCGCGCCGCCACCATGCGGCTGCTCGCCGACCCGAACTCCACCGCCCAGGACTTCACGCGTCCCGGTCACGTGGTGCCGCTGCGCGCCAAGGAGGGCGGCGTCCTGCGCCGGCCCGGGCACACCGAGGCCGCCGTCGACCTCGCGCGCATGGCCGACCTGCGACCGGCCGGCGTCATCTGCGAGATCGTCTCGCAGAAGGACGAAGGCGAGATGGCGCGCACCGACGAACTGCGGGTCTTCGCCGACGAACACGAACTCGCCCTGATCTCGATCGCGGATCTCATCGCATGGCGCCGCAAGCACGAGAAGCACGTCGTGCGCGTCGCCGAGGCCCGCATCCCCACCCGGCACGGCGACTTCACGGCCGTCGGCTACCAGAGCATCTACGACGACGTCGAACACGTCGCGCTCGTCCGCGGCGACATCGCCGGCCCGGACGGCGACGGCTCCGACGTGCTCGTGCGTGTGCACTCCGAATGCCTGACCGGCGACGTCTTCGGGTCGCTGCGCTGCGACTGCGGTCCGCAGCTCGACGCCGCCCTCGAGATGGTGGCCGAGGAAGGCCGCGGCGTCGTGCTCTACATGCGTGGCCACGAGGGACGCGGCATCGGCCTGATGCACAAGCTGCAGGCTTACCAGCTGCAGGACTCCGGCTCCGATACCGTCGACGCCAACCTGCAACTCGGCCTGCCCGCCGACGCCCGCGACTACGGCATCGGCGCTCAGATCCTCGTCGACCTCGGTATCTCGTCGATGCGGCTGCTGACCAACAACCCGGCCAAGCGCGTCGGTCTCGACGGCTACGGCCTGCAGATCACCGAACGTGTCCCGATGCCGTTGCGCGCGAACCGCGAGAACATCTCGTACCTGCGCACGAAGCGCGATCGCATGGGCCACGACCTGATCGGTCTCGACGAGTTCGACGAGGGAGACGCCTGATGAGCGGCGAAGGCCTGCCCGACCTGCAGCTCGCCGACGCCGCAGGGCTGAGCCTTGCGATCGTCGCCGGCAGCTGGCACACCGAGATCTCCGACGCCCTCATCGCAGGCGCACAGTGTGTCGCCGAGCAGGCGGGTGTCACCGACGTCACCCTCGAGCGGGTCGCCGGAGCGATCGAGCTTCCCGTCGTCGCGCAGCAGCTCGCCCGCACCCACGACGCGGTCGTCGCGCTCGGCGTGGTGATCCGCGGCGGCACACCGCACTTCGAGTACGTGTGCGACGCCGTGACCTACGGCCTCACCCGGATCGCGCTCGACGAGGGCACCCCCGTGGGCAACGGTGTTCTCACCACCGACACCGAACAGCAGGCCCGCGACCGCGCCGGTCTGCCCGGCTCCGCGGAAGACAAGGGCGGCCAGGCCTGCGCGGCCGCGCTCGACACCGCCGTGACCCTGCGGCGGCTGCGGAAGGCGGCGCGTTGACCCGCGACGAGACCGGCTGGGATCTCGAGGTACGCCCGGAGAAGATGCGGCGCTGGGTCGTCGTGGCGGCGGTCGTCGTCATGGCCATCCACATCTTCGCGGCGCTCGTGCTCCGCGGGGGCGGCGACACCGGCGTGCACCTGCGGGTCGTCGACCAGATCGCGATCCTCGCCATCGGTGTCGTGCTCACCGGAGGCGTCCTGCTGTTCACCCGCCCACGGCTGCGGGCGGGTGCCGACGGCGTCTCCGTCCGCAACGTGGTCGCCGAACGACACATCCCGTGGACCGACGTGCGCGGGCTGTTCTTCGACCAGGGCGCCCCCTGGGCCCGCCTCGAACTGCCGTTCGACGAGTACGTGCCCGTCGTCGCCATCCAGGCGCGCGACGGGGAACGCGCCGTGGACGCGCTCGAGCGTTTCCGCGAACTGGAGTCCCGCTACACCGGCGGAGCCGTCAGGCGCCACGACGACGGCGGAGCCGTCAGGGGCGACGACTAGCCTGGACCTGTGCCCGACCCCTCGACATATCGCCCAGCCCCCGGTTCCATTCCCACGGAGCCGGGGGTCTACAAGTTCCGCGACCCGCACGGCCGGGTCGTCTACGTCGGCAAGGCGAAGAATCTCCGGTCCCGCCTGAACTCGTACTTCGCCGACATCGCCTCGCTGCATCCGCGCACCCGTCAGATGGTGACCACCGCGGGCCGGGTCGAGTGGACGGTGGTGCGCACCGAGGTCGAGGCACTCCAACTCGAGTACAACTGGATCAAGGAGTTCGATCCGCGGTTCAACGTCCGCTACCGCGACGACAAGACGTACCCGATGCTCGCGGTCACGTTGAACGAGGAATACCCCCGTCTGTTCGTCTACCGGGGGCCGCGCCGCAAGGGCGTGCGCTATTTCGGTCCCTACTCGCATGCCTGGGCGATCCGCGAGACCCTCGACCTGTTGCTGCGGGTGTTCCCGTCGCGCACGTGCTCGGCCGGGGTCTTCAAGCGGCACGCGCAGATCGGCCGCCCGTGCCTGCTCGGCTACATCGACAAATGCTCCGCGCCGTGTGTCGGACGCGTCTCCGCCGACGAACACCGCCGCATCGTCGAGGACTTCTGCGACTTCCTCGCCGGTCGCACCGACAAACTCGTCCGCGATGTCGAGAAGCGGATGCAGGACGCCGCGGAGGAACTCGACTTCGAGACCGCAGCCCGCCTGCGCGACGATCTCGGGGCACTGCGCAAGGCACTCGAGAAGCAGGCCGTCGTGCTCGGCGACGGTACCGACGCCGACCTCGTGGCGTTCGCCGGCGACGACCTCGAGGTGGCCGTCCAGGTCTTTCACGTGCGCGGCGGTCGCGTGCGGGGTCAACGCGGCTGGGTCGTCGAGAAGTCCGGCGACGTGCTCGACCGTCCCGAGGACCGCGACGTCGAAGGCGTCGAGGCCGCCGAGGGGACCGACGACGCCGAAGAACTCTCGCTGCTCGTCGAACAGTTCCTCACCCAGTTCTACGGCGAGGAGGCCGCGCTCGGCACCGACGACGCGGACGCCACCAGTGCCGTGCCGCGCGAGGTGCTCGTCCCCGCCCTGCCGCCCGACCCGGATGAGATGAGCCGCTGGCTCGGGCGTCTGCGCGGCGGTCCCGTGCGTCTGCGCATCCCGCAGCGCGGCGACAAGAAGGCACTGGCCGACACGGTCGAACGCAACGCCAAGGAAGCACTTGCCCAGCACAAGCTGCGGCGCGCGGGCGACTTCAATGCCCGATCGGCGGCGTTGCAGGGTATCCAGGACGCCCTCGACCTCGACTCGGCGCCGCTGCGTATCGAGTGTGTCGACATCAGCCACGTGCAGGGCACCGACGTCGTCGCATCGCTGGTCGTCTTCGAGGACGGACTGCCCCGCAAGTCCGACTACCGGCACTACGCCATCAAGCACGCCGCGGGCGACGGGCACTCCGACGACGTCGCCTCGATCGCCGAGGTCACCCGCCGGCGTTTCCTCCGCCACAACCGCGACCTCGCCCGACAGGCCGATTCGGACGGATCCGTTCCGGAGGGTGGCGACGGCGGGGACCTCGCGCCCGAAGCAGCACTGGACCCGGCGACGGGCCGTCCGCGCAGGTTCGCCTACCCGCCGAACCTGTTCGTCGTCGACGGTGGTGCGCCGCAGGTCGCGGCCGCGGCCGAGGTCCTCGACGAACTCGGTATCACGGATGTCGCGGTCGTCGGGCTCGCGAAGCGTCTCGAGGAGGTGTGGGTGCCGGGGGAGGAGGACCCGGTGATCCTTCCGCGCACCAGCGAGTCGCTGTACCTGCTGCAGCGTATCCGCGACGAGGCACACCGTTTCGCGATCACCTACCACCGCAGCAAGCGGTCCAAGCGCATGACCGCCTCCGCTCTCGACGGGGTTCGTGGTCTCGGTGACACCCGACGCAAGGCGCTCGTCACCCACTTCGGGTCGGTCGCGCGGCTACGCGAGGCGAGCGTCGAGGAGATCACCGCGGTGCCCGGGATCGGGCAGGCCACGGCGAAAGCCGTCCTCGAGGCGCTGCGGGGCGACGTACCGGCTCCGGCCGAGTCGCCGCAGGACACCGACGCCCCGACCGTCGCGGATGCGAGCGATCCGGCTGCGGCACCTGCGGGTGACCCGACGGCCGCGGATGCGGGCGACACGCCCGTAGGCGATGATGGCTCCGTCGGCGTGTCGGGAGTACGAGCGGAGTCGGAACAGTGACCGAAGTGGGTCGGATCCCGGGGATGGCGGACGGTTCGGAACAGGGGGTCGACGGTGAACGGCCGGCGCAGGCCGAGGTCATCGTCGTCACCGGACTGTCCGGAGCCGGACTGAGTACTGCGGCGACCGCCCTCGAGGATCTCGGGTGGTACGTCGCGGAGAACCTCCCGCCCCAGTTGGTGCTGTCGATGATCGATCTCGCGGTGCAGGCCGAACCTCCGCTGCAACGTCTCGCCGTGGTGATGGACGTGCGCAGCCGGTTGTTCACCGGCGACCTCGAACGCGTCGTCACCGATCTGGCGGCCCGCCCGGTCAACACCCGGGTGCTGTTCCTCGAAGCGGCCGACTCGGTGCTCGTCCGGCGGTTCGAGCAGGTACGCCGCAGTCATCCGCTGCAGTCCGACACGGCCGATCGCACGCTCACCGACGGCATCGCCGTCGAACGCGAGCAGCTCGCTCCCGTGAAGGCCGCGGCCGACCTCGTCATCGACACGTCCGCGCTGTCCGGGCCCGATCTGCGTCGCAAGATCGAGGCGGCCTTCGGCGACGCCACATCCGACACCATCCGGGTGACCGTGGAGTCGTTCGGCTTCAAGTACGGCCTGCCCATGGACTCCGACGTCGTGTGCGACGTGCGGTTCCTGCCGAACCCCCACTGGATCGCCGAATTGCGGCCGCACACCGGGCAGGACGCGGCGGTGCGCGACTATGTACTCTCCCGCGACGGTGCCGAGGACTATCTCGCCACCTATCACCGGCTGCTCGATCTGACGACCGCCGGTTACCGTCGGGAGGGGAAGCGCTACATGACGATTGCAGTGGGCTGCACCGGAGGGAAACACCGGAGCGTGGCGATGGCCGAGGCCCTCGCTGCACGCCTCGAGCAGGCACCGGATCTGACGGTGAACGTGGTGCACCGGGATCTGGGGCGCGAGTGAACGCCGCCGAGACTCCCGACTCCGACAGCACGCCGTACTCCGAGAGCGCTCCGAGCTCCGGGGCGGTGCCCGGCCCCGCGATCACTGCTCTCGGTGGCGGACACGGCCTGTACGCGACGCTCAGTGCCGTCCGGCGCCTCACCGACCGGGTCACCGCCGTGGTGACCGTCGCCGATGACGGAGGGTCCTCGGGACGGCTGCGCGCCGAACTCGGCGTCGTCCCACCCGGCGACCTGCGCATGGCGCTCGCAGCGCTCGCCGGCCGCGACGACGAGGTCCGGGTGTGGACCGAGACCGTCCAACACCGCTTCGGGGGCACGGGCGCCCTCGCCGGGCACTCGGTCGGCAACTTGATCCTCGCCGGGCTCGCCGAGGTCGCGGGCGACACCGTCACCGCCCTCGACATGCTCGCCCGCGTCCTCGACGTGCGCGGCCGTGTGCTGCCCATGTCGCCGATCCCGCTCGACATCGAGGCCGACGTGTCGGGACTCGAATCCGACCCGCGGGTGAGCCGCTGCATCCGGGGGCAGGTCGCGGTGGCGACCACCCCGGGCAAGGTGCGCCGGGTCCGGCTGATTCCCGCCGATCCGCCGGCCTGCCCGCCTGCGCTCGACGCGGTGTGCGAGGCCGATCTCGTGGTGCTCGGCCCGGGATCCTGGTTCTCGAGCGTCATCCCGCACGTGCTCGTCCCGGACCTGCACGAGGCGCTGGTCCACACGACGGCGCTCAAGGTCCTCGTGCTCAACCTCGCGGCGGAACCGGGGGAGACCGCAGGCTTCTCCGCGGAACGCCACCTGCACGTTCTCGCCCAGCACGCCCCCGATTTCCGTGTCGACCACGTCGTCGTGGATGCTGCCTCGGTACCGGAAGGACGCGAGCGCGAGCACCTGAGCCGGTCCGCGGCCCGATTCGGAGCGGACGTCTCGTTCGTCGACGTCGCCGAGACCGGTACGCATCGACACGACCCCGCCAAGTTGGCGGGGGCACTGGAAACATGTCTGTCCTCGCGCGGTGGAGTCCGTGCCACACGCGGGGGTGGGAGGGAGAGCGTCTCGTGGCAATGACAGCGGAGGTCAAGGACGAGCTGAGCAGGTTGTCGGTCACCAGGATCAGCAACCGCAAGGCCGAGGTGTCCGCCCTCCTGCGCTTCGCCGGGGGATTGCACATCGTCGCCGGGCTAGTGGTCGTCGAGGCCGAGGTCGACCTCGGATCGATCGCACGTCGCCTCCGCCGCGAGATCTTCGAGCTCTACAGCTATCCCGCGGAGATTCAGGTGCTCGGCGCGGGTGGTCTGCGCAAGAGCTCCCGGTACATCGTCCGTGTCGGGAAGGACGGTGAGGCGCTGGCCCGCCGCACCGGTCTGCTCGACGGTCGCGGACGACCGGTGCGCGGACTGCCGGCACAGGTGGTCGGCGGCAGCGTCTCCGACTCCGCCGCGGCGTGGCGCGGGGCGTTTCTCGCCCACGGCTCGCTCACCGAACCGGGCCGTTCCTCGGCGCTCGAGGTGAGCTGCCCCGGCCCGGAGGCCGCCCTCGCGCTCGTCGGCGCCGCCCGCCGGCTCGGCGTCACTGCCAAGGCGCGTGAGGTGCGCGGCGCCGACCGGGTGGTGATCCGCGACGGCGAGGCCATCGGCGCGCTGCTCACCCACATGGGCGCGCAGGACACCCGGCTGGTCTGGGAGGAGCGCCGCATGCGCCGGGAGGTGCGGGCGACCGCGAACCGCCTCGCCAACTTCGACGACGCCAATCTGCGCCGGTCCGCACGCGCCGCCGTGGCGGCCGCCGCGCGGGTCGAGCGGGCGCTGGCGATCCTCGGCGCCGACGTGCCCGACCACCTCGCTGCCGCCGGCGCGCTGCGCGTGCAGCACCGTCAGGCGTCCCTCGAGGAGCTCGGCCAGCTCGCCGATCCGCCGATGACCAAGGACGCCGTCGCGGGACGGATCCGCCGCCTGCTGTCGATGGCGGATCGTCGCGCGAAGGAACTCGGGATCCCCGATACGGAGTCGGCCGTCACCGCTGAGTTGCTGGACGAGGCATAGCGGGGCAGGCTTGCAAGGGAGTTCGCGCCACGGCCGGGCGGCTCCCCACAGTACGACCGAACCCCACTAGGGTGAAGGTCACACAAGTACGACCATCGGAATACTGGGCAAAGGAGCTTCATTGTGACTGTCCGCGTAGGCGTGAACGGATTCGGACGCATCGGGCGCAACTTCTTCCGGGCGGTCGAGGCACAGAAGGCACTCGGCACCACCGACATCGAGATCGTTGCCGTCAACGACCTCACCGACAACGACACCCTCGCGACGCTCCTGAAGTACGACTCGATCCTGGGGCGCCTCGACAAGGACGTGCATGTCGAGGGCGACGACATCGTCGTCGGCGATCGGAAGATCAAGGCCCTCTCGATCAAGGAGGGCCCCTCCGCTCTTCCGTGGGGCGACCTCGGTGTCGACGTCGTCGTCGAGTCCACCGGCATCTTCACCAACGCCGCCAAGGCGAAGGGGCACATCGACGCCGGCGCCAAGAAGGTCATCATCTCGGCGCCTGCCACCGACGAGGACATCACCATCGTCATGGGCGTCAACCACGACAAGTACGACGGCACGCAGAACATCATCTCCAACGCCTCGTGCACCACGAACTGCCTCGGCCCCCTCGCCAAGGTGCTGAACGACGAGTTCGGCATCGAGAAGGGCCTGATGACCACGATCCACGCGTACACCCAGGACCAGAACCTGCAGGATGGACCGCACAAGGATCTGCGTCGCGCCCGCGCTGCCGCCCTGAACATCGTCCCCACCGGCACAGGCGCCGCCAAGGCCATCGGCCTCGTGCTCCCCGAGCTGCTCGGTAAGCTCGACGGCTACGCGCTGCGCGTCCCGGTCCCGACCGGCTCGGTCACCGACCTCACCGCGACCCTCACCAAGAAGGCCACCGCCGATGAGGTCAACGCCGCACTGAAGGCTGCCGCGGAGGGTCCGCTGAAGGGCATCCTGAAGTACAACACCGATCCGATCGTGTCCTCGGACATCGTCACCGACCCGCACTCGTCGATCTTCGACGCGCCTCTGACCAAGGTCATCGACGAGCAGGTCAAGGTCGTCTCGTGGTACGACAACGAGTGGGGCTACTCGAATCGTCTTGCCGACCTCGTCGGTCTCGTCGGCAAGTCTCTTTGAAACTCGTAGAACAGGACATTTGAACAGTGGCAGTTCAGACCCTCGAGGATCTGCTCGACGCAGGTGTGGAGGGTCGGGGCGTACTCGTGCGCTCCGACCTCAACGTCCCGCTCGACGGCGACACGATCACCGACGCCGGCCGCATCCTCGCGTCCGCGCCCACCATCCGCACGCTCGCGGAGGCCGGGGCCAAGGTCGTCGTGACCGCGCACCTCGGCCGCCCCAAGGGTGAGCCGGATCCGAAGTACTCGCTCGCGCCCGTCGCAGCGAAACTCGGTGAGGTGCTCGACCGCAACGTCCAGCTCGCCTCCGACGTCGTCGGCCAGGATGCGCTGGCGCGTTCCGAAGGGCTGACCGACGGCGACATCCTCCTGCTCGAGAACGTCCGCTTCGACGCTCGCGAGACCAGCAAGGACGATGCCGAGCGGCTCGCCTTCGCCCGTGAGCTCGTCGAGCTCGTCGGCGACGACGGCGCATTCGTCTCCGACGGCTTCGGTGTCGTGCACCGCAAGCAGGCGTCGGTCTACGACGTCGCGACGCTGCTCCCGCACTACGCGGGTGGTCTCGTCGCGGCCGAGGTCGACGTGCTCGCCAAGCTCACCACCGACACCGAGCGTCCGTACGCCGTGGTGCTCGGCGGCTCGAAGGTCTCCGACAAGCTCGGGGTCATCGAGGCGCTCGCACCCAAGGTCGACACGCTCGTAATCGGTGGCGGCATGTGCTTCACCTTCCTTGCGGCACAGGGCTACTCGGTCGGCACGTCGCTGCTCGAGGAGTCGATGATCGACACCTGCAAGCAACTGCTCGAACGCTTCGGCGACGTCATCCACATCCCTCAGGACGTGGTGGTGGCCGACAAGTTCGCGGCCGACGCACAGTCGCAGACCGTCGCGGCCGACTCCATCCCCGACGGATGGATGGGCCTCGACATCGGACCGGAGTCCGTGCGGCGCTTCGCCTCGCTCCTCGGCTCGGCGAAGACGGTGTTCTGGAACGGCCCGATGGGCGTGTTCGAGTTCGAGAACTTCGCGGCGGGCACGAAGGGTGTAGCGGAAGCGATCATCGAGGCCACCGGCAAGGGCGCGTTCAGCGTCGTCGGTGGCGGCGACTCCGCTGCGGCCGTGCGGTCGCTCGGACTCGGTGAGGACCGCTTCTCCCACATCTCCACCGGTGGTGGCGCCTCCCTCGAGTACCTCGAGGGCAAGGAACTGCCCGGCATCGCAGTTCTGGAGGGCTGACGGTCATGGCACGGACACCGCTCATCGCGGGCAACTGGAAGATGAACCTCAACCACCTCGAGGCCATCGCCCTGGTGCAGAAGATCGCGTTCACCCTTCCCGAGAAGTACCTCGAGAAGGTCGACGTGACGGTCATCCCGCCGTTCACCGGCATCCGCTCGGTGCAGACCCTCGTCGAGGGCGACAAGCTCGGCATCACCTACGGAGCCCAGGACATATCGGTCCACGACTCCGGCGCCTACACCGGCGAGATCTCCGGCGCGATGCTCGCGAAGCTCGGCTGCACCTACGTGATCGTCGGGCACTCCGAGCGTCGCACCCTGCACGGTGAGACCGACGAGATCGTCCGCGACAAGACCAAGGCCGCGCTGCGGCACGGTCTCACTCCGATCGTGTGCATCGGCGAAGGACTCGACGTCCGCGAAGCCGGCAACCACGTCGAGTACAACGTCGAGCAGTTGAAGAACTCGCTCGCCGGCCTGTCCGCCGACGAGATCGCAAAGATCGTCGTCGCGTACGAGCCGGTCTGGGCCATCGGCACGGGCAAGGTCGCTTCGGCGGCCGACGCACAGGAGGTGTGCGCCGCGGTGCGCAGCACCCTCGCCGAACTGGCCTCGCCCGAGGTCGCGGCATCGGTCCGAGTCCTGTACGGCGGGTCGGTCAACGCCAAGAACGTCGGTGAGCTCATCGCTCAGACCGACGTCGACGGCGGCCTCGTGGGAGGCGCCTCCCTCAAGGCCGACGAATTCGCTCAGCTGTCGGCGATCGCCGCAGGCGGTCCGCTCCTCTAGAGCGACCGGCATCGGGCGGGGTGCAGGATCTCGACGAGATGCTGCACCCCGCCCGCATTTCGCCCACCCGGCGTCCCCGGCACACCCGCAGCGTCCTCACAGGACGAGCGGGTAAGCTGACGCCGACGTCGCCCACCATCCGAAGGACATCGAACACCGACATGGAACTGTTCCTGGACATCCTCCTGATCGTCACGAGCCTGTTGCTCATCCTGCTGGTGCTGCTGCACCGCGGTAAGGGCGGTGGTCTGTCCAGCCTGTTCGGTGGCGGAGTCCAGTCCAATCTCTCGGGCTCGACGGTGGCGGAGAAGAACCTCGACCGTCTCACCGTCTTCACCGGCATCATCTGGGTGATCTCGATCCTCGGCATCGGACTGCAGATCAAGTTCAGCTGATCCCCGCACGTGCACGGACGCTGCCGCGGTCGCGCCCCGGCCGCTGGGCACAGATACTGGCCGTATGACGGACACTGTGCCTGCCTCTGCTACCGAACCCCTCCGCGAGGACATCCGCCTGCTCGGCGGCATCCTCGGCAACGTCATCCGTGAGCAGGCAGGACCCGAGACCTTCGACCTGGTCGAATCGGCCCGGGTGGAGAGTTTCCGGATCCGGCGCTCCGAGATCGACCGCACCGAACTCGCCGAACGCTTCGCCGGCGTCGCCACCGACGACCTGATTCCCGTCGCCCGGGCGTTCAGCCATTTCGGTCTGCTCGCCAATCTCGCCGAGGATCTGCACCGCGAACGACGTCGAGCCCTGCACGTGCGCGCAGGCGACCCACCGCAGGACAGTAGCCTCGCCGCCACCTACGCCAAGCTCGACGCCGCCGGTCCGGGCCTCGATGCCGACACCGTGACCGACGCGCTCGCGTCGGCTCTCGTCGCCCCCGTCATCACCGCTCATCCCACCGAGACCCGCCGACGCACCGTCTTCGACGTCCAGACCGCCGTCACCGAACTCATGCGGCGCCGGGAGAGGACCGACGAACCCGCCGCGCTCGAGGAAATCGACCGCGCCCTGTACCGGCACATCCTGACCCTCTGGGACACCGCGCTCATCCGGCTCGCGCGCCTGAGGATCATCGACGAGGTCGACAACGGTCTGCGCTACTACGACCTCGCACTGTTCGACGTCGTTCCCGCCCTCAACGCCGAAGTGCGACGCGAACTCCGGCGACGCTGGCCCGACGCGGCGGTGCTCACCGAACCGCTGGTCCGGCCGGGAACCTGGATCGGCGGCGACCGCGACGGCAACCCCAACGTCGACGGCGAGGTCGTCACCACGGCCGCGAATCGCGCCTGTGAGACCGCGCTGCGACATCACCTCACCGAACTCGCCGCGCTCGAACGCGAACTGTCGATGTCCGAACGCACCGCGACCATCAGCAGCGCCCTGAAGAAGCTCGCCGACGACTCGGGCGACGACAATCCCGCCCACAGCGACGAGCCGTACCGACGCGCCGTACACGGTATCCGCGCTCGCCTCACCGCCACCGCGGGCAGGCTGCTGCCCGGCGTGGATCTGCCCCACACGGTGCGTATCCCGTGCGAGCCCTATGCCACCCCGGCCCGCCTGCACACCGACCTGAACATCGTCGACGCCTCGCTGCGCGCCGGCGGAGCGACCGTGATCGCCGACGATCGACTCGCGCACCTGCGCAGCGCCGTCGAGGTCTTCGGCTTCCACCTCGCGCCACTCGACCTGCGTCAGAATTCCGAGGTCCACGAGAACGTCGTCGCCGAACTGCTCTCCTGGGCGGGAGTGACCGACCGCTACCGCGACCTGCCGGAGGACGACAAGGTCGCGCTGCTCACCGCGGAGTTGCGGATCCGCCGCCCGCTCACCACCCCCGACGCCCACCTGTCGGACGAGACAGCCAAGGAACTGGGCATCCTGCGTGCTGCCGCCGACGTGGTCCGTCGCATCGGACCGGCCGCCATCGAGCACTACATCATCAGCATGTGCACCTCGGTGTCCGACCTGCTCGAGGTCGAGGTCCTGCTCAAGGAGGTCGGGCTGCTCGACCTCGACCGCGGCTATCCGCGCAGCACGGTGCAGGTCATCCCGCTGTTCGAGACGATCGACGACCTGCGCGGCGGTGCCGCCACGCTGACCGCCGCCCTCGCCGTGCCCGAGTTCCGCAGCCTCGTCGACGGACACGACGGACTGCAGGAGATCATGCTCGGCTACTCCGATTCCAACAAGGATGGCGGTTATCTCACCGCCAACTGGGCGCTCTACCGCGCGGAACTCGATCTCGTCGAGGCGGCGCGCACCGCCGGGATCCGGCTGCGCCTGTTCCACGGTCGCGGCGGCACCGTCGGTCGCGGTGGCGGACCGAGTTACGACGCCATCCTGGCCCAGCCTCCCGGCGCGGTCCAGGGCTCGTTGCGTCTGACCGAGCAGGGCGAGGTCATCGCCGCGAAGTACCGCGAACCGGTGCTCGCCCGCCGCAACCTCGAGGCGCTCGTCTCGGCGACCCTCGAGTCGAGCTTGCTCGATGTCGAAGGCCTCGGGAAGGACGCGCCGGAGGCCTACCGCATCCTCGACGAACTTGCCGACCTCGCTCGCGCCGCGTACAGCCGACTCGTGCACGAGACACCGGGATTCGTCGAGTACTTCACCACCGCGACGCCGGTCTCGGAGATCGGTGCCCTCAACATCGGCAGCCGTCCCGCCTCCCGTAAGCAGACGAAGGCGATCAGCGACCTGCGGGCCATCCCGTGGGTGCTCTCGTGGACCCAGAGCCGCGTGATGCTCCCCGGCTGGTACGGCACGGGAACGGCTGTGCAGGACTGGGTGGCCGGTGATCCGGACCGGTTGGCGACCCTGCAGGATCTCTACCGTCGCTGGCCGTTCTTCCGTTCGGTGCTGTCGAACATGGCGCAGGTGCTCGCCAAGTCCGATCTCGGCCTGGCCGCCCGGTACTCCGAACTCGTCGAGGACACCGAACTGCGCGAGCGGGTGTTCGGCAGCATCGTCGACGAGCACGCCCGTACAGTCGACGCCTACCGGCAGATCACGGGCTACGACTCGCTCGTCGCGGATAATCCGGCGCTCGAGCGGTCGCTGCACAACCGGTTCCCGTATCTCGAACCGCTCAACCACCTGCAGGTCGAGTTGCTGCGCCGGTTCCGTGCCGGTGAGGACACCGACCGTGTCCGGCGCGGTATCCAGATCACGATGAACGGTCTCGCCACGGCGTTGCGCAACAGCGGTTAGAAAAAATTTCTCGTCGGGCGTCGATCCGGCAGGTGTCCGTTCGTCGTGATGGTGTAGGACGAACACCACACAGACGGGAGCGACCGCCATGAAGTACATGCTGTTGATCTACGCATCCACGACCGACGAGGCCACCTGCACCGTCGAGGACTGGCAGGACTACGAGAAGGCGATGCGCGACGCGGGTGTCCTCGTGTCCGGGCACGCCCTGCAGGATCTCGTCACCGCGACGACCGTGCAGGTCGACGCGGACGGACGACGCACGGTGACCGACGGACCGTTCGGCGAGAGCCGCGAGGTGCTCGGCGGATACGACGTCATCGACGTCGGCAGCCTCGACGAGGCACTCGACTGGGCGGCACGCTGTCCCGGATCGCGGGACGGCGGCACGGTCGTCGTGCGGCCGATCGCCGACTTCGGGGACTGAGCGATGGGGGAGCCGGCCTCGGCCGTCGAGTCGGTGTTCCGCGAGGAACACGGCCGGCTCCTCGCCGCGCTCGTCCATCGCTTCGGCGACCTCGACCTCGCCGAGGAGGTCGCATCGGAGGCACTCGAGGCGGCGCTCGTGCACTGGCCGGTCGACGGTGTGCCCGAGCGTCCGGGCGCTTGGCTGCTCACCACGGCCAGGCGCCGAGCGCTGGATCGGGTGCGCCGCGACCGCGTGTATGCGACGCGACTGGCGGAACTCGCCGTCGACACCGAACGTCGCGCGTCGTACGAACCGCCCGATGCCGGAGAACTGACGGACGACCGCCTCGAACTGTTCTTCACGTGCGCCCACCCCGCCCTCGCGGCGGACGACCGCGTCGCGCTGATCCTGCGCTGCCTCGGTGGTCTCACGACGAACGAGGTCGCGCGGGCCTTCCTCGTCCCGTCGCCGACGATGGCCCAGCGGATCGTGCGGGCCAAGAAGAAGATCCGCGGTGCCCGCATCCCGTTCCGGGTACCCGGACCGGACGAGCTGCCGGAGCGCCTGCCGGTGGTGCTCGCGGCGCTGTACTCGATCTTCACCGAGGGCTATGCCGCGAGCAGCGGTGAACATCTGCAACGCCTCGCCCTCGCAGAGGAGGCGGTCCGCCTCACTCGCATCCTGCACCGTCTGATGCCGACGGAACGGGAGGTGAGCGGGTTGCTCGCGCTGATGCTGCTCGTCCATGCCCGCCGGGACGCACGCACCGACCCGACCGGCGCCGTCATGCTGCTCGACGTGCAGGACCGCACCCGATGGGACCGCGCGATGATCGAGGAGGGCAGCGCATTGGTGATCGCCGCACTCACCGGACGACCACCCGGCCCGTACGGGGTGCAGGCCGCGATAGCCGCGTTGCACGACGAGGCGAGCGACGTCGACAGCACCGACTGGCCGCAGATCGTCGCCCTCTACGACGTACTGACCGCCCTGAGCCCGTCACCGATCGTCGCACTGAACCGCGCCGTGGCGGTCGCGATGCGCGACGGGCCCGCGGCCGGACTCGAACTCCTCGACGGACTCGCCGACGAGCCGAGTATCCGCGACTACGGACCGTACGTGGTGGCACGAGCCGAGTTGCTGGCTCGGGTCGGCCGGAAAGGTGAAGCGGCCGAAGCGTATCGGCGGGCGCTCGAGCTCGCCGGTACCGAACCCGAGCGGCGCCACCTCAGGGCGAGGTCGGCGGAGCTGTCGCGTTCACGGGAGTTGTGACCGACCCCGGTGCGCCGAGACCTCCGATGGGGGCGGAGCGGCGCGGTCCGGCGGTTCGTATGGCCGGATACCTCGAGGTCGTAGCGCTTCGGCGTGTACCACTCCGGATCGACCCAGTGCGGATTCCGTAGCCGGGTCGCCAGACCGTCCTCCCGGAGCTCGACGCTCTCGTGGATCTTCAGTCCTTCGGGCGATCGTGCCCCGCCGAGGATCTCACGAGTTCCTCGCCCGATGAGCCACCAGATGCGGCTCATCCGGGTCGGCGTCGCCGTCGCGCTCGTCTGTTCCGGCAGTCCTCGAATCCACCGCCGACGTCGGAGTGGACGCCCGTGAACCAGACCTCCTCGATCCGGTCGTTGGCGACCTCGTCCACCTTGTACGGCCTGCGGTACTCGTCGATGGAGATTTCCGGTGGTGCTCGTCGGGCGGATCACTGCAGCGAAAGGCGCCGGTCAGCGGTATTCGTCGACCAGGTCGAGGTAGTCGTCCCACAACGGCGGGCGGGTGCCGGCCAGTGCTGCGTCGAGGCGGTCGAGGTAGTACTGCCACCCCGGCCCGATCTCTCCGGCCTCCGAGCGCGGGACGTGCCGGTGTGTGAACTCGAGGGTGGTGACCTTCCCGACCTGACGCAGCACCACCTCGAGCTGCCACCCGTCCACGTCGACGGCGAATCCCTCGGGGGGAGAACACCGGAGGATGTCGACGTAGGTGGTGGCCGAATCGTGGTCGTCCGTCATGGTCAGGAGCACACGGCCCGTAGCGGGGTCGCCGATGTACGTGCCGTACCAACGGCCCAGCTTCTCCGAATCGGTGAGTGCCGCCCAGACCTCACCGATCGGGAGCAGGAAGTTGCGGTGGTATATCAACCGCACCAGCGACGAGTCGCTCGGGCAATCGCGCTCCGGGCTCACTTCGCCTGTGATCGTCCTCGGCGTGCTCATCACGGCTCCTCTCGATGGGCGCTCGCCTTATCGAAATTGTCCTGCATCCGGCTGCCGGTGCGGTCCGTTTCACCGCGATGGGTCCTCCCGCTGTGTAGTGCGCTGCTCGAATCCGTTCACAGGATCGTCCCGATCCGGCACGGCGGGGTGAACCGTCGGTCCAGGGACGAGATCCTCGAACTCGGATGGCGGCAGTCGTGGAGGTCGTTGTCCGGCACTTCGGTCCTCACGGATACCGGTTCACCGACGACGGGAGCCTCCGCGATCCTCACCAGCCAGTGGCGAAAGCCGCCACCGGCACCGCCACGCTGGTCACGAGCATGCACCACAACGTGACAGTGTGCAGACGGCGGCGGGAACGAGCCTCGGTGCCGCCGAGATGTGTCTCCGCTGTGGCGCGGAGGGGACGACCTATCCGTGGCGGATCAGCGCCTCCCAGGGCCACTGCCGCTGCGGGTCGGTCGGTACGCGACGTTCGAGCGGTGCGCACGCGAGCGTCCGGCCGTCCGCGTCGGTGATGTGCAATCGCGAAGGCGTCGCATTGCGCAGTCCGGCAGGTGCCGTGTCCGAGGCCGGCGCAAGAACGTCGGCGCGACGCTCGTCGCCGGGACGATCAGCAGGAGCATCGTCCCGGCCTCGGAGTGTCTCCAGGACGGACGCGAACCGGTTGCTCTCCCTCTTCTTCTGCAACATGATTCCCACCCCGTCGCACCGATCGGCCGTGTTCGAATCCTGCACGCCCCGTGCGCGGACGGCACGGGTAGCGAGCTACCCGATTTCCGTGGATCGCTCCACCGGTCCGTGCGACCCGCCGGACGATCCGGACGACATTCCGCAATCGTTCCACGACATCTCGTACGCTGCACCACGGCAACGACGAGGGGGCGACGTGGACGACCCGCAGCACGGGTACTGGAACAGGCGGCGTTTTCTCGCCGGGACGGCCGCGACGATGGCGGCGTTGATCGGCACCGCAGGGGTGCTCGCGAGCGAAGCCGACGCGAGTCCGCTGAACGAGACGCCGCCCGTACGCGACACGATCAACGGGGTGCTCGCGTTCGTCGCACCCGGCAACGACCCGTACTCGCACCAACAGGGCGTGTGGACCGACCGGCCCGGCGGCGTCACCGCCGGCACCGCGGAATCCCTCGAGCGAACCCTGGACCAGGCCTCGCCGATGCCGCTGCTCGGACCCGAGGCGGGCAACCTGCCCGGCGCCGCGGCGATCGCGGTGCTGCTCAACACTTTCGGTGTCACCGCCGACCCGCGTTCGGTGAGTGGTCCGTTCGCAGCGCCGTTCGCGAACCTGAGTCATGCCGCGAAGGCGCAGGTCTTCGAATGGCTCGACACCGACCCGCGTTTCGAAGGTCTGGTGCTGAAATTCGTGGTCAACGCGATTCCCACGCTGGCGGCCTTCGCGGCGTTCTCGGAGGTCTCCGCGTACAACCGTACTCGGCGCGAGCTCACGGGGCGGCCGGTCGGCTGGGAGTTGAGCCGCTATGCAGGGCCGAGTGACGGGTGGGACGAGTTCCTGGGCTACTACGGCGAAATCGACGAGGTGGAGGGATAGATGACCGACGTCATCGTCATCGGCGCCGGGGGTGGCGGACCCGTCGTGGCCAAGGAACTCGCGGCGCGCGGGCTCGACGTGCTCGTTCTCGAAGCAGGTCCCCGCTTCGCCGACCCGGAGAACGAGTGGACCCATTTCGAGGACGACCTCAACAATCCGATCACCGGGCTGTTCCGCCACGGACCGGGAGACCGCTCGGGCACGCCGTGGCTCCGAGATCTGCCTCAGAATTCGTTCGTGTGGCAGGTATCCGGCGTCGGTGGCACCACGCTCCACTTCTTCGGCAACTCGCCGCGGGCGGCACCCGGCGTATTCTCCGGATACGACGGCGCCGACCGCGACATGTACGACACGGCGCACCTGTTCCCCTTCGGATACGACGAACTGCGTCCCTACTACGAGTGGGTGGAGGCCACGCTGCCGGTGCAGACTGCCCCGATGGGCGCCAAGGAGCAGTTGTTCCTGCGGGGAGCAGCGGCCATGGGTCTGCCACACCAGACCTCGCTCGATACCACCGTGGCCGCCCACCGCGCACAGCAGAACGCGATCCTCCAACCCGGTGGTACCGCCGGCCGCACCCGCGACCGTGCGCGTCTGCACCATCCCGAAGCGCGGGGCTGCACGATGTGCGGGCACTGCTATCAGGGCTGTTATCTGCCGCTGGGGGCGCCGCGGAATCTCAAGGCCAGACGCTCCACCGACAATTCGTACGTGCCGATGATGCTCACCGCGGACGCGTGGTCACCCCAGGGGCGTGCCGTCACCCTGATCGCCGATGCAGTGGTCTTCGAGATCCTCGTCGAGGAGGTGAACGGGGAGACCGTGGCGCGCGAGTGCGGTTCACGACGGGAGAGGACGAGCACGAAGCGACCGCCCCGGTGGTGGTGCTGGCGGCCGGGTGCATCGAGAGCCCACGATTGTGGCTGAACTCGGTGCTGCCGAATCCGAACGGCTGGGTCGGCCGCGGCCTCACCGACCACCACATGGACGCGGTCTTCGGCGTCTTCGACGAGTACACCGGGCAGACGCGCGGCCCGGGTTCCAACGCGCGCGTCGATCTGCCCGGCTACGGCGGGATCGAGCAGGTCGGCCTGCCCCCGGCATTGATCGCGTACGCGCTGAACTTCAGCGACTCCGGCATCCACGGGTACGGACGTGCCGGAGGCGTCGTCGATTCCGCGGGGGCCGACAGCGTGGGGAGGCTCGTCGGACGCGACCTGCTCGATACGATGGCCGACGCCGACCGGGTCCTCGCGGCGCTCGTCATCTCGGACGACGACGTCGAACCGGACAACCGCGTGACGCTTTCGCCGATCCTGTACCCGGACGAAGCAGGTCTGGCGCCGCGGGTGACCGTGCAGCATCGTCGGCGCTCGGCGCGTACCCGCCGCAATCGTGACCACGCGACCCGCAAGGCCGTCGAGTTGATGAGAGCGGCGGGCGCGAAGAGGGTGCATCGCTGCGACTGGCCACCGCTGATCCTGCACTCGCAGTCGAGCATGCGGATGGGAGTGAGCGACCGGGATTCGGTGCTCGACGCCGACGCGGAGGCCCGGTGGGTGAAGAGACTGTTCGTCGCCGACAACTCGGCGCTCGCCAACAGTCTCGGAGGTCCGAACCCGACGTTGACGACGCAGGCGATCGCCACCCGCACGGCCGAGAAGATCTTCGCGAAGTACTTCGACGGTGACCCCTGGGTGGCACGGGAGAACCCGGTGTCGTCGATCGACGACCGCGTCACCGCCGCGGTGATCGAGCGGGGTATCTGACCGCTCGATCCCGGATCGGACCGGCCGATTTCGTCCCGAGTGGAACCGTCGGGCGTCCCGGCGCGTCGAACGAGACAGAGGGCCGTGACGACAACGGTCCACGACGGGAGGAGCTCACCGGCATGGACCCACGAACGGTGCGATGTGTCCCGGGCCGATCACCGTTGCGCGCACTGCGCTCGACGGCAGGTCCGCGATCGATGAATCGGATGCGGTGTGTGCGAACCGGTGTCGACGACGGCGACACCGCCGGTACTTCGGAGGGGCGCCGTGTGGAGACGGACGACGCCGACGATCCCGACTTCGACGGCGCGGGCGCATGACGGCCGGATCGCCGATCACGGCGTCGGACTCCCGACGCTCCGCCCGGTCACTGCGCCGGGAGTTGCTCTGCGGCAGCCGGATCGAGGAACCACACGGTGCGTTCGGTGCCGTGGGCGCCCGCGGACGGGAAGTCCTCCGGTGCGGCACCGCCCACGGCCGCCGCGACGGCCTCCGCCTTGGCGGCACCGGTGACCAGCAACCAGACCTGCCGCGCCCGCTGCACGGCGGGCAGCGTCAGCGTCACCCGGGCCGGCGGCGGCTTCGGGGAGTCGTCGACACCCACCACGAAACGCTCCGACTCGCGCACCGCGTCGGTGTGGGGGAACAGCGAATTGATGTGTCCCTCACCGCCCATGCCGAGCAGGTGCACGTCGAAGACCGGCACGGTGCCGTCGGGGGAGTGCGCCGCGAGGAGTTCGGCGTACCGCTGGGCCGAGTCCTCCGGTGTGCTGCACCCGTCCTCGCCGAGCGCCGGCATGGTGTGGATGCGTGCCGGGTCGATCGGCACGTGGTCGAGCAGAGCCCCACGGGCCTGCACCTCGTTGCGATCCGGATCGCCGGGCGGCAGGAAACGCTCGTCGCCGAAGTAGACGTTCACCGCCGACCAGTCGATGGCGCCCTGGTCGCGACGCACGTGCTCGAGCATCGCGATACCGGTACCGCCGCCGGTGAGCACGACGTGGGCCTGCACCCGCTCGCGCTGCGCGGCGACGACGGCATCGACGAAGGCGGACGCCGCGGCGCGGGCGACCTCGTCGGCGTCGGCGAAACGCCGGATCTCGGACGGAGTGCGGGCGCTGTCAGACATAATCCACCTTCGGCAGGGCCGACAACGCGGCTTCGTAGACTTCGTCGGGATCGAGGCGACGCAGTTCCTCGGCGAGACATTCGGCCGAGTTCCGGCGCGCCAGGCTGATCAGCGAATCGGGCTTGTGGGTGCGTTCGAGGGTCGCCACGCGACCTTCCTGCGGGCGTTCCAGGGCGATCGTCTGCGACGCCGTGCGCAGTTCCACCCTCAGCTCGCCGACGGATCGCTCGACGGGGCAGTCGAGACGGCTCGCGAGCCACCCCGCGATCAGATCGACGGCCGGTTCGGTCCGCAGCCCCGACACGCGTGCCGAGAGCACTGGCTCGTAGGGCGGCTGATCGAGTGCCGAGACCAGCAGCGCCCGCCAGTAGGTGATGCGGGCCCAGGCCAGATCCGTGTCGCCCGGCCGGTAACCGGACAGGCGGGTCGCGAGATCGGCACGCGGGTCGTCGGAGTTGGTCACGTCGGTGATGCGGCGGACGGCGAGACGACCCACCGGGTCCTCGGCCGGGACCGCGGGGGCCTGGTTGGGCCACCACGCGACGACGGGGGTGTCCGGAAGGAGGAAAGGCACCACGACCGATTCCTGATGTTCACCGAGTTCGCCGTGCAGGGCGAGGATCAATGCCTCGGAGGCACCCGCTTCACCGGCGACCCGGATCTCCGCGTCGAGCCGCGACGGACCGTCCTGTCGTCCGCGACCGACGACGATGACGCGGCAGGGATGTTCCTTCGACGCCTCGGTGGCGGCCGTGATCGCGGCGTCGAGGCCTCGCGCGTCGCCGGCGCACACGATAAACGTGAGAACACGGCCCTGCGTGACCATTCCGCTCGACCGTCGCAACTCCACCAGCTTGCGACTGATGGCATTCGCGGAGGTGTTGCGCAACTGGAGCCTCACGGACGCCTCCATTCCCGGCCGGTACGCCGCAGCATCTCGTCGGCCGATTGCGGACCCCAGGTGCCGGACTCGTAGGGTTCCGGTCGCCCGTTCGCCGCCCAGTGCTCGAGCACCGGATCGAGGATCTTCCAGGACAATTCGACTTCCTCGTCCACCGGGAACAGTGACGGGACGCCGAGGAGCACGTCGAGGATCAGGCGCTCGTAGGCCTCGGGGGAGGAGACCGTGAATGCCTGGCCGTAACTGAAGTCCATGTTCACGTCCCGGACCTCCATCTCGGAGCCGGGCACCTTCGACCCGAAGCGCATCGTGATGCCCTCGTCGGGCTGCACGCGGATCACCAACGCGTTCTGACCGAGCTCCTCGGTCATGGTCTTGTCGAACGGCAGGTGCGGGGCCCGCTTGAAGACCACCGCGATCTCGGTGACGCGGCGGCCGAGGCGCTTGCCGGTGCGCAGGTAGAAGGGCACACCCGCCCAGCGGCGGGTGTCGACCTCGAGGGTGATGGCCGCGTACGTCTCGGTGGTCGAATCCGCCGCGAAACCCTTCTCCTCGAGCAGTCCGACGACCTTCTCGCCGCCCTGCCAGCCGGATGCGTACTGGCCGCGCGCGGTGGTCTCGTCGAACGGCTCCGCCGGCCGGGTCGCCGACAGCACCTTGATCTTCTCCGCGTGCAGCTCCGACGCCGCGAAGCTCACCGGTTCCTCCATCGCGGTGAAGGCGAGCAGCTGCAGGAGATGGTTCTGGATGACGTCGCGGGCCGCGCCGATGCCGTCGTAGTAGCCGGCGCGACCACCGAGGCCGATGTCCTCGGCCATCGTGATCTGCACGTGGTCGACGTAGTGCGCGTTCCACACCGGCTCGAACATCTGGTTCGCGAAACGCAACGCGAGGATGTTCTGGACCGTCTCCTTGCCGAGATAGTGATCGATGCGGAAGACGGATTCCTCGGAGAACACCTCACCGACAACCGAATTGAGCTCGCGCGCACTCTCGAGGTCGTGCCCGAACGGCTTCTCGATCACGACGCGGCTCCACGAGCCGCCGCGTTCCGCGGCCAGACCCGAACGCGACAGCTGCCCGCACACCACGGGGAAGGCGTCCGGGGGAACCGACAGGTAGAACGCGTGGTTGCCACCCGTACCGCGTTCGCGGTCGAGCTTCTCGAGGGTCGTCGCGAGCTCCGCGAACGCCGCATCGTCGTCGAAGGTGCCCTGCACGAAGCGGATCCCCTCCGCGAGGCGCTGCCAGACCTCCTCGCGAAAGGGGGTACGCGAATGCTCACGCACCGCGTCGTGGACCACCTGACCGAAGTCCTCGTCGGCCCAATCCCTCCGGGCGAAACCGACGAGCGCGAATCCGGGCGGCAGGAGGCCGCGGTTGGCGAGATCGTAGACGGCGGGCATCAACTTGCGCCGGGCCAGATCGCCGGTCACGCCGAAGATCACCAGCGCGCACGGGCCGGCGATACGGGGCAGTCTGCGATCTCTGTTGTCCCGGAGCGGATTCACCCACTCCGCCGCACCGGATTCGGGCACGTTCAGCCCTCCGCGCCCGGCGCGTGAGCCGCGAGCTGTTCCGCCGTCGCCGCGAGCAGGTCCTTCCACGCCACGACGAACTTCTCCACACCCTCGTCCTCGAGCTTGCGGAAGACGTCGGGAAGATCCACACCGACCGATGCCAGCGCGTCGAAGACCTGCTGGGAGGAGGCGATGTTGCGGGTGACGGTGTCGCCCGTGACCTCACCGTGGTCGGCGACGGCCTCGAGGGTCTTCTCCGGCATCGTGTTCACGGTGTTCGGCGCGACCAACTCGGTGACGTAGAGGGTGTCGGGGTAATCGGGGTTCTTCACACCCGTCGACGCCCACAACGCACGCTGGGGAACGGCACCCGCCTCGGAGAGCTGCTCGAACCGCGTCCCGCCCTCGAACGCGCGCTGGTACGCGCCGTACGCGAGCCGCGCGTTGGCGAGACCGGCCTTGCCACGCAGAGCCAGCGCCCGGTCGGTGCCGATCTCCTCGAGGCGCGGGTCGATCTCGGTATCGACACGCGAGACGAAGAACGACGCGACCGAGCGGATCTTCGACAGGTCGTGACCGGAGGCCTTCGCCGCGGTCAGGCCGTCGAGGTAGGCCTCGATGACCCGCTCGTAGCGCTCGACCGAGAAGATCAGCGTGACGTTGACGCTGACACCCTCACCGATCACCCGGGCGATGGCCGGCAGACCCGCCATCGTCGCCGGGATCTTGATGAACAGGTTCGGGCGGTCGACGATGCGCCACAGCTCGAGGGCCTGCTGGACGGTCTCGTCCGTCTTGTGCGCCAGACGCGGGTCGACCTCGATCGACACCCGTCCGTCGAGGCCGTCCGTGGCCTCGAACACCGGCGCGAGGACGTCGCAGGCCGCGCGCACGTCGTCGGTGGTGACGGTGCGGATCGCCTCGGTGGCGTCGGCACCGGCGGCGGCGAGATCGCGGATCTGCGCGTCGTAGGCATGGCCCTTCGACAGGGCGGCTTGGAAGATCGACGGGTTGGTCGTCACACCCACGACACTGCGGGTCGCGACGAGCTCGGCGAGCTTGCCGGAGTCGATGAGGTCGCGGGACAGATCGTCCAGCCACACCGAGACACCCTGGGCGGACAGTTCGGCCAGCGCAGCGTTCTGCGTGGAGGTCTGCTGGGTCATCGGATCATCCCTTCACTCGGGTCAGCGAGCGACGCGCGGCGTCGACGACGGCCTCGGCAGTGATGCCGAACTCGCGGTACAGGGTCTTGTAATCGGCGGAGGCGCCGTAGTGCTCGAGCGAGACCGGCTCACCGGCGTCGCCGATGAGGCGGTACCACGGCATCGCGAGACCGGCCTCGACGGACACGCGGGCGCGCACCGACGGGGGCAGCACCTCGTCGCGGTAGGCCTGGTCCTGCTCGAGGAACCGGTCGAGCACCGGCACGGAGACGACGCGGGTGGGCACACCGTCGGCCTCGAGGGTCTCGCGGGCGGCAACGGCGAGCTGGACCTCGGAACCGGTCGCGAGGATCACGACCTCCGGGGTGCCCGACGAGGCCTCGGCCAGGATGTAGGCACCGCGGGCGACACCCTCGGCGGCCTTCTCCCGCGTGCCCTCGAGCACCGGCACGTTCTGACGGGTCAGCGCCAGAGCGGTCGGGCCGGTGCGGTTCTCCAGCGCGGCCTTCCACGCGAACGACGTCTCGTTGGCGTCGGCCGGGCGGATCACGGCGAGATTCGGGATCGCGCGCAGCGCCGCGAGGTGCTCGATCGGCTGGTGCGTCGGGCCGTCCTCACCGAGACCGATCGAATCGTGCGTCCACACGTAGATCGCCGGGGTCTGCATGAGGGCCGCGAGACGCACCGCGGGCCGCATGTAGTCGGAGAAGACGAGGAAGGTGCCGCCGTAGGGGCGGGTCGGGCCGTGCAGGGCGATGCCGTTGAGGATCGATCCCATCGCGTGTTCGCGGACGCCGAAGTGCAGGGTGCGTCCGTAGGGCTGCGCGTTCCAGTCCTTCGTGGAGATCGACTCGGGACCGAAGGAGTCGGAACCGGGAATCGTCGTGTTGTTGCTGCCGGCGAGGTCGGCGGAACCGCCCCACAGCTCGGGCAGTACCGGTCCGAGCGCGGCGAGGGCCTTGCCGGACGCCGAGCGGGTCGCGGGACCGCTCTCGGTGGGCTCGTAGGTCGGCAGTGCGTCGACCCAGCCCTCCGGGAACTCACCGGCGTGCAGGCGGTCGAACAGTTCCTTGCGCTGCGGCTCGCGGGCGGCCCACGCGTCGAAGTCGGCCTGCCATGCGGCGCGTGCCTCGGTGCCGCGCGTCACGACCTGCCGGGCGTGCTCGATCACGGCCGGGTCGACGTCGAAGTTCTTCTCGGGGTCGAAGCCGAGGATCTTCTTGATCTCGGCGACCTCGTCGACGCCGAGCGCGGCACCGTGCGCGTCGCCGCTGTTCATCTTCGTCGGCGCCGGGTAGCCGATGATCGTGCGGACGGAGATGAAGGACGGACGGTCGGTGACCGCCTTCGCGGCCTCGACGGCCTCGAGCAGGGCGGTGACGTTCTCGCCGCCCTCGACGGTCTGCACGTGCCAGCCGTATGCCTCGTAGCGCTTGGAGACGTCCTCACCGAGAGCGATCGCGGTGTCGTGCTCGATGGAGATCTTGTTGTCGTCGTAGAAGACGATCAGGTTGCCGAGCTGCTGGACACCGGCGAGCGAGGACGCCTCGGAGGTCACGCCCTCCTCGATGTCGCCGTCGGACGCGATCACATAGACGTAGTGGTCGAACGGGCTCGAGCCGGCGGGCGCCTCGGGATCGAACAGACCGCGCTCGCGGCGGGCGGCCATCGCCATGCCCACGGCGGAGGCCAGACCCTGACCCAGTGGGCCGGTGGTCATCTCGACGCCGGCGGTGTGGCCGTACTCGGGGTGGCCCGGGGTGAGCGAACCCCACGTGCGCAGCGCTTCGAGGTCGGCGAGCTCGAGTCCGTAGCCGGACAGGTACAGCTGGGTGTACAGCGTCAGGCTCGAATGTCCGCACGAGAGCACGAAGCGGTCGCGGCCGACCCACTCGGGGTCGGTCGGATCGTGGCGCATCACACGCTGGAAAAGGGTGTACGCGAGGGGAGCGAGGCTCATCGCGGTACCGGGATGCCCGTTTCCGACCTTCTGCACGGCGTCGGCGGCGAGCACGCGCGCGGTGTCGACGGCCTTGGTGTCCAGGTCGGTCCAGTCGGCAGGATGCGCAGGCTGGGTGAGGGTGCGGATCTCGTCTGTGATCGACACGAGCTTGAAGTCTCCTGACATGGGTGTACGGGGTCCCGGCGGGTGGAAGTCGGCCCGCGCGCTACTTCAGACTAATGCGCTGCTCCGAACGGGTCGATTCGGTCCGGGCAACGGTCCGGTCTACCATCGTTCGTAGTAGAGGAGCGTCCGGAACCGGGCGACCGTGAACGGGCGAAACGAAGGTGCGGATCCGCGTGGGACAAGGAGACAGTGTGCGGGCAGGGCGACGGCCGGGAGGACACGGCTTCGGCGCCCCCGAAGCGCCGAGCGCCCCGCGCCCCGACACCGCGTGGGGCCGGATCTCCGGCACCGTCCTCGCCTACATAGCGTTGACCAAGCCGCGGGTGATCGAACTCCTGCTGGTCGCGACCATTCCCGCGATGCTGTTCGCCGACCGCGGCAACGTCGACATCGTGCTCATCCTGAGCACCCTGTTCGGCGGCTGGATGGGTGCGGCGAGCGCCAACTCGCTCAACTGCGTCGTCGACGCCGACATCGACAAGGTGATGAAACGCACGGCGTTGCGTCCGCTCGCCCGGCAGACGGTGCCGACACGCAACGCCCTCGTCTTCGGCATGCTGCTCGGCATCGCGTCCTTCGCGTGGTTGTGGTGGCGCGCCAACCTGTTGGCCGGACTGCTGGTCGTGGCGACGATCGCGTTCTACGTGCTCGTGTACACGATGGTGCTCAAACGCCGGACCTGGCAGAACGTGGTCTGGGGCGGGGCTGCCGGATGTATGCCCGTGATGGTCGGCTGGGCCGCCGTGACGGGTTCGCTGAGCTGGGAACCCATCGTGTTGTTCCTGGTCATCTTCTTCTGGACGCCGCCGCACACCTGGGCGCTCGCGATGCGTTACAAGGAGGACTACAAGGCAGCCGGCGTGCCGATGTTGCCGGTCATCGCCACCGAGCAGCACGTCACGAAGCAGATCGTGCTCTACACCTGGGCGACCGTGATCGCGACGCTGGTGATCGTCCCGGCCGCCGGTGTGATCTACGCGGCCGTCGCGCTGCTCGCGGGCGCCTGGTTCCTGATCGTCGCGCACCAGCTGTTCAACAGTGTGCGCGGCGGGGCGTCGGTCAAGCCGCTCAAGCTGTTCCTCCAGTCCAACAACTACCTCGCGGTGGTGTGCCTGGGCCTGGCGATCGACTCCGTGCTCGCACTGCCGACGATCGGCTCGTACTTCTGATCCACGCTTCACGACGAACGCCCCGGCCGAGCGGCCGGGGCGTTCGTCGTGCCGGGTCCGGAGATCACGGGATCAGGACGATCGATCCGGTGGTCCGGCGTCCTTCGAGATCGGCGTGGGCGCGGGCGGCCTCGGCGAGGGGATAGCTCGCTCCCACGCGGAGCTTCAGCGACCCGTCGGCGAGCGCCGCGAGCACGTCGCCCGCCCGCCACAGCAGCTCCTCGCGGTCTCGGGTGTAGTGCACGAGGGTGGGCCGCGTGACGAACAGCGAACCCGCCGGGTTCAGCCGCTGCAGGTCGAAGGGCGGGACGGGTCCGCTCGCGGCACCGAACAGCGCGACCGTGCCGCGCACACGGACGGACGCGAGCGACGCCTCGAAGGTCGCGGCACCGACACCGTCGTAGGCTGCGGCCACCCCCTCGCCGTCGGTGAGCTCGCGCACCTTCTCGGCGAGGTCGTCGCCGTAGCGCAGCACCTCCGCGGCGCCGGCCTCCCGCGACAGGGCCTCCTTCTCGTCGGAGGACACGGTGGTGATCACCCGCACGCCCTTCGCGACGGCGAGTTGCGTCAGGATCAGCCCCACACCACCGGCACCTGCGTGGACGAGCACCGTCTCGCCGGGCTGTGCCGGGTGGACGGAGTTCAGCAGGTAGTGCGCGGTCATGCCCTGCAGGAGGACCGAGGCGGCCTGCTCGGCCGGCACCGAGTCCGGGACCGGCACGGCGACCTGCTCGCGGACGCGGACCAGTTCGGCGTACGAGCCGGGTGCCTCGCACCACGACACTCGGTCGCCTACCGCCGTGTCCCGCACACCCTCGCCGAGGGCGACGACCGTGCCCGTGCCCTCCGAGCCCGGGATGTACGGCAGCTCCGTGCCGTAGAGGCCGGTGCGGAAGTAGGTGTCGATGAAGTTGACGCCGATCGCGTCGGTGCGAACCAGCAGCTCACCCGGTCCGGGCGAGGGGTCGGGTCGTTCGACGGGGACGAGGACGTCGGGGCCTCCGTGCTGTGCCACTTCGATTGCGTGCATAGCGCTCACAGTATTCTGCAGACATGAGCGTCGAAACACAGGTCGTGGCCGCACCGGCCGACATCGTCTCGTCCATCCGCAGCTTCGTCGCCGAGCACGGAGGTTCCGGGAAGGCCGTGCTGCAGCCGATCGGTCTGTCCGGCGTCCGGATCACCGTGGTCGCCGCCGACGGCACCCTCGGCGACCGCGTCGCGAAGGACCTCCCGACGGCGCGCGCCATCGTCGAGGAGATCCCCGACGTCACCGTCTCCGAGTGGGACCGCGAGGTCACCAGCATCGCCAACCCGCAGAAGGGTCACTGGGCGAAGATGGCCGGTTGGGTGGCACGTCAGACGAAGTTCCCCAAGGCCCGCAACGAGCGCTGACCGCCCGACATCCGTACGACGACACGCGGCCCCTTCCCGGAAGTCCGGGGAGGGGCCGCGTCGTCGAACGGTCAGGCCGGAACGGGCTCGCGATCCGGTGCGGTCGTGCGCGTCCGTCCGGCCGCCCAGACCGCGGCGGTCGCCGCCGTGCACAGTCCGGCGCCGGCGACGTGGAAGACGACCAGCACGGCAGGCACGTCCGTCCAGAACTGGACGAGGCCGATGCCGGCCTGTGCGACCACCAGGGCCAGGACGACCTTCAGACGCAGCGTGACGGCTCGGGGTGCATGGACCGCGTAGACGGCGAAGGTGAGGCCGATCAGCAGCGCGAGATAGCCGATGAGCGCTTCGGCGTGCAGGTGGACGAGATTGGTGATGTCGAGCGCGAGGCGCGGGACGGGTCTGTCGACGCTCTTGTCTCCGGCGTGCGGGCCGGCGCCGGTGACCATCGTGCCGAGCACGAGGACCACGGCGAGCGCGACACCCGACAAGGCGGTGAGCCGGCGCAGCGGCTGGGGCAATACCTGCACCACCGTGCCGTCGTCCGGCTCGCTCACCTTCGCGTAGAGCACTGTCGCCAGCCACACCATGAGCATCGATGCGAGCAGGTGGATCGCGACCGTCCACCAGGCGAGACCGGCCAGGACGGTGATGCCGCCGATGATCGCCTGCAGCACGGTGCCTGCCGGCATCAACCACGCCCAGGCGATGACCTCCTTGCGGCGCCGCGCACGGGTGACGGCCAGGACGATCGCGGCTGCGACGGCCACGACCACGAAGGTCAGCAGCCGGTTGCCGAACTCGACCACCTGGTGCAGGGTGTTCACCCCGCTCGACACACCCACCGGGACCAGCGACCCGGGGAAGCACTGCGGCCAGGTCGGGCAACCCAGTCCGGAGGCGGTGACGCGGACGACCGAGCCGGTCACTGCGATGCCGCCCTGGGTGAGAATCGTGAGGAACGCGATGATCTTCTGCGTCCGCAGCGACGGCAGGGGGAGACGGTCGACAAGGCTCAGGTAGCCGCGATACAACACGGTTCGATGGTACGGCGTGAACCACTACACGCTGTAGTTGGGTCGTGCCCGATCGGGCCGCCCACGACTCAGGTGAAGCGGAACCAGCGCGCCGCGGCGGTGCCGCCGATCACCGTCCACACGAGCAGCGAGACGATCGACAACCAGTCGAACACACCCGAGGTGGCGTTCTCGAGCGCGAGCGTCAACGCCCCCGACGGCACGATCCGCAGCAGGTGGACCACCGCTTCGGGGATCACGTCGCCGAGCACCACGACGCTGCCGATGCCCAACAGCACGAACCACACGATGTTCGCGAGGGCGAGCACGATCTCGGCGCGCAGGGTTCCACCGAGCAGCAGCCCCAGTGTCGCGAACATCACCGTGCCCAAGGCGATGACGACCGCCCCGATGAGCAGGTCGACGGGGGAGGGGCGCCAGCCCAGGGCCAGCCCGATGGCACCGAGCAACACGGCCTGCAGGACGACGACGATGCCCACCGCCGCGCTCTTGCCAGCGATGATTCCCCACTTGGGCAGCGCGGTCGCGCCGATCCGCTTGAGGGCGCCGTAGCGGCGGTCGAAGCCCACGGCGATCGCCTGACCGGTGAACGCCGTCGACATCACGGCCACCATCATCACCGCTGGCAGCACGCTGTCGACCCGCGAGTCGCCGAGATCGCCGATCGGTAGCAGCGACAGGCCGATCAGCAGCGTGATCGGAATGAACATGGTCAGTAGGAGCTGCTCGCCGTTGCGCAGCAGCAACTTGAGTTCCATGGCGGTCTGCGCCGCGAGCATCTTCGACGGCGAGTTCGGCTGCGGTCGCGGGGTGAAGGTCCCTTCCGCAAACCGGTTGTTCGCCAGACGATCGTGGGTCACGCTCACCCTCTCAACTCCCGACCGGTCAACTCGAGGAAGACGTCCTCGAGGCTGCGCTGATCCACCCGGATCTCGGTTGCCAGTGCGCCCAGATTCGCGCACCAGGTCGCCACCGCCGCGACGACGGACGGTTCGATCGTGCCCTCGACGAGATACCGCCCGGGATTGTCCTCCCGTATCCGGTAGGTGCCGGCCAGGGCGGACTGCAGGGCACTCAGGTCGAGGCCCGGAGGCGCGGACAGCCACAGCTGGCCCTCGGCGCCGTCGCGGGTGACTTCGTCGGGTGTCCCTGCGGCGACCACCCGCCCGTGATCGATGATGACGATCTCGTCGGCGAGCTCTTCCGCCTCGTCCATGAGGTGGGTGGTGAGCAGCACGCTCACACCGTCGCGGCGCAGTGCGTCGATCAGTTCCCAGACGAGCAGCCGGGCCTGTGCGTCGAGACCCGCCGTCGGTTCGTCGAGGAACACCAGTTCGGGGCGCCCCACCAGCGCGCATGCGAGCGCGAGGCGTTGCTGTTGTCCGCCCGACAATCGGCGGTAGGGGGTGCGGCGGGCGTCGGTGAGCCCGAGGCGCTGGAGCAGCCAGTCGGGGTCGAGGGGATCCGCCGAGTACGCCGCCACCAGGTCGAGCATCTCACCGGCCCGCGAACCGGGATAGGCGCCGCCACCCTGCAGCATCACGCCGATCCGGGGGCGGAGGGCGTCGGAATCGGCGACGGGATCGAGCCCCAGGACGCGGACTGTGCCCACGTCGGGAGTGACGAACCCCTCGCACATTTCCACAGTGGTGGTCTTACCGGCGCCGTTCGGGCCGAGGAGGGCGAGCACCTGGGCGCGTTCGACGGTCAGATCGAGACCGTTCACGGCGGTGACGCCCCCGTAGGTCTTGACGACGCCGTCCAGGCGCACGGCCGGTACCGCACCGGCGGGAGAACTCGGGGTCACAGGGTTCCAGCCTAGGCGTCCGCGGTTTCCGCCGGACGCGGTGGTGTGCGCTCCTGCAGCCGCCACGGCAGCCGGGAGCGTGTGGCGACGATGATCAGACCGACCACGACGATGGTCGCGATCGACGCCTGGACGATGATGAACGGTTGGTATTCGCTGCCGTTGGGCATGAGGATCATGCCGACAACCGACGAGAACGCGATGGTGGGGATCCGGAAGACCGGGCGGGTCGCCCAGGCCGCGAGCGGGATCACCGCCCACAGCAGGTACCACGGTTGCACGACCGGGAAGAGCAGCACGATCGCGCCCAGCGAGACCCCCAGCGCACCGACCGGATGGATCCGTCCCATGAGCACCGCGAGCAGCATGCGCATCGTGACGAAAGCGGCCACCAGCGCTGCGATGGGGCGCGTGATGGACAGCACGGCCGTCGTGTGGTCGCCGAGACCGAGCAGCACGCCGCCGAGGCCGGTACCCATGCCGAGCAGGGTCGGGATCGACATCCAGCTGCGGACCTCCGTGGCGGTGCCCAGGGTCTTCGTCCAGCCGAAGCCCAGGCCGCTGCCCCAGCTCACAGCGCCGATGACGACGCAGGTCCCGATGCCGAGGATCGCGGCGGCGGCGAGCACGGCGCGGAAGCCGCCACCCCACTTGCGGGCAAGGGCCATGCCGACGAATCCGAGCGCGAGCAGCGAGGGCACCTTGATCATCGACGACAGGGCGATCAGCGCGGTGCCGGCCGCGAGCCACCCCGTGAGACGCAGGCGCGAGGCCGCCTCGTCGTCCGGGTGGACGGCCCGCAGCGCGAGCTCGACACCGGCGAGCATGAGCCCGAGCATCAGGGCCTCGTTGTGGATGCCCGCGACCAGGTGGAAGAGCAAGAGCGGGTTCGCGGCACCGAGCCACAACGCGCTCACCGACGCGACGCCGCACCGGCGGGCGAGCCGCGGCAGCGCCCACACGATCAGGGCCACACCCACGAGCGCGAGCAGCCGGTGGACGAAGATGCCGGCCACGATGTTCTCGCCCGTGAGGTACGTGATCTTCTCGCCGATCCACAGGAAGGCCGGGCCGTAGGGGGCCGAGGTGTCGCGCCAGATGTTCGGCACCGTCCGGGTCAGGACGTGGTCGACCCCCAGCGCGCCGGCCGGACCGATCGCGTAGGGATCGAGCCCGCGCGCGGCAATCTCGCTCTGCGCGAGATACGAGTAGACGTCCTTGCTGAACATCGGCGGAGCGACGACCAGCGGAAGGATCCACAGCAGCAAGGTGCGGTCGAGCTGCGACCGGGACAGTCGGCGCACGGGACCGTCCGGTGCGCCCCGGCCGATCGCGAACCGGCCGAGCAGCAACCAGGCGAGGATCACCAGCGCCGTGCCGATCATGGTCGTCGTGAGGGCGGCGCTCGGCATGCGTGCCGCCAGTCCGAGGGCGCGGACGCCCTGCACGGGGTTCTGCAGGACCGGCTGGGCGCCGGCGCCGAGTGCCCCGACTGCCATGAGGACGGCACCGGTGGCGCCGAGCAGCCGGATGCGGTGGAGGTAGACGTTCTCGATCGCGTCGAGTCCGCGACCTTCGATCTCGTCGCCGTGCAGGACGACCGAGACATCGGCGTGTGGTCCCGGGGCGTCGAGGCCCAGAGCGCGTCGGATCCACACGTGCAGCCGTTCGCGGACCCCGGATCGGCCCGGCGACGGAGACGTCGTGTGCGGGGCGGACAGGGGAGGAGTCGACGGCACGTCAGAAGCGTAACGGGACGGCGAGGGTGCTCTCCGACGGCTCCGTCACGAGGTGTAACAAAGGGCACCCTTGGTGGACCGTGCTTCCGAATTCCGTCACACTGGTGTTGTGAAATACCCGTCCGACACCACCGACACCGCAGAACGCGCAGGTCACGCACCTGCCGCGACGGCGTCGCGCGTCGAGGACACCCGCAAGAATCCTGCTTCGACGGGCCGCGAGATCCCGGAGGGTCAGACCCGCGCCGCCGTCGTGCAGCTGCTGCTCGAAGAAGGTCCCATCACCGCGCCGGAGATCGGCGAGCGTCTGGGGCTCAGCGCCGCGGGCGTGCGACGCCATCTCGACGCGCTCATCGAGTCCGGTGAGGCGCAGGCCGCCGCGCCGCCGCGCAGGCAAGGACGCGGTCGTGGCCGCCCCGCCCGCCGCTTCCAGCTCACCGCCGTCGGACGCGCCCGCCTCGGGCACTCCTACGACGATCTCGCCACCGCCGCCATGCGGCACCTCCGCGAACTCGGCGGCGACGCTGCCGTGGAGGACTTCGCACGCCGCCGTGTGGACTCGATCCTCGGCACCATCGCGCCCGCCGACGAGAACCTCGACGACGTCGAGAGCGTCGCCGAGGAGATCGCCGGAGCGTTCACCGCCTCCGGTTTCGCCGCCTCGACCCGCCGCATCGGCACCGGCGTGCAGATCTGCCAGCACCACTGCCCGGTCTCGCACGTCGCGGAGCAGTTCCCCGAACTGTGCGAGGCGGAGCAGGAGGCCTTCGTGCGGATCCTCGGAACCCACGTGCAACGCCTCGCGACGATCGCGAACGGCGACGCCTTCTGCACGACACACGTGCCCGTTCTCTCCAAAGCGGACGCGCCCCGTCCGGAGCCGCCTACGTGACGATCCCACCGCGAGTGCTCCGCGAACCAGGGCACATCAGGAAGACATCCACCCACCCGTCGACCGTCGACGCACAGCCCGCGCCGACGCCCACCAGACTCCGGAAGGAGCTCGCATGACCGTCGCATCGGATCAGACGTCCGGAACCGCGCCGCTGACGCAGGAAGAGACGATCGATTCTCTCGGCCACTACGAATACGGCTGGGCGGACCCCGACACCGCGGGCGCCACGGCGCAGCGCGGCCTGTCCGAAGAGGTCGTGCGGGACATCTCCGCCAAGAAGAACGAGCCCGAGTGGATGCTCGACATCCGCCTCAAGGCGCTGCGCACCTTCGACAAGAAGCCGATGCCGGTGTGGGGCTCGAACCTCGACGGAATCGACTTCGACAACATCAAGTACTTCGTGCGCTCGACGGAGAAGCAGGCCGCGAGCTGGGACGAGCTCCCCGAGGACATCAAGAACACCTACGACAGGCTGGGCATCCCGGAGGCGGAGAAGCAGCGCCTCATCGCCGGTGTCGCCGCCCAGTACGAGTCCGAGGTGGTCTACCACCAGATCCGCGAGGACCTCGAGAGCCAGGGCGTGATCTTCCTCGACACCGACTCGGGCCTGCGCGAGCACCCCGAGCTGTTCAAGGAGTACTTCGGCACGGTCATCCCGGCCGGCGACAACAAGTTCTCCGCCCTGAACACCGCGGTGTGGTCGGGTGGCTCGTTCATCTACGTCCCGCCGGGTGTGCACGTCGACATTCCGCTGCAGGCCTACTTCCGCATCAACACGGAGAACATGGGCCAGTTCGAGCGGACCCTGATCATCGTCGACGAGGGCGCCTCGGTGCACTACGTCGAGGGCTGCACCGCCCCGATCTACAAGTCCGACTCGCTGCACTCCGCGGTCGTCGAGATCATCGTCAAGAAGGGCGGCCACTGCCGCTACACGACCATCCAGAACTGGTCGAACAACGTCTACAACCTGGTGACCAAGCGCACCAAGGTCGAGGCCGGCGGCTCGATGGAATGGATCGACGGCAACATCGGTTCCAAGGTGACGATGAAGTACCCGGCAGTGTGGATGATGGGCGAGCACGCTCGCGGTGAGGTGCTCTCCGTCGCCTTCGCCGGCGAGGGCCAGCACCAGGACACCGGCGCGAAGATGCTGCACCTGGCTCCGCACACCTCCTCGACCATCGTGTCGAAGTCGGTGGCGCGCGGCGGTGGACGTGCCTCCTACCGCGGCCTCGTGCAGGTCAACAAGGGCGCCCACGGCTCGAAGTCGACGGTCAAGTGCGACGCGCTGCTCGTCGACCAGATCAGCCGTTCCGACACCTACCCGTACGTCGACATCCGTGAGGACGACATCACCATGGGTCACGAGGCGACCGTCTCGAAGGTGAGCGACGACCAGCTGTTCTACCTCATGAGCCGCGGACTCGACGAGGACGAGGCCATGGCGATGGTGGTGCGCGGGTTCGTCGAGCCCATCGCCAAGGAACTGCCGATGGAGTACGCCCTCGAACTCAACCGCCTGATCGAACTGCAGATGGAAGGGGCAGTCGGCTAAATGACTGCGGAAGCGAAGAACACGCCGGCTACCGCGACGGGCGTGCAGGATGCCGTGCGTGCCGAGAACCGGGTGCCGGCAATCAACAAGGGTGAGGTCTTCACGTCCTTCGATGTGAACGCCTTCGAGATTCCGTCGGGTCGCGACGAGGTGTGGCGGTTCACCCCGCTGCGCCGCCTGCGCGGTCTGCACGACGGCACCGCTCCCGCGACCGGCACCGCGACCGTCGAGGTCACCCCGGTCGACGGCGTGCAGGTCGAGACCGTGGCGCGCGACGACGCGCGACTCGGACAGGCCGGTGTGCCGTTCGACCGGATCGCAGCACAGGCGTACTCGTCGTTCGAGACCGCGACCGTTCTCACCGTCGGCCGCGAGGTCGAGGTCGCCGAGCCCGTCACCGTGACGATCACGGGACCGGGCGAGGGCGCCGTCGCCTACGGTCACGTGCAGATCCGGCTCGAGGCGTTCGCCAACCTCACGCTCGTCATCGACCAGCGCGGCAGCGGCACCTACGCCGAGAACATCGAGTTCGTGCTCGGCGACAGCGCACAGCTGAAGGTCGTCGCGGTGCAGGACTGGGCCGACGACGCCGTACACGTCGCCGCGCACCACGCTCGCGTCGGCCGCGATGCCGTGCTGCGCCACTTCACCGTGGCGCTCGGCGGCGATCTCGTGCGCGTGTCGGCGACCACCAAGTACGACGGCCCCGGCGGCGACGCCGAACTGCTCGGCCTGTACTTCGCCGACGCCGGCCAGCACTTCGAGCAGCGCCTGCTCGTCGACCACTCGCAGCCGAACTGCAAGTCGAACGTCGTGTACAAGGGTGCGCTGCAGGGCGATCCGGCCTCCGGTAAGCCCGACGCGCACACCGTGTGGATCGGCGATGTGCTCATCCGCGCCGAGGCCGAGGGCACCGACACCTTCGAGCTCAACCGCAACCTGGTGCTCACCGACGGTGCGCGCGCCGACTCCGTGCCGAACCTCGAGATCGAGACCGGTGAGATCGTCGGTGCCGGACACGCGTCGGCGACCGGCCGCTTCGACGACGAGCAGCTGTTCTACCTGCGTGCTCGCGGTATCCCCGAGGAGGAAGCGCGTCGCCTCGTCGTCCGCGGCTTCTTCCACGAGCTGCTCGAGCGCATCACGGTCGCCGAGGTCCGCGAACGGCTCGAGGCCGCCATCGAGGCGGAACTCGCCGCCGTCGGCGCCTGACGGCCGTCTCCCCGTACTCCCGATACCTCTCCACTAAGGAAACGCATTTCGATGTCCACACCTTCGAACGTCCTCGAGATCAAGGACCTGCACGTCCGCGTCGCTCAGAACGACGAGAACGCTGAACCCATCGACATTCTCAAGGGCGTCGATCTCACGGTCCGCTCGGGTGAGACGCACGCCATCATGGGCCCCAACGGCTCCGGAAAGTCCACCCTGTCGTACGCGATCGCCGGCCACCCCAAGTACGAGATCACCTCGGGCAGTATCACCCTCAACGGTGAGGACGTGCTCGAGATGAGCGTCGACGAGCGCGCCCGCGCCGGCCTGTTCCTCGCGATGCAGTACCCGGTCGAGGTGCCCGGCGTGTCGATGTCGAACTTCCTCCGCACCGCCGCGACCGCCGTGCGCGGCGAGGCTCCCAAGCTGCGCCACTGGGTCAAGGAGGTCAAGCAGGCGATGTCCGAGCTGGACATCGATCAGGCCTTCGGCGAGCGCAGTGTCAACGAGGGCTTCTCCGGTGGCGAGAAGAAGCGCCACGAGATCCTGCAGCTCGGTCTGCTGAAGCCGAAGATCGCTATCCTCGACGAGACCGACTCGGGCCTCGACGTGGACGCGCTGCGCGTCGTCTCCGAGGGCGTGAACCGCTACCAGGAGAACGAGAACGGCGGCGTCCTGCTCATCACCCACTACACCCGCATCCTGCGCTACATCAAGCCGCAGTTCGTGCACGTCTTCGTGGGTGGCCGCGTCGTCGAGTCCGGTGGCCCCGAGCTCGCCGACGAGCTCGAGACCAACGGCTACGTTCGTTTCACCCAGGCAGCAACGCAAGGAGCGTGATCGGATGACGGTGCCGGTGCGGACCTTGGACATCGCCCGGATCAGGGCCGATTTCCCGATCCTTGCGCGCACGGTGCGCGACGGCAAACCCCTGGTCTACCTCGATTCGGGGGCCACCTCCCAGCGTCCGGTGCAGGTGCTCGACGCCGAGCGTGAGTTCCTGGCGACGCGGAATGCGGCCGTGCACCGCGGTGCGCACGCGTTGTCGGAGGAGGCGACCGACTCGTACGAGGACGCCCGCGCTGTCATCGCGTCCTTCGTCGGGGTCGACGTCGACGAGGTGGTGTTCACCAAGAACGCCACCGAGTCGCTCAACCTCGTCGCCTACGCCTTCGCCGACGACCGGTTCCCGCACCGGCTCGGACCCGGTGACGAAATCGTCGTCACCGAGCTCGAGCACCACGCGAATCTCGTTCCGTGGCAGGAACTCGCGCGGCGCACGGGTGCCACCCTGCGCTGGTACGGCGTCACCGACGACGGCCGCATCGACCTCGATTCGCTGACGCTGACCGACGCTGTGAAGGTCGTGGCGTTCACGCACCAGTCGAACGTGACCGGCGCGGTCGCCCCCGTCGAGGAGATCGTGCGACGCGCGAAGGAGATCGGCGCGATCGTCGTGCTCGACGCGTGCCAGTCGGTGCCGCACATGGCCGTCGACTTCCGCGCCCTCGGAGTCGACTTCGCCGCCTTCTCCGGACACAAGATGTTCGGTCCGTCCGGCGTCGGCGTTCTCTACGGTCGCCGCGACCTGCTCGCCGACGTGCCGCCGTTCATCACCGGTGGCTCGATGATCGAGACGGTGACGATGGAGGCCACGACCTTCGCCGCACCGCCGCAGCGATTCGAGGCCGGTTCGCCCATGGTCTCGCAGGCCGTCGGCCTCGGTGCCGCCGTGCGCTATCTGCAGGACATCGGGATGGACGCCGTCGCTGCACACGAACACGAGCTGACCGCTGCTGCGCTCGCCGAGCTGGGCGGCATCGACGGCGTGCGCATCATCGGACCCACGACCGCCGAACAGCGGGGCGGGGCGGTGTCGTTCGTCGTGGACGGAATCCATGCGCACGATCTCGGCCAGATCCTCGACGACGAGGGCGTGGAGATCCGGGTCGGACACCACTGCGCCTGGCCGCTGCACCGCCGCTTCGGGGTGGCCGCGACCGCCCGCGCATCGTTCGCCGTGTACAACACGCCGGACGAGGTGCAGGCACTCGGCGCGGCGATCCGGCGCGCCCAGAAGTTCTTCGGGGAGGCGTGATCCGATGCGGATGGAGCAGATGTACCAGGAAGTGATCCTGGACCACTACAAGCACCCGCACAATCGCGGACTGCGCGAACCGTTCGGCGCCGAAGTGCACCACGTCAACCCGACCTGCGGCGACGAGGTGACCCTGCGCGTGCACATCGACGGTGACACCGTCGCCGACGTCTCCTACGACGGGCAGGGCTGCTCGATCAGCCAGGCGTCGACGTCCGTGCTCACCGACCAGGTGATCGGCGTTCCGCTCGGCGATGCACTGAAGATCGTCGAGGGGTTCGTCGAGATGGTCGGCAGTCGCGGCACCGTCGAAGGCGACGAGGACCTGATCGGCGACGGCATCGCGTTCGCCGGCGTCGCGAAGTACCCGGCGCGCGTGAAGTGCGCGTTGCTGGGCTGGATGGCCTTCAAGGACGCGGTCGCGCAGACCGTGGACGCCGCCCCCGCCGACCTGGCGGGCGGCGCGCACACCTTTTCGAGCGGAGGACAGAACTGATGACCGAACCCGCACCGGGCACCGTGAACACCGACGAGAATCCGACGGCCGACGCCGGCGCGGACGAGACCTCGACGCTGGTCGCGGCCACGGCCCCGCCGCTGGATCCGGGCCGCCTCGACGAACTCGAGGAAGCGCTGCGCGACGTCGTCGACCCCGAGCTCGGCATCAACGTCGTCGATCTCGGTCTCATCTACGGGATCTCCGAGGTCGACGAGACCGTGACCGTGGATATGACGCTCACCTCGGCGGCGTGCCCCCTCACCGATGTCATCGAGGAGCAGGCCAAGGGCGCACTCGTGCGCAGCGGCCTCTGCGACGAGCTGCGCATCAACTGGGTGTGGATGCCGCCGTGGGGTCCCGACAAAATCACCGACGACGGACGCGAGCAGCTGCGCGCACTCGGCTTCACCGTCTGATCCGGCTGTCGCCGGCTCCGAGCCTCGGCGCCTGATCTTCGACTTCTCGTCGGAGGTCAGGCGCCTTTGCGTTCGCCGGAGGTCTTCTTGGCGGCCGTCTTCTTGGCAGGACTCTTCTTCGCCGTGCTCTTCGACGCCGAACTCTTGGACGCGGTCTTCTTCGCCGTGCTCTTCTTGGCGGGACTCTTCTTGGCCGCCGAACTCTTCGACGCCGTTTTCTTCGCGGGGGCCTTCTTCGCGTCCTCGTCTTCATCCTCGTCATTCTTCGAGGACTTCTTCCCGCCGGAGGACGAACCGGACGGGACCATCTTGCCCGCCGCGTCGACGCTGCGCTGCAGGGCCGCCACGAGGTCGAGCACCTCGGCGTCCTCTTCGCCGGTGTCGTGTTCGGCGACCTGGAAGACTTTCTCGCCGCCGCGGGCGAGGGCCTCGTCGATCAGCGTGCGCAGTTCCACCTGGTACTCGTCGGTGAACTCGGTGGGATCGAAATCGTCGGACATCGACTCGACGAGGGTCTCGGCCATCGCGAGTTCGCGTTGCTTCGGCTTCTCGATGTCGTCGAGCGACTCGAACTCGGCTGCGCGAACCTCGTCGGGCCACAGCAGGGTCTGCAGGATGAGCAGTCCGTCGCGGGTGCGCAAGGCGGCCAGCCGGGTGCGCTGACGAAGTGTGAAGTGCACCAGCGCCGTCCGGTCGCTCTGTTCGAGAGTCGCGGCGAGCAGACCGTAGGCCTTCGGCGACGACGAATCGGGTTCGAGATAGTAGGACTTCTCGAACAGGATCGGATCGATCTGCTCGGTGGGCACGAACTGCAGCACCGGAATCTCGTGCTTCTCAGCGGCGGGGAGTTTCTCGAAGTCCTCGTCGGTGAGCACGACCCGCTCGCCGTCCTCGGAGTCGTACGCCTTGTCGATCTCCTGGTAGGGGACGACCTCCCCGCACTCGGTACACACACGCTGATACTTGATCCGCCCACCGTCCTTCGCGTGCACCTGGTGGAAAGAGATGTCGTGCGACTCGGTCGCCGAGTACACCTTCACCGGCACGTTGACGAGGCCGAACGCGAGTGAGCCTTTCCAGATCGACCGCATGTGTCCATCATGATCGACACCTCGGGAGCACGCTGGAAAGCTGCGAAACTCACCGGGCGGTTCGCCGAGACCTTCGCCACACGCCGCACCCGGCGGATCAGCGGAGCGAACGCAGAATGGTTCCGCGCGCACCCGTCGGCAGCACCCGGAACAGCCGCCACATCGTGGCCGCCACGCCAGTCGCGTCGTCGCGACCGGACAGGTAGGCGCGCTGCTGCTCGACCGGCAAAGCGAAGAACGCGTCGAAGAACTCGATCGCTCCGCGTGCGTCGAGTCGCAGCAGGACCCGCAGTCCCATCTGCCGCAGGGTCGCCACCGAGCGGGCGCGCACCGGCCACAGGACGCGCTGGGGGTCCTCGCCGAGGCGCACCGCGTCGATCACCGCATCCGCGGTGGACAGGGCGGTGGCCACCGCGTATCCCGTGGCCGGATGCATGAGACCACCGCGAGCGCCGAAGCCGATCACCCCGGGTGCCGTCGGTGCGCTCTCGACGGCGAAGCGCACCCGTTCGACCTGCTCGTCGCCGGTCGTGCGCACGCCTCGCGCCGCGAGGCGGATGTGCAGGCGCCGTTCGAGTTCGCCGAATCCGAGCGCCGGGCGACCGACGAGGCAGGTCTCCTCGAGGATCGTGCGTCCGTCGCCGACCGGCACCGCATACAGGAAGGACGGCACGTCGTCGGGGCCCGTGCCGTTGTCGCGGCGCCAGTCCATGAACCAGGCATCGTGGCCGTCGAGTGCCGGAGCTGCGGTCGTATCGTCGACGATCAGCCCGAATGCCGTCTGCTGGGCACGTTCCGGTTCGGCGGGAACGCCGCGGGCATCGACGACGTAGCGGGCAGTCACCCGGCGTCCGTCGCCGAGGACCACGCCGTCCGCATCGACGTCGCGTACCCGATCCGTGACCACCGTGACGGCGTCGAGGGCGAGGAAGTCCTGCAGGCACGCCGTGTCCAGCACCCGGTAGGCACGATCGACGATCCGGGGCTCGGTCGTCCACGCCGCGGGCCTGTCGATGCGTGCTGCCACCACCTCGTCGGGCAGCCAGGCGGGCAGTTCGTCGGCCCACGCCGCGTAGGTCGCGGTCCACCGACGCTGTGGACGCACGTCGACGGCCGTCACCGACAACCCGGCCGCGGCGGCACGGAACGCCAATGCACGGCCGGCGGGGCCGAGTCCGGCCACGACGAGGTCGGTGGAGGGAAGGTGGGTCACGGGCGCCAGCCTAGGTTGCGCACGGGGAGAACCCGGCCGCGCGTGGCGAGGGGTAGTGCATCTCACCGTGGGAGAGAGGTGCTGTCACTGTAAAATGGGTGATTCGTGTGCCCGGCTGTTTGCCACCATGGCACCCATCCATCGTCCTTCGTTCTAGGAGCCCGTGCGTGATCACCGCTACCGACCTCGAAGTCCGCGCCGGCGTGCGGACGCTGCTCACCGCCCCCGGCTCGGGGCTGCGGGTGCAGGCCGGGGACCGGATCGGCCTCGTGGGACGTAACGGTGCCGGCAAGACCACGACCCTGCGGATCCTCGCGGGTGAAGGCGAACCCTACGCCGGCGCCGTGATCCGTTCCGGAGACATCGGTTACCTGCCGCAGGATCCCAAGGAGGGCAATCTCGACGTCCTCGCCAAGGACCGGGTGCTCTCGGCGCGAGGTCTCGACGAGATCCTCCGCAGCATGGAGAAGCAGCAGGCGCTCATGGCGGAGGCCGTCGACGAGAAGATCCGCGACCGTGCCGTGCGCAAGTACGGTTCGCTCGAAGAGCGTTTCGCGACGCTCGGCGGATACGTCGCCGAATCCGAGGCAGCGAGCATCTGCCACAGCCTCGGCCTGCCCGACCGGGTCCTCGGCCAACCCCTCCACACGCTGTCGGGTGGTCAGCGCCGCCGTGTCGAACTCGCCCGCATCCTGTTCGCAGCCTCGGACGGCTCCGGCGGGAAGTCCGACACCACGCTGCTGCTCGACGAGCCGACCAACCACCTCGACGCCGACTCGATCACCTGGCTGCGCGGCTTCCTGCAGAACCACGACGGTGGGCTCATCGTCATCAGCCACGACGTCGACCTGCTCGCCGACGTGGTGAACAAGGTGTGGTTCCTCGACGCGGTGCGCGGCGAGGCCGACGTCTACAACATGGGCTGGAAGAAGTACCTCGACGCACGCGCCACCGACGAGGCGCGGCGCCGGCGCGAGCGTGCGAACGCCGAGAAGAAGGCGTCCGCCCTGCAGAAGCAGGCCGCGAAGCTCGGAGCGAAGGCCACCAAGGCCACTGCCGCCCAGAACATGGCCAAGCGCGCCGAGAAGCTGCTCGCCGACCTCGACGACGTGCGCGTCGCCGACAAGGTGGCCAAGATCCGGTTCCCCACACCGGCCGCGTGCGGCAAGACCCCGCTGATGGCCAAGGAGCTGACCAAGGTCTACGGCTCCCTGGAGATCTTCACCGGCGTCGACCTCGCGATCGACCGGGGCAGCCGCGTCGTCGGCCTCGGCCTCAACGGTGCCGGCAAGACGACGCTGCTGCGGCTGCTCGCCGGTGTGGAGCAGCCGGATCTCGGCGAACTCGTGCCGGGTCACGGCCTGAAGGTCGGCTACTTCGCGCAGGAGCACGACACCATCGACGACTCGGCGACGGTGTGGGAGAACATCCGGCACGCCGCTCCCGACGCCGGCGAACAGGACCTGCGGGGACTGCTCGGCGCGTTCATGTTCACCGGTCCGCAGCTAGAGCAGCCGGCCGGAACGCTCTCCGGCGGTGAGAAGACGCGACTCGCCCTGGCGGGGCTCGTCTCGTCCGCGGCGAACGTGCTGCTCCTCGACGAGCCGACCAACAACCTCGATCCCGTCTCGCGCGAGCAGGTGCTCGACGCCCTGCGCAGCTATGAGGGTGCCGTCGTGCTGGTCACCCACGATCCGGGTGCGGCCGAGGCCCTCGACCCGGAACGTGTGATCCTGCTTCCCGACGGAACCGAGGACCACTGGTCCCAGGAATACCTCGAGCTCATCCAGCTCGCCTGATCGGGCCTCCGGTCGGATCCGTCCCCCGATCCGCTCCTGCTGGTCCGATCTGCGTCCGCGCAACCTGACAGTCCTCTAGCCTGGGAAAGGGACCTTTGGCGAGGGCGCAGGGAGGATCCGATGGCGCGAAATTCCGGTGGTGGAGAGACGACCTACGCGAAGGGAGCCCGAGTTACAGGGGAATCGCGGGACCGCTTGCAGGAGGATCTGAAGCGCCGCTACGAGGAGGGCGCGAGCATTCGGAGGCTCGCGCAGGAAACCGGTCGATCCTACGGTTTCGTGCACAACGTTCTCGTGGAGTCGCAGGTGCGGCTGCGGGGCCGCGGCGGCCCGAACCGTCGTCGGGCGGCAGCGAGCGACGAGAAGGCGTGAGGAACGGATCCGGCGCGTCAGTCGCGCCGGCGCACGGATTCCTCGACGAGATCGAGAACCGCGACGAGGTCCTGTTCGGTGTGCCCAGAAGCGAGGCGGGCGACGAGCCCGTCGAGCACGAGGTCGAGATAACCCAGGACGACTTCGGTCGGCACGTCGTCGCGCAACCGGCCCGCTTCCCGCTGCCGTTCGAGGCGTCCGACGGTGGCCTCGGTGAGTTCGGCCGAATGCTGCGTCCACGCCCTCGCGAACTCGGGGTCGGTGCGGAGACGGCGTGTGATCTCGAGCCGCGTCCCGAGCCAGTCGAACTGATCGGGGGAGGACAGCATGTCGCGCATGACCTGCACGAGACCCTCGTTGGCCGCGACGTCGGCCATCCGTCTCGCATCCTCCTGGGCGAGGGCGAGGAACAGTCCGTCCTTGTCCTTGAAATGATGGAAGATCGCGCCACGGGACAGACCCGTGGCATCTTCGAGCAGTCGCACGGTCGCGCCGTCGTAACCGTATTCGGCGAAGCAGCGACGGGCACCGTCGAGGATCTGCCTGCGCCGCGCGGCGAGATGGTCCTCACTGACCTTGGGCACGCGCCACTTCCTTTCGGCTCGAGGGAGACGGCGGGCCCGAGACGAGTCTCGTCCCGGGCCCGCCGCTTCACACAGATGTGACCGATCGGGTCACGAGCACTGCTCTCAGCCGCGGATCATGTTCCGCAGCACGTACTGCAGGATGCCGCCGTTGCGGTAGTAGTCCGCTTCACCGGGGGTGTCGATGCGGACGATAGCGTCGAAGGTGACCTTCTCGCCGTTGTCCTTGGTCGCCGTGACCCTGACGGTCTTCGGCGTGACGCCCTCGTTGAGCTTCTCGATGCCCTCGATGTCGAAGACCTCGGTGCCGGTCAGGCCCAGCGACGCCGCCGACTCGCCTGCCGGGAACTGCAGCGGGATGACGCCCATGCCGATGAGGTTCGAGCGGTGGATGCGCTCGAAGGACTCGGTGATGACGGCCTTGACGCCGAGCAGGCGGGTGCCCTTGGCGGCCCAGTCACGCGAGGAGCCGGAACCGTACTCCTTGCCACCGAGGACGACCAGCGGGATGCCGGCCTTCTGGTAGTTCTGCGAGGCGTCGTAGATGAACGCCTGCGGAGCACCGTCCTGGGTGAAGTCGCGGGTGTAACCACCGGAGACACCGTCGAGCAGCTGGTTCTGCAGACGGATGTTCGCGAAGGTGCCGCGGACCATGACCTCGTGGTTGCCACGACGCGAGCCGAGCGAGTTGTAGTCCTTGCGCTCGACACCGTGGGCGTCGAGGTACTGCGCGGCCGGGGTACCCGGCTTGATCGGACCGGCCGGGCTGATGTGGTCGGTGGTGACCGAGTCGCCGAGCAGCGCGAGGACGCGAGCGCCCTTGATGTCGCTGACCGCGTCCGGCTCCATCGTCATGCCCTCGAAGTACGGAGCCTTGCGGACGTACGTCGAATCCTCGTCCCACGCGAAGGTGTCGCCCTCGGGGGTCTCGAGGTTCTGCCAGCGCTCGTCGCCCTTGAAGACGTCGGCGTAGGACTTGCGGAACATGTCCTGGTTGATCGCCGACTTGATGGTGTCGTCGATCTCCTGGGCGGAAGGCCAGATGTCCTTCAGGAAGACGTCGTTGCCGTCCTTGTCCTTGCCCAGCGCGTCGGTCTCGAAGTCGAAGTCCATCGTGCCCGCGAGCGCGTAGGCGATGACCAGCGGTGGCGAGGCCAGGTAGTTCATCTTCACGTCGGGGGAGATACGGCCCTCGAAGTTGCGGTTGCCGGAGAGCACCGCGGTGACCGAGAGGTCGTTGTCGTTGACGGCCTTCGAGATCTCCTCGGGCAGCGGGCCGGTGTTACCGATGCACGTGGTGCAACCGAAGCCACCGAGATAGAAGCCGAGCTTCTCGAGGTACGGCCACAGGCCGGCCTTCTCGTAGTAGTCGTTGACGACCTGCGAACCCGGAGCCATGTTGGTCTTGACCCACGGCTTGGTGGACAGGCCCTTCTCGACCGCATTGCGGGCGAGCAGCGCGGCGCCGAGCATGACCGACGGGTTGGAGGTGTTGGTGCAGGAGGTGATACCCGCGACCACGACGGCGCCGTGGTCGAGGACGAACTCGCCGCGCTCCTCCGAGACGACCTTGACCGGCTTCGACGGACGTCCGTGGGCGCCGTTGGCAGCCGAGTGGACGTCGACGGCACCGTCGTCCGCGAAGGACAGCACGGCCGGGTCGGACGCCGGGAAGGTCTCCTCGACGGCCTCGTCGAGCTTGGTGTGCTCGGCAGGGAGGTTCTCCTCCACGTAGTTGTGGATGTCCTTGCGGAAGGCGACCTTCGACTCGGACAGCAGGATGCGGTCCTGCGGGCGCTTCGGGCCGGCGATCGACGGGACGACCGTCGACAGGTCCAGCTCCAGGTACTCGGAGAACTCGGGCTCGCGGCTCGGATCGTGCCACAGGCCCTGCTCCTTGGCGTACGCCTCGACGAGAGCGAGCTGCTCGTCGCTGCGGCCGGTCAGGCGCAGGTAGTTGATGGTCTCGCCGTCGATCGGGAAGATCGCTGCGGTCGAACCGAACTCGGGGCTCATGTTGCCGAGGGTCGCGCGGTTGGCGAGGGGGACCTCGGCCACGCCGGCGCCGTAGAACTCGACGAACTTGCCGACGACGCCGTGCTTGCGCAGCATGTCGGTGACGGTGAGCACGACGTCGGTCGCGGTCACGCCGGGCTGGATCTCACCGGTGAGCTTGAAGCCGACCACGCGCGGGATGAGCATGGAGACCGGCTGGCCGAGCATCGCGGCCTCGGCCTCGATGCCGCCGACGCCCCAGCCGAGCACGCCGAGGCCGTTGACCATCGTCGTGTGCGAGTCGGTGCCGACGCAGGTGTCGGGGTAGGCCTGCCCGTTGCGGACCATGACGGTCGGGGCGAGGTACTCGATGTTGACCTGGTGGACGATGCCCATGCCCGGGGGGACGACGCGGAAGTCGTCGAAGGCGCCCTGGCCCCAGCGCAGGAACTGGTAGCGCTCGCCGTTGCGCTCGTACTCGAGGTCGACGTTGCGCTCGAGGGCGTCGGCGCGACCGAAGTAGTCGAGGATCACCGAGTGGTCGATGACCATGTCGGCGGGGGAGAGGGGGTTGACCTTGTTCGGGTCGCCGCCCAGGGTGGTCACGGCCTCACGCATGGTGGCGAGGTCGACGACACAGGGGACGCCCGTGAAGTCCTGCATGATCACGCGTGCGGGCGTGAACTGGATCTCGATGCTCGGGTCGGCGGAGGGATCCCAGTTGGCGATGGCCCGGATGTGATCGGCCGTGATGTTGGCACCGTCCTCGGTGCGCAGCAGGTTCTCGGCCAGGACCTTCAAAGAGTAAGGAAGTTTCTCGGTGCCGGGGACGGCCGACAGGCGGAAGATCTCGTAGGAGTTGTCTCCGACCTGCAGCGAACCCTTGGCGCCGAACGAATCACTACTGGTGCTCACGTCAGCTCCACTCGTCGTTTCGGCTGGCCGCCGACGGGGCTGTGTCGACGGCTGAAGCGAGGCACACGACGTCCGCCCGCGGCCCGTGGCCCGGATGCAGTAGTCGTGGCGTCTCGCCCTCGATTCTAACAGTACGCTTGTCCTGTATTGAACCGAAGTCGGGTCCGTCGTGTCGACGAAGCGTCCCGCCGGCATCGGTCCTGCTCGCGACGAGTGCTTCGAGCCGCCGTCGCGCGATCGCGTAATGTTCTCCCTTGCCCACGGGTGTGGCTCTTCGTGTCGTCTCCGCACGGCCGGATCGCCGTATCGCCCGGCTTCTGCCCCAGCACCACCGGAGAGAGATGTCTGCGCCACTGCTTCGTATACCGGGCCCTGCGCTCACGGATCTTCCCGCCGGGGTCTCGGTCGAAAAAGTGCTCGCCGATCTCGCCGACGACCAGGTGGCGGCGCCCTCGCAGTACGTCGACGACCTCGTCGCCGAGGTGCAGCGCGCGCAGGAGAACGGGATCGACCTCAGCGTGGTCGTGCTCGACCGGGACCCCCGTATGGATTCGCAGCTGCGCGACCTCGCGACGGAGGTCGGCGCCGAGGACGGCGGAACGGTGCTGGTCCTCAGTCCGGGATGGGTCGGGACATTCAGCGAGGATCTCGACCGCGTCACTCTCGAGGCCGCCCAGGATCGCACCTACACCGGCGATCCGGTGGTCTCCACACGCAACTTCGTCGACTCGGTGCTCGAGCCGTCACCGCCCTGGACGCTGATGACGCTGCTGATCGTCGCAGTGGTCGCCCTTGCGGCCGGCGCGACCTGGCTCGCCAAACGCCGCCGCGCGGACGGTGACGCGACCGTTGCCGGAGGTAACGGATCGTCATCGGCCAAGGACGTCTGAGGTCTCTTTCCGTCACCGCGGAGATCGTCTCCGGGTTGTCCTCGCCCCGACCGTGACGGAATCCGGCAGGGAAGATCGTTCGGTGTCCTCACGGTGTTCCTCGGTGTCCGCACCGTGTTCTTTCGGAGTTCTTCCGGCCGATCTTCGTGACTGTCATGCGACATACCCCTGAGGTGTCGTACGGTTTTCATGACGCTCTTGGGGAAGGTGTGTCACAACCCGGCTCGTGGGGACGCTGTCCGCAGCCGGTGTACGACTGCAGCGTGTGAGCCGTGGGGCACCCACGGCGAGCGGATGCTGCGTGCCTTCCTCGGGTCGTCCGGCCGGAAGTCTCGGCCACCAGGTGCGACCGAGGGAGATGCAAGTGAGACGGTTCGGTATCCACGGAGGGATTCCGCGACGGTCGGGGCCGGACGGCACCGCCACGACGCTCACTGCAGGCCGTCGACCCGACGGTCCGACGCCCGGTCGCACCCCGCGGACGCGCACCGGCACGCTCCTCGCCGGTTTGGGGTTGGTCACAGCCGTGCTCCTTACCGTGACCACGACGGCGTCCGCCGCACCGCCCCCGCCGCCGAACCCTTCGGACGCCGAGATCGACCGCGCTGGTGCGGCCGTCGCGGCCAACATCGACCGGGTGGGGCAGCTGATCGTCCGGATCGCCGGCGCGGATCAGCAGCTCGCCGAGCTCGACGCGCACGTCGCCATCCGCCGCGAGGACGTCAACCGCGCCCTCGTCGATCTCCAGAGCGCGCGCGACGCAGCGGATCTCGCCGAACGGGTGGTCGTGGATTCCCGCCGCGCACTCGACGACGCCGCCGACCGGATCTTCGCTGCCCAGAAGAACTTCGACGCGTTCGTCCGCGACAGCTACACCCGTGGCGCCAACTCGGTCTCCCTCGCGGCCTTCCTCGACGTCGACGGTCCCGACGATCTGCTCGACCGCGCCCAGGTCATGCGGTTGCTATCCGCCGGGCGCGCCGCGGTGCTCGATGCGCTCCAGCGCGCCCGGGCCCAGGAGGCCAACTCCCACTCGCGGGCACGCGCGGCCAAGCTCGAGGCCGACGCGGCGGCGGAAGCCGCCGAGCAGCGCAGGGCCGAGGCCGAGGCCGCGATTGCCGTCGCGCGAGCGGAACTCGGTCGGCAGGCCGCGGAGAAGTCGCGCATCGAGCAGGAACGTGCGAACGCGCAGAGCGAACTCGACCGGGCCCGCGTGAACGTTGCGGGCCTGGAAGGGCAACGCGCGCAGTACCAGGACTGGGACCGTCGCCGCGCAGCCGAGGAAGCAGCTGCCGCGGCGGCCGCCGAGGAGGCACGGGTCGCGGCAGCCGCGGCAGCCGAGCGTGTCGCCGCCGACGCCGCAGCCCGGGAACGTGCGGCGGAACTCGCCAACGGCCGTCGCCCCCACACGCTGATCGAGGAGTCTCCGTCGACCGGCGAGAGCGACGTCGCCTCACCGGGTGAGGTCACCACCGAATCCGGAGCGCCGGAGGGCAGTGACACCGATACGAGTGGCACCGATACGAGTGGCACCGATACGAGTGGCACCGACACGGCTGCACCGGACTACACCGACGACGCCACGGTCCCAGACGGTACCGACGGTGGATCCGTCCCGGATGGCACCGACAGCGGCACGATCCCCGACGAGGACGAAGACGAGGACAGCGGCGACGACGGTGGGATCGACTGGGAGAACCCGGATCCGGGCGACCCCGTCGTGGAGACCCCCGGATCGGGGACCGGGGGATCGGGTTCCCGCCCCTCCACACCGAATTCGACGCCCGGGACCCCGTCGCGTCCGTCCGTCACCGGTCCCGCTGCGGTGGAGATCGTCATCGACCGTGCGATGTCCCAGATCGGCGTCCCGTACGCGTGGGGTGGTGGCAACGAGAACGGCCCGACCCGCGGTATCCGCGACGGCGGCGTCGCCGATGTCCACGGCGACTACGCCAAGGTCGGCTTCGACTGCTCCGGACTGATGATCTACGCGTTCGCGGGCATCGGCATCTCGCTCCCGCACTACACCGGCTACCAGTACACGGCCGGTACCCAGGTTCCGTCGTCGCAGATGAGACGGGGCGACATGATTTTCTACGGGCCCAACGCCAGCCAGCACGTCGCGCTGTATCTCGGCGACGGGCAGATGCTCGAGGCGCCGCAGTCGGGATCGTTCGTGAAGATCTCGCCGGTACGCTGGGGCGGCATGACACCGTACGTGGTGCGCATGGTGTCGTGAGGGCGAGGTTTGCCGCGGCCCTCGTACCACCGAGGGCGGGTGCCATCCGGTCGTTTCCGGGTGCCGTCTCCCGGTCGGTGCAGGGGCGACGACACACCGAGCCGGCACCTGCAATAGTGGTGCAGCAGGTGTTTCCAGCGGAGCGACGTAGGCGAAAGCGGTGGATTGTTGGTGACCTCACGCGAGGGTGGGACGTCCGGTTCGGCGACGCCGGGCGACCAGGGCGGTAACGACGGACGCAAGAACAACCAGGCTGCGGCGGGTGCCGCGCCGGCGCCGAAGGCGGCCGGTGCGAACGGTCCGGCTCCGCAGGTGTCCGGCGCGAACATGCGGAAACCCGGCGACGCTCCTGCGAAGGCGTACGACCCCGCCGACGACGTCCGTCTCCTCGAACGGGCCATCTACGAGGTCAAGCGCGTGATCGTCGGCCAGGACCTGCTGGTCGAGCGGATGCTGGTCGGTGTGCTCGCGCGCGGGCACGTGCTGCTCGAAGGCGTTCCCGGTGTCGCGAAGACGCTGGCCGTCGAAACCTTCGCGAAGGTCGTCGGTGGGTCGTTCTCCCGCGTGCAGTTCACTCCCGACCTCGTGCCGACGGACCTCGTCGGTACCCGCATCTACCGGCAGGGACGCGAGGAGTTCGACACAGAACTCGGACCGGTCGTTGCGAACTTCGTGCTCGCCGACGAGATCAACCGCGCCCCGGCGAAGGTGCAGTCGGCGCTGCTCGAGGTGATGGCCGAACGCCACGTCACGATCGGTGGCAAGACCTTCCCGATGCCCGAGCCGTTCCTCGTGATGGCGACGCAGAACCCTATCGAGAACGAGGGCGTTTATCCGCTGCCGGAAGCGCAGCGCGACCGTTTCCTGTTCAAGGTCCTCGTCGACTATCCGTCGGTGGAGGAGGAACGCGAGATCGTCTACCGGATGGGTGTCGCCGCTCCCGAGCCGAAGCAGGTGCTCGACAACGAGCAGCTCCTGCGCCTGCAGAAGATCGCCGGCCGTGTGTTCGTGCACCACGCGCTCGTCGACTACGTGGTGAGGGTCATCTTCGCGACGCGTCGGCCCGCCGAGCTCGGCCTGCACGACGTGCAGGGCTGGATCGCCTACGGCGCCTCGCCCCGCGCGACGCTCGGCATCATCTCCTCGGCGCGTGCCCTGGCGCTCGTGCGCGGTCGCGACTACGTGGTGCCGCAGGACATCGTCGACGTCATCCCCGATGTGCTCCGCCACCGCCTGGTGCTGTCCTACGACGCGCTCGCGGACGACGTCTCCCCGGACCAGATCATCACCCGAATCCTGCAGACCGTGGGTCTTCCGCAGGTCGCGCCCCAGGCGAACGCACCCGTGCCGACCGCGACCTCCGGCCCGGCGCCTGCCGATCCGCGGGCCGCTGCCGGTCAGCAGGCGCCCATCGGTGCACCTGATCCGCAGGGAGGTGCGGGCGCGCGGTGAGCACACGTCCTCACGACGGGTCGCCACCGCGGTTCCGGACCGGTGAATTGCGCGATCCCGCGCTCACCGCCGCGCTCCGCACCCTCGAGCTCACCGTGCGGCGCCGTCTCGACGGCGTCCTGCACGGCGACCATCTCGGTCTGATCCCGGGCCCCGGTTCCGAGCCGGGGGACGCCCGCGAGTACCAGCCGGGTGACGACGTGCGGCAGATGGACTGGTCGGTCACCGCGCGCACGACGCACCCGCACGTGCGGCAGACCGTCGCCGACCGGGAACTCGAGACGTGGCTCGCGGTCGACCTCTCGGCCAGCCTGGACTTCGGTACCGGCATGTGTGAGAAGCGCGACCTGGCGATCGCAGCGGTGGCCGCGCTCGCGCATCTGACCACCGGCAGCGGGAATCGGATCGGCGCGGTGATCTCCACCGGCAACGAGACGGCCCGCGTCCCCGCGCGTGGTGGGCGGCTGCACGCCCAATCGTTGTTGCGTACCGTCGCGACAACCCCGCACGCACCCGACGGGACCCGCGGTGATCTCCAGGGGCTCGTCGAGTCGCTGCGACGTCCCCAGCGCCGCCGCGGTCTGGCGGTCGTGGTGAGCGATTTCCTCGGCCCTCTCGACTGGGAGCGTTCCCTGCGGGCACTGTCCGGCCGGCACGAACTGCTCGCTGTCGAGATCGTCGATCGCCGCGACCTCGAACTGCCCGATCTGGGCGACGTGGTGCTGCACGACCCGGAAACGGGCCGCACCCGTGAATTCACGACTACTCCCGAACTGCGGGCCGACTATGCGCAGGCCGCCGTCGAGCATCGCGCGGCCGTGCACCAGGCGCTGCGTAGTTCAGGTGCACCGGTGCTGACGTTGCGCACCGACCGCGACTGGATCGGCGATGTCGTCCGATTCGTCGCGGCCCGGCGGCACAGCTTCGGCGCACCCGCACGGCAGGGGGGACGATGAGCCTGTCCGGTTTCACTTCACCGTGGTGGCTGCTGCTGTTGTTCGTCGTCGCCGCCCTCGGCGGCGCATACGTGCTGGTCCAGCGCCGGCGCCAGACGAACACGCTGCGCTTCACCAATCTCGAGCTGCTCGAGAAGGTCGCGCCCGCCCGCCCGGGACGCGCTCGGCACATTCCCGTCGCACTGTTGCTCGTCGGGCTCGTCTTCCTCACCGTGGCGCTCGCCGGCCCGACCGCCGAACAGCGGGTGCCGCGCAACCGGGCCACGGTCGTGCTTGTCATCGACGTGTCGTTGTCGATGGAGGCCACGGACGTCGCGCCCACACGACTCGCCGCCGCACAGGAGGCGGCCAAGCAGTTCGCCGACGACCTGACGCCCGGCATCAACCTCGGTCTCGTCGCGTTCTCGGGTACCGCCTCGGTCCTGGTCTCGCCGACCACCAACCGGGAGGCGAGCAAGTCCGCGATCGACAACCTGCAGCTCAGCGAGCGCACTGCGACCGGCGAGGCGATCTTCACAGCGATGCAGTCGATCGACACGCTCGCCGCCGTGCTCGGCGGTAGCGACCAGGCGCCGCCCGCGCGGATCGTGCTGCTGTCCGACGGCAAACAGACCGTCCCCGAGAGTCCCGACGATCCCCGCGGGGGCTTCACCGCGGCGCGGCAGGCGGCGGAGAAGGGAATCCCGGTCTCGACCATCTCGTTCGGCACCCAGACGGGCACCGTCACCATCGAGGATGATCGGATCCCCGTGCCCGTCGACGATCCGTCGCTCAAGGAGATCGCGAATCTCTCGGGCGGGAGCTTCTTCACGGCGGCAAGCCTCGAAGAACTCGAGGACGCCTACAACACGCTCGAGGAGCAGATCGGCTTCGAGACGACCCGCGGCGACGCCAGCCGTCCGTGGCTCATGCTCGGAGCGTTCTCGGTGATCGCGGGGCTCGGCGCGGCGATGGTGTTGCGCCAGCGGTTGCCCTGATCCACCTTGTGCACGCTCACGGAGCGTTTTCCGTCCCGGCCAGGCCACCAGATAGGTTGGAATGCATGACTGACGCAGATAGTGCCGCAGCGTCCACGCGCGCGGGTGCCACCCCCCGATCCGTCCTCGTCACCGGTGGAAACCGCGGGATCGGCCTCGCCGTCGCCCGTCGCCTGCAGGCGGACGGCCACAGGGTCGCCGTGACCCACCGCGGTTCGGGCGCGCCCGACGACCTGTTCGGTGTGCGGTGCGACGTCACCGACGCCGACTCGGTCGACGCCGCGTTCAAGGAGGTCGAGGAGCATCAGGGTCCCGTCGAGGTGCTCGTCGCGAATGCGGGCATCACCGACGACACCCTGCTGATGCGCATGACCGAGGACCAGTTCAGCTCGGTGATCGACGCGAACCTCACCGGCGCCTTCCGGTGCGCCAAGCGCGCCAACCGTGCGATGCTCCGTGCCCGTTGGGGCCGCATGATCTTCCTCGGCTCCGTGGTCGGCCTCGCCGGTCAGGCCGGTCAGATCAACTACGCGTCCTCGAAGGCCGGTGTCATCGGGCTCGCCCGTTCGGTCACCCGCGAACTCGGTTCGCGATCGATCACGGCCAACGTCGTCGCTCCCGGTTTCATCGAGACCGACATGACTGCGGATCTGTCAGACGACCTGCGCGACACGGCGAAGAAGTTCATCCCGCTGCAGCGACTCGGCAAGCCCGAGGACGTCGCAGCCGTCGTCAGCTTCCTGGCCTCCGACGACTCCGCCTACGTCTCCGGCGCCGTGATCCCGGTCGACGGCGGCATGGGCATGGGCCACTGACGGTCACGCGACCACATCCGAATCTCACTGGAGGACCGACACACTCATGGGCGGACTGCTCGAGGGCAAGACCATTCTCGTCACCGGCATCATCACCGATGCCTCGATCGCCTTTCACACCGCGAAGGCCGCGCAGGAACAGGGCGCGAAGGTGATCATCACCGGCTTCGAGCGACTCCGGTTGATCGACCGGATCGCGCAGCGTCTCCCGCAGCCGGTGCCGCCGGCGATCTGCCTCGACGTGCAGAACCAGGAGGATCTCGACGGTCTCGCCGACAAGATCCGCGAACTCGCACCGGAGGGGATCGACGGTGTCGTCCACTCCATCGGTTTCGCACCCCGGTCCTGCCTGGGCAGCCCGTTCCTCGACGCGCCCTGGACGGACGTCGCGGTGGCGCTCGAGGTGTCGGCCTACTCCTACGGCGCGCTCGCCAAGGCCGTCCTACCCGTCATGAACGAGGGCGGTTCGATCGTCGGAATGGACTTCGACCCGTCCCGGGCCGTGCCGTTCTACAACTGGATGGGTGTCTCCAAGGCGACGCTCGAGTCGGTGAACCGCTACGTGGCCAAGGAAGTCGGCCCGCGCGGTATCCGTTCGAACCTCGTCGCCGCCGGCCCGATCAAGACGCTCGCGGCCAAGGCCATCGCGGGCGACGCGACCGGCCCGGGCGCGGAGATGAACCGTCTGAACGAGGGTTGGTCGGCGGCGTCCCCGATCGGCTGGGACGTCGACGATCCGACGCCCGTGGCGAAGACCGTGTGTGCGGTGCTGTCCGACTGGCTACCCGGGACAACGGGATCCATCGTCTACGTCGACGGTGGTTTCCACTCCCAGGTCGGCTTCGGCAGCTGACCGTACGACGGAAGGCACTCCCATGACGAACACCCCCGGGGCGTACGACGCGCTGATGCTGCTGTCGTTCGGCGGACCGGAAGGACCCGACGACGTGCGACCGTTCCTCGAGAACGTCACCCGCGGACGAGGGATCCCGCCGGAACGACTCGACGAGGTCGCGCAGCACTATCTGCACTTCGGGGGTGTCTCGCCGATCAACGCCTTGAACCGGGCGATCATCGACGCCGTCCGCGCCGAGTTCGACGTGCACGGTATCGATCTGCCGATCTATTTCGGCAACCGCAACTGGCATCCCATGGTCGAGGACACCGTCGCGCGGATGCGCGACGAAGGGATCCGTAACGCCCTGGTGTTCGCGACCTCCGCCTGGGGCGGCTACTCGGGTTGCCGGCAGTACCACGAGGACATCGCGCGGGCGCGGGACGCCGTCGAGGACGCCCCGCAGCTGACGAAGCTGCGGCACTTCTACGACCACCCGCTGTTCCTCGATGCCGTCACCGACGCCGTGCGCGCGGCCCGCGTCGAACTCGCCGACGACGTGCGCGATTCCGCGCGCGTGGTGTTCACCGCGCACTCCGTTCCGACCTCCTTCGACGCGACCGGTGGTCCGCCGGAGGAGGGCGGCCGTCTCTACAGCCGGCAGGTCGCCGAAGCGGCGCGGTTGGTGGCCGAGGCGCTCGGCGAGGGCGACTACGACCTGGTGTGGCAGTCGCGGTCCGGTCCGCCGCAGGTGCCGTGGCTCGAACCCGACATCGTCGACCACATCGATGCGCTGCACGAACGGGGAGTCCGAGCCGTCGTGGTCGTGCCGGTCGGGTTCGTCTCCGATCATCTCGAGGTCGTGTGGGATCTCGATACCGAGGCTCGCGATCGGGCCGCTGAGCTGGGCATGGGCTTCTCTCGTGCGGCGACGGCCGGAACCGACCCGCGCTTCGCGCAACTCGTCCGCGAGCTCGTCGAGGAACAGCGGGAGGGGGTCACCGCCCGTCGCTGCGGCACCGAACCGCTGCTCGGGTCCGCGTGCAACGGGAGCCTGTGCGCCGTCGGGTGCTGTGAGCCGCCGAAACGCCCGTCCCGGCCCGCCGCGAACGGATAGATGCCTCCGAGCCTCACCGGGCGGAGTGCCCGGCCGGTGAGGCCAGAGGGGAGTCGAACCAGCGGGGCAGCGACCGGCGCAGGGCGCTCGGACCGTCGACGACTACGGCGCCCGAGCGCAACGCGTCCGGCCAGGTCGCTTCGCCACGCCAGATCTCGGTCAGCTCCCGCAGTCCCGTCGTCACCCGGATCGAGACCTCGAATCCTGGGTCCTCGTCGCACACGTCGACGTCGTGCGGCGTGATGACCATCCACCACCGGCGCGACGCGTGAGTGACCGTCGGGAAGACGAACTCCACGACCACCCGGGATTCCGGCAGGGCCGCATGGTCGACGTGCCGGTGCATGTCCCACATCAGCAGTCGCGGATCGAGGTCGACCTCGCCGAGTTTCCCGGTCCACCGCGTGCCCCACGCACCGAGTGCGTCGACGACGGTCTCGAGATTGCGTCCCGCCGGGGTGAGCACGTATCGGACGTCGTTTCCGTCCTCGAGGCGCTGCACGATGCCCGCCGCTGTGAGCTGGTGCATCCGCTTCGACAACAGCGTCGGCGACATGCGGGGCAGGCCGCGTCGGAGGTCGTTGAACCGTTCGCTGCCGAGCACGAGTTCGCGCACCACGAGCAGCGTCCACCTCTCGTCGAACAACTCCATCGCCTTGGCGACGGGACAGAACTGGTGGTAGGGCGGGCCCATGATCGGATCGTAGGCCGGTCGGACCGCCGCGACCAGCACGGATGAGCGGCGGTGCAGTACAGATTGTGTACTGGAGGACACCGCGTCCGCGTTCCTACAGTCGATTTGTGACCCGGGCCGCTTCCGAGACGGTGCCGAAGCCGGGTCCCTCGACAGGAGGAATCCTCTGATGACCGACATCTCCACGACACACGACGCCGATCTCGCCCTGAAGGCCAAGCACCGGGCGATGTGGGCACTCGGCAACTATCCAGCGGTGGCGACCGAGGTCATCGCCGAACTCGGCCCCGCTCTCGTGGCCGCGACCGGAATCGGTCCGGGCGACCGTGTCCTGGACATCGCCGCCGGATCGGGCAATGCGTCGATCCCCGCCGCGCTCACCGGTGCGACGGTGCTCGCGACCGACCTGACCCCGGAACTGTTCGAGGTCGGCCGCCGTGACGCCGAAGCGGCAGGTGCGACGCTCGACTGGCAGGAAGCCGATGCCGAAGCGCTCCCGTTCGACGATGCGAGCTTCGATGCCGTGATCTCTTGCGTGGGAGTGATGTTCGCGCCCCACCACCGGGCCGCGGCCGACGAACTGCTCCGGGTGACCCGCCCGGGCGGACGTATCGGGCTACTGAGCTGGACCCCCACCGGCTTCATCGGGCAGATGTTCGCGACGATGAAACCGTATGCGCCACCGCCCCCGCCGGGTGCACAGCCGCCGCCGCTGTGGGGCGACGAGGTGCACGTGCGCGAGCTGATCGGCGACCGTGTCACCGACCTGCAGGCACGCACCGAGAACCTGCGCGTCGAACGCTTCGCGACCGGGGAGGACTTCCGCGAGTTCTTCAAGTCCGCCTACGGCCCCACCATCGCGGTGTACCGCAACATCGCGGACGACCACGATCGGGTCGCGGCTCTCGATCTCGACCTGCTCGAACTCGCCCAACGTCACGATCTCGGTGGGGGAGCGATGAATTGGGAGTACCTGTTGGTCACCGCGCAACGGAGTTGACGCGCACTGGAGTCGACGCGCACTGTCGGCCGCGGTCAGTGATGGTGCTCGGCCCGCAGAGCCGCCGCGACCGCACCGGTGCGGGCCTCGCGGACCGCGGCCCACAGCGGCTGCAGCGCGCCCTCGCGGCCGGTGGCGGCGGACACCGAACCGGCCCGCAGACCTCCTCCGCGACCGGCCACGGTGAGGATCGCCGCGACCTGGTCTGCGGTGTCGAGGACGCGCACGGCACGTGCGGGCAGTGACGGGGGATAGCGGTGCCGCGCGAGTTCGGCGACCTTCTCGGCGATCTCCGTCCGCGGATCGGTGCGGCGCCCGTCGGTGCCCACCGTCGGGATTCCGCTCAACGCGGAGGCGGCATCACGAACCGCCTCGCGGATCGCGAACTCGGCCGCACCGAGACCACCGTCGACCGCGATCTCGGGTACCGCCGGCAGCGTGAAGACGTTCCACCGTAGGACGTCCGGACCCTCGATCACGGGTACCAGACCCAGCCCCGGGGTTCCGGGCGCTCCCACGACGACGCCTTCACCGGCAGCCAGCGCCGCGGAGGCGAACGCCGTACCGGCAGGCAACGCGCGGACGTCGCCCGGGGCGGGAAGGACGAGATGCAGACCGGCGCCGGCGGCGGAATCGACGCGGCGGATCAGGGTGAGCAGCAGGGCGGCACCGTCGGCGACACCCTTGTCGGGCAGATCCGCCGCGGAGGCCGTCGCCGCATCGTGGGCACCCACGAGATGCATCGGCGCCCACTCGTGCAGCGCATCGATCACATCGTCGGGGGAGGCGTGACCGGACCGCCACGACCCCGCCCACACGGTCAGCGTCAGGCTCGGAGAACTCACCCCGAAAGCATACGGCGACCGCGCACGGCGGTCCGGCGTGGCAGCGCGAGCGGTCCCGCGCAATGTCCTAGGGTGGACTGGCGTGAGCCCACGCGATATCTACGGCGGCGACATCTACGCCGGTCACGCCCGCACCAAGAAGAAGGCCGTTCCCGAACTCGCAGCGGAGCGCGGCGTCGTCGTCGAGGACGCCGCATCCGGCTGGTGCGGCGCGATCGTGGGAATCGAGAAGACCCACGACGGCGACTTCGTGCGGCTCGAGGACGCGCAGGGACGCACCCGTCTGTTCGCGATGCGCCCCGCGGCCTTCCTGGTCGACGGAGCACCCGTCACCCTCGTCAAACCGAAGATCCGTCCCGCCTCCGCACCGACGAGATCCGCCTCGGGATCCACCCGGGTGGAGGGTTTGCGCGCACGCGTGGCGCGGGGAAGCCGGATCTGGGTGGAGGGCGTGCACGACGCCGCCCTCGTCGAACGGGTATGGGGGCACGACCTGCGGGTCGAAGGCGTGGTCGTCGAACAACTCGAGGGCCTCGACAATCTCGGCGCCAGGCTGGCCGAGTTCGAACCCGGCCCGGGCCGGCGCGTCGGTGTGCTCGCCGACCACCTCGTCACCGGGTCCAAGGAGGAGCGTCTCACCGCGAATCTCGGTCCGCACGTGATGGTCACCGGCCATCCCTACATCGACGTATGGCAGGCCGTGAAACCGAAGGCCGTGGGCATCGACACCTGGCCCTCCATTCCGCGCGGACAGGACTGGAAGACCGGCGTCTGCCGTGAACTCGGCTGGGGCACGCCGCAGGACGGCTGGCGGCGCGTCTACAACGCCGTGAACTCCTTCCGCGATCTCGAATCGCACCTCATCGGCGCCGTGGAGCGCCTCGTCGACTTCGTCACCGAACCCGACGAGGGCTGACCGAGCGCAACCATGACGGTGGGGTGGGTGCCCTGGAGCGACAGCGCCCGGAACAGGAACATCGGCCGGATGCGGCGGTCTGCCGGCGACCGGACGAAGGTGCGGTCGGCGACGGGTACATCGTCCTCGATGTTTGCGCGAACGCGCTGTGCGGGAGTGACTTCCATTGCCGGACTCCTCGGGTGCGAAGCCTGGGGAACGGATGCGGACATCAGCTGTCGGTGGAGGGGGAGGGCGGCTTCGTTGTCGACGAATCGTCGTGCGACCGGGTGGTAACGAACGGTGCGGACCGCTTCGACGATCCATTCGACGGCGCGCTCGTACGGGTCCTCGATGTCGTCGATGGCCGCGTGGAACCGCGTGACGAGCTGATCGAGCTCCCACGAGGAGTGAACGCGCGGGGGTGATGCCGGTAGTTCGGGGACGGTATCACCGATTTCACAACGGCAAAAGGATGTGTTTCGGTTGCCTCCACTTATGAAGCCGGGGTGACATTCCGGTCAGGACGGAAAGCCGAAGAATATAGAATTACCGACCTGAGATCTTCCCTGCGGAAAGCAGCCTCGAGGACGAGGGGCCAAGACCGCTTCCTCCACCAGGGCATCTGCCAGGATGTCCGATTTGTGGTTCGATGGTGATCGTGGCCGCATTGATTTGGTTGATCGCCGGAGTGGCGTTGGCGGCCGGCGAAGCGCTCACGGGCGATTTCGCGCTGCTGATGCTCGGCGGTGCAGCGCTCGTCACCGGCGGTGTCTCCGCGGTGACCGATCTGCCCGTCTGGATCGACGCGGTGATTTTCGCCGTGACCTCGCTGGTTCTGCTGCTCGGTGTCCGGCCGATGCTGAGGCGCCGGTACTCCCAGCCGCCCGCTCTGCCCACCGGGATCGACGCTCTCCCGGGCAAGCACGCGTTGGTCCTCGAGCAGGTGGGGGAGCATTCCGGGCGCGTGAAGATCGACGGTGAGGTGTGGACCGCCAGGCCGCTGGACGCCACCGAGGTGTACGGGCCGGGAACGACAGTGACAGTGATGCAGATAGACGGCGCGACTGCCGTCGTGTGGAGGGGTGTCTGAGGATGGAAGCTCTGATCGTGCTCGCCGTAGTGGTGGCACTGGTCGTGGTGGTCGTGGCCAAATCGGTATCGCTGGTACCGCAAGCGGAGGCCGCGGTCATCGAACGTCTCGGCCGGTACTACCGGACGGCGTCGGGTCAGCTCACCTTCCTGGTGCCCTTCGTCGACCGCATCCGCGCGAAGGTCGATCTACGCGAACGTGTCGTCTCGTTCCCGCCGCAGCCGGTCATCACCCAGGACAACCTGACGCTGAGCATCGACACGGTCGTGTACTTCCAGGTGACGAACCCGCAGGCGGCGGTCTACGAGATCAGCAACTACATCGCCGCGGTCGAGCAGCTCACCGTCACCACGCTCCGCAACGTCGTCGGCGGAATGACCCTCGAGGAGACGCTCACCTCCCGCGACTCCATCAACGGTCAGCTCCGCGGTGTGCTCGACGAAGCGACCGGCCGATGGGGCCTGCGTGTCGCCCGGGTCGAACTCAAGAGCATCGATCCGCCGCCGTCGATCCAGGAATCGATGGAGAAGCAGATGAAGGCCGACCGCGAGAAGCGCGCGATGATCCTCACGGCCGAGGGTCACCGTGAATCCGCGATCAAGACCGCCGAGGGCGACAAGCAGTCGCGCATCCTCTCCGCCGAGGGTGCGAAGCAGGCCGCGATCCTCGAAGCCGAGGCCGACCGGCAGTCGCGGATCCTGCGCGCGCAGGGTGATCGCGCGGCGCGCTACCTCGAGGCCCAGGGCGAGGCGAAGTCCATCGAGAAGGTCTTCGCCGCGATCAAGGCCGGCAAGCCCACTCCGGAGCTGCTCGCCTACCAGTACCTGCAGACCCTGCCGCAGATGGCCCAGGGCGATGCGAACAAGATGTGGGTGGTGCCGAGCGACTTCGGCAAGGCGCTCGAAGGATTCGCGCGGACGCTCGGCGCGCCCGGCGAGGACGGCGTCTTCCGCTTCGAGCCGAGCCCTGTCGACGAGGAACTGCAACGGCCCGAGGACGACAGTGCCGAGGTCGAGGACTGGTTCGCGACCAAGCGCGATCCCGAGGTGGCCCAGGCCGTCGCCGAAGCCGAGGCGGTCGCGCGCAAGCCGGTCGACCCCGCAGTTCGGACGGGTCTCGCCACGGAGGGGACGCAGAGGGGTGCCGGTGAAGTACAGTCGGCGTTGCCCGCAACGCCGCCGGCGCAGCGCTGGATGACGAACGACGCATCCGAGCAGCCGGCCGAGCCGCCGCAACAGCAGTAACGGAAACCGATCACGAGTGGGAGGGCGCGCCGACCGGCGCGCCCTCCCACTCGTCATCGGCGGCCGAGCATCGGCAGTGCCATCGCCACCACGATGAGACCGGCGCCCGCGGCGGCGAGCGCGGTCACGGACTCTCCGAAGGCGACCATGCCGATCATCAGCGCGACCACGACTTCGAGGTAGGACAGGCCGGACAGTTCCGCGGCGCGGAGGTGCTTGCCTGCGACGACGAGCAGCCCCAGCGCGAACAGACCACAGACGACGAAGAACCCACCGGCCCACAACCAGTGCGTCGCGGTCATCCCCGACAGGTCGGGTCGAGTCACCGCGACCATCCCACCTGCCGCGACGGCGCCGAAGACGAAGTTCCACAGGGACCGGACGTCGGACGGCATGTCGGTGCGATAGCGGTAGCACAGCAGGGCCCCGCCGTAGAAGACTCCCGAGGCAGCGCCCAGCACGGTACCCAGCGTCTCGTGCTCGCCCCCGGACGATTCACCGCCCACCAGGCCGGCGGCGAGCAACATGCCGGCGAACGCCGTGCCGATCGACAGGGCGTCGAGGCGACCGACCCTCTCCTTCAGGAACACCCGGGCGAGGGCCGTCGCGACGACGGGGCCGAGGTAATGGAGAACCACGGCACGGGACAGGTCGGTCAACACCGTGGCGGACAGATAGGTCGCGAGGGACAGTCCGAGGAGCACACCGCCACCGACGACCGACCAGGACAGGCGGGTCCGGCGCAACTGTCCGAGGCGGCGGGACAGCGCGATCAGGACGAGCATGCCGATCGCTCCGACCGCCATCCGCCCGAGCGTGAGTGCTTCACCGAGCACCGCGCCTTCGGGAGTGGCCTTGCGGCCGAACAATCCTGCGGCGCCCATCGCGGTCGCGGACAGCACGATCGCGGCGATCCCGAGTCGCCGGTTCGTACGCGGCGGCGACTTCGGGGCGGGGGAGGGAGGGAGAACAGGGCCACGCGACTCGGTCGGTGCAACTTCGGGGCGCTGCTCGAGCAGCGCATGATCGGCGCGCAGGGGCGCGCCCAGGGAAACGGTCACACGTCTACCTCGGGTCCAGGGTGCACGAAACGAGCACCAGCGGGTGTTGTCGTTCCCCGCTCTGTCATCGGACCTGAGAGCTTTCGCGGACGGAGCCGCTTACACCTTCGGTGAACCCGGAAGAGTTGCTTTCCAGAGGAGCCTCGCCGTGGCGGTCTGGGGGGCCTGAGAGATTCCCGGGGAGGTTGCTCCTTCGGCGCCCGCTGTGTGCGGGACTCTCCCGCCGCGGTTCGGTGGCTGTTCAATTGTCCGTCGAGTATCTCATGGACTTGCCGTAACCGTGCCGTAGGGGACATCCGGTGCGTGTGCCCACAGCTCGCTGCGAGTGCCCGCGGTACGGATTGCGGATGGTTAGCTTGGTCGACATGAGTGCTCTGCCGAGACCGTGGATGCAGTTGCGGATCGCCGCGGGCGTATACCGATTCCGGGAGAGTCTGTTCGCGCTGCCCGCGCTGGTCGTCGTCGCCGGAGCCGTGCTCGCGGAGGTGAGCGGCTACATCGATCGGACCTTCGGCCCCTTCGCGTGGGGCATGAAGATGAACAGCAACGCCGCGATCTGGCTGCTGAGCACCGTGGCGGGTGCCACGATCACCACCGCCGGCGTCGTCTTCTCGTTGACCGTCGTGAGCCTGCAGTTGGCCAGCAGCCAGTTCTCGCCGCGGGTGATGCGGTCCTTCATCCGGGATCGGGCCAGCCAGACGGTGATCGGGGTGCTGGTGGCGACCTTCGTCTACTGCGTGCTGACACTGCGCCACATCGGCGCGGACGACGCCGCACCTGCCCCGACACTGTCGACCACCCTCGCTGTGGTCCTCGCGGTGTCGACCGTGGTGCTCATCATCGCCTATCTCAACCGGCTGGCCCACGGTCTGCAGGTCGGGGAGGTGGTGCGCAGCATCGCCTCGGAGGCCGAGAAGGTCATCTCGAACACGAGCCGGAGTTCGCGCGGCGAGATCCACGTCGACCGGGTGCCGGAGCCGGATTTCACCGAGGGGGCGACGGTGTACGCCCGGCGCGACGGCTGGGTGACCCAGGCGCCGGCCGAGCTCGTTCTCGCCGTGGTACCGCCGGGTTCGGTCGTGCGGATGGAGACGCGTCCCGGCGCGTACATTCACTGCGGGGAACCGCTGCTGCGGATCCATCCGAAGCCGGAACGGGCGGTGGTCCTGCGGCGGCTCGAGGCGGCCGTGGAGATCTCGAATACGCGCACCATGCAACAGGACGTGGACTTCGCGCTGCGGCAACTCGTCGACATCGCGCTGCGCGCACTGAGCCAGGCGATCAACGACCCGACGACCGCCACCGAGGTGGTGCTCCGGCTCGGCAGTCTGCTGCGCACCCTGCTGGTCACCGACAGTCCGGTGCCGGCGATCGGGGGTGCGGACGGCCGGATTCTGCTGCGTCCGTGGATCCTGTCGCCCGACGAGTACATCGAGCACGCCTTCGAGCAGATCCGGCAGGCCGGCTCGGCGCAGCTGCACGTGGCCACGGCGCTCGCCCGGGTGCTGCGCATGCTCATCGATCATCTCTCCGAGCAGGGGCGCACCGGGTCGGTGCCGGCCTTGCAGCACCAGTTGCGTCTGCTCGTCGACGCGGTGGTCGCCCGGCCCGAGTTCCGTCCGGAGGACCTCGAACGTTTCCGTGCCGTCGCCGAGGGGTCCGCGGATCCCGCGGAGCATCGGACGGACTGATCGTCTTGGGGTGTAGGACCGATGGGAGACGGTTATCCGACTGCCACAGGAAGCGAGCCGATCGGGAGGACGACGACATGGCGACCCACTTCTCCGTCGGTGACCATGTCCGATGGAACTCCGAAGCCGGATACGTCGAGGGTGTGATCATTGCGAAGCACACGGAGGACGTGGAGTTCAAGGGGCGCACGCGGCGGTGCAGCGAGGACGAGCCGCAGTACGAGATCCGGAGCGACAAGACCGATCACGTCGCGATGCACAAGGGGAGTGCGCTGAAGAAGACCTGACGGTGGAGATCCCGGCGTCAGGTGATCAGCGCCTGCCCGACTCCGCACACCGCGACCGCCCACAGCACCGAGGTGGACGTGCCGATGATGAACTGTTCGGAGGCGTTCGGTTCGCGTAGTTCGGGATAACGGGCGAGACCCTTCACCGCCATGATGACGGCGATCCCTTCAGGCCATCCGGCGAGGATCGAGGCGGTGACCGCTCCGCGTTCGAGCACGCCGATGACGCGTCCGCCGCGGAGCGGGCCCGGGGGAGGGGTGGGCTCGGGACCGGCATCGGGTTGCCGGCGCGCGATCCGGAACGCCACGAGGACCGCGGGTCCGCCCCCGGTGATCGCCGCCGTGGCGGTGAGAATCAGCGTGGCCGCGAGCGCGACTCCCTGAACCGGTGTGGTCGCGGTGGCGGCGAGGGCTGAACCGGCGAGACCCGCAATGCTCAACGAGGCGGCCGGCCACACCGGCATGCTCGGGCGCAGCGCGAGTGCGGGTCCGAGAGCAGCCACGGCCAGGCACACCAGTGAGAGGACGGTCAACGGTCGGCCCTTTCCAGGAGTCGCCGCACGAGTTCGCGTCCGGCCAGTTCGGCCTGCCACCCGGCGGTGGCGAGGCGCTGGGACACCGCTTGTTTGCTGATGCCGAGACGCTCGGCGATCCGCGCCTGCGACAGGCCCTGACGAGCGAGGTCGACCGCCTCGTGCCCCTGGTCTGTGCGGCGCAGGACGACGGTGGCGAGCAGGGTGAGCGCGGCGTCGACGTCGGCGGTGGCCTCGGCGTCGTCGCCTTCGGCCGCGACCTGCCCAGGGGCGTTCTTGGCGCGTTCGACGGCGGTGCGGGCGTGTTCGAAGGCGGGTCCGCGGCCGGCGCGTGTCTGTTCGGGAAGCGGGGTCTCCACCGGGCCGATTCCCACCCCGATACTCCAGCGTTCCCTCCGGAGGAGGTCGAGGACGAGATCGACGACGAGGGCGGGATCGTCCGCGACGGCCTGGACCTCGTCGCCCGCGGTGCGATCGAAGGGCCGTACCAGCGGAACATCCTGCAGTTCGGTGAGGAGGTCCGCCACGCGGTCGATGTCTCGGCGGCTGCTCCGCTGGTCGACCGTCAAGACGAACATGCGTCAAGTGTGAGGGCTTGATTGTCGATAATCAAGACCTGAAGCTTGACGACCGGAATGTGGGACAGGGACGCGTACAGCCTATCGGCCCGGCTCGTTCCCCGTCAGCTCATGATGGGCGGTGATCGCGTCCACCGCATCGCCGTCGTACTTCATCCGTTTCGCGATGGTGAGGCGGAGTGTCGACGGCAGTGCCGGGGCGAACTTCTTGAAGTAGGCGCACAGCCATTCCTGGCGACCAACGAGAAACGGGAAATCGGTCGTCATCATGTGGCGGGCGACCAGCATCGGCAACGGGGCGTCGAGTGGATGGAAGTCGTGATTCCACAGACCCGGCTGGGTGCAGCCCGGGTAGAACTGGCCGAGCATGAAACCGTGTTCGACGAACCGCGACTTGAATTCCGTGTGGACGACGTCGATCACCTCGAAGCCGGTGAGGTCGGGCAGTACGGTCACGAGCGTCTTCAGGCTCCGGTCGCGATCGTCCTCGCGTAAGAGCGTCGTGTACAGGTCGAACTGGTCCTCCACGATCGTGCCGAGTGCCCCGGCGTCGATTCCGGATCCGTGGACGAATGCAGCTCCGAAGAGCTGCTTGCCGATCGACGGGCGAACGAACGGGCACACGGGCCCGCTGCGGCCGAGGTCGGGGTTGGGTTCGGTGAGATACCCGCTCGCCCACCTTCTCAACAGGTGGGCGCTCGCTTCGTCTGCGTACTCGGAGGTTTCACCGAACAGGTCCACCCAGACCGTGCCCGAACGAGGTCCGATTCGTCTCTGGATCGGCATCTGCGCTTCCTCCCTCCAGGGGATGGATGTCGCGTGTTCGTGGGAACTGGGGAGGGTTCCCGGGAAGGATTGCCGGAAGGCTGTTTCGAGCAACAGGCATGAAAGAAGTGGAAATTGTTGCAGTGCAACATAATCGACTGCACCGGTCCGGCCTCGTGCATCGTCCGCTCTCGTGGATTCAGTACTCGTGCGACCGTCGGGCCGGGCGTGAATTCCCCTTCGTCCGGAGTTTACCGAGAGTTTTGCATTCTAAGTTTGTAAAACGAGCATAGCGCGGACGGAAGGTTTCTATCCATCCCATCAAACAAACCTAAGGTTTATGGTGTGAAAATGCCGAATGTCGAGATGTGCGAGCGTCGTCCTCTGCGAGATGTCCTGGTCGCATCTCGATCTCGTTCTACTGCACGGCATTGCAGCAACCCCGTCCCCGTCCTACGCTGACGCATACATTCTCGAAGCGGCGTGCAGACTCGGTCGTTCCCGCTCGCGAGCTGTGCACGATGCTCGAGGGCATCCGGCTCGACGAGGCGCTCCCGTTCGCCGCTGCCGCTGCACACATCCTCGTGAAGGGGGCGCTGTGGCCACTCCCGTCGTAGGCACCGCGCAGAACTCCGACGCGCGCGCGGGTGCGTTTCCGCTGACTCCGGCCCAGTACGGTATCTGGCTCGCCCAGCAACTCGTACCCGAAGTCCCTTTCGTCATTGCCCAATACGTGGAGTTCCGTGGAGAACTCGATCTCGAGTTGCTGAAGTGGGCGTCGACGACCGCCGGTCGGGAGTTCGAGACCGTCCTCCTGCGCCTCGTCGACGTGGACGGCCGTCCGTACCAGGTCGTCGACCGGGACCTCGATGTACCCACCGAGGTCGTCGACCTCCGTGACGAATCCGATCCGCGGGGGGTGGCCGAGGAGTGGCTCCGGCGGGATGTGGAAGCACCCGTCGACCTGATGGCAGACCGGTTGTGCCGCATAGTGGTTCTGCGCACAGGTGATGCCAGTTACCTCGTGTACGTCAAAGCCCATCACATCGCGCTCGACGGGTTCGGAGCGATGATCATCGTTCGCAGGGGAGCCGAACTCTATTCCAGGGCACTCGCCTCCCGGAGTTCCGGCCAGGACGGGGCCCCGCCGGAGAAGCCGCCGGCGGATCTGCGGACGTTGTACGAGAAGGACCGGCAGTATCGCGCGTCGAACCGATTCGTCGCGGACCGTGAGTACTGGAGCGAGCGGATCCGCGACCTGCCCCATGTCGACACCACCGAGGTGCCCCCGGCGGTCCGGACCATCACGGCGGAGGCGGATCTGTCGGACACTGCGGACGTCTACCTGTCGGGGTCCCCGCCGACGCGGGACGCCTCCTCGGCCGCAGTGGTACTCGCGGCCGCCGCCTGTTTCTTCTCGCGGCGGTCGGGACGGTACGACGTGCTCGTGAACATCCCGGTGTCGGCGCGGACGACGGCCGAGCTGCGACGCTCCGCCGGAATGCTCGTCAACGTGGTTCCCCTGCGGATCCGGGTGGATCCGAGCGAACCCGTCGAGGATCTCGTCCGGCGGATGCAGGTCGAGCTCGTCGGAGCCCTCCGACACCAGGCGTGCGGACTCGACGACATCCGCCGGGCGACATCCGAACCGGTGTCCCGCTTCTCGGTCCCCTTGGTCAACGTCATGCTGTTCGATCAGCAACCCGTACTGGGCGACATCGTGGGAACACCACATGTCCTGTCGCGCGGGCCCGTCGGGGACCGGCTGATCACCGTCCACCGCCGCAGTGTGCCGGTCGGCACCGTGATCGAATTCCGGGCGAATCCGAACCGATACGAGGAGAACGAGATACAGGCGCAGTGCATCTGTTTCACCGAGATCCTCGAGCAGTTCGTCGCAGCCGCCCCTCGAACGCCGGTCGGTTCGATCCACCCGCCGAGCGCCGGAGCGGCCGCACCTCGTTACCGGCGGAACACCGTGCTCGATCACTGGCGGCATCTTCTGGCCGGTGCACCTACCCCGCCCGCCCTGTCACCGTCCACGCAGGCACCTGCCGGTGGACGGGCGCGCAACGCGGGATCTGCTTCGGCGTGGGCGCAGTTCGTCCATCCCCTCGGCATCGGACCGGGTCGAGCGAGCGCCGAATGTGCCGACGATCGTGTCCCGATCCTGCAGGCTGCCAACGCGATCCTCGTCGCCAGGTCGGGTGGTACCGACGACGTCGTCCTCGGTGTCCCTGCCCCGGCCGGTACCGCTCCTGCTCGCACGGTCCTGCCCCTACGCACCCGAGTGCGCCTCGACGAGCCGTTCCGAGATCTCCTCGAGGACATCTCCCGGGGGACTCGGGACGCTCTCGCACACGCCGACATACCTGCCGCGACACTGCTCGACGCGCTGGCGCCGACACGGAACGGATCGCGCGCCCCACTCTTCCGCGTCACCGTCGAAGGACGGGGCGATGCGGACAGGGAGGTGGAGAACGCCGTCCTCGGCGACGTCGGCCTGCGTATCGATCTGGAGCGTCCGCGATCCGGCGACGGTGCCGGGCGCGAGTCGACGTCCACGGACGTGCTCCGCATCCGATACGCCACGGACGTCTACACCGCGCCGACCGTCGAGCGCATCGCCCGCCGACTGGAACGTATCCTCCTGACGGTCGAAGAGGATCCGGAGATACGGGTCGGCGACATCGATCTGCTCGACGCAGCCGAACGGACCGCACTCGCTCCCGTGACGGGTCCGCCGCCGGTGACCGAACGCCTGCTGCCGGAAATCCTCACCGACGCTGCACTCCGCACCCCCGCGGCCACCGCAGTGTCGTGCGGCGAGACCCGGATCGACTACCGGGAACTCGACGAACGATCGAATCGGCTGGCCCGCATGCTCGCCGAGCGCGGCGCAGGACCGGAACGTTTCGTCGCGATCGGCATGGCCCGGTCCGTCGACTCGATCGTCTCGATCTGGGCCGTGGCGAAGACGGGCGCGGCCTTCGTTCCGGTGGACCCCGCCTATCCACCCGTCCGGATCGAGTACATGCTGCGCGACTGCGGCGCCGTGCTCGGACTCACCACTACCGGCGAACGGTCCCTGCTTCCCGGCACCGTGCCGTGGACCGCGGTCGACGATCCGGAGGTGGTCACGGAGACGACGCGATACACCGGGTCTCCGGTGACCGACACGGACCGGTGCGCGCCCGCGCGTTCGGATCAACCCGCCTACCTCATCTACACCTCCGGATCGACGGGACAGCCGAAAGGCGTGGTCGTCACCCACGGGGGACTGTCGAACCTCGTCGCGCACACCCGCACCCTCGCCGACCACGACGCGCGGGTCTGGCACGGGACATCCCCGAGCTTCGACCTGGCGGTACTGGAGTTGCTCGTGGCGTTCGGCTCGGCGGCGCACCTGGTGATCGGCCCGCCCGATGCGTCCGCCGGTGACGACCTCGCACATGCATTGCGCGCCGAGCGGATCACCCACTTCTGCACCACTCCTGCGGTCCTTGCAACGATCGATCCGGCGGTCCCCGAGGACCTCTCCTTCGTGAGCGTCGGCGGTGAGGACTGCCCGGCATGGCTCGTGGAGAAATGGGCGCCGGGCCGCCGCATGGTCAACGGGTACGGGCCGAGCGAGATCACCGTGCAGATGGCGTCGGAGGACCTCGTGCCCGGCAGACCGGTCACCGCAGGCACTCTCGGACCCGGATTCCGGTCCGTCGTGCTCGACACACGCCTGAATCCGGTGCCGCCCGGGGTGATCGGCGAGCTGTATCCGGCAGGACCTGCCCTGGCGCGGGGATACCACCGGCGACCGGGGACGACGGCGACGCGGTTTGTCGCCGACCCGTTCGGGCCGGCGGGGTCGCGGATGTACCGCACCGGCGATCTCGTGCGGTGGTCGACGAACGACGACAGCGCAGAGAACGACAGCGCAGCGGCCACCTCGGGTCTGCGGCTGATCTACGCGGGGCGCGCCGACCTGCAGGTCAAGGTGCGGGGGCGGCGCATCGAACTCGGCGAAGTGGAAACAGCACTGCTCCGCCACCCCGACGTCGAGCAGGCCGTGGCGGTGGTCCGGCGCGAGACCGGATCCGACCGGGTCGTGGCGTACGTGGTGCCGCGCACCGGTTCGGTCCCGGATGCCTCGACGATTCGTGATGCGCTCGCGGCGGAACTCCCGGATTTCATGGTCCCGGCTGTGGTGGTGCCGCTGGCAACTATGCCGATCACGGCCAACGGCAAGCTGGACCGTGCCGCGCTGCCGGCCCCGGACCGCCGGGGCGTGCTCCATCGTCCTCCGCGCACGGGGCTGGAACGGACTCTCACGGGGGTCTTCGCGGACGTTCTGCATCTGTCCCCGGATCGGGTCGGCGTCGACGACAACTTCTTCGAACTCGGAGGCGATTCCCTGTCGGCGACCGGCGTCGTGGCGGGGATCCGGTCCGCACTGCACGTCGAAGCACCCATCAGGATGCTCTTCGAAGCACCGACGGTCGCCGAGCTGGCACCGCGCCTCGCGGAGTGCGGTGTCGCCCGGACGCCGTTGACACCCCGACGCCGGCCGGACCGGATCCCGTTGTCCTACGCGCAGTCCCGGTTGTGGTTCATCCACCGTTACGAAGGTCCGTCGCCGACCTACAACATCCCCATGGCGGCACGCCTGACCGGACGGGTGGACATCGACGCGATGAGGGCGGCGTTCGGCGATGTCGTGGCACGCCACGAGTCCCTGCGCACGGTCTTCGAGGAATCCGACGGAGTCGCCTTCCAGCGCATCCTTCCGGTCGAGCGGACCTCATTGTCGCTGCCTGTGCGGGCAGTGACCGCCGACGAGGAGCACGCGACCGTGCGCGCCGAGGCGCGGCGGCCCTTCGACCTGTCCACCGACATTCCGGTGCGGGCCACACTGCTGCGGACCGGTTCCGACGACCACGTGCTGGTGCTCGTGCTGCACCACATCGCCGGCGACGGCGCGTCGATGGTGCCGCTGGTGCGCGACATGCTGCTGGCATACGCGGCCCGGTCGGGGGGGACCGAACCACGGTGGGATCAATTGCCGGTGCAGTACGCCGACTACACCCTGTGGCAACGGGACGTGCTGGGGGACGAGGACGAGACGGGAAGCATCCTGCACGGGCAGTTCTCCTACTGGCGAGAAGAACTCGCCGAGGTCCCGGAATGCCTTTCTCTTCCGCTCGACCGTCCCCGCCCCGCGGTGCAGTCCTTCCGCGGTGGCCGGGTGGAGTTCACGATCCCCGCGGAGCTGCGCCTCGCGGCGGACGACCTGGCTGCCGAGCACGGGGCCACCGCGTCGATGGTCTTCCAGTCGGCACTCGTGGTGCTCCTGCACAAGCTCGGTGCGGGAGACGACATCACGATCGGTGGTCCGGTGGCCGGGCGGACCGATGAGGCTCTCGCCGATCTCGTCGGATTCTTCGTCAACACCTGGGTGCTGCGCGTGGACGGCATCACCGGACGATGGACGCTCGCCGATGTCCTCGACCGCGTGCGGGCCAAGGCGCTGGCCGCCTACGAGAACCAGGACGCGCCCTTCGAACGGTTGGTGGAACTGCTCGCCCCGGCGCGCTCGACCGCCCATCACCCGCTGTTCCAGGTCGCATTCGCATTGCAGAACAACCCGCTGCCGAGCCTGGACCATCCGGACATCCACGTCGAGATGCTGCCCGTCGCGACCGACATCGCGCGGTTCGACCTGTACATCAGCGTGTCGGAGCGCGCGTCCGCCGAGGACGGCGGGCTGCTCGGCAGCATCGAATACGCGAGCGATCTGTTCGAGCGCGACACCGTCGAACGATTCGCGGACCGGTATCTCCGTGTCCTCGACTCCCTCGTGAGATCGCCGCACCGACGGGTCGACGTTGTCGACCTGCTCGATCGATCGGAGCGCGACCTGCTCCTCGACGCGTGGAACGGCCCGGCTGCCACCACCGATGACCGGACGGTTCCGGCCGTGCTCGCCGAACGGGTCGCGGCGACACCGGACGCACCGGCGCTGACCAGCGTCGCCGGCCGATGGACCTACCGCGACCTCGATGCCCGGGCCAACCGGCTGGCTCGTCTGCTTGTCGAGTTGGGTGTGGGGCCCGAGTCCGTGGTGGTCGTCGCCCTGGATCGGTCCCCGGCACTGGTCGTCGCTCTTCTCGCGGTGTCGGCGGCGGGTGGCGCCTATCTGCCGTTGGACCCCGCCTATCCGAGCGAACGCACCGCCTTCGTCCTCGCCGACGCCGCGCCCCGCGTGCTGGTCACCGACAGTCGATTCACCTCACATGCGACCCCCGCCGTCGTCGTGGTCGTCGACGAGGCGGGCCGCCCGACGTCCCACGCCCTGCCCGACGATGCGCGACCGCTCACCGACTTCGACAGGATCGCGCTGCTGCACCCGTCGAACACGGCGTACACGATCTACACGTCCGGTTCCACGGGTGTCCCGAAGGGCGTGGCCGTCACGCATCGGAATCTCGTGCACCTCGTCGAGCACGGATGGACCGGTTCGCGACCGCGACACCGGATGTCGCTGGTGTCCTCACCGGGTTTCGACGCGTCGGTGTACGAGATCTGGCCCGCCCTGATCGGCGGTACCGAACTGGTGCTCGCGCCACCCGGTCTGCTCGATCCGTCGACGGTCGCGCGGATGATCTCCGAACACGGTGTGACGACGATGTTCGTCCCGACACCGCTGTTCCACGCCCTCGCCGACCCCGCCGTCGTTCCGGAGCGGGTGTGGGACGGTGTGGACCAGGTGGTCACGGCCGGTGACGTGCTGTCCCCGGAGGTCGCACGCCGCTTTCACGAATCGCATCCCTCGACGTTGCTCGTCAATGCGTACGGACCGACGGAAACGACGGTGTGCGCGACGATGTACCTCGTCGAGGACGCGTTCGCCCGAGGAGACCGCGCGTCGGTCCCGATCGGCACGCCGATCCCGGGAGTGGCGGTCCTCGTCCTCGACGCCGGACTGCTGCCGGTGCCTCCCGGTGTCCCCGGCGAGTTGTACATCGCCGGGGACGGGGTCTCCCGCGGATATCCCGGTCGTCCGGCCACGACCGCGGCACGATTCGTGGCATCTCCGTTCGGCGGGCCGGGGGAGCGGATGTACCGCACCGGCGACGTCGTGCGGTGGATCCGCTCGACGAGCGATGCCGAGGGCTCGGGTGGGCACCTGGAATTTGTGGGCCGCTGCGACGATCAGGTCAAGGTCCGCGGCTTCCGGGTCGAACCCGGTGAGATCGAAGCGGTCCTGGGTGCGCATCCGGCGGTGGCCCGCGCCGCCGTGGTCGTGCGGGAGACTCCGGGCCACCACGAGACCGGACGACTGGTCGCGTATGTGGTGCTCGACCGGGAACAGACACTGCTCGCCGACCCGACCCGCGCGACCGGCACCGTCGAGCGGTGGAGGGCACTGTACGACGACGTGTACTCCGCGCCGCCGCCCGAGGACAGCGGCGACAGCGGCGCCTTCGCGGGTTGGAACGCCACCGACACCGGGCAGCCCATCCCGGTCGAGCAGATGTGGGACTGGCGCGACGCCGCAGTGCGGGCCGTGCGGCGGCTCCGGCCCCGGCGTCTGCTCGAGATCGGCGTGGGCTCCGGTCTCCTGCTCCGAGAACTGGCCCCCGACTGTGCCGAGTACTGGGGCACGGACTTCTCGGCCCCGACGCTCGAGACGCTGCACTCCGCCGTGCGATCGCAGCCGTGGGCCGAGCGGGTGACGTTGAGGACGCAACCGGCGCACGCGACCGAGGGGTTGCCCCAGCGGTACTTCGACACCGTCGTGCTCAATTCTGTGATCCAGTACTTCCCGGATGCGGCGTATCTGCTCGAGGTGCTCCGGAAGATCCTGCCGCTGCTCGCACCCGGCGGATCGATCCATCTCGGCGATGTCCGGAACCAGGCGCTGCTGCCGCACTTCGCCGCCGCTGTGGAACTCGCCCGTGCCGACGGCACCGAGACCGCGGACACGATCCGCGAACGCGTCCGCCGTGCCGCGCTCTCCGAACGGGAACTGCTGCTCGCCCCCGAGTTCTTCGCCGGTCTGCTCCGTCGTCTGCCCGGTGTCACCGGGGTCGACATCGAACTCGGCCGGATGCGGACGGCCAACGAACTCGGCCTGTACCGCTACAGCGTGGTGCTGCACACCGGTACCGGACCCAGGTCGCTCGCCGATGTTCCGTGCCGGACCTGGGCGGGATTCGGAACACTCGCCGCGTTCGCCGACCGGCTACGGACCGACCGTCCCGACGCCCTGCGCGTGACCGACGTACCGCACACCGCCCTGCAGTCCGTGATCGCCGCGACTACCTCCCTCGATGCGATGCCCGGCCACACGCTCGTACCGGAACCGGACCTCCGGCCACGATCGGACGGCATCGGTCCTGCGGACTTGGATCTGCTCGGCGCCGAACTCGGCTACCGGGTCGCCGTGACGTGGTCGCAGGAACCGGGATCGATGGAGGTGATCGTCTTCCGCGACGACCTGGACGACAAGGCCGATGCAGCGCTGACCGATGTGTACCGTCCGGCCGATGACATCGACAGCCTCGCCCGCTATGTCAACGACCCCGCCGCAGAGGAGCGACTCGACGACGTCCGTCGCTTCGTCCGAGAGCGGTTGCCCGACTACATGGTTCCGGCCGCGTTCGTCCACATGGCCGACCTGCCGGTGACGGTGCACGGCAAACTCGACCGCCGCGCGCTGCCGGCCCCGGAGGTCGCGACGCAGAGCGACAGCTACATCGCACCGACCACCGACACCGAACGGGCCCTCGCTCGGGTGTTCGCCGACGTGCTCGGCGTCGACCGGGTGGGAACACAGGATTCGTTCTTCGCTCTCGGCGGCGATTCGATCATGTCGATCCAGCTGGTCGCGCGGGCCAAAGCTGAGGGACTGGTGCTCTCGCCCCGAGATGTGTTCGAACACAAGACCGTTGTAGCGCTTGCCGCGGCGGTCACCCTGGCCGGACGGGCCGAGATGACGCTCGAGGAACTGCCGGGTGGTGGCGTCGGCGACGTTCCGCTCACCCCGATACTGCGGTGGCTGGTCGGGCACGGCCGAACGTATCCGGGCTTCTGCCAATCGGTGTCGGTTCCGCTGCCGGATCGACTCCGCGAGGCCGACCTTCTCGCGGCCCTGCAGGCGGTCGTGGATCGGCATGACATGCTGCGGGCGCGGCTCCACGCGGAGCCCGGAACGCCTGACGCGCTGCATCTCGAGACACGGCCCATCGGATCCGTCTCGGCGTCGTCGATCCTGCGTCACGTCCGGGTCGACGACCTCACGGGGCCCGAATTCACCGCGATCGCCGCCGCCGAGCACGCTGCCGCGACCGGACGGTTGGATCCCGGCAGGGGAGTGATGTTGCAGGCGGTGCGATTCGAGGCGGGACCCGCGTCGCGGCTGTTGCTCGTGGCACATCATGCCGTGATCGACGGTGTCTCCTGGCGGATCCTGCTGGGCGACCTCGCTGCTGCGGCGGCTCGACTCGAACACGGACTCGACCCGGATCCCGCACCGACGGGCACCTCGATGCGCCGCTGGGCGCACGGTCTCGTCGAGGTCACCCGCCGCGGCACGCGCGCGGCCGAACTACCGTTCTGGATCTCGACCCTGTCGGGTCCGGATGCGCTGCTCGGCGCCAGAGAGCTGGACCCCGCGGTCGACGTCGGGGCCACCGTCGACACCGTCACCGTCGAGGTTCCCGCTCCCGCGACCACCGCGCTGCTGAGCGTCCTCCCGGTGGCCTTCCACGGGAGCATCGTGGACGGTCTCCTCGCAGCCCTGGCCGGAGCCGTCGTCGCGCAGCGCGCCGAGCGCGGGATCGACCTCGCTCGGGTGCTCGTGGCGTTGGAAGGGCACGGCCGGGAGGAGCAGGTCGTGCCGGGAGCCGATCTGTCCCGGACGGTCGGATGGTTCACCGCGGCCTATCCGGTGCGACTGGACCTGACCGGTATCGACGTGGAGGCCGTGGAACGCGGCGGCACCGCAGCGGGAACCGTGATCAAGACCGTCAAGGAACACCTGCGTGCCGTTCCCGACCACGGGATCGGATACGGGATGCTGCGGTATCTCGACGACGAGGGCCGCGCCGCGCTCGAACCCCTGCCGGCACCCCGGCTCGCCTTCAACTTCCACGGCCGGAGCACGCTGCCGGACGCCGTCACGGACATCGACTTCGGCGGTGGCCTCGATCCCGCTCAGCCGGTACCGGCGGTGATCTCCGTCAACGCCATGGTCGTCGACACCGCTGACGGTCCGGTGCTGCGCGCGGATCTCGCCTATGCGACCGGGGTCATCGCCCGCCCGGAGGTGTCGGATCTGGCCGAACGGTGGCGACGCATGCTGAGCGGCCTCGCCCGTCACGTCGCCGAACCGGGCGCGGGAGGGCATACCCCGTCGGATCTGCCGCTGGTCCCGTTGAGCCAGGAGCGCCTCGACGAGCTCGAGCGCCGTTATCCCGGCCTCGAGGACGTGTGGCCTCTCACCCCCTTGCAGACCGGCTTCCTGTTCCATGCCCTCCGGAACGATTCGATCGACGCGTACACGGTGCAACTGACCCTGCACCTGGGCGGTGTCGTCGATCCGCGACGCCTCCGGCGGGCGGTGGCCGCCCTGGCGGCGCGGCATCCGAACTTGCGGGTGAACTTCGTCTTCGACGGGGAGTCCCCGCCCGTGCAGGTCGTGCAGGCGTCGGTCGAACTGCCGTTGTGTGAGCGGGATCTGAGCGATCTGGACCCCGAGGATCGTGTGGTGGCACTGGTCCGACTGCAGACCGAGGACCGGACGCAGCGTTTCGACACGGCGCACGGACCGTTGGTGCGCCTGAGCCTGATCAGGATGGGACCGGACGATCACCGGCTGGTGTTCACCAACCACCACATCCTGCTCGACGGTTGGTCGGCGCCGTTGCTGCTGAAGGAACTCCTCGTGCTGTACGGCACCGAGGCGGACACCGGGGTTCTCCCGCCGGTACGTCCCTACCGGGACTACGTGCGGTGGCTCGTGCAGCAGGACCCGGCGCCCGCGCGCGACGCCTGGTCGCGGTATCTGGCCGGTCCGGATCGGCCCACGCTGGTCGCCCCGGACGCCGAGCAGTCCTCCGTGCAGGCCCTGTCCGAGGAGACCACACGGGCGCTCGATCCTGCGGACACCCGGCGCCTAAAGGCCTTCGTCCGGGACCGCGGACTCACCGTCGGCACGGTGGTGCAGGTCGCGTGGGGGATCGTGCTGGCGAAGCTCACCTCGCAGCGCGACGTCGTGTTCGGATCGACCGTCTCCGGGCGGCCCGCGGAGGTCGACGGGGTCGAGGAGATGATCGGCCTGTTCGTCAACACGGTTCCCGTGCGGGTCCGGCTCGACCCGTACGAGACGCTCGCCGTGCTCGTCGAGCGAATCCGTGCCGAGCAGACCGCGCTGCTCGACCGGCATCACCTCGGCCTCACCGAGATCCAGCAGGTCGCCGGACCTGCCGCCGGGTTCGACACCCTGACGGTGTTCGAGTCGTATCCGGTCGACCGTGCGGCTCTGTCCGACGCGGTCGACATCGCGGGCATGCAGGTGCGCGAGGTCACCGGACACGATTCCGGCCACTATCCGCTGACCCTCATCGCACACGTCGACGACGCGCTGCGGCTGCGACTGAGTTACCGTCCGGACCTGTTCGACGGGGCCGCGGCCGACGCGATCGTGTCGCAGGTCGCCCAGGTCCTCGAGGCCGTCGTCGACCGGCCGGCGGTGCCGCTCGGCCGCCTCCGCTGGTTCGGGGACGAGGTGCCGGTCGTGTCCGCTCCCGGCACCGCCCCTTCACGGATGTGGACGGAGATCCTCGACGACTGGATGTCACGGTCCCCGGAGTCCGTCGCCGTCGTCGATGCGGGCAGGCAGTGGACCTACGCGGAGCTGGACGAGCGGGTCGAGCGGCTCGCACATCTGCTCGTCTCCCGCGGAGCAGTACCGGAGACCACCATCGTGGTGGCGATGCGGCGATCGTTCCTGCGGGTCGTCGCGATGCTCGCCGTCGTCCGCGCCGGTGCCGTCTACGTGCCCGCCGACCCCGACCAACCCCGCGACCGCGTCACCGCGATGATCCGGACGGTCACACCGCTCTGCGTGCTCGTCGACGGACCCGAACCGGCGGTGCCCGACGGGGTATCCGTCGTGCCCGTCCGGGACCTCGACCTCGACGGTGCGCCGGCAACGCCGGTGCCGGATATCAACCGCCGCGTGCCGGTTCGCGCCGACAACACGGCGTACGTGATCTTCACGTCCGGATCGACGGGCACGCCGAAGGCCGTGACCGTGACCCATCGCGGTATCGCCGAGCTGGTCGATCGGCTCTCGACGGTCGCCGACCGCGAGTCGCGTGTCGCGCAGGCGATGCTGCCGGTGTTCGATGCCTCGTTGCTGGAGACGATCGTCGCGTTCTCGGCCGGGGCGCGGCTCGTCGTGGTGCCACCCGGTATCGCCGCCGGCGACGACCTCGAGCGTGTGCTCGCCGACGAGGAGATCACGCACCTGTACACCACACCCGCGGTGCTGGCGACGCTGGATCGGGACGCGCTGCCGGCTCTGACGTTCGTGAGCGTCGGTGGCGAGGCGTGCCCGCCGTCCCTGGTGGAGACGTGGGCCCGGAGCCGTCACATGGTCAACGGCTACGGTCCGAGCGAGGCCACGGTGATGTCGAACCTGCTCGATCCGCTCGTCCCCGGCGAGAATCCCACCGTGGGACCGCCGATGCCCGGTTTCGACGAGTACCTGCTGGACTCGTACCTGCAACCCGTCGCCGGCGGCGCGGTGGGGGAGCTGTACCTCGCCGGACCGGGTCTGGCGCGAGGGTATGCGGGCCAACCCGGCCTGACCGCGACGCGTTTCGTCGCCGACCCCCTCGGCGCACCGGGGCGCCGGATGTACCGCACGGGGGACCTGATGCGCTGGACCCGCACCGCGGCGGGCGCCGAGCCCGTCTACGTCGGGCGCAGTGACTTCCAGATCCAGCTGCGCGGTCTGCGCATCGAGCTCGAGGAGGTCGAGGCGGCACTGCTCCGGCATCCGGCCGTTGCCCAGGCCGTGGTCGTAGTGCGTGACGACGGTAGCGGCGACCGGCTGGTCGGATATGTGGTGCCCACCGGGACCGTTCCGATCGAGGCGCCCGAGATCCTGCATTTCGCGGCCACCGGGCTGCCGCGGTACATGGTCCCGTCGGTGATCGTCGTGCTACCGGGCCTGCCCGTCACCCCGAGCGGGAAGGTGGACAGGTCGGCGTTACCGGCGGCCGCGCCGGTCGGGGCTGCCTACCGGGCGCCGCGCACACCGACCGAAGGTGCCGTGGCCCGCGCGTTCGCCTCCGTCCTCGAACGCGACCGGATCGGGATCGACGACAACTTCTTCGACCTCGGCGGCAACTCGCTCGCCGCGACCGCCGTGGCATCGAAGCTGCGCAGCGAGCTGGGCCGGGAAGTTCCCCTGTCCCTGGTCTTCCTCGACCCCACACCGGCCGGCCTCGCGGATCGCCTCGACGAGCCGACGGCGACCACTGCTCCGACGACCGGCATGTTCGATGTGCTGATCCCCCTGCGAGGGCACGGTCACCGCCCACCGGTGTTCTGCGTACATCCCGCGATCGGCTTGTCCTGGGTGTACGCGGGACTGCTGCGCCACCTGCCGGATCGGCCGGTGTACGGGCTGCAACTGCCGTACCTCTCGGGCGGACCCCTCGACGCGACGCCCGCCGAACTGGCGCACCGCTACGTCGAGGAGATGCGGGCCGTGCAACCGCAAGGTCCCTACACCGTGCTCGGCTGGTCCCAGGGCGGACTGATCGCCCACCACATGGGTGTCGAACTGCGCGCCGCGGGGGAGACCGTCGACCTGGTCGTCCTCGATTACTACCCGCTCGAACGCGAGCGGCGTGCCCACACCCACGCGGAGCTGCTGGCGGGACTGGGCATCGAACTGCCTCACGCGACGCCGGACGAGATGACCTCCGAGCAGCTGCTCGACGCGGTGAACCGCAGTCTCGGGCACGAGACCGGACTGTCCACCGCCGACCTGGAGCGGATCCTCACGGCCTATGCGCACGTCCATCGGGCCGCGCCGACGCTCGACCTGCGATGTTTCGACGGCGACCTGCTGTTCGTCGCCGCGGCGCGATCGCTCGGCACGGACGACGGTGCGTCACCGGCCCTGTGGCGGCCGTGGGTGTCCGGCACGATCACCGAGCACACGATCGACTGCGACCATCTGGAGATGATGACCCCGGCCGCGCTCGCCGTCCTCGGCCCGATTCTGGCCGACTATCTCGTCGCCGGATCCTGATCCGGCTCGACGACGGCGTCGAGCGCCGAACCGGCGGGCTCGGGGAGTCGAGCCTCGAGCAACAGCCCGGCGAGACCGAGCGCGATGCACACCCCGGTGATCACCATCAGCCGCGGATCGGTCTGCCCGGTCAGGGCGTCGCCGAGGAGTACGACCGCCACGGTGCCCGGCAGGATGCCCACGACCGTCGCGAGTGTGTAGGGGACGAGACGGACCGCCGAGACGGCGCAGCAACAGTTCACGACGAAGAACGGGGCGGCGGCGATCAGCCGCAGGGAGCCGACCGCGAGCCATCCGCGGCGTGCCAGCCGCAGATCGATCGCTCTCGCCGCCGGGTGCGTGAGGCGCGATTCCACGGCCTTGCGTCCGACGGCCCGCACGAGCAGGAACGCCAGGACGGCGCTGACCGTGGAGGCGGCGACCGTTACGCCGATACCGACGGCACTTCCGAACAGCACGCCGGCGCTGAGAGTGAACACCGTGCGCGGAATCGGGGCGATCGTGACCAGGGCGTGGACGGCGAAGAACGCCAGGACAATTGCCGGGCCGTGCACCGATTCCGACCACTCCCGGATCTGGGCGATCGTCGGATGCGGCACCACGAGAGCTACGACGACGAGAGCCGCCACCAGGCCCAGGATGCCGAGCACTCTGCGGTCTGCGGCAAGCCTCGTCACGAGCGTCCACACTACCGGCCGGGCGGTCTCTTGCATCCCCGCGAGCAGAGTGACGAAGGCGGCACGATAACGTTCCGATCGAGGACGTCGTTATCGAGCGCTAGAAAAACTGTGGTGATCCCCACAACGATCGCGCGATGTGCGGGGATAGCATCACACCGAAGGCAACCTACCCATTTCGAGGTTGCCCACCTCCGGCCGACAACGCCGTCCGTACAAAGCCTGCAAACCCGCAGTAGGAGGAATCGCCCGTGTCATTAGCTGCAGAAGCCGAGGATGCCGCGCGCGCATATGCGCAGTGGCAGGACGCGGTGGCGGGGGTGCTGGCCAAGTCCCGACGTGTCGACCCGGCCGAACTCGGACCCGAGCCGCAGCGTCTGCTCGAGACCACGACCTACGACGACGTCACCGTCGCGCCGCTGTACGGCGTCCGCGACGAGCGCGACGAAGCGCCGCTTCCCGGTGAGTTCCCGTTCGTCCGCGGCGGCTCGTCCACGCGCGACGTCAACACCGGCTGGCTCGTCGACGTCCGGTTCACCGGCACCGACGCGGCCTCGGTCAACGAGCGCATCCTCGACGCGCTGAACAACGGCGTCAGCTCGGTGTGGCTCGGTCTCGGCGCCGGCGCGGTCCCCGTGGACGCGCTCGACACCGCGCTCAACGGTGTGCTCCTCGACCTCGCGCCGGTCCGTCTCGACGCCGGTGCCGACGCGGTCGCAGCGACCACCGCCGTGTACTCCGTGCTCGACAACCGCACCGATATCGAGGACCGCGCCGCCGTGCGCATCTTCCTCGGTGCAGCGCCGCTCACCAGCGCGTTCTCCGAGCGTCCCGACGTATCTCTCGACGAGGCCGTCGAACTGGCACGGGCCGCCGCCGACCGCACCGAAGCGGTGCGTGCCCTCACCGTGGACGGCACCGCCTTCCACAACGCCGGTTCGTCCGACGCCGAAGAACTCGGTGCCGCGATCGCCGCCGGCCTCGATTATGTGCGAGCACTCGTCGACGCCGGGGTTCCCGTTGCGGCCGCGCTCGGTCAGCTCGAGTTCCGTCTCGCCGCGACCGACGACCAGTTCCAGACCATCGCCAAGTTCCGCGCGGGTCGTCAGGTGTGGGCGCGCGTCGCCCAGGTCGCCGGTGCCCCCGAGGCCGGCAACGCTCCGCAGCACGCCGTGACCTCCGCGGCGATGATGGCCCAGCGCGATCCGTGGGTGAACATGCTGCGCACGACCCTCGCTGCGTTCGGCGCGGGTGTCGGTGGCGCCGACGCCGTCACGGTGCTGCCGTTCGACTCCGCACTGCCGGCCGGTGTGCTCGAGGTGTCCGAGGCGTTCTCCGCCCGGATCGCCCGCAACACCCAGCTGCTGCTGCTCGAGGAGTCCAACCTCGGGCGCGTTCTCGATCCCGCCGCCGGTTCCTGGTACGTCGAGGAACTGACCGCGCAGATCGCAGAGAAGGCATGGGGCTTCTTCCAGGAGATCGAGGCGGCCGGTGGCTACCGCGCCGCTCTCGAGGCAGGGCTGATCGCCGAGCGTGTCGCGCAGACGCGTGCCCGCCGCGAGTCCGACATCGCGCACCGCACGTTCTCGGTGACCGGGGTCAACGAGTTCCCGAACCTGGCCGAGAAGCCGCTGCCGGTCGGTGTCGCCGAGGCCGGCGCGTCCGCCGCGCGGTACGCCGCACCGTTCGAGGCGCTGCGCGACCGCTCGGATGCCTACCTGGCCTCGCACGGTGCCCGCCCGCGGGTGCTGCTCGCCCCGCTCGGGCCGATCGCCGAACACAACGTACGGGCGACCTTCGCGACGAACCTGCTCGCCGCCGGTGGCATCGAAGCGGTCAATCCCGGACCGCTCGATCTCGACGCCGACCTGTCGTCCCTGGTGGGCGACACCGGAACGTCCGTCGCCGTGCTGTGTGGCACCGACACCCGCTACGGCGAGCAGGCCGGTACGGCCACCTCTGCGCTGCGTGCGGCGGGGATCACGACGGTGCTGCTGGCCGGACCCGAGAAGGCCGTGAAGGACGCGCAGGGGGACGATCGTCCGGACGGCTTCCTCACCGCGCGCATCGACGCCGTCGCCGCCCTCACCGACCTGCTGAACACTCTGGGAGCGTAAGTGAGCATCGAACACGAAATCGGCAGCTTCGCCGACGTCCCGTTGACGGACCCGGCCGCGCCGGCGCCCACCGCTCCCACCGCGGAGCAGGCCGCCGCGCTCGTCGAGTCCGTCGCCGAGGCGAACAACTACAGCACCGAAGACGTCGTGTGGTCGACGCCCGAGGGCATCGACGTCAAGCCGGTCTACACCAAGGCCGACCGCGACGCCGTCGTCGCCGAGGGCTACCCGCTCGGCAGCTACCCGGGTCTGGCCCCGTTCGTGCGCGGGCCGTACCCGACGATGTACGTGAACCAGCCGTGGACCATCCGGCAGTACGCCGGCTTCTCCACCGCCGCCGAGTCCAACGCCTTCTACCGGCGCAACCTCGCCGCCGGTCAGAAGGGCCTGTCGGTGGCCTTCGACCTGGCCACGCACCGCGGCTACGACTCCGATCACCCGCGTGTACAGGGTGACGTCGGTATGGCCGGTGTCGCGATCGACTCGATCCTCGACATGCGTCAGTTGTTCGACGGCATCGATCTGTCGCAGGTGTCGGTGTCGATGACCATGAACGGCGCGGTGCTGCCGATCCTGGCGCTGTACGTCGTGGCGGCGGAGGAGCAGGGCGTCAAGCCCGAGCAGCTGGCCGGAACCATCCAGAACGACATTCTGAAGGAGTTCATGGTCCGCAACACCTACATCTACCCGCCGAAGCCGTCGATGCGGATCATCTCCGACATCTTCGCGTATACCTCGGCGAAGATGCCGCGCTTCAACTCGATCTCGATCTCCGGCTACCACATCCAGGAAGCCGGCGCGACGGCCGACCTCGAGCTCGCGTACACCCTCGCGGACGGCATGGAGTACATCCGCGCCGGACTCGACGCCGGCATGGATGTCGACAAGTTCGCGCCGCGCCTGTCGTTCTTCTGGGCGATCGGCATGAACTTCTTCATGGAGGTCGCGAAGCTGCGCGCAGGTCGCCTGCTGTGGAGCGAGCTCGTCGAGAAGTTCGGGGCGAAGAATCCGAAGTCGAAATCGCTGCGCACCCACTCGCAGACCTCCGGCTGGTCGCTCACCGCACAGGACGTCTTCAACAACGTCGCCCGCACGTGCGTCGAGGCGATGGCCGCGACCCAGGGCCACACCCAGTCGCTGCACACCAACGCGCTCGACGAGGCGCTGGCACTGCCCACCGACTTCTCGGCGCGCATCGCCCGCAACACCCAGCTGCTGCTGCAGCAGGAGTCGGGCACCACGCGGCCCATCGACCCGTGGGGCGGCTCGCACTACGTCGAGTGGCTCACCCACGAGCTGGCCGACAAGGCCCGCGCCCACATCGCCGAGGTCGAGGCCGCCGGCGGTATGGCGCAGGCGATCTCGGAGGGCATCCCGAAGCTGCGCATCGAGGAGGCGGCCGCCCGCACCCAGGCGCGCATCGACTCCGGTCGTCAGCCCGTCATCGGCGTCAACAAGTACCAGGTGACCGAGGACCACGAGATCGAGGTCCTCAAGGTCGAGAACTCGCGTGTGCGGGCCGAGCAGCTGGCCAAGCTCGAGCAACTGCGCGCCGACCGGGACGAGGAGGCCACCCGCGCCGCCCTCGACGCGCTCACCCGCGCCGCCGGTGCGCAGAGCCAGGGTCTCGACAACAATCTGCTCGCGCTGGCCATCGACGCGGCCCGCGCGAAGGCCACCGTCGGTGAGATCTCGGACGCCCTGGAGAAGGTCTACGGCCGGCACCAGGCCGAGATCCGTACGATCAGCGGCGTGTACCGCGACGAGGCCGGCAAGGCCACCAACATCACCGCCGCAACCGAACTGGTCGAGAAGTTCGCCGAGGAGGAGGGTCGTCGCCCCCGCATCCTCGTCGCGAAGATGGGCCAGGACGGTCACGACCGAGGCCAGAAGGTGATCGCCACGGCCTTCGCCGACCTCGGATTCGACGTCGACGTGGGACCGCTGTTCCAGACCCCCGAAGAGGTCGCCCAGCAGGCGGCCGACAACGACGTGCACGTCGTCGGCGTGTCGTCGTTGGCCGCGGGTCACCTGACGCTGGTCCCTGCCCTCAAGCAGGCGCTGGCCGAGGTGGGCCGCGAGGACATCATGATCGTCGTCGGTGGTGTCATCCCGCCGGGCGACTTCGACGAGCTCTACGCGGCGGGTGCGGCGGCGATCTTCCCGCCCGGAACCGTGATCGCGGATGCGGCGACCGGTCTGCTGACCAAGCTCGCCGCGCAGCTCGGCCACCACCTCGGAGGCTGACGTCGGCATGAGCGACTCCTCGGTCGGCGCCGCGCAGACCCGCCGACGGCAGATCGACGTCGACGCCCTCGCCGAGGCCGTGCTCGCCAACGAGCGGGCCGGCCTCGCGCGGGCCATCACGTTGGTCGAGTCGACCCGCGACGACCATCGGGAGCGGGCGCAGCAGTTGCTGCTGCGCCTGCTTCCCAACGCGGGCAACGCGATTCGTGTCGGTATCACCGGTGTGCCCGGTGTCGGCAAGTCGACCTTCATCGACGCGCTCGGCATGCATCTGCTCGAGCAGGGGCATCGGGTCGCGGTGCTGGCCGTCGACCCGTCGTCGACCCGCACGGGTGGTTCGATCCTCGGCGACAAGACACGGATGGCGCGGCTCGCGGTGCAGCGGGACGCCTACATCCGCCCGTCGCCCTCGGCCGGCACGCTCGGCGGGGTCGCGAAGGCCACCCGCGAGACGATGGTGCTGCTCGAGGCTGCCGGTTTCGACGTGATCCTCGTCGAGACCGTCGGTGTCGGACAGTCCGAGGTGACCGTCGCGAACATGGTCGACACCTTCTGCTTCCTGACCTTGGCCCGCACCGGCGACCAGCTGCAGGGCATCAAGAAGGGCGTGCTCGAACTCGCCGACCTCGTTGCCGTCAACAAGGCCGACGGGGAGTTCGAACGCGACGCGCGGGTCGCCGCCCGCGAACTCGCCGGCGCGATGCGCATGGTGCATCCGCACGACGCGATCTGGAAGCCACCGGTGATCACCATGAGCGGCATGACCGGCAATGGTCTGGACACCTTCTGGGATACCGTGCTCGAGCACAAGAAAGTGCTCACCGAGGCGGGCATGTTCGACGAGAACCGGCGCCGTCAGCAGGTGGACTGGACGTGGACGATGGTGCACGACCAGCTGTTGCGTCGTCTCGAGACCTCCCCGCGCGTGCGGGCGATCCGCAAGGACGTCGAGGCCGGGGTGCGCGACGGTTCGCTGACCGCCGCACTCGCCGCGCAACGCCTGCTCGACGCCTTCGACGGGGTGCACGACCCCGGAACGTCCGGCGAGGACTCCTGATCCCGTGAGCCGCCGCACGATCGCCGTCACCGTTCTCGGTGCGTTCGCGATCGTCGCGGCGGCTCATCTCGTTTTCAGGTTCTCGCGCCCGATTCGGCGTTCACCGACGTTTCGCAGTGGTTCCTCATGCCGCTGCCCGCGCTCGGACTCGTTCTCGTCACGTCCGCACCGCGCGACCGGCTGGTCGTGGGCACGCTTGTGGCACTGGGAGTCTCATGGTTGGGGGACAGCGCACCCGACCTCGTCGACGGTGATGCCGCGTTCCTGGTGCTGGTGGGTCTCGTCCTGTGCGCCCAGCTCACCTACATCGTCGCGTTGCGGCCGTACCGGCGGTCGAGCGTGCTGCGGACCCGCCCATGGGTGGTCGGTCTCTACATCTTCGCAGTGTTCGCCATGGTCGCCGTGTGTGCTTCGGCGGCAGGGATTCTCGTCGTCCCGGTGGCGATCTACGCGTCGTGCGTCGGGGAGTAGTTCGAGACCGCCGGTTTCGAGGTCGCTCGCCGACGGGACGTTGCCGGATCCCGGTGGCAGGACGATCTCCACCGACCGGATCTCGTCGAGGTTGGTGACGCTGTCCGGGGTCTCCCATGCGCAGTAGACGCTGTACTCGTCCACGCCGCTCGAGGAGCGCAGGCTCAGTGCCGCTCGATGTAGGGGCGACGGCGGGCGCGACATCGTCGCACGAGTCGAAGCGGGCGAGGATGTCGCTGCCGAGGCCGGTCGGTTCGCTGACGGTGTCGGCGTCGAAGGTGGTGTCGGAGGCTGCGGAGTCGGCGTCCGAGGCGGTGTCGGAGGTGGCGTCGTCGCCGGAGGAGCACGCTCCGAGGAGCAGGGCGCCGGCGAGGGTCGCGGATGCGACGGCGTATCGGGGCAGATTCCCACGGCGCATCGTAGCGTCCGTACGAGTTGTATGTGATCTTGGTTCCGCCCGGGCGGTCGAGGGCTGCGACACCGTGCGTTACAGCCCGAGAAGCTGCTTGGCGACCGTCACGGCACTGCGGGATCGAGGACCATCGCGGCCGCCGACGGTGATCGACACGCAGGCCTGGGGGAGTTCGACGCCGGCCGCGGTGAAGGCGGTGCCGGGCCATGTCGATCGGCATGCTGTGCGCGGATCCGCCGGCCGCTTCGATGGCGGGATCGGGAAGCACCACCGCACGCGGGCATAACAGCGATTATCAGGCCCCGTCGGGAGTCCGTGGTGACGTGGTGGAATTCAGGCGAGCTTCGTTGTGTCCGGGCACCTCCCGAGGCTCCGGACGGGCCCCGGGGAGAGGCGTCGCGTCGGTACCTTCGAGCAGTGCCGCCGGCGTCGGCTGCGCCAGCGGTTCGAGCGAACCGCTCTTCTCCGCGGAGGTGAGGCGCGAACGCTTCCAGGACACGATCAGCAGCGTGAGCCACGCAGCGACGATGGCGAGGTAGAGCACCGCCAGCGCCGCGCCGGAGAGGTCGACAGTCTTCGCGAGCTTGTGCGCGTTGGTCAGCACGATGACACCGCCGACGCCGGTACCGAGCAGCGTCGCAGGGACGCGGCTGACCAGCCAGGCCGCGACCGGCGCCGCGAGGGCACCGCCGAGCGCGAGACCGGCGACGATCACGAGATTGCCGAGGGAGTCGTGGCCGAGCCCGAACAGGAAGCCGACGCTCGCCGCGACCGCGACGAGGAACTCCGACGCGCTCACCGAACCGATCACGGTGCGCGGTGCCGTCTTACCGCGGGAGAGCAGGGTGCTGGTGGTGATCGGTCCCCAGCCGCCACCGCCGCTCGCGTCGATGAAGCCGCCGAAGAAGCCCAGCGGCGACAGGAATTTCGCGGTGTGCGGGGAGGTGCGGGCATGGGCGACCGCAGGGGGTCGTACCGAGAAGCGCAACGCGACGTATACGCCGATGGCCAGCAGGATTCCGGCGGTCACCGGTTCGGCGGCCTCGGTGGACAGTCCCGACAGCACGGTCGCGCCGAGGAAGGCGCCGATGGCACCGGGAACACCGAGTCGCAGCACGACCTTCCAGTCGATGTTGCGGAACCGCCAGTGCGAGGCACCGGAGACGAGGGTGGTTCCGACCTCGGCGAGGTGCACGGCGGCGCTCGCGTGCGCCGGACCGACACCGCTGAACAGCAGCAGGGTGGTCGCGGTGACACCGAAGGCCATGCCGAGTGCGCCGTCGACGAGCTGTGCGCCGACACCGACGAGCGTGAAGATGAGCAGATTGAACATGCGTTGGCTCCGAAAGCTGGAAGAACCCGAAAAGTTGGACGAGCGGCGAAGCGCTCAGCAACACTCCCGGGTGCAACACAGACAATCGAAGCAGGCGCCGCGACGGGTCGGCCAGAACGGCATGAGCGCGAGACGAGCGGCCGGAGCCATCTCGGTACTCGTCGCAGCCATGGTCACGTCCTCAGGTCTCGTTCCGCGCGCGGATCGTCCGGTCCGGTCGAGCATAGCCCGTCGAAGCGACGGAGCCACACTCGGCGGGCCCGGCGCGCCGATCGGGCGCGCCGGAGGCGAGGTCAGCCGAGGCGGCGCGCGGAGATCTCGAAACCGGCTGTGCGGAGCCGTTCGGTCAGCACGTCCCCGAAGGCCACCGCGGGGGTGAGGACACCGCCACCGGCGTGCAGGGCTGCGCCGCCGAGGGCGAGCGAGAGGGCGGACTCGCCGAGCATCACGGCCGTGGCCTTGTAACCTGGGTCGCCCTGCGCGGAGAACCGCGCGGTGTAGCGAGCTCCCGATTCGGTCGAAGCGTACAGATCCACCGTGAAGTAACCGTTCTCGCGGGTCTCCTCCGACGGTCCCTCACCGGGCGCGGGCAGGAGCTTGTCGAGGACGAACCGCGTGGGAGGGAACGACAGGCCGGCAGCGAGGGCTCCCGTGCCGAGTCCGACGAGCCCGGCGAGGACGGGGGAGAGCGGTGAGGAGCCGACACTCATCACCTCCCGGTAGCGGAACCGGCGTCCGTAGGCCCAGTCGCGCAACGCGTTGCTGCGTCGCACGATGCGGGTGTTGTAGGAGGCCATCACGAACGGTGCGAGCCGCCCCGAAATCTCCGGCGCCACGGATTTGCCGTCGACGAACGCGAAGTCGTTCTGGCGACCGAGATCGGGTTCCCGAGCCCGATCGGGGGACAGCGAGTACGGGCGCGCGGCGATCTTCCGTGCGGCGGCATCCTTGCGGACCGCGTCGAGCTGTTGCCGGAGCGAATCGATGGTTCCGCCGCTCACCCCGCCGCGGAAGGAGCCGAGCACGAAGGTCGTGTCGGTGAGCGGCAGGTTGCCGTCGGCCTCCGCGGCGCGGTAGAGCGCATGGACGCCGAGGTCGGACGGGACGGAGTCGAAACCGCACGAGTGGACTATGCGGGCGCCGGTGCGCCGGGCCACGTCGTCGAAGCGGTCGATGCTCTCGCGGTGGAAGAGCACCTCGCCGGTGAGGTCGACGTAGTCGGTGCCGGCCTCGGCGCACGCCTGCACGAGCGGCAGCCCGTACGTGGCGTAGGGACCGACGGTCGTGATCACCACGCGGGTGGACTCGGCGAGCGCGGTCAGCGAGGCGGGATCGTCGGCGTTCGCCTCGATCAGCCGCCAGTCGGTTCCGAGGTCGGCGGCGAGCTTCTCGAGTTTGGTGCGTGAACGTCCTGCGAGTCCGACGGCGACGCCGTCGGGGAGGTTCTCGGCGAGATAGGCGGCGGTGAGGCGCCCGACGAAGCCGGTGGCGCCGTAGATAACGATGTCGAGATCCCGGGAGACAGTCATGCCCCTCACCCTACTCAGGAGTAAGTCTCGGGGGCGACCTTCGTCACACGGATCCGGCGCCACAGCACCACCCACGAGATGAGTACGGCGAGCGCGGCGAGGGCGCGGACCGCGCCGAGCGCGGACTCCGGGTAGATCACCCCGGTGAGGTAGTGATCGATGAATCCGCTCGGCGGCAGACCTTCCTGGCCGGCCTCGCGGCGTGCCCAGTTCTCCACCGCGGTCAGCGGGCAGTCGAACCCCACGGCCACCGAGGCCGCTCCCCACACCACCGCGACGACGTGCGCGACGATCGTGTGGGGCCACCGCCACGCGAGGAAACCACCGAACGCGACGTAGAGCACGAAGAGCAGATGCACGAAGGCCGTGAGGTCGGCGACCACCCGGAACGCCATGTGCCCAGGGTAGAACGAACGGCCTCGGAACGAACGCGGTTGCCGGAGGGCGGGCGGCGCCTCAGCCGGCCTTGATGACGAGCACCGGCACCGACGACTCGGTGATCAGCCGCTGCACCGCCCGCTCGACGAGGAACTTACCGGTCGCGGTGCGCCCGCGGCTGCCGATGACCACGCGTTCGGCGCCGCTGCGCGCAAGCAGTTCGACGGTCGTGCCGACCGGATCGCCGTCGTGGACGGCCGAGAGCAACTCCCAGCCGTCGGTACCGGCCACCTCGCTCACCTGTGCCCGCACGCCTTCCACCTCGTCGGGTTCGTCGAGCGGGTGGAGCACCACCAGCGACTGCTGCCGGTCGGCGGCCTCCCGCACCGCGGCCTGCAGAGCGATCCGGCCTTCGGGGGTATCGGCGTGAACGACAGCGACAGTCATGACTCTCCTCGTGCGGGCCTGCGGGGACGTTATCCATTATCGCCGCGGCCCGGAGGCCGGGCCACGATCGACGGTGTGGAACCGGTCTCCCCGGATGGCGGGGTGCGGATCACCAGGATGCCGGGCGGAAGTCCTTGAGGAAGCATCCGTACAGGTCCGTGCCGGCCTCGCCCTGGACGATCGGGTCGTAGACGCGGGCGGCGCCGTCCACGAGATCGAGCGGGGCGTGGAATCCCTCCTCGGCCAGCCGCATCTTGGTGTGGTGCGGCCGTTCGTCGGTGATCCATCCGGTGTCGACTGCGGTCATGAGGATGCCGTCGGTGAGCATCTCCTCGGCGCTGGTGCGGGTGAGCATGTTCAGCGCGGCCTTGGCCATGTTGGTGTGCGGATGCCCGGCGCCCTTGTAGCGGCGACCCCCGAATTGTCCTTCCATCGCGGAGACGTTCACGACGTACTTGCGGCGGGCCGGGGACGCGGCGAGCGCCGGACGCAGACGGTTGACGAGGATGAACGGCGCCACCGAGTTGCACAGCTGCACCTCGAGCAGTTCCAGCGGCTCGACCTCGCCGACGGTCTGGACCCAGCTGTTGGTGTGCACGAGATCCGGCAGCAGGCCACCGGCGTCGACGGCGACGCCGGCCGCGACCCGCTCGGGTGTCGCCGATCCGGCCACCAGTGCCAGCGAGGTCAACGAGTGCGCCGACAACTCGGCCGGCAGCGACCCGGCCAGAGCGGCCGGATGGGCGTCCGAGGGCTTGCCGAAGGTCAGGACCTCGGGGCGCGGACCGGCGGGCAGCGGATCGGCCTCCGCCTCGGCCAGCGCCGAGTAGGCACCGGGGGAGCGGCGCACCGTCTGCGCGGCGTTGTTGATGAGGATGTCCAGCGGACCCTGCGCGGCCACATCGTCGGCGAGGGCGACCACCTGGGCGGGATCACGCAGGTCGATGCCGACGATGCGCAGCCGGTGCAGCCAGTCGCCGCTGTCCTCCATCGCGGTGAAGCGGCGGATCGCGTCGTTGGGGAACCGCGTGGTGACGGTGGTGTGCGCGCCGTCGCGCAGCAACCGCAATGCGATGTACATGCCGATCTTGGCGCGACCGCCGGTGAGCAGGGCGCGACGGCCCCGCAGATCGGTGCGCGCGTCGCGTTTTGCGTGGTTCTCCTCGGCGCACGTCGGGCACAACTGGTGATAGAAGGCGTCGACGCGGGTGTACTTGTCCTTGCAGATGTAGCAGTGCCGCGGACGCAGCAGCGTTCCCGCGCTTGCACCGCGAGTCGACGACGCCAGCGGGAGTCCGGCGGTCTCGTCGTCGATGCGGGTGGGGGAGGCGGTGGCGGTCGCGGACAGCACCTGACGGTCGGCGTCGACGCGCTGCTTGCGGGCCTCGTTGCGGCGCAGCCGCTTGAACTTCTTGAACATGTGCCCCACGGCCCGCTGCACGGCGATCGCGTCGGGATGTTCGGCGTCGAGACCCGCTGCCTGGTCGAGCACCCGCAGACAGGTGGCCAGATCGTCGGGGTCGATGCGGGTGAAGCCGTCGGTGGCGGGTTCGGCGGTGGTGTCGCTGTGGGAGTTCATCTGCCTTTTTCCGTGTGCTGCTGTATGCCCGATCGTATCGGGCAGGATGATCGTGTCCGAATTCCCGTGCAGGTACCGGAGGAACGATGAGCCCGAGCTCCCCCTTGTCCAAGAAGAAGTTCGCCGAACTGAGCCGCCCCCAGCAGGTGCTGGTGGTCCTGCTCGCGGTGGTGCAGTTGTCGCTCGCCGTCGCGGCCTGGGTCGATCTGGCGAGGCGACCGGCCGACAAGATCAACGGCAGCAAGCTGCGCTGGGCGCTGACCATCGCGGTGAACTTCTTCGGCCCGATCCGGTACTTCCGCAAGGGCCGCCGGGACTGAGCGGACCCCGGACGAACCGAAGGCCCCGAACCGATATCGGTTCGGGGCCTTCGGGTTTCGGGGTGTCCGAGGGGGGACTTGAACCCCCACGTCCGTTAATAGGACACTAGCACCTCAAGCTAGCGCGTCTGCCATTCCGCCACTCGGACCGACGCCCACACGGGGCATGTCGGTAGAACCCGCTCCCGCGGGCGCTGAAGAAACAGTAGCGCATGGGGCGTCCGATCCCCAAAACGGCACTTCAGGCGCGCTCGCGGCACTCGACGCGCCTCGCGCGGATCCGCTCGCTTGTTCGTCATCCGCTGCAGCACGTTGCCGCAGCGGATGACGAATGCGGTACCGGTTGTCGCCCGCTCGATCTTCTCCCGACAACAACGAAGGCCCCGAACATGATGTTCGGGGCCTTCGTCGTCTGTCTCGACTCAGAGTGTCCGAGGGGGGACTTGAACCCCCACGTCCGTTAATAGGACACTAGCACCTCAAGCTAGCGCGTCTGCCATTCCGCCACTCGGACCTGGTGCTCGCGCCCACTCGTCGTGGGCGCTGTGAAAGAGTAACCCACCACGCCCACGGTCCCAAATCGCCACCTCCACCTGCGGTGATCCGAACTGTCGAGATGGTGGACGGGCGGTGGTAGACATACGGCCATGGCCATTGACACGAGCGCCCACCAGCCGTCCCGGGCGGAGGAGGAGGTCGTCGACCTCGTCTCCCGCCTCATCCGGTTCGACACCTCGAACACCGGCGAACCCACCACTACCCGCGGCGAACGCGAATGCGCCGAGTGGGTGGCCTCCGTGCTCGAGGAGGTCGGCTACGAGACGACCTACGTCGAATCCGGAGCGCCGGGCCGCGGCAACGTCTTCGCGCGGCTGCCCGGCTCCGACCCGAGCCGCGGTGCCCTCATGCTCCACGGCCACCTCGACGTTGTGCCGGCCGAGGCCGCGGACTGGAGCGTGCACCCGTTCTCCGGGGCCGTCGAGAACGGTTACGTGTGGGGACGCGGCGCGGTCGACATGAAGGACATGGTCGGCATGATGATCGCCGTCGCCCGCTACTTCAAGGTCGAGAACATCGTGCCCCCGCGCGATCTGGTGTTCGCGTTCGTCGCCGACGAGGAGGCCGGAGGCAAGTTCGGTTCGCAGTGGCTGGTCGAGCACCGACCCGAGCTGTTCGAGGGCGTGACCGAGGCCGTGGGGGAGGTCGGCGGGTTCTCCCTGACCGTGCCGCGTCCCGACGGCACCGAACGTCGCCTGTACATGGTCGAGACGGCCGAGAAGGGCATGCGCTGGATGCGCCTGACCGCCACGGGTGTCGCCGGGCACGGCTCCTTCCTGCACGAGGACAACGCCGTCACCGTCCTCTCCCGCGCGGTGGCCCGGCTCGGATCCCACACGTTCCCTCTGGTCGTCAACGATTCCGTGGCCGAGTTCCTCTCCGCCGTGAGCGAGGAGACCGGGCTGGACTTCGACCCGGCCTCGCCCGATCTCGAGGGGGCGCTCGCCAAGCTCGGGTCGATCGCCCGCATCGTGGGCGCGACCCTGCGCGACACCGCGAACCCCACGATGCTCGACGCCGGGTACAAGGCCAACGTCATCCCGCGCACCGCGCACGCCGTCGTCGACTGCCGTATCCTGCCGGGCCGGCTCGCCGAGTTCGAACGCACTGTCGACGAGCTGATCGGGCCCAATGTCACCAGGGAGTGGATCACCGGTCTCGAGCCGTACGAGACCACCTTCGACGGCGACCTCGTCGACGCGATGAACGCGGCGATCCTCGCGCACGACCCGATCGGCCGGACCGTGCCGTACATGCTCTCGGCCGGCACCGACGCCAAGGCGTTCGCCAAGCTCGGCATCCGCTGCTTCGGTTTCGCGCCGCTGCAGTTGCCGCCCGATCTGGACTTCGCCGCGCTGTTCCACGGTGTCGACGAGCGTGTCCCCGTCGAGGCACTGCGCTTCGGCACCCGGGTCATGGAACACTTCCTCATGCACGCCTAGAACACACGAAACCGCCACGAAAGGACCGGAATGGCTTTCGATTACGACCCGTACAAGTTCCTGCCCGAGCTGCCCATCCTCCAGGTGACCAGCGCGGACTTCGCCGAGGGCGAGGAATGGAAACTCCCGCAGGCCAGCGGTGCGTTCGGAATCCCCGGGGGCGGCGACGTCTCCCCGCAGCTGTCCTGGTCGGGTTTCCCCGCCGAGACGAAGAGCTTCGTCGTCACGGTGTTCGATCCGGACGCCCCCACGGCGTCGGGTTTCTGGCACTGGGCCGTCGCGAACATCCCGGCCTCGGTCACGGAACTGCCGACGGGTGCGGGTAGCGCCGACTCGAATGCTCTTCCGGAGCAGGCCGTGACCCTGCGCCACGACGGCGGAGCCCACGGGTTCATCGGTGCCGCTCCGCCGGCCGGACACGGCCACCACCGCTACATCGTCGCGGTGCACGCACTCGACGTCGAGGTGCTCGAGGGCGTGACGCCCGAGTCGAGCCCGGCCTTCCTCGGCTTCAACGTCTTCGGGCACGCCATCGCCCGCGGTCTGCTGACCGGCACCTACGAGGTGCGCTGACAGGTCGTGACGGACGGGGCCCGGGTCGAGTACGACCCGGGCCCCGTCCGCTGCAGGTCACACCCGTGTGCTGGCGCCCACCGCGTCGGCGATGGAGCGGTAGCCGTGCGCGCGCAGCTTGCGGGCGATACCGCGGTTGATGCGCCGCGCCCAGAACGGACCGCCGTAGATGAAGCCGGTGTAAACCTGGACCAGCGACGCGCCGGCGAGGATGCGCTCGAACGCCTGCTCCGTGGTTTCGATGCCACCCACCGAGATCAGGGTGAGGCGATCGCCGACCCGCGTGCGCAGCCGGCGCAGCACCTCGAGAGACCGCTCGGCGACCGGGGCACCCGACAGGCCGCCCGCGCCGATCTCCTCGATGCGGCTCTGCGGGGTGTTCAATCCGTCGCGGCGGATGGTGGTGTTGGTGGCGACGATGCCGGCGAGCCCGAGTTCGAGTGCCAGGTCGGCCACCGCGTCGACGTCCTCGTCGGACAGATCCGGGGCGATCTTCACGAGCACCGGCACCGTCACGGTGTCCAGCACCGCGGCCAGGATCGGACGCAGCGACTCGACGGCCTGCAGATCCCGCAGACCGGGGGTGTTGGGGGAGGAGACGTTGACGACCACGAAATCAGCGAGTGGGCCGAGGAGTCGTGCGCTCTCGGTGTAGTCCTCGGCGGCCTGCTCGGCCGGCACGACCTTCGTCTTACCGATGTTCGCGCCGATGGGAACGGTGCGGCGGCGCTGCCGCAGCCGATTGGCGGCCTCCCCGGCACCGTGGTTGTTGAAGCCCATCCGGTTCACGATCGCCCGGTCCTCGGGGAGGCGGAACAGTCGCGGCTGCGGATTGCCCGGCTGGGCCTGGGCGGTGACGGTGCCGATCTCGGCGAACCCGAATCCGAGCGGACCCCACACGTCGACACCGGTCGCGTCCTTGTCGAAACCGGCCGCCAGGCCCACCGGCGTGGGGAACTGCACGCCGAAGACGGTGTTGCGGAGGATGGGGTCGTCGGTGACGAGCACCTTCGACACCCGGGCGCGCAGCGGCCCGAAGCGAGTCGACCAGCGCATCGCGAGGAAGGCGAGGTGGTGGGCTCGTTCCGGCGGCAACAGGAACATGAGCCGAAGAAGATAGCGGTACACGAACTACTCCCTGCAAGCCCGGTCCACGACGGTCCGGGATCTGTTATCAACCAACGGTGGGTTCGGGGACGTGATGGGCGGTCTTGCGGCGGCGCAGCAGCACCCGCCGGCTCCCGTCCGGATACAGGCGCACCCGGGTGAGTTCCCAGCCGTGGAATTCGGCGGAGATCGCCAGACGCATCGACGCGCTCACCCGGGACACGTCCCGGGGCAGCTTGAGCGGCACGTATTCGTATTCGTCGTTGCTGGTGTCCCAACCGACAGGCATCCGGGTCAACCGGCCGAGTCGCTCGTTCGCCATCACTGTCCTTCGATCGGGATCCGCTGCAGTCCGTCACCGGTTGCCGACGCGATCACCAGTGCCGCATCGGCCGGATCGACGGCGATCGAATTCGGTTGCCGCACCGTTGCGAAGCGGTGGCGTTCTCGCGGGATCCCGGTCGAAAGATCGTAGCCCACGACCTCGTTGCTGCCCGTCAGAGTCACCCAGATCAGGTCCCGCGTCTCGTCGTAGGTCACAGCGTACGGGGCGGGCCCGACGGGATAACGCTGCCGCAGGACGATCGCGTCGAGGGTGTAGACGAGCAGTTCGTCGCCGGTGGTGTCGGTGATCACGACGCGTCCGAGGGGGTCGGTGGTCAGCTGCGTCGCACCTTCGCCGGCACGCAGCGCGGGCCCGAGATGGGCGTCGGCGAGGTCGAGCTCGGTGAGGGAGGTCTGCCGGCGGTCGAGCGCCGCGACGGCGTCACCGGTGACGGCGAGGGCGTCGACGGAGGCGAGGCCACCGACGGTGGTGGCCACCTCGCCGGATTCGGGGTCGACGACGAGCACGCGGCCGTTGTCGGTGCCCACGGCCCAGCGGCCGTCGGACAGCACGGCCGCCGACGTGGCATTACCGTCGACCGGGACCTCGGTGATGGCGCCCTCGGCGACGTCGATGCGCAGCACGGCCCCGGACACGGGCGCGAGCACACTGCCCTCGGGGCCGGTCACGACGGTCGCGGCGGACGACGGCAGGCCCACCAGGCGCGGTTCCGTCCCGGGACCGTCGAACGCCATGTCGTCGAACAACGCGACCCGTGCTCCGTCGTCGACGAGCGCGGCGAAGGTACCCGTGGACGGTTCGACGACCAGCGCATCGACCTGCAGGTCGAGCGGACGGACGTCGCCGGCAGGGGACGGGCCGACCTCGGGGGCGGCCGCAGGAGTGGCGGGTTCGATGGTCTGCAGCACGTCCGGGGTGCTCTCCGACGAGCAGCCGGCCAGCACGACCATCGCGATCGCGCCCACCATCGTGACCGCTCGGATCCCCGCTCTGCCCATCGTTGCTCCTCGTCCTCGGATTCGATTCGCACCTGCCGGACGTGCTCCGGCGCCCGGCGCGCCGACCTTCAGTGTTCCTGATGCCGGTCGCGGGGAAGAAATCAGTGGGTCGTCCGACGGGCCGGATGTGATCTGCTGCTCAGGTCTGCGCCGAGGCGGACCGGTCGCGGTTCGGACGTCGCGGCAACACGAGCGGGGTGCCGGTCTCGGGGTGGCGCCCGATCGCCACGGGGTACTGGTAAACGCGGCCGAGGAGCTCTTCGGTGAGGACGTCGCCGGGTGCGCCGTCGGCGACGATGCGTCCCTGTTCGAGCACGCAGACGCGGTCGGCGTAGGCGGCGGCCAGCCCGAGATCGTGCAGCACGACGACCACGGCGTGCCCGTCGTCGGCGCGGGCCCGCACGACCTGCATGACCGCCTCCTGGTGGCCGAGGTCCAGTGCCGCGGTGGGTTCGTCGAGCAGCAGTGTCTCGGTGTCCTGGGCCAGCACCCGCGCGAGCGCCACCCGGGCGCGTTCACCGCCGGACAGCGCGGGGAACGGCCGGTCGGCCAGATGGGCGACGTCGCAGGTCCCGAACGCCTCGGCGACAATGCGGTCGTCGTCGTCCTGTCTGGGGGTGCGCGCCCACGCGGCCCGTCCCATCCGCACGACCTGCCGGGCAGTGAACGGGAAACCGACGGTGTGCTGCTGCGGTAGCACGGCGCGGCGGCGCGCCAGGGCGATCGACGACCACCGCTCGAGGGCACGGCCCTCGACCTCGACGGTGCCGCCGCTGATCGGATGGTCGCCGGACAACGCCGCGAGCAGGGTGGACTTGCCCGCCCCGTTGGGGCCGACGAGCGCGACGACCTCACCGGTGCGCACCTCGAAGTCGACGCCGTGCAGGATCTCCCGCTCTCCGCGCCGCAGTCGCACAGCCACCGCGCGCATCGTCGCGGTGCCCGGTGCCGAGCGGGCCGGGACGGCCGCGTCCGGGGTTCCGAGGGAGCGGGGAAGCAGCCTCATGCCCATCCACCCTGCTTCGCGCGGGTGCGGCGCAGCATCAGGAAGAAGACCGGGCCACCGATGAGGGCGGTGATCATGCCGAGCGGCAGGTCGGCGTTCTCGACCAGCGTGCGCGCCCCCAGGTCGGCGGCGAGCAGGACGACCGCGCCGGCGAGCACACTCGCCACGACAAGCACCCGGTGGGCGGGGCCGAGAGCCAGGCGCATCAGGTGCGGCACGACCAGGCCGACGAACATGATGATGCCGGTGAAGGCGGTGGCGCCGCTGACCAGCACGGCGACCGCCAGGATCGACAATTGCCGCACGCGTTCGACGTCCACACCCAGATGCCGGGCGACGCTCTCGCCGAGCGCCAGCAGGTCGAGTTTCGGGGCGAGCAGGACCGCAACGAGCACACCGGCCAGGGTCAGCGGCGCGACCACCGCGACGATCTCCCAGGTGGCTCCGCCGAGACTGCCGAGCTGCCAGAACACGATCTGGTCGCGGGCGGCGGGACTGGCGACGAAGGTGAAGAACGCGATGAGCCCGCCGGCGACGGCGTTGACGGCGACGCCGGTGAGGATCACCGTGACGACTTCCGTGCGTCCGTTCGATCGGGACAGCGCGTAGACCAGCACGGTGGTGATCAGACCGGAGACGAGTGCGGCGCCGGCCAGCGCCAAGCCGGTGGTGAATGCGCCGCCGAGCACGATCACCGCGGACGCGCCGACGGCGGCGCCGGAGGACACACCGATCACGCCGGGTTCGGCGAGGGGATTGGCGAAGATGCCCTGCAACAGCGCCCCGGAACAGCCGAGGGCGGCACCGACGAGCATCGCGAGCACCACGCGCGGGAAGCGCACCTCCCACAAGGTCACTTCCCCGGCGGGATGCGCGGGCATCGGGCCGAGGTCCAACCCGATGCGGTGCAGCAGACTGCCGACCACCTCGGCCGGGCTCGTGGGCACCTGTCCGAGGCACGCCGACGCGACGGCCAGGGCGAGCAGGGCAACGACGAGACCGACGAGGACGACGGTGGTGCGTCCCCGTCCGGCCTTCCGCAGTGCCCGCTCGGGAAGGCCGGTGGCCTCGGTGATTTCTCCGCTCACGGACATCCGGTGATCACGACCGGTCCGACGGGTAGAACGCCTCCACCAGAGCGGCCAGGACCTTGCCGGTCTGCGGACCGAAGCTGAGGAGGGTCGAATCGTTCATGTCCACGATGGTGCCCGTCTTCCCGGCCGGGGTCTGCGCGACCCCCGGGAGTTGTGAGAGCCCCTCCGGCCCGCCCACCGAGTCGAGGCTGTGCGTCATCACCAGGATGATGTCGGGCGCCGAGGCGATCATCGCCTCACTGGTGATGGGCACGAACTGCGAGTCCAGGCCGGCGAGGATGCCGGCGTCGCGACCACCGGCGGCCGCGACGAGCGCATCGGCCCCCGATCCGGGGCCGCCGAGCATCTTGATCGCCGAACCGCGCAGATAGAGGAATGCGACGGTGGGTTCGGGATGATCGGCGGGAATCGAGTCCTTCGCCGCGGCGATCTCGTCGAGCGTCCGCTGCGCGAGCGCGGCGCCGGCCTCGGGCACACCGAGCGCGGCCGCGACCGCCTCGATGTCGTCGGCGACGGTGTCGAGGGAGCGTTCAGGGTCGACGAACACCACCGGCACGCCGGTCGCGCGGATCTGTTCCTGCACCGCCAGCGGACCGATGGAGGTGTCGGTGAGCACGACGGTCGGGTTCAACGCGAGGATCGCCTCGGCGTTGAGACCGTGCCCGCCGGGGGTGACGTTGGGGACGTCCTGGATCGCGGGGAAGGACGCGGTGGAGCGGCCGACGAGCTTGTCGCCGAGTCCGAGGGCGTACACGGTCTGCGCCAGGGTGCCGGAGCGGTCGGCCACCACGATCCGCGAGATGTCGGTGATCGTGGTCTCGACCCCGTCCACGCCGCGCACCGTGGCCGGCAGTGCGGGTGCCGGGTCGGTGGTGATCGGCTCGGGTTCGGCATCGACGACGGCGGTGCGCGGACCGGTCGCGACGTCGGTGACGGTCGTGCCGTCGGTGGTGGGGGCGCTGCATGCGGCGACGAGGAGGACACCCAGCACTGCGATCAGCGCGACCGGGAGGCGGAGGAGGGAACGGAACATCGGTCAGGCACGCACCCGATACCGGTCGATATCGCGCGCGAGGTCGGCGAACAGGGCACCGTTGAGCCCGTACACGAGGTTCGCCTCGTCGATGACGGTCTGTTGCTGGTCGCCGTCGAGCGGTGCGGCGTCGAGCTTCGCGCGGTAGGCGTCCTTGAACGGCTTGGTCTTCGGGATCCCGTCGAAGATGTAGAAGCGCAACCCGTCGCGCTCGTAGCCGTAGGCGCGTTCGAGCATGCGGCGGATGATCTGGCCGCCGGACAGGTCGCCGAGATAGCGCAGATAGTGATGCGCGAGGAAGGCTTCCGGGGACACCGCCGCGACCTGCACGAGCCGGTCGACGTAGGCGACCGTTGCGGGCAGCGGCGTGATGCGGTCGCGCCAGTCGGAGCCGACGAGGAAGTCGAGGTCGGCTTCGAGCGCGGCGGTGCGGAGCAGTTCGTCGCTGAGGAAGGGACCGGCGATCGGGTCGTCGGCGTAGCTGCGGCCGATCCGCTCGAGGCTGTCGTAGACGAACCAGGTCTGGGCGATGAGCGCGGCGTGGGCCTCGGTCGACAGCTTGCCGCCGAGCAGTTCCGAGACGAACACCGAGTTCTCGGTGTCACTGTGCGCCTGCTGGGTCTCGAGCCGGATCCGTTCGGCGAATCCGACGACTTCGGTCGTGGCCATCGACCGACCTCCCCTCACATTGCCTGTACCGAATGTACTCGGCAGGCTAGCCTAACCTTCCGGATAAGGGCAGGGTGCGGGCGGTGTCGCGGAGATCACGCGCTCACGTCGTCGAGCGCCGCGGCGATCGCCGGCGGCAACGCCAACTCCTCGGCGACCAGCACTCCGGTCAGTTGCGCGAGATCCCGGGCACCCACGAGCGTCGAGGCCACGTGCGGCCGGTCGCGCACCCACGCCAGCGCGACGGCCAGCGGGGAGGTGCCCAGCCCGTCGGCGGCCGTGGCGACCGCGTCGACCACGCGCACCGCGGATTCGGTGAGATAACGGCGCACTTCCTCGGTGTGCACGTCGTCGGCGCCGCGCGAATCCGCCGGCACCCCCGACCGGTACTTACCGGTGAGCACACCGCCGGCGAGCGGCACGGCCGCGAACACACCCACGCCGTGGTGGGCCGCGGCGGGGATCAACTCGTCCTCGACGCCGCGGGCGAGCAGGGAGTACTCGACCTGCGTGCTGATCAGCGGCGCCGGGCGCCGGGCCGCGGCCGCGGCGGTCGCGAGCTGCCAGCCGAGATAGCCGCGCACCCCGACGTATCGCACGCGCCCGCTGGTGACGGCGAATTCGAGGGCGTCCATCACCTCGTCGACGGGGGTGTGCGGATCCCACGTCGCAACCTGCCACACGTCGAGGTGGTCGGTGCCGAGTTCACGCAGGGTCGCGTCGAGCTGGTTGAGCAGGCCCGAGCGGGAGCAGTCCACGCGGCCGGAACCGAGTGTGGTGGTGTCGATGCCGGAGCTGCCCGACAGCACCAGCTGGTCGCGGGGCACCACGTCGTCGAGCAGTTCGGCGAGGATCCGTTGCGCGACCCCGTCCCCGTAGGCGGGGGAGGTGTCGACGAGCGTGCCGCCCACATCGACGAAGGCCGACAACTGGGCTGCGGCCTCGTCGCCGTCCGTTCCACGACCCCACGTCAAGGTGCCCAGGCCGAGCCGTGAAACCCGCAGGCCGCTCGCACCGACTGTCCTGTATTCCATAACCGTCCGCGTTTCCTCCCGACACGACGGGACGTCGCCGCGCTCGGCCACGACCCTGGTACTGCACCCTAATGCGCAACAGGCGCGCGGCAGCGTCCGGCGCGCCGACCGGTCGGGTTCCACGTACCCTTCGCCGAGTGAGAACTGCTCCCTGCATCCGCGACCACCGATCCGTCCCCACCGCAGCCTTCGTGCCGGGGGTCGCCGCATGATCGGCGAATCGATGACCTGGCTGCAGACGATCGTCCTCGGCATCGTGCAGGGCCTCACGGAGTTCCTGCCGATCTCCTCGTCCGGCCACCTGCGGATCGTCTCGGAGATCTTCTTCGGAGAGGACGCCGGCGCGTCCTTCACGGCAGTCACCCAGTTGGGCACCGAGGCCGCCGTTCTGGTGTTCTTCGCCGGGGACATCTGGCGGATCCTGCGGGCCTGGTTCCGCGGCCTGTTCCACAAGGAGCACCGCTCCGACCACGATTACAAGATGGGCTGGTACGTCATCCTCGGCACCATCCCGATCGGCATCCTCGGCGTGCTGTTCAAGGACGACATCCGCACCGTCGCCCGCAATCTGTGGCTCGTCGCCACCATGCTCATCGTGTTTTCGATCGTCATCGCAGCTGCCGAGTACTTCGGCAAACAGCGGCGCGACGTGAGTCAGCTCACCCTCAAGGACGGGCTGATCATGGGTTCGGCGCAGGCGCTGGCCCTGATCCCCGGCGTGTCCCGCTCCGGCGGCACCATCTCCGCCGGTCTCTTCCTCGGGCTCACCCGCGAGGCTGCCGCCCGATACTCGTTCCTGCTCGCCATCCCCGCCGTCGTCGCCTCCGGTCTGTTCAGCCTGCCGGACGCCTTCGAACCGGCCGGGGAGGGGCTCAATGCCTCGGGGGCGCAGTTGCTCGTCGCGACCGTGATCGCCTTCGTGGTCGGCTACGCTGCGATCGCCTGGTTGCTGCGCTTCGTCGTCAACCACTCGATGTACTGGTTCGTCGGCTACCGCGTGATCCTCGGCGTGATCGTGCTCGGACTGCTCGCCACCGGCGTGGTCTCCGCCACCTGAGAGGCTGCCGACAGGCGGTACCTCTAGGCTGGGCGCATGACGGTCATCCTGCTGCGGCACGGACGGTCGACGGCGAACACCTCGCACGTGTTGGCCGGTCGTTCCCTCGGTGTCGAACTCGACGAGGTCGGCCACGTCCAGGCGAAGAATCTCGTCACCCGGTTGGCCGGGCTCGAGATCACCGAGATCGTGCGGTCGCCGCTGCTGCGGTGCCGGCAGACAGTGCAGCCGCTGGCGACCGATCGTGGACTCGAACCGGTCGTCGATGAGCGACTCGCCGAGGTCGACTACGGGCAGTGGACCGGACGCGAACTGAAGGAACTGGTCAAGGAACCGCAGTGGGCGGTCGTGCAGCAGCATGCCTCCGCAGCGGTCTTCCCGGACGGTGAAGGGCTCGCGCAGGTGCAGTCCCGCGCGGTCGCTGCGATCCGCGAACACGACCGGCGTCTGCGCGAGGCGCACGGCAAGGACGTCGTGTGGATCGCGTGCAGCCACGGCGACGTCATCAAGTCGATCCTCGCCGACGCGCTCGCGACGCATCTCGACAGCTTCCAGCGGATCGTCGCCGAGCCGGCGTCGATCAGCGTCGTCCGCTACACCGACACCCGGCCGTTCGTGCTGCGCGTGAACGACACCGGTTCGGACCTGTCCGGGCTTGCCGGGCCGTCCGAACCCAAGTCCGTGCCCGGCGGCGAAGTGCCCGGCGCGGTCGAGGAACCCGGCGACCCACCGCAGGGGCACCGACAGGAGACGGCACGCGGATAATGGCAGTGTCCGTCATGGCAGAGTGTGGGGACTCGAGGAGGTGTGATGGCCCGCGCGATACACGTGTTTCGAACACCTGATCGGTTCATCGCCGGCACTGTCGGTGAACCGGGCGACCGGGTGTTCTACCTGCAGGCCGTGCACGAGTCCCGTGTAGTGAGCGTGCTTCTGGAGAAGCAGCAGGTGCAGATCCTGGCCGACCGGATGGGGCTGTTGCTCGAAGAGGTACAGCGCCGCTTCGGCACCGTGATCCCCGACGACCCCGAGGTCGACGTCAGCCCGTTGGTGACACCGATCGAGGCCGAGTTCCGGGTCGGCACCATGGGTCTGGGCTGGGACGCCGACGCCGGATCGGTGGTGGTGGAGCTGCTCGCGGTCACCGACACCGAACTCGACGAGTCCGTGGTGCTCGACGACACCGAGGAAGGTCCCGACGCGGTGCGGGTATTCCTCACCCCGGTGCAGGCCCGCGAATTCGCGGCCCGCTCCGAACTCGTCGTCTCGGCCGGACGCGCGCCCTGCCCGCTGTGCGGCGAACCGATCGGCGCCGACGGACACATCTGCGTCCGCACCAACGGTTACCTGCGTACCCCCGGATTCGATCCGGCCGCGTGGTTCGGCGAGGAAGAAAGCTGACCGCGTGACGGCGCCGGACGTGCGGAGCGTGCTGACCGATGGCGACCTCGACGTCGTCGGGCAGATCGCACACGCAAGCAACGCGACCCTCGTGTGCGACGCGCAGCTCGGCGACACCGAGGTTCGGTGCGTCTACAAACCCGTCCGCGGGGAGCGGCCGTTGTGGGACTTCCCCGACGGCACCCTCGCCGGACGCGAGGTCGCCTCGTACCTGATCTCCGAGGCACTCGGCTGGGACGTCATCCCGCTCACCGTGCTGCGCGACGGCCCGTACGGTCCCGGCATGGTGCAGCGCTGGATCGACACGGTCGACTCCGCGCAGGGCGGAACGGAACGCCTGGATCTGGTGGACCTGTGCCCGGCCAGTGCGGTCGCGCAGGGGTGGCTGCCGATCCTGCGTGCCCGCGATCTGGACGGCGCCGAGGTGGTGCTCGCCCACGCCGACGATCCGCGCCTGCAACGCATGGCGGTGCTCGATGTCGTCCTCAACAACGCCGACCGCAAAGGTGGGCACGTCCTCGAAGGTCTCGACGGACACGTCTACGGCGTCGATCACGGCATCTGCCTGCACCAGGACGACAAGCTGCGCACCGTCCTGTGGGGATGGAGCGGCGACCCGGTCGACCCGGTTCTCCTCGCCGACCTCGACAAGCTGCTGCGCCGGTTCGACGGTGGGTTCGCCGAGGAACTGTGCGAGCACATCACCGCCACCGAGGTGCGTGCCCTGCAGCGCAGGATCACCCGCTTGCTCGAACACCCCGTGATGCCGCATCCGCGCGGCGACCGGCGTATTCCCTGGCCCGCCTTCTGAGGCTGCGGCCGTTCGCCTGCCGCACGCCCGGGTGCCCGCGTGGAGCACTTTCGCGACTCCATTAGGCTCGTAGTCATGCAATCTTGGTCCGACGTCGCGATCCCGTCCGTCCCCGGTCAGGGGCCTCCGCTGCGGTTGTTCGACACCGCGGACCGAGCGGTGCGTCCGGTCACCCCGGGCGGCACCGCGACGATGTACGTGTGCGGCATCACCCCCTACGACGCTACGCACCTCGGCCACGCCGCCACCTACCTGACCTTCGATCTGGTCAACCGCATCTGGCGCGACGCCGGCCACGACGTCCACTACGTGCAGAACGTCACCGACGTCGACGACCCGCTGTTCGAACGCGCCGAGCGCGACGGTGAGGACTGGGTCGTCCTCGGCATGCGCGAGACTGCCCTGTTCCGCGAGGACATGGAGGCACTGCGGGTGCTGCCCCCGCGCGACTACATCGGTGCTGTCGAATCGGTGAACGAGGTCGTCGAACTCGTCGAGAAGCTCGTTGCCTCCGGTGCCGCGTACATCGTCGACGACGCCGAGTACCCGGACGTCTACTTCCGGACCGACGCCACCGAGCAGTTCGGCTACGAGTCCGGCTACGACCACGACACGATGATGCGGTTCTTCGCCGAGCGGGGCGGCGACCCGGAGCGTCCCGGCAAGCGCAACCCGCTCGACGCCCTGCTGTGGCGCGCGCAGCGTCCCGGCGAACCGGCCTGGCCGTCGCCCTTCGGTGACGGACGCCCCGGCTGGCACATCGAGTGCGCGGCCATCGCCCTCAACCGCATCGGTTCCGGCTTCGACGTGCAGGGCGGCGGCAGCGACCTGATCTTCCCGCACCACGAGTACTCCGCCGCGCACGCCGAGGCTGTCACCGGCGACCGGCGCTTCGCCCGGCATTACGTGCACACCGGCATGATCGGCCTCGACGGCGAGAAGATGTCCAAGTCGCGCGGCAATCTGGTGTTCGTCTCCAAGCTGCGCGGTGAGGGCGTCGACCCCGCCGCCATCCGGCTCGGGCTGTTGTCGGGGCACTACCGCGTCGACCGTCCGTGGACGTCCGAGGTCCTCGCCGCCGCCGAGGCGCGACTGGCGTTGTGGAAGCAGGCGGCGGCGCTGCCGTCGGCCGCCTCCGCCGAGGACACGGTCGCGCGCCTGCGCCAGCACCTCGCCGACGACCTCGACACCCCGAAGGCCCTCGATGCCCTCGACGGGTGGGCGACCTTCGCCGTCGAGCGCGGGGGAGACGACGCATCGGCGCCGGGTCTGTTCGCCGACGCGGTCGACGCGCTGCTTGGTGTGAACCTGCGCTGAGGCGTCGGTGCGTGGTGTGGTAGCAGACATTACCAGGACCACGCACCGTAGCTACGCCAGCAGGGCGCGGATGTCGTCGGCGGTCAATGCCGACGAGAACATCTCTCCGTCGTCGACGACGGACGAGAACAGCTCCGCCTTGCGCACTTGCAGCGCCCGCACCTTCGCTTCGATGGTGTCGCGGGCGATCAGCCGGTACACCATGACGTTGCGGGTCTGCCCGATGCGGTGGGTACGGTCGACGGCCTGCGCTTCGGTCGCGGGGTTCCACCACGGGTCGAGCAGGAAACAGTAGTCCGCTTCCACCAGATTCAGGCCGAACCCGCCGGCCTTGAGGCTGATGAGGAACACCGGCGCCACCCCGGACTTGAAGTCCTCGAGCACTTTTCCGCGTTTGCGGGTCTTGCCGTCCAGATACAGGTAGTCGATTCCGGCAGCGTCGAGCCGTGTCCGGACCCGGTCGAAGAACCCGGTGAACTGGCTGAACACCAAGGCCCGGTGCCCGCCGGCGATCACGTCGTCGAGCTGTTCGAGCAGCGCATCGATCTTCGCGGAGCCGACTGTGCCGTGCGCGTCGTCGACCAGCGCCGGATCGAGACTCATCTGCCGCAGCAAGGTCAGCGACCGCAGGATCGTGAAGCGGTTGCTGTCGAGGTCGTCGACGAGCCCGAGAATCTTCTGCCTCTCCCGCTGCAACTGCCGGTCGTAGAGGGCACGGTGTTTCGGTGCGAGCTCCACCTCGAGCACCTGCTCCTGTTTCTCCGGCAGGTCGGTGGCGACCTGTTCCTTCGTGCGACGCAACATCAGCGGTTTGATGCGCTGCCGCAACTGCACCAGCAGTTCGGGGTTGCTGCCTGTCTCGATGGGTTTGCGATAGTAGTCCTGAAACTTCGTCGGATGAGGGAACAGGCCGGGCGCCGTGATCGACAGCAGCGACCACAACTCCATCAGATTGTTCTCCATCGGAGTGCCGGTGATTGCGACCTTCAGTGGTGCCTCGATCTGCCGCACGCACTGATACGCCTTCGCCCGGTGGTTCTTGACGAACTGCGCTTCGTCGAGCAGCAGCATCGACCAGTCCCGGTCGAGGTACTCGTCGATATCCAGGCGCAGCAACGTGTACGACGTGACGACGACGTCGATCCCGTCGAGCAGATCACCCAGCGACACACCGCGTTTGGCGGATGTCTCGGTGATCGCCACGACGTTCAGGTCCGGTGCGAATCGCCGGGCTTCGGTGGCCCAGTTCGGAACCACCGATGTCGGCGCGACGATGAGTACCGGAGCATCCGCGGGTCGCTTCGCGCGAGCGTGGCAGATCAGTGCAAGCGACTGCAGGGTCTTGCCGAGGCCCATGTCGTCGGCGAGGATTCCGCCGAGTCCGTGCGTCCACAGGAACGTCAACCACCGGAATCCGTCGAGCTGGTACGGCCGCAGTGTTGCGTGTAATGCCTTCGGTACGCGGGTCTTCGCTGTCGCCTTCACATCGAGAAGTCCCTGCACCTGTTTCTTCCAGGCCGCGGCCTGTTTCTCGACGACACCGAGTGCCGCCAATTCCTCCCAGATGCCGGCCTGGAATCGGCTCAGCTGCAATCGATCCGGATCGTCGTTTTCGTGCAGCGCGCGGGCTTCGTCGACGAGTCGGCGCAGCTGCTGCAATTCGGGTTTGTCCAGCGACAGGTAAGCACCGTCGGGCAGCATCAGATACGAGGCGCCTTCACTGAGCGCCGTGAACACCTCGGAGAACGGGATCGTCTCACCCTCGATCTCGATGGTGATGTTCAGGTCGAACCAGTCGGAGTCGGCGGTGGCCTCGGTGGACAGTCCGATGCGCAGACTGTCGCCGACGTCATGGTAGTCGGCGGGGGTGCCGTCGACGCGCACCTGCACGTCGGCCCGGCCGGACAGCAGGGGCAGCAGTTCGGATACCAGTCGTGCGGTGTCGAGGTCGGTGATGGTGACGCGGGGGAACAGCCGCCGGTCGACGGAGTTGTCCAGGCCGAACGGGGCGACCACCGGCCGGATCTCGGTGAGCAGCGCGTCCTCGACGTCGCGGTCGCGGACGGTGTCGCCGAGACGGTCGTACAACTCGACCGTGTACTCGCCGTCACCGACGGTGTAGCCGAACTGCCAGTGCAGATCGGCGCGATGCCGGGGACGGAAGGCGACGTGCAGGAGCAGCGTCGGTCCGCTGACGGTCGGGGCCGTGAACGAGCCGTCGGCGGAGGTGACGGTCGCTGCTCGTTGCAGGCGCGGGTAGTAGGTGGTCGCGAACCGCGGCACCTGATCTGCCGGCACGGTGAGCGCACCGCCGCTCTGCAGCAGTTGCTGCATGCCGGCGGCAACGGGGTTGCGGAGTTGCGCGAGACGGAACGGCAGATCTGCCGGCGCGCCGCGGTCGTGATCCCCGGAGGGGAGGTAGACGACGCCGTGGGCGGGGGTGCCGATGAACGCGACCGCGGTCCCGGTCGAATCGTCGCCGATGTGCAGGGCTGGGGTGACGGTCAGGCCGTCACCCGAATCGGCGACGTCGACGTGCACATCGGCGGTGCCTGGCGGCGGCACCGCACCGTGCTTCTTCTGCGCGTAGCGCAGCTCGATCCCGAGGCGGTGGGCATCGTCGAGCAGTGACCACAGTCGCGGCGACACCGCCGACAGATCGAGGGTGGTCTGGGCGGAACTGTAGCAACTCCGTGTCGAGGCGTGTACCAGTGCCGCGAATTCGAGCAGCAACTGCCGGTGTTGCTCGTTCACGTCGTAGGTGTAGGCGATGTTCTGCCACGAAATGTTGCCGGAGACCCATCCCGTGCGTCCGGGGCGCAGCACCCGCGCGGTGAGCATCGGCGCCGGAGCGTGCGTTCGCTGTGTCAACGCCAGTTGCAGGGCAAGGGGCACGCCGCTACCGGTCTCGTGGTCCGCGAAGAGAGCTTCGAACGGTGCTTCCCACGAGGGCGTGTCCGGGGTCATGTCCTCCTGTGGGACAAGCAGCGCAAGCAGAAGCGCCACGGTGTGCTTGCAGTCGTAGCCGACCGGGCACGAGCATTCGCCGTACTCGAATTCGAGTCCTCGCGGTCCGGGGTGGAGTTGCACGACAGCCTGGTACACCCGGGTACCGGCAATTCGTCCGAAACCGACGAAATTGTCCTCGTCGAATCCGCAGTCGACGACCGCGCCTCGATCGGCGTAGCGCATGCCGCGGTCGAAGGCGGGTCGGCCCACCGCGGCGATCAACGACTCGATGAGGTGGTCGAATGCGGGATTCCCGGCCATGGGTGAGCAGTCTAGGTCCTGCTCCTCGTGCGTGAATATGGTGGCCGGTGCTACCGGAAGCACGCACGGGGGGACGGCAACCGGCCGCGCGCACTCGCCGCAATCGCCGCGGCACGCTACGATTGCGCCGATGACAACCTTCTCTGATCAAAGATTGGGGGCCCAGTTCGCACACGGTGAGTGCTGATGCACCCTCCGACCGCGAACGGGACCGATCCCCGACTGTCCTTCTGGCTGCGCGTGCGCGAGTTCGCCGTGCCGCCGTCCATGATCGAGGACGCGACCGACCGACGCCGTGCAGGTGACTGGCGTGGCGCTTGTGCCGCAGCGGGATTCGACCCCGACCTCGACCTACGCGTACTGCGCAACAGGCACGGCGTCGAGGTTGCGTCGCAGGTCCTCGACGATCTACGACACCTGGCCCCCGACCTGCTGCGCTGGCACCTGCCACGCGTGGCCCCCGACGGCCTTCTGCGCCCCGGGCTGACCATCACGTTGGCCCGCTACGGGGACATCGAACCTGCAAAACGTGGCAGCAGAACAGGTTCCGTGCATCTGGTGGTCCACACCGCTCCCGCCTGGGCGGATGCCGGTCAGCGGATCGCGCTGACGTTGTGGGACGGCTCGGATTCCACGAACCATCCGCATCCGCGCCCCAACAGACGGTTCCGGTTCGACCTCCATCGGCATCTGTGGGACGTGCGCAGGTCCGGCGAGCTTCCGATCCGCGGTGGGGTAGGGCAGGTGCCGGTCGGGTACCTCCTCGAACCTTACTGGGCCGCAGTGATTCCGGAGGGTTGTGCCGTCGACCGCTGGGCGGCCGAATGCGACATCCTGCTGCGCGCGCACGGTCGGCGCGACGGTCCCGTGCGGGTGCGATGCGGGAGTCGACACGATGTGGTGGTGGAACCGGTCGGCAGCACTGAGCCCGTGGCGCTGCGTCGTGTGGACGACTACCCGCGCGGCCGGCTCGCCGCGCTGCCGGTGCTGCCCGACGCCGCGACCTGGGTGCCGCCCGACCTGGCGTTGCTGCGGTCGGGAGCTATCACCGTCGACCGGCTGCATCCGCTGGTCGCCGCCGCGCTGGATCCGGACCGGCCACCGCCGAGAAGACCCCGGATGCCGAAGCAGGAGAACCGGATTCACCTGGTCGACTGTCGTGGTGAACGGCACCGGCTGGGGGTGGTCGACGGCGTCCTGACCGCGCTCGATCATGATCCCGCCGAGATCCGGCGCGAGGAACTGCTCGCCGCACTGGGCGGCACCCCGTTGCCGTGTCTTCACGTCATCGACCAGGCGCATCGCCGACCGGACTGTCTGCCGGGCGTTCGTGAACGCCTGGACCACGGGGACGCCGATGGGGCGCTGGCAGTCGTCGAAGGGCTGCTCGGTCCCGGCGCGGTCCTCCGTGACGGACCTTTGCTGGACGAACTCCGGAGGTCCGCGGACCGCCGCACCATCTACGACCGGTATCTCTCCGAACCGCTGGGACCGCCGCCCGCATCGCGACCTCGCCGACTCGGACGGTCGCGTTGCACCCGATCACACTGACTCTTCTTCCTTCTCGAAATCCACTGTTCCGCAGGGCGTCCTACGGGTCGTGTCCTGCGGTCCCTTCCGACATCACAGGTGATGCACATGTCCTCCACACTTCGTCCCGGCCGTCCCCGCAGCAACGAACAG